>CAUWCT010000118.1:0-1514 GCA_963557065.1 uncultured Lachnospiraceae bacterium | reverse complement strand
GAATCGGGGCTAATGTTTCAGGTTTTTCGGGACATTTTCAAAAACGCTTGACACCCCTATTTTGCGTAACAGTTCCACCATGAAAGATTCAGACAAAAAAATCATTCATAAACCAGTGACATTTTGGAAATTTTATAGTATAATAATGAATTTGGAACAAGTAAGTAAGTCTTAACTAATTCTCATTACAGTTATCATATATTTTATTTATAAAAGAAAGGTGGAACTTTCATGTATTGTACAAGAAAAGTAACTGACAGTATTCACTGGGTAGGAGGCAACGATCGCCGTCTTGCCCTATTTGAAAACCTGTTTCCTGTTCCCAATGGAGTCTCCTACAATTCCTATGTAATTGTAGATGAAAAGACCGCCCTTATGGATACTGCGGATCCTTCCATCCGGAATCAGTTTTTAGAAAATGTTCAGCACGTCCTTGGCGGCCGTTCTCTGGACTACCTTGTTGTAGACCATATGGAACCGGATCACTGCTCTGCCATTGCAGACATTATGGCTCTGTATCCCAATGTCAAAATCGTGGGCAATGCCAAAACATTCCAGATTATGGGACAGTTTTATTCTATTCCTGACCTGTCTGAGCATTCAGTCGTTGTAAAAGATGGAGATACTTTATCTCTCGGTGCCCATACCCTGACCTTTTCCATGACTCCCATGGTACACTGGCCGGAAGTTATGGTTACTTATGAGTCTTCTGAAAAAGTACTGTTTTCCGCAGATGCGTTTGGCACCTTCGGCGCATTAAACGGTAATATTTTTAATGATGAAATTGATTTTGACAGAGACTGGCTGGATGATGCCAGAAGATATTATACCAATATTGTAGGCAAATTCGGCGTTCAGGTTCAGTCTGCCATTAAAAAACTCAGCGCTCTGGATATTCAGATTATCTGTCCCTTACATGGTCCTATCTGGAGAAGCAACATTTCATACCTTTTGGACAAGTATCAGCTTTGGAGCACTTATACTCCGGAAGAAAAATCGGTTGTCATCCTCTATGGCTCCATGTACGGCAACACTGAAAACGCCGCTAATGTTCTGGCTGCCATGCTGGCAGAAAAAGGTGTAAAGCATATTGCCGTATACGACGTTTCTTCCACCCATGTTTCCCAGGTGATTTCAGAGTCTTTCCGCGCCAGTCACATTGTTCTGGCTGCTCCTACCTATAACGGAGGACTGTATCCGGCTATGGAGCATGTGCTGCTGGACATGAAAGCTTTAAATCTGCAAAACCGTACTGTGGCCCTCTTGGACAACGGTTCCTGGGCAAGCACTGCTTCTAAACAAATGAAAGCGATTTTGGAAACCATGAAAAATATGACTGTATTAGAGTCTGTTATCAGTCTGCGCTCTGTGCTTACCGATCCCCAGATGGATGCTTTAGAATCTATGGCTGAGACGATTGCAAAAGCAGTAACGGAATAAAACAGATTCAAAAATATGAAAAGTCGCTGCCACCCGTCTAACGGGTGGCTCGCGCTTCGGCTATAAGCCTTTGT
>CAUWCT010000117.1:0-2199 GCA_963557065.1 uncultured Lachnospiraceae bacterium | reverse complement strand
AAAGAATAAGTCTGTAAGCTGTTTTCTTGCTTACAAACTTATTATACGAGGAGGACATTCATGTATCAGGCGGCAGAAAACAGATATGAGTGTATGGAATATAAAAGAAGCGGAAACAGCGGCGTGCTGTTCCCAAGGATTTCTTTGGGACTGTGGCAGAATTTTGGACTGGAAAAACCGCTGGAGGAACAGAGAAGTATTCTTTTGCAGGCGTTTGACTGGGGGATTACTCACTTTGATCTGGCTAATAACTACGGACATCCGGCCAGAGGGCTTGCAGAGGAGAATTTTGGCAAAATTTTGAAGTCAGACTTGAAACCATATCGGGATGAATTGTTTATCTCCACAAAAGCAGGTTATGATTTCTGGCCGGGACCCTATGGCAACTGGGGTTCCAGAAAATATCTGATGGCCAGTCTGGACCAGAGTTTAAAAAGAATGGGACTGGATTATGTGGATGTGTTTTATCACCATCGCCCGGATCCTGAAACTCCCTTAGAAGAAACCATGGGTGCGCTTTCCGATATAGTGAGGCAGGGAAAAGCTTTGTACGTGGGAATATCCAACTATGGTGCCCAAGAGGCGGCAGAGGCTATCCGCATTTTGAAAGAAAATAAAACGCCATGTCTCATTCATCAGCCTCGCTACAATATGTTTGAACGCCAGATAGAAGCGCATTTGCTTCCTCTTTTAGAACAAGAAGGAGTGGGGTGCATGGCTTACAGCCCGCTGGCTCAGGGAGCGTTGACAGGCAAGTATCTTCATGGGGTTCCGGAGGGCTCCCGCGCTTCCAGGCAGGGAACAACCGTTGGCGGCAGATATTTATCAGAGGAAAATCTGGAAAAAATACAGGCATTGGCAGAACTTGCACAAAATAGGGGGCAGTCATTAGCCCAGCTTGCCTTAGCCTGGGTGCTGCGCCGCAGAGAGGTGACTTCTGTGCTCATAGGGGCAAGCAGTATAAAACAGTTGGGGGATAATATTCAGACTTTGAATCATCTGGATTTTGAGCAGGAAGAATTAGACAACATTGACCGGATTCTCGCAGGAAAATCGACCGGAGGAAAGTAATGGAAAAATATAATTACGAAGTGGGGGATGTGGTGACGTTAAAAAAACCGCATCCCTGCGGCAGCAAAGATTGGGAAATCCTTCGGATAGGTCAGGATTTCCGCTTAAAATGTATGGGCTGCGGCCATCAGGTTATGACAGCCAGAAGGATGGTGGAAAAAAACACCAGAGCGTTGAAAAAGAAAGAGGATTAACTGTGGCTGTGATTTGTTTTTGGGCGGATAACGGCGCAGACGATTTCCATAGGATTGAAAACACGTTTTAAAAATGTGTCTGACAGTCCCCGGCTGACAATCATCTGTTTTGGGGTGTGGGAGTCGTCCTCAGGAGAATATTCAGAAAACAATCCGCCGTCATAGTCTGGAAACAGGGACAGGTCAGGGGATAAGACGCCGCCGATTAGGGGAAGGCGTATAATTCCTCCATGGACATGGCCTGAAAAGGTAAGAGCAGCCCCCCAATCCCGGTAGGCTGGAAAATACAGGGGATTGTGTGCCAAAAGGATTGGTGGTCCTGTACGTTTAGAATTGGAGACAGGGAGAGAGCCAAAGATACGCTCCATATCTTTGCAGGTCCAGTTGGCTTTGCGGCTGTATGGCTTTTTCAAAGGATCTTTATAATATAAAAGGGGCATAGTAAGGCCAAAAACAGGAAAACGGACGGCATCATGTGTGACATCGATTTTCTGATTATCCAATACGGCAACACCGGTGCGTCTGACTTTTTCCATCCAGACAGCCAGACGGGAATCCGGCAGTTCCAGTTCATGATTGCCCAAAGAGTACAGAACCGGACACAGAGGGGAAAGAGCGCGGCAAAGTTTTAAAAAATTCTGCCGGCCCTGTATATCGCGGCTTTTTTGACCTCCGTTTACCATATCGCCGCTCATAATGATCAGATCTGGATGTAAGTTCCTGACTAAATCCAGTAAAAGGCAGTTTTGGCTGCCGAATTCCCGGCCATGAAGATCGGACAGATGTACAATCCGAAATGGTTTGAAATTTTCAGGCAGATTCGGAAGAAAAATAGTGTAGGTAACAGTTTTTGGCATAGCATCTCCTTTGGACGATTATTTTTTGTAACAGTTCAGCCATCAATGTCATTTAGTTAATTTTAGCAAAAACAAAA
>CAUWCT010000116.1:0-2734 GCA_963557065.1 uncultured Lachnospiraceae bacterium | reverse complement strand
GAAATCCTTCTTTTTGCATTACGAGGCAATTATACTTCCTATATGGGAAATTATCGCAAGTTGGAAGGGGGCTCCAACTATTTTCCAAGTAAATTCCTTTTGATTATCGGGAAATTTTATATTTTTTTGCCGGTTTTCTCATGGCTTTTGACACTTTATCGTGTATAATGATTTGATAAGACAGCTTTTCGGGGAGGACTTTATGGAAAAAATTGCGTCTGACAGCCTTTTGACGTATGCTGCGGATTCAGCTGATTTATCTGCTTTTAAGGATTATCTGCATCTTCACAGCATGTCTGCAAACACCATCCATGTCTATCTTTATGCAGTTGAACAATTCTATTCCTTATACCCTTGCCTGAGTGTTTCCAACCTGCAGCTATATAAAGTTTACCTGTTGGAGCACTATAAGCCCCAGACTGTCAATCTGCGGATTCGGGCCATTAATTGTTATTTAGAACATCTGGGAATTACAGATATACGGGTTTCCATGATCCATATGCAGCAGAAAAGCTATCTGGACAGGATTATCAGCGAAGGGGATTACGAATATTTAAAATCCTGTCTCAAACGCGATGGCGAACATCTTTACTATTTTGTAATCCGCTATATGGCCTGCACCGGAGTGCGGGTCAGCGAACTGGTTCAGATTTCCACCTGTGATGTGTATCAGGGATACAAAGATCTTTTTTCAAAAGGCAGTAAGTCCCGGCGGATCTACATTCCCTCCCCGCTTCGGAATGATACCATGGCCTGGATTTCCAGGGAAAACCGCCCCGAAGGATACCTGTTCCTCAATCGGTTCGGAGATCGGATTACTCCTGCCGGCATTAGAGGGCAGCTTAAAAAATTTGCCATGCGTTACGGAATGGATGTCAATCTGGTATATCCTCATTCTTTTCGCCATCGTTTTGCCAAAAGTTTTATTGAACATGGGGGCGATATTGCCATGCTGTCCGATCTGCTTGGCCATGAAAGTATTGAAACAACCCGGATTTACCTGCGCCGTTCCAGCATAGAACAAGCCCGTATGGTCAACGAAATCGTGGATTGGTAAATCCTATCCATCAACTCAATAAGGAAGTTTTGATTATGCAGATAAGCAATATAAATATAGAAGAAACTCTGTCAGAATTTCAGGAAGATCTTAAAAAAGGCGGTTTATCGCAAAATACGATCACTGCCTATCTTTTTACTGTGCGGCATTTTTTTTCAAATTTCCCCAGTCTTTCCGTAAAATCTCTTCAGGACTACCGGGAGTATTTGATGCTCCACTATCGGCCTGCAACTGTCAATGCCAGAATTAGCGCCATAAATCGCTTTCTTGGCTTTCTCTCCAGACAGCCGGAAGATTCTCCCCCTTTTCCCTGTTCCTACCAGCTCCGGGCTGTGCGCACCCAGCAAAAATCCTATCTGGACTCTGTCCTTTCCCAGGAAGATTATGACCGCCTGAAAGAAGGGCTCCTGGCCGATGAGAACATGGAGTGGTATTTTCTGGTCCACTTTCTCGGCTCCACCGGTATGCGGGTTGGGGAATTAATACAGATAAAGCTGGAACATCTGCAGCTGCATTATATGGACTTATATTCCAAAGGAGGCAAAGTACGGCGAATCTATTTTCCAGATAGGTTATGCCGGGAAGCGATTTCATGGTACTCTGAAAACGGGAAACAAAGCGGATTTCTCTTTACAAATAAAAACGGGAAGCCCCTGACTCCCCGTTGGATTAATCTTCATCTAAAAGAGCTGGCTGTCCGCTACAGGATCAACCCAGACCTGGTCTATCCCCATTCGTTCCGCCACCGTTTCGCAAAAAACTTTCTTGGAAAGTGCAATGACATCTCCCTGCTGGCCGATCTTCTGGGCCATGAGAGCATTGAGACCACCCGTATCTATCTGACCAGATCCACTGCGGAACAGAGGGACATTATTGATGAAATTGTGACGTGGTGAGAGTTATCCCTTAACACCGCCAGCTGCAATACCGTCAATAAAGGAATCCTGAGCCAGGAAAAATACAATCAGGGATGGGATGATGGATATCAGAGACATGGCAAGCACTCGATTCCAGTCAAATCCTGTATCTCCATCCATGGACATCTTTACAAAAATGGATGCCGGATACCTGGCCGGTGTATTCACATACAGCAGTGGACCCATAAAGTCATTGGAAGACCACATAAACTGGAACAGAGCGCAGGACACGATGGATGGCTTTAACATAGGCACGATTACATACCACAGTGTCTTGATGCTGTTACATCCGTCTATCTTTGCCGCCTCCTCCAATTCTCTGGGAATGTTTCTTAAAAACTGAATCAGCATAAATACAAAATAGGTATCCGTCGCAAAAATGGTGGGCACAATTAATGCCAGATACCATGGGTGGTTAATCCAGCCAAATTTGTTAAACATAATATACTGAGGCACATTTAACACCACCTGAGGCAGAAACAAGGTGGACATCAGCACTGCAAACAGAATTCTTTTTCCCTTAAACTCAAAACGTGCAAACCCATATGCCGTAATAGTCGCTGAGATAACGGTAAATACTACCTTGGGAATTACAATCGTATAGGTGTTCATCATGGCCTTTATCAGATCAATGTCTCCCCCATAGCTTTTCATAGCATTTTTATACCCGTCTAAAGTTGGCTCCTTAGGGATAAACCAGATACTGTGCATTTTGCGCTCTCCGGCGGTCGCAAATGCGTTTTGGAACGGCCGCTTTGCG
>CAUWCT010000115.1:0-3150 GCA_963557065.1 uncultured Lachnospiraceae bacterium | reverse complement strand
GATTATATATCAAAATCCTTGAGAATAGGGTGTCAACTTTTATGATACAACATCACTGCGGAAAGGGTGATTTTCTTTGACTTTGTTCCCTATGTGTTTTAGGCGGGATAGGTCAGTGGGTTGGTGTGGGATGGGAACAACAATTTGTCCATCTGTTCATAAACTGTTCAAAATTCATTCAAAAACCTTTTACACAATTAACATGATTTCTTCACGGTTTCTGACTATACTATAACCATAGAAAACAGCAAGCGCTGATTTTTCTAAGTAAATTTGTTTACAAGATTTTTTTCATAATACTCGAGCTGATAAGAAATTATCAGCTCTCCTCCCTTTTTCTCATTAAGATACATAAAAAGCTGCCGGAAGATTTTATCTTTGTCGGCAGCATTTTTTTGCCCGAATTTTCATTCGGGCAGTCATGAATACGTATATTCTGATTTTGATGCGAATCTTATCGAAGAATGATATATACCATATATCCAAAGTACAGGGCCAGCATCGCAATGCCTTCTCCCCTGTTTACTTCTTTTCTGGTTCTGGCCATCAGCCATACTGCAATACTGAATACAATTAAAACAATTAAATCATAAGAAGACTGAATCGTCACTGCGATCGGATGAATGGCAGAAGAAATTCCCAAAATCATTAAAATATTAAAGATATTGGAGCCGATTACATTGCCCAGGGCCAATCCGTTTTCTCCTTTTTTGGAGGCTACAATGGAAGTAACCAATTCCGGAAGAGACGTTCCCATTGCCACAATGGTAAGTCCAATCAGATTTTGACTTAATCCAAAGGAACTGGCAATCTTGCTGGCGCTGTCAACTACAATGTCTCCGCCAAATACAATAGCAGCAATTCCGCCTACAACATAGATAAGGATTCTGACAGAAGAAAGGCGCTCTTCCTCTTCCTGGGCCTCAGTACGCTCGTGCAGCGCTTTCTTTACCAGTTTGACAATAAAATAGACAAACAACACCAGAAGGATAACACCGTCCAGCCGTCCAATTTCCATGTCAAATGCGAACATCGCCAGCAAAACTGCAGAAATCAGAATGGAGAAAATAAAGTCTCCGTTTAAAATTCCCTTATCCACTGCCATGGGAAGGATAACGCCGCAGGTACCGGTTACTACCATCAGATTGAATATATTGGAGCCAATCACATTGCCCACCGCAATTTCATTATTTCCTGTTAAAGCAGCAGTAAAGCTGACTGCCAGTTCCGGAGCGCTGGTTCCCATTGCCACAATCGTCAGACCAATGACAATACTTGGAATTCTCAAAATCTTTGCCACTGCAGAACTTCCCTCTACAAAGTAGTCTGCTCCTTTTATCAGGAGAACAAAACCGACTACCAGCATAATCCATACTAAAATCATGTTTCCTACCTCTCTTTTCCTGTGTAATATAAACAGCGAGACCTTCACTGTACCACAAAAGATACAGTAAAAGTCTCGCTGTTTATATGCGTACCGGATTCCCTGAGCCTTCTGCCGGGAATCGTGATGACGGCAGCGCATGACATCCAAAAAATCTTTAAATTGCTTTCCAGATGCAAGCTACTCCCTTTTACTAGGGTAAGTATACGGTTCTTCCTTCAAGCTGTCAAGTACCATTCTCATTTTCTCTGTTTTTGGGGATACCGGATCTCGTCTGCCAGAAAAAGAAGGGCAGCCAGATTGGGAAGGGCCATCAAGCCATTCCAGATATCGGAAAGCTCCCACACTGCCTCTACCCTGGCAATGCAGCCCACAAAAACTGCAGTCAGATAAAGAAGTTCGTATCCCCGGCCAGAACCAGATTTCCCCCGTCTTTCCCATAGGTAATCGGCCGCCTGCCTGCCCATATAGTACCAGGCGGTAATGGTTGCAAATGCAAACAGCATCATAGACAGGGCAACGATATATTCCCCCTTATCCCCCAAAAAAGCGGAAAAACTTTTCACTGCCAGAGATGCCCCATCCTCAATGAGAAAGCCCTTCTGGGATGCAGCGCAGAGAATTACCAGAGCCGTTACCGTACAGACCAGAATTGTGTCAAAAAACACTTCAAACATGGCCCACATTCCCTGCTCCTCCGGAGTTGTATCTTCTGCTGTCCCATGCAAAATAGCCAGACTCCCTAATCCTGCTTCATTGGAAAAAACGCCTCTGGCAATCCCATAGCGGACTGCATGTTTCATTCCTAATCCGGCTGCCGCCCCAGCCATGCTGCATCCGGCTGTAGCAGGAGCAAAAGCGCTGGTCACAATTTCAACAAGGACGGATGGAATCTGGCGCCTGCAAAAAAATAATACCAGAAGACAGGCAGTCAGATAAATTCCAGCCGACCAGGGAACCAGTTTTTCCGATACAGACGCGATCCGCCCCACGCCTCCCCGAATGACTGCGGCAGCGGCAGCCGTCAAAAGAACTGCACACAGCACTCTCGGCATCTGCCAGGTAAATTCTGCTGTTTCGGCCAGAGAATTGGCCTGTACCATACTTCCCATACCAAGAGAGGACAACACGCACAAAAACGCATAAATACCGGCTAAAGCCGGTCGTTTTGCCCCATATTCCAATGTAACCATGGGTCCGCATATCCATTTTCCGTCCTTTCCTTTTCTCCGATACCGGATTCCCAGCCAGGTTTCCCCATACGCAGTCATCATACCTGCCAGAGCAGACACCCACATCCAGAAGACCGCCCCCGGTCCGCCTGCGGCCAGTGCAGTCGCCACCCCGACAATATTTCCGGTTCCCACTGTAGCTGCCAGAGCAGTACAGGCTGTCTGAAACTGGGAAATTCCCTTTGACTCTGATTTGGAAGCAGCCAGCAGACTCCCTGCCGTCCGTCCTATCCATGTCCGAATCCCCCGTATCTGAAAAGCGTGGGAGCGGATCGTCAAATAGCAGCCGGTTCCTGCAAATATCACTAACAGCCAGGGCCCCCAGACGATTTTATGTACCAGATGTATCAGTTCTGCCATTTGCTCTCTCCTGCCTTTTTCTATTTTCTATTCTTTTCCAGACGAAATTATGCAGGAAATTACTATCACAATCATTCCATTTTGTGATAGAATATAGATGTAACAGTTCTGCCTTGCAAAAATTCCCGATGCTTCTTGTCCGCGGCAAACGGACAAAAAGACACAGGGATGAAC
>CAUWCT010000114.1:0-3211 GCA_963557065.1 uncultured Lachnospiraceae bacterium | reverse complement strand
AAAGAATAAGTCTGTAAGCTGTTTTCTTGCTTACAAACTTATTATACGAGGAGGATTCAATATGAGACGAATTGAGGATGCAAGAAAAAAATACGAAGAAATTACAGTTCCGGAGGAACTTTCGGAGCGAGTTCTGACAGAAATCAGAAAATCCGATGAGAAAAGAAAGAAAAAGACAGTGCTGTTTTGGTGCAGCAGATACGGAGCAGCGGCAGCGCTTCTGGTTGTGATGTTTACAGTGGGATTAAATACCAGCGTAACATTTGCAGAGGCGGCAAAAGATATTCCCGTAATCGGGGCAGTGGCAGAAGTTTTAACCTTCCGCTCTTATGAGACAGAGACAGAGGACTTGAAAATTGCAGTGGACATTCCCAGCATTGATATGATTTCCGAAGATTTTGGTGATTTGGAAGCTTCTGTGAATGAAGAAATTCACAGGCTGTGTGAGGAATTTGCAGATAAGGCGGTTCAAAATGCAAAAGAATACCGTCAGGCATTTTTAGATACAGGAGGCACCGCAGAAGAATGGGAGGCACACAACCTGGAAGCAAAGGTCTGGTATGAAGTAAAAAGCCAGACAGATGAATATTTATCTCTGGAAATTCTGGGAACAGAAAACTGGAACAGCGCAGGCTTTACAAGCCGGTATTATAACTTTGATTTAGAAACCGGAAAACTGGTGGGATTAAAGGATATACTGGGAGAAGCCTATGCCGGGGTTGCCGGGGCGCAGATTGCAGAGCAGATGGAGGTAAGAAAACAGGAGGGGGCTGTATTTTTTGAAGACACGCTTCCGTCCGTTACAGAGGATACAAAGTTTTACATCAACCAAAAGGGAGCTCCGGTGATTGTGTTTGATAAATATGAGATTGCACCAGGATCAGAAGGGATTCAGGAGTTTGAGATCAGAGTGAATGAAACTCCATAAGACTTGGCTGTGTAAACAAACATAAGACTCAACTGCGTAAACAAATGGTTGCGCCGCTGGAAATTTAATGGTATGATTTTTATACAAAATTTACTGTTTCATACAGATAGAACAGAGAGGGATTATACTATGGGATTTCTGGGATTATTTAAAAAGAAAGAAGACGGCAATGCGGCGCTTCCGAAAACGGATACAGAACGTTGGATTGTAGGCACTTACGCCATGTGGTCAGAATATGCTGAGGGGGACTGGCATTATTTTGCCGGATCGAAAGAAAAAAACCGCCAGGAGGGATCTTCCATGCGTGTCATGCTCCGGCGGGACTGGGAAGTGACAGATAAGAATACTCTTTTAGATATGGCGCTTTTGTTGACTCTGCCTTATGAAGAAAAAGAAGACTGTACAGAGGAAGAACTTGCATTGGGCGCATGGGATTTGTGCCGGGCGTGTCAGATTCTTGGAATGGGTTTCATCGGCGGATATATAGAGCGAGAGAAAATGATGGAGAAATCCATTGAGATAGGACGGCTGATGCAAAGCTTGTACCACTCCTGGGGAGAATTGTATGACAGCTATTTAAAGGGCTACAGAGAATGGAGAACAAAACAGGGGGATGGATGGGAGCAGGCTATCTCCGAAAGAGAGGATTTGTGCTTTAAGCTGAGAAACGATCCCAACGGCCCCTGTTCACAGCCCTGGGAATTGGAACTGAAATAAAAAGAATCGTGTTTGTTGCTGCTCAATAAAAAAACTCCTGTCGGCGGGTTAGTCCGGCAGGAGTTTTAAATTTCTCTTGTTCTTTATAATTAAGCCATAGCGTTTACAGCCTTGGAAAGACGGGATACCTTGCGGGAAGCGGTATTCTTGTGGTATACGCCCTTGCTGGTAGCCTTGTCGATCTCAGAAATTGCAACTAATAATGCAGCCTGTGCAGCAGCCTTGTCACCGGAAGCAATAGCAGCGTCAACTTTCTTAATCATAGTCTTAACCTTGGATCTGATAGCTTTGTTTCTAGCAGCCTTAGTCTCGTTTACTAAAATTCTCTTCTTTGCAGATTTAATGTTTGCCATGATAGCACCTCCATTCAGATGTATATTCTCTGTGTTTTCCATCAAAGTCTGGACACGGACAGTTTAATGTAAACATACTTTATTATTCTAGCGAATTTCCCTCTGATTGTCAATACATATTCCCGGTTTTTTTGGGAAAAATGGTAACAGTTAAAGTACAAGGGGGAATTATTTATGCAGTTTGAAATCCGAACGGATTTGGCAGTAGAAAGAAAAGAAGAATTTGAAGAAAAGGCAAAAGAAATCTCCGGCGTATCCTTAAAGGAATGGTATCAGGAGGAGAGCCGGATGAAACTGACGAAAGTAGAAATTTTGGACGAGGCCGGGGAGAAGGCTATGGGGAAGGAAAAAGGGACTTATATGACGTTGGAGGCCCCTGAAATGGCGAAAAAAGACGAGGACTATCACAGACTGGTTTCAGAAGAACTGGGACGCCAGCTTAAAAAAATGGCGATTCATGCACTGGGTCATCCTCCCTGCCGGATTTTGGCGGCCGGGCTGGGAAACCCTTCTGTTACGCCGGATTCCCTGGGCCCCAGAGTGCTGGGAAATCTATGCGTTACCAGACACATGGAACAGGAATATGGGAGGGGATTTTTAGAAAAGCATCAACTGATTTCCCTCAGCGCAGTGACGCCTGGCGTCATGGCCCAGACCGGCATGGAAACGGCGGAGATTATCCGGGGAGTGGTAAAAGAAACCGGACCGGAGTTAATGATTGTCATTGATGCGCTGGCAGCCAGAAGCGTACACAGGCTGGGGTGTACCATCCAGTTGGCAGATACGGGGATTTGTCCGGGTTCCGGAGTGGGAAACCACAGATGTGAACTTACAAAGAAAAGCCTGGGGATTCCGGTGCTGGCAATCGGAGTGCCCACAGTGGTAGGCGCTGCTGCGATTGTTTTTGATACCATTCAGGCGTTGATACAGGCCCTCCGGTCAGAAAAGAGCACCAAAGGGATGGGAGATTATCTGGACGGAAGAAGCGGGCAGGAACAGTATGCTCTGATACGGGAACTTCTGGAGCCGGAATTCGGACCTCTTTATGTAACGCCTCCTGATATTGACGAGACTGTAAAGGAACTGAGTTTTACGATTTCAGAAGGAATCCACAGCGCATTTCTGCCAAATCTGAACAGTTACGGAATTTAGAAGATAGGTAACAGTTCAGCCATCAATGTCATTTAGTTAATTTTATATCCATATGGTTAGA
>CAUWCT010000113.1:0-3314 GCA_963557065.1 uncultured Lachnospiraceae bacterium | reverse complement strand
GGATAAATTTTTGTTTTTGCTAAAATTAACTAAATGACATTGGTTCAGCCTTGCACCTTCTTGCCCGCTTGCAGCGGACAAGAAGCGTCTGGCGTCCGCCCTATGAAGATTCAGACAGAAAAACTCTTATGAAAACAAGCTTTCGACGCGTTTTTCTGCCTGAATCTTCGCATGGCTGAACTGTTACATTTTATTATATTGATGCTATCACTTTTCAGTTTTTCCTGCAACTATTGTATTTTTTCTTTTGTAAACCGCCTGCTTTTATGCTACAATCAATGCCAGATACAACTTCTACACAGGAAAGGGTAACATCATGAATCAAACTCTTACAAAGGGAAACATCACAAAGACCATGCTTCTCTTTGCTCTGCCCATGATGGCAGGCAATCTTTTACAGCAGTTTTATAACATTACAGACACATTTATTGTGGGAAAATTTTTAGGAAAAGACGCTCTGGCAGCAGTCGGTTCCGCCTATACGTTAATGACCTTTTTAACCTCGATTCTTCTTGGACTCAGCATGGGAAACGGTGTTTTCGTCTCCATTTGTTTCGGAAAAAAAGAAGAAGGCCGATTAAAAACCGGAACCTTCTTATCCTTTCTTTTTATTGCTGCAATTACAGCCATTATGAACATTTTCGTCTTTGCCGGAATGGATTTTCTGCTGGTATTTCTAAATATTCCCTCTGAAATCCATGAGATGATGCGGGAATATCTGTGGATCATTTTCTGGGGCCTGGCAGCTGTTTTTCTATACAATTATTTTACAGCCCTGCTCCGATCCATAGGAAATTCCATAGTTCCGCTGCTGTTTTTAGTGGTGTCTACCCTTGTCAATATCCTGCTGGATCTTTTATTTGTCATTACCTTCCAGATGGGAGTGGGCGGTGCCGCTCTGGCTACTGTAATTGCCCAGTATATCTCCGGCATAGGGATCAGTTTATACACCATTTTTAACTGTCCCGTCTTTCATATAAAACGAATCCATATGCGCTGGGACAGTTCAATTTTAAAAGAAATCTCCCAGCTTTCTGTCCTGACCTGCTTACAGCAGTCTGTTATGAATTTTGGCATCTTATTGGTTCAGGGACTGGTCAACAGCTTCGGAACTGCAGTTATGGCAGCCTTTGCTGCCGCTGTCAAAATAGACTCGTTTGCCTACATGCCGGTACAGGATTTCGGCAATGCTTTTTCTACCTTTACTGCCCAAAACTACGGCGCAGGCGAGTACGGACGTATCCGCGAAGGCATTAAAAAGGCCCTTTTTACAGTCACCGTTTTCTGTCTTGCCATCTCGCTTATGGTGTGTATATTTGCCAGACAGCTTATGCTGATTTTTGTTCAGCCCCATGAGACTGAAGTGCTTGCAATAGGCATCCAGTACCTTCGGGTAGAAGGCAGTTTTTACATTGGAATCGGCTTTTTGTTCCTGCTCTACGGCTTCTACCGGGCAGTGAAAAAACCTGGCATGTCCCTGATTCTGACCATTGTCTCTCTGGGAACCAGAGTGGTCCTAGCCTATGCCACTGCCGGCACATTGGGAGTCATTGGCATCTGGATGGCCATTCCCATCGGATGGGTTCTGGCAGATCTGCTGGGGTATCTGTATTACAAAAAATCCTGTAAATCTCTGTTCTCAAGCTAAGGTTTCTCAGGCTGACGTTTCTTTTTAACCAGATCGTAGCTTTCTAAAATCAGCCTTTTCACCGTTTCATCCGGCACCGTACCGTCTAATATTACAGAACTCCAGTGCTGTTTATTAAGATGGTACGCCGGAATAATAGAGGGAAAGGCATTTCTCCAAAACTCTCTCCACTCCGGATCCATCTTTAAGTTTATCCAGACATGCCCTTGTCTCTCAAAAATCCATGCAAAGACTTTCCTGCTGCCTGTTAAGCGGATAACCGTCATATTGGGATCATGAAACGGATAGTCTTCATAACTGTCCGGCAGGGTCAGACAAAACTGTATTGCCTCTTTTCGCTGGGTCATAGTCTTTTCCAACCCCATTTTTATCAGGTATGAGTCTTTACATCATCCCAGTCTGCACTGTTATCTGAGCAAATCAGCCAATTAAATGCCTTATGGCGTTCCATCACAACGCTTCCGTCCATGCCTGCAGGCATAGGAAGTTTGTGGATTCTGGCATCTGTGCACGCCCAGTCCAGACAGAAAATCAAATCACAGGCATCTAATAATTCCTTTTTGCTTCTTGGATTGGAAATCTTTAAAATATCCTCAATGCTGTGACAGTCTTTCAGCAGTTCGACCGCTCCGGACACATCGCAGGTCTTATTGGGAAATCCCAAATCCGGGGTCAGTCCCAACGCCCATTCCATAACTGCAAGACACTCATACTGCCAGGAAAATTCAATCTGTCTTGATTTTCTGGGAGAACGGCTCTTCATATATTTCTTTTCATTTGGAGACAGCACATTTTTCCCCATCTCGTCCATTAATTCTTTTACAAAATCCTGCGCCTCATCTCTGGTCTGATTTTCAGAAACCATACACTCAGAATATAAAGACACAATCAAAAGTCCTGCTGCGCGCTCTGCAATCTCTTTCGGGCTGCGGACTTTCGCCTGGATGCCGGACTCTAAAAACGGATAATTAATGGGAACATAAATACCTTTTTCTCTTAAGACCTGAAAACTCTGATCTCTCCGTTTGATCTGGCCTGGATGAATGGTATCTGCAGGCACCATCGGTCTTCCCGGATACGGCATAAACTCTTCCATTTCGCTTTCCCCGTCCAGAGAAAGCAGCAAAGCCTTTCTGCCATTTGCGCTACAGTAAATCCCCTCTTTTTCCGGAATCCAGATAACGGCCTGAAGACGTCTCAACATTCCAAAAAAGGTCTGCTCAACCAGCTTTTCGCTTTCCTCTGCCTCTTTTTCCGGAAAACTGTAGTCAATCAGGACAATTCCCCTGGTTCTTCTAATCTGATGCAGCAGATTGATCTTAATATCTGTGTGCTCTGTTTTCACCTGATAAATACTCTGGCACAACTGCCCGGTCTGGTCTTTGATCTGGTCTTCTGCCTGTTGTCCCATGTCTGCACACATAACCGTTATGGTCATGGCAATCTCGCCGTTTTTCAGTTCCAGGCGGTTGGTTCTTCTGACCTTTTCCAAGCCAAAGCTTTGACACAAACTGGCCATAACCGGGTCCAGCGAATCTACAAGCGTATATAAAAACATCTTTCCTTCTTTCTGCATTTTTGTAATTTGCTCCTCGTATTATAAAGTAGTAGTAGGCGTTTGCGAAACGCCACAAACCGCATAAATGCGGTCTTTTTTGTTGCTCAA
>CAUWCT010000112.1:0-3506 GCA_963557065.1 uncultured Lachnospiraceae bacterium | reverse complement strand
TAGAGCAGAGGACTGAAAATCCTCGTGTCGCTGGTTCGATTCCGGCTTTGGGCATCTTCTTTATGGGGTATTAGCTCAGGCGGTAGAGCACTTGACTTTTAATCAAGTTGTCCGGGGTTCGAGTCCCCGATGCCTCATTTTTATTGAGAATCAATAACAAACGTTATTGATTCTTTTTTTAATTGTCTGAATTGTCTGTTTTGTCTATTTTATTGTCGAAAGCCCTTTCCTTTTACGGTAAAATTTGTTATACTAATACATAAGGTATAAATTAGTAAAAATATATAAAAAGTTTATTTTTATAAAAGCAAAGGACACGTTATTGCTCTCTGCGCGGGTAGGTTGTTTTTTGCTTTTTGTAATTTTTAAGAAAGGATGATGGACCGATAAGAGTAATTTGCACAAAATTGATAAAAAACGGAGGTATAAAAGATGAGGTCAGATCAGAACAGCGGAGACACAAAAAGGGTAAAGTTTGGAATTTTTGAGAAATTAATAGTTGGAATTATTCTTCCTATGATTCTTATTTTAAGTATTGTAGGATTTCGTCTCAGCTATGAAGTGGATGAGATTGTTATAGAAGTTAATAATAACTACTTGACTTCTGAAACAGACGCAGCAGCACAGAGTGTCGATTCCCATTTCCAGAAATATATGGGAATAGCAGCATCTATGTCAAAAACAGAGGAACTTAATGGAATTTTGAACGGATGGCGCACTGGTTTTGAAGGGACAAAACAATATAATGATTTAATGACTTTTCTGAAAAATATTCAAGGTTCGGACAGTATGATAGCATCTACATGGGTTTACAATATGAATGTAAAAGAGTTTTTGCAGTCAGATGGAACATATGCAGATTCTAAGACATTTGATGCAACCAGCAGAAAATGGTACGCTCCTGTCGTGAACGGACAAAAGGTAATTGCAACAGGCGCATATGAGGATATTGCGACAGGAAAACTGATCATGACATTTGCGGCTCCAGTTATGATGGATGGAACATTAAGCGGAATTTTGGGAGTAGATGTTTCTCTGGATACGATTATTCAGGAAATGTCCCAGATTAAGATAGGAGATACCGGATACCTGACTGTATTTGATGCAGACAATAATATTATTTATCATCCGGATCAGAGTTTAGTATTAAAGAATGTTTTGGACATTGAATATTCGGATAATGTTAAGCAGACAATCATGAACAATCAGACAGTAGAGGCCATGGAATATACCAGAAGCGGTCAGACCTATCACTGCTCTACTGTTTATCTGGAAGATTCCGGATATTTAATGATGGGGCTTATGCCTGATGCGGAATATAATAAATATGTAAAGAGTACAACCTTCACAATATTAATCTGGTTTATTGTTGCAATCGTGGTTATATCTGCGGTAGTCGCAGCTATGAGTTTAGTGATTGTGAAATCAATAAAGAAATTAAATGTAGTAGTTGGAAGGATTGCAGACGGAGAACTGGATGTTGAGGCCAACGTATCCACAAAAGATGAAGTAGGGGCTTTGGCAGAAAATGTAAATGGAATTGTAAGCAGATTAAAGAACTATATTCTGTATATTGATGAAATTACAGAAGTTTTAAAAGAAATTGGCGATGGCAATTTTGTATTTACATTGAACCAGGATTATGCCGGTGAATTTGCAAAAGTAAAAGAGGCTCTTTTAGAGGTAAGAGATACGATTTCTCAAACTCTTAAATCTGTTGTTGTTGCGGCAGATCAGGTGGCAAGTGGAGCCAGTCAGATTGCGATTGGAGCACAGTCCCAGGCGCAGGGGGCAACAGAACAGGCATCCAGTGTTGAAGAACTGGCAGCAAATTTGCAGGAAGTAAGCCAGCAGATTAGTGAAAATACTCAGCAGATCATGGAAACAGGAAAACAGCTTGATTCTATGGGAGAAAAGATCCATGATGGGGAAAAGCAGATGAAATCTATGCTGGAGTCTATGGAATCTATTTCAGAAAACTCTAAGCGAGTTGCGAATATTATCAAGAGCATTGAAGATATTGCATTCCAGACCAATATTCTTGCATTAAATGCAGCAGTGGAAGCAGCCAGGGCCGGTCAGGCCGGAAAAGGTTTTGCAGTGGTGGCAGATGAAGTAAGAAATCTTGCAAGTAAGACATCAGAAGCATCAAAGTCAACTGCTGAACTGATTCAGAAAGCTTTGGAGGCTGTAGAACATGGAAAGGCAACTGCAGAAGAAACGGCAGCTTCTTTTGAAGTAATTTATACAAAAGTTGGAGAAGTAAATGAAAATGCTCACAAGATAACAGATAGCTCTGAAAAGCAAGACGATTCGATTCGTCAGACTACAGTAGGAGTAGATCAGATTTCCAGTGTTGTTCAGAATAATTCAGCGACAGCACAAGAGAGCGCTGCAGCCAGCGAAGAACTTTCTGGACAGGCTCAGATGTTAAAGAACCTTGTAGCAAAGTTTAGACTGCCGGAAGATCATTATTCTTCTTTTGACGAGACAGAATATACTCAGGAAGTTCCATCAGACGACTTCAAGTATTAATAATAAAAAGAGACGGATTGCAGTATGGTCCGTCTCTTTTTTAATGCTTATTATTTTGTAAATGGATTCAGTTGTTTATTCAATTCTTCCATAATCATTTCAATAAACATATAAAATGTAATGGCGTCATCTAAAAGATAGGGATGCGGGGAATGGCTTAAAAGGGGCAGAGACGCTACAATATCTGCGGATTTGGCAAGACTGCATTTTGGGGTCATGGTTATCAGAATTACCTTTACCCGGTTTCTGCGGTATTCTTTGACCAGATTTTCATAAAGTTCCAATCCGCTGATAGAAAATATAATTACTACATCATTTTGCTTTAAAATAGAAGAATAGTTTTCCATGATACTGGAATCATCCAGGGCATTGCAGTCAATTCCAAATCGGTTCAGCCGGAAGGCCATTTGTCTGGCAGAGTAAGAAGAATGCATATATCCCAGAGACAGAACCCGCCCGGCATGAGAAATAGAATCTGCGATTTCCTGCAAAAGGGAAGAATTGGTGAAATGGGCCATTTGCTGCATACCCTCACAGTAATACTGCAGAACACTGTCAAAGGCAGGAGATTTATTTGGAGAATCTGCTGCAGATGTGTTGATTTCATGTAAAAGTGCATATTTAAATTCAGAATAGCCATGATAACCTAATTTTTGGCATAGGCGAATGACAGCGCTGCGGCTGGTATTGCAGGCAGCAGCAATGGCCTCTCCGGTAAAACGCTGGACGTCATGGGGATATTCTAAAAGATAATCCGCTACTTTCCGTTCATTCCTGGATAATTCAGGAAGAGTTTCTTTTAATTGTGCTATAACAGACATGGTATATCCTCACATTAGTTTTATAAAATCAT
Source organism: uncultured Lachnospiraceae bacterium (assembly GCA_963557065.1). GTDB lineage: Bacteria > Bacillota > Clostridia > Lachnospirales > Lachnospiraceae > UMGS1370. The sequence goes on along the minus strand of CAUWCT010000112.1, from coordinate 118 downwards.
GTATTACGTGTTTATTATAAATCTTTAGAATCTCTTTGTCTATTGAAAGAGGGAGACAAGTGGAGAAGATGTATGGCTGAACCAATGTCATTTAGTTAATTTTAGCAAAAACAAAAAT
>CAUWCT010000111.1:0-3800 GCA_963557065.1 uncultured Lachnospiraceae bacterium | reverse complement strand
CTGTATAAATTTTTCAATGTTCATCAATTTAGCCTTGACTTTTTATTTGCAGGCTGATTATAGCAGTATGCCTGCCTGGTGTAAACTACCACCATTTAATCAAATCTGTCACCTCATTGCGCAGCTTTACAAAGTCAGGACTGGCAATGTCCCTTGGGCGGGGAAGTTCATTGTCAATGGCGCATTTAATGCTGGTAGGCTTATTGGTTAAGACCAGAATCCGCTCCCCCATATAGACTGCTTCTTCAATGTTGTGGGTAATAAAGAGAACCGTCGTTTTCGTTCGCCGCCACAGACTGATCAGCTCGTCTTCCAGATGATAGCGAAGCTGAATATCCAGCTGTCCATAAGGCTCGTCCATCAAAAGAAGATCCGGCTGGGTTGCAAAAGCCCTGGCAATCACCACTCTCTGAAGCATACTTGCAGACAGCTGATCCGGATAGTATCTGCGGTATTTAGTCAATCCTACAATATCCAGATACTCATCTACCAGTTTTTTCGCTTTTTCCTTTTCCACGCCCTTGATATCCAGACCAAATCCTACATTTTCTTCTACTGTCAGCCAGGGCATGGTGGAATACTCCTGAAAAATATAGGCAATATTGTGTTTCTTTAAATCTACCGGCTCTCCGTCCAGCAAAATCTCTCCTGCAGTGGGCTGGTACAGCTTTGTCAAACTGTTTAAAAATGTGGTTTTCCCGCATCCGGTAGGGCCGACAATACATAAAAATTCTCCAGAACGCACGTCAAAGGAAATATCATTTAAAACCAAAAGGTCTCCAAATTTCTTGGTCAGATTTTTCACCTGTACCTTTGGCATTTTGTTGTCCTGCATGGTGTTTTTCTCCTTTCTTACAGCGTCAGATCCATATTATCCGTAATCAACTGGCGCAGGCGCAAAAATTCAGGGTCTACATAATCGCGGGGATGAGGCATATTGATTGTGTACTCCTCCTTAATGTGAGTAGGGCAATTGGTCAGCAAAATAATGCGATCTGCCAGAAACAGTGCTTCTTCTATATTGTTGGTTACAAATACAACAGTCCGTTTTTCTTTCTGCCAAATCCGCTGCAGTTCTTCTTCCATCATATAGCGGGTCTGAGCGTCCAGGTGGCCGAAGGGTTCGTCCATCAACATAATATCCGGCTGATTGGCATACGCTCTGGCAATTCCCACACGCTGACGCATACCTCCGGAAAGCTGGCTGGGATAACTTTTCTCAAAACCCGTCAGCCCTACTAACTCCAGATATTTCTTGATTCTGGCTTTCCTCTCCTCTGCCGGAAGATGACGCACTTTTGGCCCAAATCCTACATTTTCTTCTACTGTCATCCAGGGAAACAGGGATGTTTTCTGGTAAACCACTCCCCGGCCGGGGTCCGGTCCGGCTACCTTCTTTCCTCTTGTATATACTTCACCTTCTGTCGGCATGTCCAGTCCTGCCAAAATGTTTAGCAGTGTTGTCTTTCCGCACTGTCCTGCCCCGAACAATACCAGAAATTCATTTTCGTGAACTTCAAAATCCATTCCTCTGAGAACTTCATTGCGGCCGCTTCCATCATAGCTTTCAAAACTGCGTCCCACATTCCGGCATTCCAGAACCGCTGCTTTCGTCTTTACATTCCCTTCTGCTCGTTCCATGCACACAGTCTCCTTTCTAATGCACTGGTCAGGTTTGCCAGGATAAATCCCACAATGCCAATGGCCACAATTCCGACCATGATCTGTACTGTATTTCCTGTATTCATCCCCCGCACAATCATCCAGCCTACGCCCTCATTGGACTGAATCATCTCTGCGCCTACTACTGCACTCCAGCCGGCAGTTACTGCAATCTGAAGTCCTGCAAAAATATAGGGCACTGAAGAAGGCAGTACGATCTCAAAGAATACCTGGCGCTCATTAGCGCCCAGCATACGGGCCGCCCCGATTAATTCCGGATCCACGTTTTTGGCTCCATCATAGGTATTGACGGTAATAAAGCAAAAACATCCTAAAAAGATAATGAAAAACTTTCCAGTATCCCCTAGTCCAAACCAGAGAATAGACAGCGGAATCCATGCCAGAGGGGGAATGGGACGGATGAATTCAAAAATCGGCTTTAAAATCGCTTCTAACAGCCTGGAATATCCCATGCCCACTCCCAGGGCGATTCCGGCGATCGTTGCAAAGAAAAATGCGACCGCCACCCGGTAAAGGCTGACGCCTACATGGGCCAGCATAGTACGCTTTCCAATTGGTTCCACAAAGCTTCTGCAAAACGCTGCAAGGACCTGACTGGCTGGCGGCAGGAACATGGATGCGCCGGTAAATCTGGCTGCCAGTTCCCAGACGATAAGCAGGGATATCAGAGAAATAATGGTGTATATGACTATCAGTTGTTTATTTGAAAAACGGCTGTTTGCTGTAGAATCAATCATGCTGTCTTCCCCTCCTTACAAATCGTTTCTGCAGTCTTTCCAGAACAGTGTTTAAAAGCAGTCCTACAAATCCAATAGTCAGCATACCCACAATAATCACATCTGGGCGGCCAAGCATACGCGCCATCTGAATCATGTATCCCAATCCGCTGGTTGCCGCTAACATCTCTGCCGCTACCAGGGCAACCCAGGCAGAACCCAAAGCCAGGCGAAGTCCGGTAAAAATCATAGGAAGGGCAGTTGGAATTGCCACTTTAAATAAAAGCTGCCGGTTGGTGGCTCCAAAGGTCTTTCCGACCCACAGATGAACCTGGCTGGTACGGCGGATTCCCGTATAAGAGTTGACAGTGGCGCTGATAAACGCTGCAAAGAAAATGATTCCCACCTTAGAGGCATAGCCAATGCCAAGCCACAAAATCATTAACGGAATCCACGCAAGAGCCGGCACCGGTCGAATAATGTCAAACAATGGTTTTGCAAACAATTCAAAGCGGCGGCTCCACGCCATGCCGACTCCCAGGGGAACGCCGATCAAAACACCCACTGCATAACCTCCTAAAGCAATTTTCAGGCTGGACCAGATATTTTCAAACAGAGAAGATCCATCCGGAACCGTACCTCCAGTCAGCTTGTACCAGAGAGTATCTAAGATTTTTGCAGGGCTTGGCAGCATAACCGGGCTTACCAGATGAAACACATCTGTCACCATCTGCCAGATAAAAAGCACAAACAAAAACGAGCATACCGAAATCAAGTGATACTTATGTTTTTGAACAAACTCCTTCATTCCCTTTTCACACCTTTCCTCATGTTATGCCACTATGGAACCGACTACTGATATGCCTTTACAAAATCGGTAATCACATTGGTGTTGAATTTTTCAGTTGCGCTGGCCTCCAGTTGTCCCTGCTCTACATAAAATTCTCCCAGTTCTTTTGCAAAGTTTCCAAGTTGGCGGCCTTTCCACTCATCCTGTGTAAGCCAGTTTACACGTGCCAGGTCTGCCACACAGTTCTCGCGGCTGGTTTCCATACCTGCATCCTGTAAAAACTCTACCAACAGATCCGCTGCCATATCCGGATCCTTTTCCAGAGCTTCACATGCCTCTAAGGTGCAGTCTATATAGCTCTGAATCAGTTCAGACTTGCCGTCTAAGGATTTCCGGTTGCCTACTACCATATCTACATAGCGGGTTCCCATATCTGCCAGGTTTGCAACCTGTACCATCCCGTCATTTTCCGCATCAAAGAAGGTTGGAACGTTTAAGGAAGCCGCGTCTCCCTGTCCGGCCTGTAATGCCTGATAAGCCTGGACTGTGTCCATATTTACAATATTGACATCTGTAGGCTCCATTCCCAGTTTTTCCAGCCATTTTAAAAC
>CAUWCT010000110.1:0-4114 GCA_963557065.1 uncultured Lachnospiraceae bacterium | reverse complement strand
AATCTATGGCTTAGCACTATTTTTTTAATTCAACTCCGAAAGACCGGTATTATGCGCCTTTTGTCGGATTTTGTCAATATGAAAACCAGGGCTTTTCTTAAATCCCTGCAACAGTTCAACCCTTTATTTTCCCGGAAGCCTTCTGAAGTCTCTGAATATGAACGGTCAGATAAACCATTTCCTCTTCCTGTACTGCATAGGGCGTAGTTTTTTCAATATATGCTGCTACCTTGGCCGCACACTCATAGGCATCCATGTACTGGATTCGGATCATATCCATCAGGCCCTTTTCCCAGATTTTGGATTCCCTGTCATGCATGGCTCTCTGAATAAAAAATTTCAGATGGGTTACAAACCGCTCATAGTCCAGAGATTCTTCCTCAATCTCAATAGAAAAATGGTATTTTACAATATTTAATACATCCTGAATGATCCTGGTCATGAGTTTTGACCGTTCCATATCCAAATCCATCTCTGCATTTAAAATGTGCATCGCAATAAAACCGGCTTCATCCGGGGGAAGGGTTACCCCCGCATATTTTTTTACAATCGAAATCGCCTCTGTGCCAATCCGGTATTCGTGGTTATAATAATGCTTAATTTCCCACAGCATGGAATTTGGCAGATGGATTCCCTGCTTTGTACGGTTGATGGCAAAGTTTAAATGATCCATCAGAGCAATGTAAATTTCCTCATTCAGCTCCTTATTGAGCGAGATCTGGGCATAGGACACAATCTCATTGGTCATGTGCATATATTCATAGGGAACTTCCTGGGCCAGGCGCTGGAAGTTCAGCGCCTGCTGCTCGTCAAAACGGGCAAATTGTTTTTCCACATTGTCCGGGTCTACCAAATCTCCTATTTTCTTTTTAAATCCAATGCCGCTTCCCATTAAAACCAGTTCCTGGTTGTAATCATCTACTGCTGCAACTACATTATTATTGATAATCCGCGTTACCTTCATTGACTTCTTCCTTCTAAGAAAACTGTTTGTCTCTACAGTTCTTCTCCATTAGAGGCAATTACCTGTTTGTACCAGTCAAAAGAAGCTTTCCTGCTTCTCTTTAAAGTGCCATTTCCCTCATTGTCCTTATCTACATAGATAAATCCGTATCGCTTTTTCATCTCGCCGGTGCTTGCAGATACCAGATCAATACATCCCCATGGAGTATATCCCATTAAATCTACGCCGTCAATCTCTACTGCGTCCTTCATTGCCTGAATATGGGCTTTTAAATACTCAATCCGGTACTGGTCATTGATCGTGCCGTTTTCATCTGGCGTATCCACTGCGCCCAGACCATTCTCTACAATAAACAGAGGTTTCTGATACCGGTCGTACAACTCATTTAATGTAATCCTAAGCCCCAGGGGATCGATCTGCCAGCCCCATTCAGAAGCTTTCAGATAGGGATTTTTAATAGTTGCGAACGCATTCCCTGCCGTCTCCCCGTATTTGGAAGGATCGGCGCTGGTGAGTCTGGAGGAATAGTAAGAGAAGGAAACAAAATCCACAGGATTTTCTGCCAAAACCTGTTCATCTTCTTTGGTAATACCAATGTTATATCCTTCTCTCTCAAAGAACTTTAAAGCATAAGGAGGATATTCTCCTCTGGACTGCACATCAATAAAGAAGAAATTATCCCGGTTCTTTCGTAACGCCGCCATCTGATCCTCCGGATCACAGGTATAGGCATAATACTGGCCTGCTGCCAGCATACAGCCAATCTGGTTTTCCGGATCGATCTCGTGAGCAATGCGGGTCGCCATGGCCGATGCCACCAGCTCATGATGGGCTGCCCGGTATTTAGATTCTTCCTGGTTTTCCCCTTCTTCAAACAGGATACCGGCTGCCATAAAGGGCAGATGAAGAATCATGTTAATCTCATTAAAGGTAAGCCAGTAATGTACCTTTCCTTTATAACGGGTAAACAATGTCTTACAATATTTTACATAGAGATCGATCATCTCTCTGCTTTTCCAGGAGCCAAATTTTTTGGTGCAGGCAACCGGAGCGTCAAAGTGGACGATGGTTACAAGAGGTTCAATGCCGTATTTGAGACACTCATCAAAAATCTCATCATAAAATTTTAATCCTTCTTCATTGGGTTCTTCGTCAAAACCATTGGGGTAGATCCTGGTCCAGGCAATGGACAGGCGGTAGCACTTGAACCCCATTTCCGCAAGCAGGGCAATGTCCTCTTTAAAATGGCTGTACATATCAATGGCTTCATGACCCGGATAAAAATATCCATCTTCACACTCCAGCATTTTCCTGACTCCCTGCATCACTGCTCTTCTGTCCGGTCCTGCCGGAATCAAATCTACATTGGCCAGTCCCCTGCCGCCTTCCTGATATCCGCCTTCGCACTGGTTGGCAGCCGTTGCGCCGCCCCATAAAAATCCTTCTGGTAAACTCATTTTTATCCTCCTAGATGATTGAAATCAAAGGTTCTCCTGCCTTTACGTCCTTGTTGATCTCTCCGGAAACGTCTACAAATTCCATGGAGTTGGTAATTAAAATCGGTGTTGTCACATCATATCCGGCTTTCTTAATCTCTTCCATGTCAAATTCTACCAGCAAATCGCCTTTCTTGACCAAAGCCCCTGCCTGGGTCTTGATGTGGAAAAACTTTCCTTCCAGCTTAACAGTATCCATACCAATGTGAATCAAAACTTCCGCTTTGTTGGTTCCGGTAATTCCGATTGCATGGCCGGTAGGAAACAGGGCAGAAACCACTCCGTCGCAAGGCGCATAAACTTTTCCTTCCGTCGGAACAATGGCAACGCCTTTTCCAAGAGCTCCGGAAGAAAATGCCTCGTCCTTTACTTCTGATAAAGGAATTACATGACCGGCAGCAGGCGCCATAACGGTTCCCTCTTCTCCTGCAATTTCCGTTTTTTCAATGGCTTTCGGAGTTTCTTTTATCTCAGTTTTCTGTTCTTCCTCTTTGTAGAAAATCATGGTTGCAACAAATGCAACAACCATCGTGATCACAACTACAATCAGAATCATTTTAATATCATATAATACATCGGTAATCCCTAAAGCTGCAATAGATTCTTCGCCTGGAATAAACGTTGGAAGACCAAATACGCCAAGTCCGCCGGACATATATTTGGTAATTCCAAGACCGCCGACTAACGCGCCTCCCACTGCTGCCGCTCCACAGGAAATATAAAATGGAATCTTCTTAGGAAGGGTAATACCATAAATAGCAGGTTCGGTAACGCCGCAGAGACCGGAGATAAATGCAGGAAGAGCCAGGGATTTCAGTTTCTTATCCTTTGTTTTAATAAACATAGCCAGAACTACTGCAGTCTGGGAAAAGGAAGCCACAAAGTTAGGAACCAAAAATCTATCGTACTTTAAAGTCGCATAGTTATTAAACATAACCGGAATCAAGCCCCAGTGAAGGCCGAAGATAACCAGAATCTGCCAGATAAATGCAATAAAAGCGCCTGCTACAACGGGGCTGATATTGTAAATGCTCTGACACAGCCAGCCAATGCCATCGCCTATCCAGGACGCAACTGGTCCAATCAGCATAAAGGACAGAGGCACTGCCACCATCAGGGTCAAAAGGGGAACCATAAAATTCTTGATCACATCCGGAACATATTTCTTCCAGAATTTTTCGATCTTAGCTGCAAACCATACAGAAAATACAATGGGCACTACAGAAGAACCGTATCCTGCTGCCGGCCAGATAATGGGAATACCGCCAAAAGTCTTGTACACTCCGGTTTCTAAGAATGTACCTGGAAATACGGTCATAATCGCTTCGCCGGACGCCATAGCCGGGAACTTTACTTCTGCATACAAAAATGCTGCTGCAATAGACATTGCAGTAAAATGGTTCAGCTTAAACTTCTGTGCAGAAGAATAGGCCAACATCATTGGCAGGAAGTAGAAGAATCCATCGCCAATGGAATACAGAATCATATAAATACCTGTGTCTTTAAATTCGTTGCCCAGCAAAAATACTGCCAGACCTAAAAGGCCTTTGATAATACCGGTTGCACACAAAAGCGCCAGAATCGGGGTAAATACGCCGGACAGCGTATCAATCAGCACTGCTAACGGTCCCTGTTTTTCCTGGCTTGTGTTTTG
>CAUWCT010000109.1:0-4167 GCA_963557065.1 uncultured Lachnospiraceae bacterium | reverse complement strand
GTATCTTGTCTTCTCCGTTATGCCATTTTTCATCATCTTCTGTATCCCACTTCCCGTCTTCTCCCGGACGGTTGTTGGTCCCGTCTTTGTTGTCTATATAATCGTCTTTTGTATCAAAAATTTTATCAGATCCGCAATGAACATTCTGTCCATTCTGATTTTGATAATAATCATCTCCGGTTCCGTAAATTCCATCCTCTCCTGCCTCTAAAACCGCATCATCTTCCGTCCCTGCCTTCTTATCTTCGCCGTTATAGTAATAATGATCGTCTTCCGTTTCCATCTTCCCATCTTCTCCCGGACGGCGGTTGGTTCCATTTCCTAAATCCTCAAAATACAGTTCCCATTGAGCAATCAAAACAGTGTCAGCAGCAGTCTGATACAGAGTTTCTGCTGTAATTCCTGTTTGTCCTCCTTCCGGAATCCATCCTTTAAACTGGTAATCTGTTTTGACCGGAACAGGAAGCGGTCCATAGGGAGCATCATATGTAACAGCCATCGTCTCCTTATCACAAACGCCTCCGTCCGGATTCAGCCTTACCTGATATCCATTGGCTTTCCACTGCGCAAACAGCTGCACTGTATCCCGATCCTTTAGTGTCAGATTTTGAACAGACTGTCCTACCTGGTATCCGATTCCTGTTCCCGCTGCCTGCGTATTCCATAAAGTAAATTGATATCCAGTACGGGAAAAACCATTTCCTGCAATGGAAAAGAAGGAGCCTACCTGATGGCTGGATGGAGACATATTTCCTCCTGTCGCACCGTTTCCGACATATGCCACCTGATATTGATTGGGAACCGTTTCCAGCCTGGTGCTGCATCTGCTGCAATTTTTCACTTTGTATCCGGGAACCGACGCAGTATCATAAGAACCGGGTATCGCATGTCCCAATGCAGGAATCGTCTGACTGACTGTTCCGCACATTTCACATTTTCCTGTTATAGATCCAGACGCTGTGCAAGTCGGCTCTGTTCTCTTTGTTCCTGTATGGGTATGAGCCCCTTCTGCTCCGTTTACTTTCTGCTGTCCTCCAAAGGGAAAGATTGTAATGCCTCCATAGTCTGCCAGATGTGGTGCATAATAGTAAAACAGCACCCCTGTAAGCTTTGGATGGGGATTCGTAATGGTTACAACTGTATTCCACTTTCCGGTACTTGTATCTGTAGAGTTTTGAATGGTCATGGCATCCGCTATTTTTACCATTTCATAGTTCTGGAGATTCCCGGGATCTTTTGAAATCTCCGTCTGCAAATTATCAACCGTTTTTGTTTCATTGCACTTATAATATTCCCACATCCCGTCAAGCTGTCTCCTTGTTCCTTCTGTGGAATGGGTTGAAATCATCTGATTAAATCCATGACGGTACTCTGCTCCCTGAAACAGCAGATATACGCCAGGTTTTCCCAGTGTCCCTTTCATCTTTTCATCCGTACCGGAACCGGTTATGGTTAATACATTGGATGCCCTGCTCTGTCTCATAAGGACTGGTTCTGCACTTTTTTCCTCTTCAAATTCTTCTTCCGGCATAGTAATGCTATTTCCTGGTGTTGCGACAGGCAGAAAAACCAGCTTTCCTCCATTCAGGTTTACAGTTTCAGTAACTGAATATGTTTCTTCCCGGTGAGTCGGCATAGCTGTTGCCAACAGATTCATTTTGCAGCTTAAAATCCCTGCAAGCAGCAAAAAACGGACTGTATACTTTTTCTTTTTGTTCAAATGAATTCCTCCTCATAAACGAATCTTTTGAAAAACAGAACTGTTTGTGTACCAAAATAACACTACACAGGCATAAACATCCCCCGCTTTCTTCTTCACTGCAATCACAGATACTGGTTTACGTTAAACTTTGGAATTTGTTGGCAGTACGCCGATTTGTTAGAAAATAGATTTGATTTCCAGAAAGTTTAATGGATGGAAAAATCTTACCACATCTCCATCCATTATGCAAGTCTTTGGAACCTTACTTTTCATCGTTATTTTTCGACATTTTTCGTCTAATTTTTCGCCAGGCTGTGAAGATCCAAAAAATTTTTCAAGTCCTCATACGACTTTTTTGCATCTTCATATCCTTGCTCGTAAAGAGCCAGAAGTTTCTCTTTATCCTTTTCTACCCGCCCCACTTCTACTGCTTTAGAAGGACGGATTACAAAAATATTGCCCTTTTTGCACTCTTCTTCAATATAATCCAGCGTCTCATTATACCGGATATGTCTGGTTTCCATCTGTTTTACCAGATTGGGATACCGGCGGTATAAAGTCCGAATCATTTTCATTGCCCGGTTGGGACTTTTCCGATAAGACGAATCCCTGGTCAAAACCACTACATTTTTCGCATTTCCCTGTTCCTGGGAACGTTTTATCGGAATCGAATCCGCAATTCCTCCATCCAGATAAATATGTCCATGCATTCCTATCATTCTGGATACCAATGGCAAAGAACTGGACGCTCTCACTGCCCAGATATCCCTTTTCATATCTTTTATCTGGTAATATTGGGGTTCTCCTGTCTCGCAGTCTGTCAAAACAGCGTAAAAGCGTCCCGGATAGGCTAAAAATGTCTTATGATCATAGGGACTTAATTGATTGGGAATCTGGTCGTAACACATCTTTACTCCAAATAGGTTTCCTGTTTTTATCAGACTCCTCAAACTGCAATAGCGCGGGTCTTTTAAATACTCTGTACTGACTGCAATACTTCTCCCTCTTTGCCTGGACAAATAACTGGTGGCATGAATGCTTCCTGCAGACACGCCGTAAACTTCTTCAAACTCCAGATTTTTATCCAGAAAAAAATCTAAAACACCTGCAGTATAAACGCCTCTCATACCTCCGCCTTCTAAAATCAATCCCGCTTTTAAAAGTTTTCCCGGTTCATCCATCTGCTTTCTCCCTTCCCGGTCAGAAAAGGAGCTGCCGCAGCAGCTCCCCTGTTATCTTTAATTCTGGTTATATCCGTCCGGGTTCATGGATTGCCACTTCCAGGAATCGCGGCACATCTCTTCTATGCCAAGTTCTGCCTTCCATCCCAGTTCTCTTGCTGCTTTACCCGGATCGCAGTAACACTGTGCAATATCTCCTGCACGTCTTGGATCAATCACATAGGGAAGTTCTTTGCCGCAGGCCTTTTCGTAAGCGTGAATCACATCCAGTACGCTGTATCCATGACCAGTGCCCAGGTTATAAATGGATACTCCTTCCTTATCTTCCAGCTTCTTAATTGCACACACATGACCTTTTGCCAGATCCACTACATGAATGTAATCGCGAACACCAGTTCCGTCCGGAGTATTGTAATCATCACCAAATACATGAACGCACTCTCTCTTGCCCACTGCCACCTGAGCAATATAAGGCACCAGGTTGTTGGGAATACCCTTTGGATCTTCGCCAATCGTGCCGCTTTCATGCGCTCCAATCGGATTAAAATAGCGAAGAAGAATTACATTCCATTCCGGATCAGACACATGCAAATCTGTAAGAATCTGCTCTAACATTCCTTTCGTCTGGCCGTATGGATTGGTAATCTCTCCCTTTGGACACTCTTCTGTAATCGGAACAAATGCCGGATCTCCATAAACGGTTGCAGAAGAACTGAATACAATATTTTTCACATGATAATTTCTCATTACATCGCAGAGAATCAAAGTTCCAGTGATGTTGTTATGGTAATACTCCAAAGGCTTTGATACAGACTCTCCAACAGCTTTATATCCGGCGAACTGAATAACCGAATCAATTTTTTCCTTCTGAAATACTTCCTCCAGCGCAGGTTTGTCCAGTAAATCTACGTTGTAAAACTTTACGGTCTTTCCGGTAATCTTTTCTACTCTTCTTAAAGCTTCCTCACAAGAATTGTAAAGATTATCTACTACTACTACCTCATAACCTGCATTTAATAACTCTACACAGGTGTGGCTTCCAATATAGCCTGCTCCGCCAGCTACCAGAATTGCCATAACGCATCCTCCTTTTTTAGGGCCTGAAATCTTTGCGATCTGCCGGCCTGTCTTTACATATACCAATTCTGACCAAAATCAGTACATTGATATTATACACTTGTTAAGACAAAAGCACAATGCAATTTCTTTTAGTTTTTTGTATAATTTATTCGTAACAGTTCAGCCATCAATGTCATTTAGTTAATTTTAGCAAAAACAAAAATT
>CAUWCT010000108.1:0-4448 GCA_963557065.1 uncultured Lachnospiraceae bacterium | reverse complement strand
GAAATGAATCCTGATTTAGATTTTATTTAGTATTCCACATAACAATTCCAATTTGTAGAACTGTATTAAATCATCAAATCACATAGCGATAGCGATTATGCGATATAAAAAATTTTTATTAGGTGTTGTAGCAAGCGTGTTTTGTTTAAGATTACTAAATTGTTGTGGCAGTTATTCGCATGATTTTAGCTCTAGTGAAGAAGCACAAAAATATATATTGGCAAAATTAAAGGACAAATACAATGAAGAATTTCAGAAAGGAACTATTTTATGAATAGAGCGACTTTATCTGCGATACAAACTATCATATTTGGTTTGGCTGGTATTTATCTTGGGGCTGCACTCAATCTTGATGGATATTTGGGAATTATTATTGCTATTGCTGTGACAGGGTTTCACATTATTAGAGCCATAGAAGATAAAAAGTAAAAAATCCCAGCTTTGTTGACAAAAAACAGGAGGTGGATACGATGTTCGTAGCAATTTATCTTGCAGTGATTGTAATCTTAGTAGCAATCGCTTATTGGGGCGCTAAAAGTGGTAAGCTCCAGCATTTTTTTAAGACTCACCCACAGATACCAAAAGTTCTAACATTCGGATATATCATTTTTGCTGGCTGCTTTGTGTTCCCAATCCGCAGCGAGCCATTCCCGTTGGATTTCCAGGGATTGTATTTGTTGGTGGCAAGCTATGGCGTGATTGCCTTGGCTCTTGCTGGAAGCCTTGGACCGGATAGGGGGCGGATGGTTTACATAGTGACATTTTTACTCACTGCCGTCGGAATGGGCTGCCGGTATTTGCTGGAATTTGGTGAGGTATCTAATACATATAATTTTACACTGTTTAATATCATCAGCTATCTTGCAATAATCTCAACCAGTACGTTAATTGCATATCATTGGATTGTGAGAAGCTTAAAGCGGCGATAATTTCCAGCTTATCAAGCAAATTTTCCCGCTGACCTTGGCAGACAAAAATAAGAATCCCCGGCTTGAAGCTAAAAAAACAGAGAAGGGAGAAAATCAGATGTACCGAAAAACAACGCGAAAGCGGCTATTTTTCTTTTTGTTTTCGGCATGGGCGGCAGGACTGGCCTGCCTGCTGTCCGGCTGTATTGCGCTGCCAGGGCAGGAGCCGTTTGGAGAGAAGACTTACACCGCCGAACAGGCCCAGGCAGTCTATGAGAAGCTCTCCGCTGATATGGAACAGCAGGAATTTATGGATCAGAACGGCTACACCATCCGTATCCTGCCGTTTGTTCGCAGCAACGATGTGAGCGATTTTACGTATGACATCTGCAAAACAGCGGAATACACGGTGTTCGCAGCAGAAGGGTCCGGTGAAGACTATCTCTGGCACAAAGGCCGCCTTTACTGCGGCAGCTATGACGACGACCACCACCACATTACTTATCGGGATATGGCATGGGAGGATCTGGGGTTTGAAGCATACGCGGCAGAGCGATGGAGCATCGCCCGGCAGCTGTTGGAACGGGATGACCCAGAACTGACCTACAAATACGTCCCCATGTCCTCGCCGCCTTATTTACTAAAAGCGGCATACCCTGACATAGAACTGGAGGATGGACGGGAGATTCAGTTCGCTGAGTTATATTTTTATATGGACGAGAACGGCAGATATGACGGCTTCGGTCTGAGTTGGCAGGAGGATCGCAAGCAGATTGTGTCCATCTCCTATTTTCCATATGAGGGTTCCACTAGCTTGCAGGCTGAGCGCAGGATCTGGTCCTTTGGCGAGGATTCCGGTCTGACAGACGAGGGCGTGCCTGCCCTCTCCGACCAGAGCGAGGACCGGGAGCGGTGTCGTGCGGTTATCTCGGGTATGGACTTTGACGCCCTGGCCGAACGGAGCGAATACCGGGAAGACCTGTGTATCCCACCTCTGTCCCCATAATTCGGGGGGAGGGGCAGAGCGCCGGAACTGCCAAAACTGGACTTCCTCCACAGCCAGGGGAGGCGTCTCCTGTTTCAGGTGGGAATGGCAACAGAAGAATTTATGAAAGGGGATATAGATTGGAAAAATGGCTTTGTTGTATAATGAAAAGTATAGAAGAATTAGAGAAATATTTAGAAGATGAGTGTTATTCTTTTGCAGAAATTACCATTGGAAGACATTATGCACATGAAGGAATTATTATTGAGAAAAACGGTATGGTATACGAGTTTGGATATTCTCAACGAGGAAAGAAAATAATAATAAAGTCATTTTCAAAAGAAGAGGAGTTAGTAGAATATGCACTTGAGAAACTTTCTGCCGATAAATGGAATAAAGCACATTTAGTTGCGTGGGTTTGGTCTGAAGCAGATGTCCAGCAGGCAGAGCAAGAACTGAGGAATAATAATATAAGCTTTGAGAGAAACGATATACCTAATTATTCGCAAGGAAGAAGTGCATACCGCATCTTTGTGTTTGGCAGAGATGTTTTAAAGCTTGCAGAATTCACTAAAAAGTATGATAGGAGTGTTGAATCACACGTCTATGAGCAGTTATCAGAACAAGAAAATAGTGGGAAGAGATGATGTTTTAGAGAGTGGTTCCATTTATTGATTGATGATGGAGGAGAGCAGATGCGATACCTTTCAGTTATTGAAATAGCAAAAAATGGGAGGTGTCGGAGCGCAGCGTCAGAAATTACTGTACTCATGGCAGAGTAGACGGTGCGTTTTTTACCAGAAAGACTTGGAAGATTGTAACAGTTCAGCCATGCATCTTCTTGCCCGCTTGCAGCGGACAAGAAGCGTCTGGCGTCCGCCCTATGAAGATTCAGACAGAAAAACCTTTATGAAAACAAGCTTTCAACACGTTTTCCTGTCTGAATCTTCGCATGGCTGAACTGTTACGGAAGATTCCTGAAAATGCGGAAAAGTGTATCAAGGAATTGCACCGCACACTTAAAACAGGTACAAGCGATTCCCGTAAAGACTGGTTTATGGTTGGTGACTACAAAAAAATGCCCAACGAAGTCGGTGGTATGGATACCACACTTTTGGAAGAAGTTGCCAATAAGATGAAAACTCTGCTGACAGATACCTGTCTGGCAGCACAGGATAAATATAAGGCGTATTTGGATTATTTTAGGATTTTGGATTTTGATTCATATATGGGGGGAGGGAAGACAACTTGAAAGCAGTTATTATGTTTTTGCTGGTATCGTTACTGGCTGGGTGTGGATTAAATAGTTCTGAGGAGCCTGTTTATGAAATTGTGCAGAAAGAGGATGGCAGTTATCTCTATGTTGACGATATCATATACCATCAGAAAACTTATGGAACAGGCCAAAAAGCAGAAACTGTGGTTTCGGAAAGTGGAAAGTATCGGTGGATATTTGCAAAAGGAATTGGCGAAACAATAGGAACTTATGACAACGATTCCAGAACTTATGCAATTCATTCCATAATAGGGGATGAAAACAGAGACTTTCTCTACAGTGAGATTGATGGGTTTCATTTTGGACCGCTGGACAGTAGAGTCTGGCTTAAAAATGGTGTGGAACTGGGAGAGCCGGATACCGGAACGGTTTCAGAAATTACAATAGAAGATAAGGATGGAGAAATACTTAAAAAGATAAAAGACGCAGACCGGATCAAAGAATTGCTGGATGCTTACGAAAATGGAAACAAGATTTTTCAGCCGGAAAAAGTGGAGGATTGGCAACTGTATACCATAGCGCTTTATCATGCGCAGTATCCATTTTTAAGATATGAGATTGAGGGGATTTTTTCTCCATCACGAGAACTGGCAGGATGTCATAATGCTTACAGCAAGGGACAGGAATCTATAGAATTGCCTGAGGAATGGGTAAAAATATTTCAAGGCATAGTCTATTGACTACATTCAAAAAGGGTGAAAATAATGAATACAGAACGTAAAATTAGTAAAAATGAAAGACGTATTTTTAGATATACTCTTGCTGATGCGTGGAGAGATACGATTTCGCAAGTCGAGGTATTGGAAGGAATGGAAGATAAAAATGTCAGATGTCTATATTTTGACAGACCACGCAGTTTGGAAGGTGAGGGCAATACCAGTATTGATTCCTTTTTTGCCACAATCAGTCAAAAAGATATTGAAACAATTAAAAATGCAATGCAAAGCCACATAGAGATTTTTCAATATAAGGAAATTGAGTTTCCAACAGTATTAGATGGAGTTATCAATACATTTGAATTTAGATTGGACGAGAATTTCACAAATACAATTACTGCTTATAATATTTGGGCATTTAGAGAAAAGGCCGGTGTTGGAATCATCGGGACTCCTCCGTACAGGGGAAGTGTTGTTTTACAGTTATTTGATGAAATTTCAAAAATTCTGTTGGATAATGGAGTAGACCAGAAGTACATCAGGACAGATTTCTAAGACTTTATATGAGTATAGGACAATATGAAGTGACCCCACATTTGTAGCAACGAGGATTTACCTGTATA
>CAUWCT010000107.1:0-4464 GCA_963557065.1 uncultured Lachnospiraceae bacterium | reverse complement strand
GAAAGACACATCAAAATCTTTTTCAAAAGGTTCTTGACATATCACCAGAATGCTTCGTAGTTGTTTTCTTTTAGAATAGCGGTAATGTTTTCTTCCAGAGCGGAAAGAGTCTGCATAAAAATACTTAAGTTTTCCTCCCCGATTCCTGCGGTAAACCGCTGATCAAGCAAAAATAATTCTTTTGTAACAGAATCCGAAATGGCTTTCATTTTTTCCGTCTGATAGATCCGGTTACAGCGCCGATCTTCTGCATCTGGAATTTTTTTAACAAGTCCTTTTTTCATAAGGGAATGGATGACTCTTGTAGTCATAGACTTGTCTACCCCAACCGCTTCTGTCAGTTCCTCCTGCGTAGCGCCGTCGTGAAAGGCAATCGCCATAAAAAATGGTTCTTCCGCAAGGGACAGATGATACTTTTTCACAATCTTTCCAGCGCATAGATGAGCTTCTCTGGAAATTCTCAGCAAATCTTTTGATAAGTTTTTCATTACGATCCGTTTACATCCTGTTCGCAATTTTATTGTTGCATATAGTATAACTGTATTTAGTTGATTAGTCAACTGTTTGCTTTCTGACGGTTTTTATGATATACTGGAAAAACTATGAAAAGATAAGGTAGGACTAGTTTATGGAAAAGAAAAGAGATTTGTTTGCGTCAAGGTGGGGATTTATTCTTGCCTGTATCGGTTCGGCAGTTGGAATGGGCAACATATGGATGTTTCCCACCAGAGTATCTAAGTTTGGAGGCGGCTCTTTTTTGCTCTGGTATCTGTTTTTTGTAGTGCTGATTGCTTCTACGGGAGTAATTGGCGAGATGAGTTTTGGCCGCGCCACCCGATCCGGTCCAGTTGATGCATTTGGAAAAGCCTGTGAATCGAAAGGGAAGCGGAAGCTGGGAGAAGCGATTGGCCTGATTCCGGTATTTGGTTCCATGGCTCTTGCCATTGGCTACACGGTAGTAATGGGATGGATTTTTAAATACACCTTTGGCGCGTTTACCGGAGCAACCCTTTCTCCGTCTTCTGTAGATGAATTTGGCGCGGCGTTTGGAGGAATGGCTTCTTCTTTTGGCAACAATGGATGGCAGTTAATTGCAGTGATTGCGGCATTTGCAATTCTCATTCTGGGCGTTGGCGGAGGAATTGAAAAAGCCAACAAAATTATGATGCCCCTGTTCTTTTTTTTGTTTCTGGGTCTGGGAATTTATATCGGATTCCAGCCTGGGGCAGCAGAAGGGTACCGCTATATTTTCCGTCTGGACAAGGCGGCTCTGACGGACCCTAAAGTCATTATTTATGCCATGGGCCAGGCATTTTTCTCTTTGTCAGTTGCCGGAAACGGAACGTTAATTTACGGTTCTTATCTCCATGACGACGAGGACATTCCGGCTTCTGCCCGCAACGTGGCAATTTTTGATACCCTTGCGGCAACGCTTGCCGCATTTGTCATCATTCCGGCAATGGCGACAATGGGAGCCCAGCTGGATCAGGGAGGTCCTGGACTGATGTTTATTTTCCTGCCGAGTCTTTTTAAAGGACTGACCGGAGGAACGGTAATTGCGATGGTATTCTTCGTGGCAGTTACATTTGCGGGAATGACCTCTTTGATTAATCTGTACGAAGCGCCCATTGCGACTGTACAGGAAAAATTCCATCTGGGTAGGACTCCTGCCTGCCTGATCGTAGGGGCGGCCGGAGCTGCAATCTCTCTCTGCATCCAGGGGATTGTGTCAGACTGGATGGATATTGTTTCTATTTATATCTGCCCCCTTGGCGCAGGACTTGCAAGTATTATGTTTTTCTGGGTGCTGGGACGGAAGTTTGTAGAAGCAGAAGTGAACAAGGGAAAAAAGAAGGCCATTGGAACGTGGTTTTATCCATTAGGTAAGTATGTGTTCTGCGGAATGTGTATCCTGGTATTGATTGCAGGAGCTGCGATGGGTGGAATCGGCTGATTTATGAGGGTTTCTTATAGCAGCAGAATATGGAGGCAGAGAGAAATGAAAATCCAAAAGAAAATAAAGTTCGTTGTGCTGTCTGCGGTCTTTTCCTGTATTTTATGGAACGGCTCAGCATTTGCATCTGACAAAGAAGAGCCAGATACAAAAGAAGAAGTGCAGATTTTGTTTACCCATGACATGCATTCCCATTTAGATCCTTATAAAGCAAAAAAAGATGGAAAAACTGCAATGACAGGCGGATTTGCAAAATTAGAGACTATGGCAGAAGAAAAGCGGGCCGCCTGCCCGGCGACTTTTCTGGTAGACGGCGGCGATTTTTCCATGGGAACCCTGTATCAGACCATTTATGAGACAGAAGCGCCGGAACTTACCATGATGGGGCAGATGGGATATGATGCCGTTACCCTTGGAAATCATGAGTTTGATTATCGGAGCCAGGGAATCGCCAATATGCTTTACGCTGCAGTAAATCATAAAAAAGAACATCCAAAACAGAATTTGCCGGCTCTGGTCAGTGCCAACATTGACTGGACAAAAAATACCTCACAAGACAACCTTCTGGTAAAAGAGGCGATGGAAGCGTATGGAAGTACGCCCTATATTGTGATTGAACGCGGCGGTATAAAGGTCGGTATTTTTGGCGTACTGGGAAAAGATGCAGATGAATGTGCGCCGGAAAGCGGCCTGGAATTTGAAAATATTGTGGAATCTTCCAGACAGGTGGTAGAACAGCTTCAAAAGGAAGAGGCAGATTTGATTATCTGCCTGTCCCACAGCGGAACCAGTGAAAATGAAGACAAGTCAGAAGATGAACTTCTGGCTCAGAAGGTGCCGGAGATTGACGTTATTATCAGCGGCCATACCCACACAACGCTGGAAACTCCCATCCAGCATGGAGATACTTATGTAGTATCTGCAGGCTCTTACTGCGAAAATCTGGGAGAACTGCATCTGACCAGAAAAGAAAACGGCAGGTGGAATCTGGAAGAATACCGTCTGAATCCATTAGATGAGACAGTAAAGGAAGATCCTCAGATAAAGGTGCAGCTTGAGGAATACAAGCAGATAGTAAACGAAGAGTATCTGGCGCGGTTTGGCTACACATTTGATCAGGTGCTGGCAGAAAATCCGGTAGAATTTACGCAGATGGATGAATTTGCAAACACACTGGAAGAAGATCCTCTGGGCAGCATCATAGCGGATTCTTACGTATATGCAGTACAAAAAGCAGAAGGGGAGGATTACGAAAAAGTCTATGTGACCATTTCGCCGTCCGGAGCGATTCGGGACACCTTCCAGCAGGGCTCCATTACGGTATCTGATGTTTTTAATGTCAGTTCTTTAGGGATAGGAGCAGACAGAATCCCAGGCTATCCCCTGGTCAGTGTGTATCTGACGGGAAAGGAGATTAAAACAGCGGCGGAAATAGACGCTTCGATTTCCCCGATTATGACCTCGGCGCAGCTTTATCCCAGCGGACTCCGCTGGACGTATAATCCACACCGTATGCTGCTCAATAAAGTGACGGATGTAGAGTTTGTGACCAATGTGCCTTATACAGAGGGAAAAGAGACAGAAGAAATCGAAGACGATCGATTATACAGGGTTGTGGCAGGACTTTATTCCGCACAGATGCTGGGAGCTGTTGAAGATAGTTCCATGGGCCTTTTAAAGATTGTGCCGAAAGATAAAAACGGGCAGATTATTGAAGATTTTGAACAGCACATCATACATGACCAGAATGGCTCCGAAGTAAAAGAGTGGTATGCTCTGGCCTCTTATCTGGAGTCATTTGAACCAAATGAAAAAGGACTATCAGAAATTCCGTCTTATTACGAGGAGGCAGAAGGAAGAAAGCAGAGGGAGGACAGCCGCAGTCTGGCAGATATTTTAAAAAATCCCAATAGGTTTGCCTGGATTGTTTACGGAGGAATCCTGATTCTGATTCTCCTGACGGCAGGAATTGTGGGAGTTTTCATCAAAAAGAGAAAACAGCACCGCAAAAAGCGGGAATGCTGACAGAGAAACGGAGCCGCTGCTCCCCAGAGAGAATATCGGGGGAGCAGCGGCTCAATGTATGAAGGTTAGCAGCAGATTCCGTTTCCGCCGCCCCAGCCGCCGCAGCAGCAGAGCAGAATTAAGATCCACAGGCAGTCGCCGCCAAATCCGCCGCCGCATCCGCAGTTATTTCCGCAGTTGTTACCATTTCCCCAACCGCCGCAGCAGCAGAGAATCAGGATCAGGAAAATCAGATTGCATCCGTTTCCGCCTGTACTCTGGCACTCACATCCACATCCGCAGTTAGTAGCTGCAACATCGCTCATAGTTGAATCCTCCAACAATTTTTGATTACACTCCATCATATGCGCCCCTGCCTGTCACAGTTTCCTGAATTTAGAAAAAATTCAGGAATTCCATGTTTACGCAAAATTTGAATCGTAGTATAATGGGTAACAGTTCAGCCATCAATGTCATTTAGTTAATTTTAGCAAAAACAAAAATTT
>CAUWCT010000106.1:0-4539 GCA_963557065.1 uncultured Lachnospiraceae bacterium | reverse complement strand
ATTATATCAAAAATTATGATGAAATGCATGAATTAATCAGCGTTTCCCTAGTTTTGTTTCCGGTCTGACGCTGTTTCTGGGAATAATCAAGTTGGAAAGACTTCAGGATGTTATTAAACTCTGTCGCCCGTTTCAGTCTCCTTGCAATTCCCCGCAGTGCTTCTATGTACTGGGTTCTTTCTACTCCATCTTCTATTTCAAAAATTTCGTAAAAAACCTCATCTGGAAACGGTTCTGTCGGGGAAAGTTCCGTTATCCCATCCAGCAAGTCTTCTTTCGATTTCTCCAACTCTCTTCACCGCCTTTTTGTCTGCATATAATTCATCCGGACACTGTTCCAGACAATCTATCAGATATTCCACATAAGTAAGCTTGTCCAAAGCTTCAAAAAAGTGTTCGTTGCGCTCCCGAATCGCCTCACAGAGTCGTCCTCTGTATCTCATTAACACATTCCTTGCCTGCGACAAGAAAACCGCCTTCTCACGCCTTCTTCGCTGCCTTAAGGCTGCTTCCCGCTTTTCTCTATAAGTTACCGGTATCTGTGTCGGAATCTGGAAGGCTGCGGCCAGTTCTTTTGCCGCTTCTTCATTTCGGATTCCCCTATAGAGCGCCGCAAATTTGATCTGGTCTCCTCCGGCTCCACAGGTAAAACAGTAAAATCCTTTTTCGTTCGGATAAATTTTCAAGCTGGGATTTGTGTCATTATGGAAGGGACACTTGCAGAGTCCCTTCCTATTGATTTTAATTCCATAATATTCCGCCACCTGGCTCATGCTTACCGCTTCTTTTACTTTCTGGAACAGCTCCGGATCCCGATCATAAGAATGGGATTCCTTCATTGTCTACTCCTTCCGGAATATTCATAAATCCATCGCCGATCGCACTGGATGGCGCTGGTTTCTGCACCTGTGCGGGCTTATTGGTGTCTTCTAACAGACTATCCTCTGGAATCTCTGCTTCCGCCAGCCCTGCTATGCTGCGAATCCGGAACAGTTCCGTAATAATTGGACGGTCTCCGTTTTCCTTCTCATACTGTCGGCGTCGGAATACACCCCCGAATTTCTTTCCTGCAAGAGTCTTCTCATTATTTTCCTTGTCCCACTGGAAGATAAAGTTATTGGAACGCTCAATGCTGGTAATAATCCCTTTAAACCAGGACAGTCCCTTGTCCTCCATATCCTGTTTAAACACTCCACGCCATTTAGCTTCAGAGGGATTTTGTGCTCTGTCCGCATCATAAAGCTTCTGGTAAAATCCCTGATAGTCTCCGTCTGCAATATCGAAAAAAATTACAATCTGGTCGCCTCCGCGCCTGTTCTCCTGGACTGCCACCTGCTTAATCACACAAATATATTTGCCCTTTGGCAACTGCTGAGATTCTCCGGTAAAGGCCGGAGCCTGGTCATACCCCTGTGGTTTCTTAATCATTCTGTTTTGTCCTCCTTCTTCCATCCGTAAAATTTACGGATAGTATCGTCTACAAATTTCAAGTCATTTTCAATTTCTGGCGTTTCAAACATATCTTCCGGTGTTTTCGTAATGTCACTTCCATCGGTAACTGTCCGGAAGAAATGCTTTCCATTTTCGCTCATACAGCGGATACAGATGGTAACCATGCCTTCCAGACACACCTTCCGGTCTAACTGCTTTCCAATCGTCCGCAGTCTGGTAACCCCAAAGTCATCCGTATCTTCATGGAACATGATATATACAATCTTCTCTGGATCTTTCACCTCGGTTTTAACCATCTTTACCAGACCGTACATGGCATCTGCAATATCATCGTACATCTCAAAGGATGCATTTCCTTTTTTGTTCCGATGGTTCGCCATGAAAAGATGGGTCATAATATAACCGGCGTCGTCAATCACAAACACCTTTTCCGGATTCTGATTGATGGTTGTGATAATCCGGTTAATATCGTCGCTGCATCCGGTTTTCTTAAAGCGCTTTCGAAACGGCAGCTCCTTCCTCTCTGTGTTCAAAAGTACCATTTCATTCTCTTCGAAAAATTTCATGCTCCGGCTTTTTCCGCTGCCGGATTTTCCATAAATTAAAACAGGCAGTCCCATAATGTCCTCCTAGTATGGCAGAGTCTCGTCCGACTCTCCGCTTTCTGTGCTATCCGGCTTACAAAGCCAATCTTCCTCTGAAAAATCCAATCCTTCCATACGTTGAAACAAGGTCTTTTTCACTTTTTCAGAGACCTCAATCCGATAGAGCCAGTAGATCATTGTTTCGCTCTTAAAATACAGGCAGTTTCCGTCTGGGGACACATTCGGCTGCTTAGGTATGTGTTCTGACGCTTCCAGATCAGCAGAAGAAAACAGATCAAATGCATGGCTCCTAAGACAGGCGATATATTCGCCGTCACTATGCCGCTGGAATATCAACAGTTCGTGGGGGTAGAGACATAAATCTATCGGAGTCTTTTTTGCAAAGTCCTTTGCGGCCTTCCAGTTTTCGTATGGAGCAATCCCTTTTTCCTCTTCTATCCTCAGAATTTCTCCCCCCTGCAGTTCAAACAGGCAACACGTCTCAACTGGAAGTTCTCCAACTACTTCCATAATGGCGGCCTTAAATTTATTTGTGGCATATTCACAATCCACCCATACACCCCAACGGTCAGTGCATACCAGGTAGTGACCATCATAATTTCCGACTGTTAATCCGCCTGCTTTCAATGCAGCCTTCATAATTTCCTTTATTTTCCCAATCTTTAGAAACATTAAAAACTTCCCCCTTCTTCATTCTTTTTCTTACTCTGCTCAATTCCGTAACGCACATGATCCAGAACAACGTCCATCTCTTCAAATGTCAGGTGCCACGCTCCTGTTACCATAACCTTTACTACTTTTGCTGCCACGTCCATCAGTATCTGCATACGGAATGGTGTAATCTTTTCATGCTCCATCATCGAATCCTCAAACTCTCCCCCCGCGGCTCTAGGTGTGCCCATTCTACCTGCTTCTCATCCAGCAGCTTCCTAACTGCATCATTATTGACAATCGGCGGCTGCGGAATCAGGAATCGTCCTGGAATGTCGTCTATTGCTCCATCAATAACAAGCGGCGCTAGCCCGCCATTTTTCTGGATATTGAAAGAGAACAGATCGGTACGGAATTTGGTTTTTCCAACAAACCGCATATTGGCTTCCAGTTCTTTTTTCAACCATAACGAACGGTTTTCCAGTCTCTTCCGTCTTGCGTAAAGACGTTCTTCCTCAGCCTTCAGCACAGCTGCACTAGCAGTCAGTATCTGAATAATTTTGGCATAGTTATCTGCCTTGTCCTCAAACTCCATGTTAATTGCTTCCAGTGTGTCCCGAAGAGTCTGCTCGTCCACCTCTTCATCATCAAACATATCCAGCAACGCTGCATATTCCTCTGCGATTTCGTATAATCTCATAATGTGTAATCCTCCTGAAAATGTTATTGTGTATTAGTAAACTTGCGCCAGCCGCTCTCTTTCTTCTTCCAGCCAGTCTGCCATCTCTGAAAGGGATATTTCCTTGTAAAAAGGCTTTCTGTGTACTGGGGCTTCTTTGGTTACGTGAAATTTTCCGGCTCTCCATCCATCCTCGTAAAAATCTATCTCAATTCCCCCTACATGACCTGAAAAATCAAAAAATGTTGTCGGATGCGGCTCTTCGCTTCCCTGCAATCCGTTAATATCTAATACAGCATCCAGAATCCGGTGGATATCTCTTCTGGCCTGTCTTTTGGTCTGTGCAAGTTTTCTTTTACGGTTATTCATTGTCAATCCTCCATTATCTTCTGAATTTCCTCAGCTAACTTCTGGCAAAACTCTGTTGACTTCATTTCTTCCATAATGTGTTTATCCAGCAACGTGTTTATTTTTATCATTCTGGCAACATACTCAACCTTGTCTTCCGCCGCGGCATTCAGCGTTTCCGCAACCATTTCCCCTAAAGCAAGAACGATGGCAGACATATCAGAATCTCCGTATGCGGCTGCGTATGCCTCGACTGGGTTTTTGTCACTGCTCAAAATCACAGAACCCGCGAAGAACTCTCCTTCCTGCTCAAAAATCTTCTTACCATCCGCTACTACTATTACTTTTACCATTGACTTTTCCTCCTGTTCCCCTCTATAATGAGGGTGTAATTGTTTTTCATCTGTGCCTGTCCGGTAGCTATCCGGCAGGTACATTTTATTTCGATTTTTTCTCTGTAAGGTCAATCTGCAGCTTTGCAACTTCAACCGCTGCCCTATAAACAAGTGCATCTTTGGAATCTCCATGTGTCTGTGTAACCTTTTCAAGAAATCTATCAATCTTTCCAAGGAAGCAGCCACACCTGACTGTGATTTCATTATCCCTATCACGATAAAATGTTGCAAAGCCATTTCTGCTGCCAATCGCACCAATCACTAATACATGGCCTGTCGAAAAGACCTCCGCGTTACCGCAGACCTCGGCGTTACCGTAGACCCAGGCGTTACCGTAGACCCTGGCGGTACCGAAGACCTCGGCGGTACCGAAGACCTCGGTGTCACCGTAGACCTCGGCGTTACCGTA
>CAUWCT010000105.1:0-4841 GCA_963557065.1 uncultured Lachnospiraceae bacterium | reverse complement strand
CGAATAGCTAAAATAGAGGCTTTTTGTGCAAAATAAATAAGAAAGTATAGAGAGACAATGTATGTGACAAATATCTTCATGAAAAAAAGATCTATCCAGGGGGGAACGCGTTAAATATTGCGGTATTCGCAAAATTGTTTGGAACAGAAGCGGCTTATCTGGGGACTTTTGGAGATGATGAAGTAGGGCAGCACGTGTATTCAGTAACAAAAGAACTTGGGTTAGATCTTTCGCATTGCCGCATGGAACACGGAGAAAATGGATGTGCCAGAGTTTTGCTGATAGATGGAGACAGAGTGTTTCTGGAAGGAAATACTGGTGGAATATCCAGAACAAAACCTCCAGTATTAACGAAGATTGATGAACAGTATATTGGAGAATACGATTTGATTCATACAAGTATTCATAGCTTTATGGAGAAAGAACTCCCAGCGATAAGAAGAGCAGGGAAATTTGTTTCTATGGATTTTTCAAATCGTTATACAGATGAGTATTTGAAACAGTGCTGCCCATACATTGATTGCGCTGAAATTTCATGCGGAGATATGGCGGAAGACGACATTCGCAAAGTGATGAAACAAATTAAAGAATATGGATGCAGACAGATTGTAATAGCTACCAGAGGAGCCAAAGGTTCATTTGTGATGGTAGGAGACAAATTTTATGAGCAGTCCCCATGTTTGGTAAAAGCAAAAGATACAATGGGAGCGGGAGATTCTTTTATTACTTGCTTTCTGATAAATTATCTGGATGGATTGGACATGGCAGCAGATTTTGACGAGGCATCTGGACATCGGGGAATTGTCACATCAGAAGAGTATTTGGATATGCTGGTAAAAATTAGTCTTTATCGTGCGGCAGTCTTTTCTGCAAAACAATGTCAGCGGGAAGGTTCATTTGGTTTTGGAAAAGAAATTGAACTGACAGAGAAGGATTTAGAAGTAATGAATCGGAAATAAAAAGAAAACGGAAAAATGAAACCTGTGTAGGGCAGGGGAAGAGGAAAGGAGTATTGTATGAAAAAGAACATTTGGAAGAAAACATTGAGTTTGGCGATGGCTGGAATCACAGCGCTTTCTTTGACTGCGTGCGGAGGCGGAAATTCGGAAACAGCAGCACCAGCAGGCCAAGGAGATAGTAAGCAGACAACAGCAGAGTCTGCGCAGGCAGAGGGAGAACAAAAGGTAATTACATTTATGCATCGTTTCCCAGACGAACCGTACAATACCTTTATCAATACGAAGCTGGCTGAATATGAGCAGATGCATCCAGATATTAAGTTTAATATTATCAGTGCTCAGAACCAGGAATATAAAGAGAAGATAAAGATCGTGGTTGGCAGCGAAGATACTCCGGACATTTTTTTTAGCTGGGTAGGCGATTTCACGGAACGTTTTATCAGAGAAGATTTGATTTTAGATTTAACTCCATATTTAGAGGCAGATCCAGAGTGGAAAGATTCCTTTATTGAGTCTCAGTTGGAACAGTATGTGAATGCCGATGGAATGCAGTATGGAATTCCGTTCCGTCTGGACTGCAAGCTGTTCTTCTATAATAAAGCAATCTTTGATGAACATAATCTGACAGTTCCAACAACCTGGGATGAATTCATCAATGTCTGCGAAACTTTAAAGGCAGCTGGTATTACTCCAATCAGCTTTGGCAATCAGGAACCTTGGTCTGCATCACATTACATTGGAACGCTGAATCAGATTTGCGTTCCGGATGAAGTCAGAGAAAAAGACTACAATCCTAAGACTGGTGAATTTACTGATCCAGGATATGTAGAAGCGCTTCAGTATTACCAGCAGATTCTTCAGTATACCAATGATAATCCCAATGGTGTAAAACCGGATATGGGAAGAACAAATTTTATTATGGAACAATCTGCAATGTACTATGCAGAGTTAATTGAAATTCCTTATATTAAGGCAGACAATGCAGAAATGGAATTTGGTATGTTTAACTTCCCTAAGATTGAAGGAGCGAAAGGTAATCAGGATATTTTAACAGGTGTTCCGGAAGGCTTTGTAGTTTCGTCCAAGACAAAATACCCAGATGAATGCGTAGAATTTTTGAAATGGTTCCTGGGAAAAGAGGTTGGTACCCAAATGTGTCAGGAAATCGGTTGGTTTAATGCAGCAAAGGGTACAACAGAAGGGCTGACAGATCAGGCATTATTAGATGGATATAATGCAGTTATGGAAGCAAAAGCAATGAGTGCATGGCTGGATAATGCATTATATTCCACAGTGTGCGACGAGTATCTTAACAGCGTATCTGCTTTAACTGGCGGAGATATTACACCAGAGCAGGCAATGGAAAATATTCAGGCAAAAGCAAAAGAAGCACAGACGTTAGTCCAGTAAGAGCAGTTGCGCATTGGAACGATGTTTAACAGGGGATGCCAAAAGGACAGTACAGCATCCCCTGTACTGAAAAAAGGACGGTGACAGAATGAAAACTAAAAAAAGTATCCCATATCTGTATATGCTGCCGGGAGTTTTTATGGTTCTGTTTTTTGTCTATATACCGGTCATAATGAATATTGGTTACAGCTTTTTCAGATTGTCATCCTATTCAGCAGGCCAGACATTTGTAGGACTTGATAACTATCGCAGATTTTTTACTGACAGTACTTTGCCAATCATGCTGAAAAACAATATTGCATATTGTGTGATTTCTTTAATTGTCCAGGTTGGATTTGGTACGATTATAGCTTTGATTCTGGAAAGTGATGCTATTAGCTACAAGTTGAAACCGATATTTAGAAATATTTATTATATTCCGGCATTGATTTCACTGACTGCAGTAGGTCTGATGTTTACCTTTATTTATGAGCCAAACGTCGGATTTTTAAATAATATATTAAAGGCTCTGGGGAAGGAACCATTAGGCTTTCTTGGAGACTCTAAAATGGCAATTTACTGTATTATTGCTATGAGCCAATGGCAGTTTACCGGTTATATCACTTTGCTGATGGTGGTTGCGTTCCAGAATGTTCCAAGAGAGTATCTGGAGGCGGCTTCCATTGATGGAGCGGGGCCGGTTAAGAGAGCGCTTTTCATTATGCTTCCACAGGCGAAAGAACAGCTTCTGGTGTGCTCTATTATTACGATTATCGGAGCGTTCAAACTTTATACAGAAGTTTATGCAACCACAAGCGGAGGGCCTGGAAATAGTTCTCAGGTTTTGGGATTATTCCTATATCAGCAGGCGTTTTTACATGATGATTTAGGCATGGCTGCCGTAACGGGCGTATTTATTTTCGTTATTACTGTAACTCTTTCCATTATTCAGATTAGGATGACCAATTCCGGCAAAGAATAGAAAGGAGCATACCATGAAAAAAGTTAGCAAAGTTTTACTAAATCTGGTTTGTATCCTGCTTGCGGCCATTATTCTGGCGCCTTTGGCATGGATCATTCTTAATTCGTTTAAAACTAATAAAGAGATGTTTAAAGATTCCCTTGCGCTGCCAGGAGTATGGCAGTTCGGAAATTATGTGAAAGCCTGGAATATGGGCCTGTACAAATATCTTGGGAACTCTGTGCTGGTCAGCAGTATCTCTTTGATTGGCATTTTAGTTATATCGTCATTTTTAGCATATGGCTTGACACGTTTTAATGCCAGAGGAAGCAATGTGATTTTTATTATTGTACTTGGAGGTATGGCATTATCAGAGCAAATTGCTCTGGTTCCGCTCTTTAAAATATTGAAAGCGCTGAATATATACGATACATATTTGGCAGTTATTTTGCCATACATTGCGTTCCGTATTCCGTTTACAGTGTTTTTAATGCGGGCGTATTTCATCTCTATCCCGCGTGAGCTGGAAGAAGCTGCTATCATGGATGGATACAGCAGTTTTCAGATTTTTAGAAAGATAATTATTCCAATTAGCAAACCGATTTTTGCTTCCTGCGCAATTGTAAATTTAAACTTTGTATGGAATGAATTTCTGTTTGCAAATGTATTCTTAAATAATAAGGCAATTCAGACAATTCCAATTGGATTAATGACATTTAAGGGCGACTTACGTGTAGATTATACATCTACCCTGGCGGGACTTGTTATTGCGTCGTTACCATTGATTATTTTATTCCTTTGCGCGTCCAGACAATTTGTGCGTGGTTTAACAAGCGGAGCAGTAAAGGGATGATGGTGGAGAATATAGCTTATGAAAGCAGTAATTTTTGATATGGATGGGGTAATTGTAGATACAGAACCTTATAATATGAGACGGGTGTATGAGTATGTCCATTCTCTGCGTCCAGAAGCCAAAATAGAGGATATGTATCAAAATGCTGGTCGGGTAAAAGAGGATGTATGGACCAGGATTGCTTCCATAATTGGAAATGGTAAGGGATGGGAAGAAACCAGGGAAGATTATGAGAGAAACTGGAAGCCCAGTCATTCATTTGTCATTCCATATAAAGAAATTTTTCGAAAAGATACGCTTACAATTCTTAAATGGGCAAGAGAATGCGGGATGAATACTGCGGTTGCATCTTCGACAGCTTATGAAAAAGTAAAAGAAATCCTGACAGAAGTAGAGGTTACTCCGTATCTCGATCTGATTATTAGCGGGGAGTTTTTTGAGAAAAGCAAACCAGATCCGGCGATCTACTTGAAAACAGCAGAACTGCTGGGGGTAAAACCAGAAGAGTGTATTGCGATTGAGGATTCGACGGCGGGGATTACGGCAGCAAAATGTGCAGGAATGACGGTTATTGCGTTAAAAGATGAACGCTTTGGTTTTGATCGCAGTCTGGCGGATGATGTAATTGAAACTTTGGGGGATTTTATTCAGCATATTCAAATTTTTATTAACAAATGAG
>CAUWCT010000104.1:0-4922 GCA_963557065.1 uncultured Lachnospiraceae bacterium | reverse complement strand
GACACATCAAAATCTTTTTCAAAAGGTTCTTGACATATCACCAGAATGCTTTTTCGCATATCTTTTCTGTACTTGATGGTAATATCCCAGCATAAACTGCCCCTGTTCCTCCAGCGTCAGCCGTCTTGGAAATACATCCAGTTTACTCATTAACTCTGTCAGCATATTTTCATAATAAATTCTCATTCCTACTTTATCAATTTTCCGGATATGACTATTTTTCAACCTTATAATAATAGGAAAAACCGCAGCCGGAGTTGTACATGCAGAATTAAAATATCTGTCCCGGATTGTTGCATTAATAGACGGATTGGCTTTCTCCTGAATCTCCTCTAATACTGCAAAAATTCTCCCCAAAATATACCCGGATTCCGCAGAATTTTCATTTACTTTCACGTAATCTTCCCCCTTCTTCCAATTACAATTTTTCATTAAATACGCTTTTATAATCGATGCGCGGCCCCATGTCATTCTCCCCTGTTCTGAACGGATACGAATCATCACATTGCTGTAAAGATTTGCCGGGTATCTGGACCCGGACAAAATTGCCCGCAGCACTGCTGCTGCCATATTTGGCACTGCTTTCTTTTCCCTTGCATTTTGATTTACTGTCTCCTGCAAAAGAGCCCAGAGTCCTATATATTCTCTGGTTTCCCAGGACGGTTTTATCATCTCCATCCGATCATAGTGCGTTTTCACATGATCTAAAATATTCCCAAAGCTGTCCTGATAAAAAAATCTCACTGCCAGCCTTGCTGCGTTGGGTGCCAACCCAAGAATATAAAATCTGGTAGTTTCGTCCAAAATCACCCCATCTTTTTCTATCTTTTCTCCCTTGGACAGCTTTTCAAAAATCCCCTGAAGTTCCCTCTGATTGTCAACAGGCGCTTCCATCATACAATTAAAAATGTCCTGGTAAGCTTCTTTGCCGTTTTCTGCCCAAAATACCACCGTTGTGTCGCCAAGCTGCTTAACCCATTCCTTTTGTAAAAGGAGATAATTAAGCGCTGTGGTGTAAGCAAACGCTGCATATTCTCCAACAGAAGCATTATAACTCTGTTCCTTTCCATAGGATTCAAAAGCAGGAGCATTAAAGGAAACCAGAGCTGCACCGCTGGATTGAGCTCCCTGTACCCCCTTAATCGCAGTGTGAATTCGTGCAATTTGCGACTTTTCTCCTGTTACCAGACAAATTCCTTCCTGCCCAGACTTCCTGCTGTTTAAAGACTGTTCCCATGCCTTGCGGACTGAATCATCCTCCCCGGCTTCTCTGCCATTCACACAAAAAATCAAATTGCTGCCATCTGTAATTTCTTCCCAGATTTCCTGCAGTTCTGGATGCTCCTTTGCAGTTTTTGGGTCCCAGGTTTCAAAAAAACGCCGGATCGCTTCTGCTGCTGTACTGTGCGTATCACCCAGAATCTCTTCATGTTTTGTTCTGGCTGCTTCAAAACATTCCTGAAGCCGTCCGCCGCTTCCATTTTCATCTACGCCTAAAAGATACTTGGAATTGTCACATAAAAAATTGGCCGAGACTCCTGAAGAGCGGGCTGTCATTTGCGGTACAGTCCTCAACTGCGGTACCCAAACTTCTTTTTTTCCCTTTGTCTGCTGGGTTTTTAAAAAAAATACATTTTTAAGGGTTCCATCCTCTGATAAATTCAGCGCATATGCCACCTTTGCGCGGCACCACCCCTTAGAGACTGTCTTTCCCTCTTTTAATAATTCTTCATAATAATCTGTCAGCGCCCGCAGGATCATCGAATCACCTCACAATCCCGAAGATCTAAAATTCCCCTCCGCATAATCGCCCTAAAAAACATTGGTTCAATCTGCTCTGGATTTGAGTAATCCATATCATAGAGCATCACCCCCAAGTCCCGTTCTTCTTCCGTCTCATAAGCCGTTTGGATCTTTTCATCTTCACATAAACAGAAATGAACCGGAAATTCTCTGCATCCGAAATAGGGTGTGTGATAACATTCTCCACGTTTTAGCCGTCTCATCATAATATCCTTAAACTTTCCCGGATTGTCTGCAGGACTGGCTTGATCCGTCATCAAAAAATGCGCTTCTATTACATATTCCACGTCTCGAAGCAAAAAAGACGCTCTCTGAACAATTTCGGCTTTACTGCTGATGTAAAGCGGCTTCTTTGCCCCATTATACACACTCAGCGCATTATTAACAGAAATCTTGCTTTTTACCTCATTCCTTCGGATACTGGTAAACTGTATGGGTCGATTTACGTAAATTCGGTCAATTACCCATCTAAGCCCAGGATGCCAGTAGATTGCTTCCAAAATCCCTCTGGCTGCTGATGGAGTCATAACATCATAGCTATACCGTTCTGTCTTAAATTCCGGACGGCTAAACAATGCGTACTCTCCCCATACCTTAACCCTGACTCCTACTGCCACAAAACCATCTCCTCTCTTGCCTGTCTTTCTATTACCACCAAACAGCTTCTCCGTATCCAACATCTAAATTGAGTCCTATCTTGTCATTGTACTGCGCCTCATCTTTCAGTACATAAAAATCCTGAGAAATCTCCGAAATAATTCCTGCTCCATACAATTTATCAATCACATCTGTAAACACTGAAATACTATACTGTCCAGCTTCTCGCATCAATTCTTTATTTAGTCCTTTTATGCAAAGTTGCTCATAAATGTTTTTTGCCCGCTGCTCTACCGGAATCAGTACTGCTGCAGTATTCTTTTCAATAAATTGAAATGATTTCGCCGCAGAAGCAAATTCAAAATGTCTTGGCCTAAACAGGTCTAAAATTCGTTTTTTATCCAGTTCTTCTCTTCGCAGATAAAACAGGGTCTCAAAATATTGATGGATTGTTTCTAAATCATCCAGCTTTTTTCCATCTGACAGCAAAGCTTCTGTTGCTTCCATCTGCTGGCGCTGTCCTGGTATACATTCCTGCTCTGTTAGTCCAAACACATAGGTAATACTTGTTTCAAAATCTCGTTTTCCCTCCCGGTTACATCTGCCAGCAGCCTGTATAATGGAATCTGTTCCTGCTACCTGTCTGTATACAACTGAAAAGTCTAAATCTACACCTGCTTCCACCAGGCTTGTAGAAAGCACAATACACGTTTCATGCCGTAGCAGGCGTTCTCTGATCTCATTTAATACACGTTTCCGGTGTACCGGATACATGGCTGTGGATAAATGGTATACTCCTTCTCCTTCCAGCTTCTGATACATGCGCTGAGCAGTTTTTTTTGTATTAAAAATACACAGAACACTTTCTGTTTTCTGAAGTCTCTCAAACAATTCCTCTTCTGAAATTCTGCCCAAATCCTGTATCTTTGTTCTCTTAAAAAATTGAAACTGCTGTTCCATGCGCGGGCATAGTTCTCTGGCTTTTATATCTGAAGCAAACAGTGGATCAAGCGCCGGCTGGGTTGCCGTACACAACACAACGGTACTTTTATAATGGCGAATCAACTGTTCCATGGCCGCTAAACATGGCTTTAAATACTGGCTTGGAAGCATCTGGACTTCGTCAAAAATTATCACGCTTCCTGCTATATTATGAAGTTTTCTGCACTTTGACGCTCGGTTTGAAAACAGGGATTCAAAAAATTGAACATTGGTTGTTACAATGACCGGTTTGTCCCAGTTTTCTGTTGCCAACTGCATAGGAATCCACTCTTCGGTATCCGGATATTCTGCATTACAGTGGTGCTCTAATACATTTTTCACGCCAAGAATATCTGCAAATACTTTTGCATTTTGTTCAATAATACTTGTATAAGGAATTACATAAATAATCCGATCCAGCCCATAGGTTCTGGCATGTTCCAGGGCGAATGCCAGTGAAGCAATGGTCTTGCCTCCTCCTGTAGGCACTGTCAGACGAAACAGCCCAGGCAATTCCTTTCCCATGTTCAGACAATTTCTTAAGATTTCTGAACGTCTTCCATTGATTGTATGGCTATCATAATTTTTAATCCAATCAGAAATATGATTCATCAGACGTGTGTATAATACCGGAATAGAGTCCCCGCTGTCTCTTTTTACAACTCCGGCATTCATAAATAACTCGGTATCCAAAAAATCTGCATCTACCAGACAGGAATACAGCATACGGATGAACATGGAAATAAAAAAGCCAGGCATGTCCCCTTCTGTTACAGAAAATGGCGGCATCCCCAACTCCGGAATCTCTATCTCGTCCTTATAAGCACTGTAATCTGCGATATTTTTCTTCATTCTGCCATATATGCTCGCCTCATGACCTGTATCATTTTTGCCTCCGGTATCCGGAAGTCCAGCATGATGCCCTGCAATACAGTAACTCAAAAACTGATATCCGTTCGGACGCGTCCAGCATGTCTTAGCCCCGGCAGTGGCATGATCGACTTGTTCTGCACTGCCTCTAATCCGTCTCTGAAATTCCTGCGAATACTTCCCAATATCATGAAGCATCCCTGCACAATACCCCCACTGGTATGCGTGAAACGCGGTTGCTTATCCTCATAGGAGACATCTACTTTATGCACAATACCCCCACTGGTATGCGTGAAACTTCTGTGCAAATTCTCCAGATATTTTCGCTACGCCTTCCAAGTGTTCTTTTAATCTTTGCTCCCGATCTGATGACTCTTCTCTATGAGCCAAATATCTCATAAGCACCTCTGTTTCAATAATTTATAAATATTTCAGTTTCAATATGTTCATAATAGCATATTTTATCATAATATTCAACATCTTTTAGTGAAAAATCACAATAAGCGGTAACAGTTCAGCCTTGCGAAGATTCAGGGAGAAAAAGCGTTGAAAGCTTGTTTTCATAAAAGTTTTTCTGTCTGAATCTTCATAGGGCAAATCTCCACTGCTTTTTGTCTCCCGTCTTTGGGATTTAGCACTATAATTCTTTTGGAGTAAATTACTATCTGACA
>CAUWCT010000103.1:0-4992 GCA_963557065.1 uncultured Lachnospiraceae bacterium | reverse complement strand
GTTTGTAATTTTCAGAAATTACCTCTTGACAAAAGTCACTTCATAACGGAGGTGCTGCCAGTGAAACTTTACAGTCAGAAATTTTCGTCCGATTTTCCTGCTCCCATTAATCCGACTGACACCATAGCCGGTTTTGCCGTACGCCCCGGTTTGTTTGATGTAAACGGGGCAATGGCTCTGGCCAGTGGAGTCAATTTTACAGTTCACACCAGGGAAGGGACGGGATGCGAACTTTTGCTGTTTCACAGAGGCGAGGAAGAACCTTATGCAGTCCTTCCTTTTCCGGAATCTTATAAAATCGGCGATGTGTACTCCATGATCGTATTTGATCTGGATATTGAAGAGTTTGAATATGCCTACCGGATCGATGGGCCGTATAATCCGAAAAAAGGAGACTTATTTGACCGGAATCATATTCTTTTAGACCCCTACGCCAGAGTCGTAACCAGCCGGAAGGTCTGGGGGGTAGACGGGGGAAAAACGTATCATGCCAGAGTCGTGAGAAACCTCTTTGACTGGGGCAGCATGCCTCAGTCAAACAAAGAATTAAGCGATCTCATCATTTATGAACTTCATGTAAGAGGATTTACCAATCACCCAAGTTCAGGAGTTACCAACCGGGGAACCTTTTCCGGGCTGATGGAGAAGATTCCGTACCTGAAGGAACTGGGGATCAATGCAGTAGAACTGATGCCTATTTTTGAGTTTGATGAAACCATGAATTCCAGAGAGGTTGACGGAAAACGGCTGTTGGATTACTGGGGATACAATACAGTGGGATTTTTCGCTCCCAATACCAGCTATGCGGCTTCGGATGAATACAATCATGAGGGGACAGAATTAAAGGAACTGATAAAAGCCCTGCACGATAATGGAATTGAAGTGATCCTGGACGTGGTGTTTAACCACACTGCAGAAGGCAATGAAAAAGGGCCGGTGTTCTGCTTTAAGGGATTTGATAATCAGGTTTATTATATGCTGACGCCGGATGGCAATTACTATAATTTCAGCGGCTGCGGAAATACCTTAAACTGCAACCACCCAATCGTCCAGCAGATGATCCTGGAATGTCTGCGATACTGGACTGTCAGCTACCGGGTAGACGGATTCCGGTTTGATCTGGCCAGCATTCTGGGGCGCAATGAAAACGGCGCTCCCATGAACAATCCTCCTTTGCTGCGGAGCCTGGCTTACGATCCGGTGCTCAGCAATGTAAAACTCATTGCTGAAGCCTGGGACGCAGGCGGACTTTACCAGGTAGGCAGCTTTCCGGCAAGCAAACGGTGGGCGGAGTGGAATGGAAGATACCGGGATGTGATCCGGGGATTTTTAAAAGGAGAAAACTGGCTTTCCTGGACAGCAGCCTGGAGTATCTGCGGTTCCAGTGATTTGTACGGCGGTTTTGATCCGGAGCATGATAAAAACTATGCAGGCTATAATTCCAGCATTAATTTTCTGAGCTGCCATGATGGTTTTACTTTGTATGACTTATATTCTTATAATTCCAAGCATAACGAGGGAAACGGATGGGACAATACAGACGGAGCCAATGACAACCGGAGCTGGAACTGCGGGGCAGAGGGGGAAACCGATGATCCGGAGGTATTAAAGCTGAGGTACCGGATGATCCGCAATGCCTGCGCTGTTTTGATGTGCAGCAGGGGGACTCCCATGTTTCTGGCCGGGGATGAATTTGGCAATACCCAGTACGGCAATAATAACGGATATTGTCAGGACAACGAAATTTCCTGGCTGGACTGGACATTCTTAGAGAAAAAGAGGGATTTGTTTGAATTTTTTAAATTTATGATTCACTACCGTCACGCCCACCCGGCGATCCGCAAGCGCCTTCCCGATGCAGTGTGCGGCATGGAACCCCTTCATTCTCATGATGTAAATGCAGAAAACACCAACCTGCCGGAAAATACCAGGACGTTTGCGGTCAGCTTTGCCGGATATGACCGGGAAAAGGGAAGAGACGATATTGTTTATATGGCCATCAATACCTACTGGGAGCCGGTGACCATTACGCTGCCCAATTTAAAACACAGAGGGGTCTGGCATCTAAGCGTGGATACCTATGGAGATCAGGAGGGGCGGTACTGTTATCCCAGGAGACAGGAGCCGAGAATAGATGGCTCCTATGTGATGCGTCCCAGAACGGTAGCCATTTTTACAGGGAGAGTGTATTAGATAGGTTGCAAGGTGTATCCCAGTATTGATAATTGGAGTATGTTTGTGAATATGACTGGGGAGATTCAGTAGGAAAAGACATCAAAACCATTAAGTAGACAAGCAAAAAATTTAAAATGATTTTCTAAAGGTATCCGCCATATCTGATTTGATGTGACGGATATTTACGTTAATGCCATATCATTCACAGGGATTGGACTTGCTAGAACGAACAAGGAGGGAATCCAAGTCCCAACTCGTTTTTTTATTGACAAAAATTTGAAAATATTATATTATTAGCATATATTAAAAAAAACTAATATATACCAATTTTATTTGATACTGTGCAGGAAAAGGAATAGGAGAATTACAATAAAATGTTTCAAAATCCTCTTTTTGTCATGTCCCTATCAGGAACCGTAATTTTTATTCTCTATTTACTTATGTATCCATTAGCAAAACGATACTTTTCGATAAGATTGAGATACAGGATATTGAAACTATCACTAATTTTTTATTTATTGCCATTTCCGTTCGGTAAGTATGAATTTGTAGGATTCCTATACCAGTTTTTTCCGTCTTTTTGGAAACAAGTGATTCCTACTCCGTTGGTAATTCCTTCTGATTATATAATTGTTTTAAATCAGAATTCAGTACAGATATCAAAAAAAGTTCAGTATCTGTATGCAGGAATTATTGTTTTTGGAATTGTTTCCTTTGCTATTATCTGGAAAAATATAACTTTGTATTGGAAAATGAAGAGAGTAGGGATTATCAATTTAAAATGGCAGGGGAATGAACAGGAAAAAAAGATATTTTGTGAAATTAAAAATAGATTGGGGATCAAGAGGAATGTAAAATTTATTTGCTCACAATATTGTTCGTCTCCAATGACAACCGGGATATGGGCACCTGTTATAATTTTTCCTATATCAGATAAATTTGATATAGAAACACGTGAATATATGATAAAGCACGAACTGGTTCATATCAAACATAATGATGTGCTGATAAAATTAGCAGGAATATTTACAATGGCCATGCACTGGTATAATCCATTTGTGTATTTATTGATGAGCGAGATTTCCTGCATTAGTGAGATGTATTGTGATAGTGTAGTTATGGATGGAAAAGGAGAAAGAGAACGGAAAAAGTATGGAGAATTGCTTTTGACTCTAGTGGCAGATCTGGAAAATGTAGGCAGGGAAACCTTTTTTTCCGGCTTAACAAGTAATAGAAAAAAGAAAACATATGAACGGAGGATTTTAGAGATGAAGGGAAAAAAATACAAATCCATTTTGACAGTGCCTGTAACTATACTGATTTGCATAGCTGGTGCGAGTACGGCATTGGCGTATAATTCACCGGTGGTGGTTGAAAATCTTACAGAACAGGATGTAGGAACAGAATTATTTATTACAACAGAATCGATAAAAAGCGAACCATTGGTATCTGATTATTTTTTTACTTCAGATGACGGAAATGTCCATAGTCTAAGTGATATGAACGTAGAAAATAGGCGAATATGTATACACGATTATTCAGTTCCAGGAACCGTTACAGAACATAAAAAGAATAGCAATGGTGGCTGTACCATAAAAAGATTTGAAGCTTTAATTTGTGCAAAATGCAATGCTGTACAACAAAAAAATCT
Organism: uncultured Lachnospiraceae bacterium; assembly: GCA_963557065.1. GTDB lineage: Bacteria > Bacillota > Clostridia > Lachnospirales > Lachnospiraceae > UMGS1370. The sequence goes on along the minus strand of CAUWCT010000103.1, from coordinate 1,166 downwards.
GATAAGTACAACAACTTATGAGAACTGCCCACATTAGCTAAGGAGATAATTGCAATGAAAAAAAATTACGGTTTAACAAAAACAGAAGAACAGATTATGGAACTTTTGTGGAATGCAAGTAGTCCCATGACATTCCGCGAGATTATGGATGTTGCTATAGATCGATGGGACAAGAAATGGAAGGTTCAGACACTAAATACATTCTTACTTGGTCTTCAAAAAATGGGATTAGTAGGAGCTGAAAATGGAGGATCATGTAAGCTGTATTACGCATTGTGTACAAAGGAGCAGCATATCCATAACTGGACAAAAAAGATGATAGAAGAATATTATGGGAATTCCTTTAGTCGCTTTGTTGCTGCCTTTATTGGCAATGGAAAGTTATCAAAAGAAGAAGCAGAGCAGCTAAAAAAATTGTTATAGGCATATTAGAGTAAATGAAAGGACTAATCCCTCAGCTATGCTGAGGAGAATGGAGTAGTTGGAAACGGTAAGGATAAGAAAATAAAGTCTCCTGTGATATTATGAGAATGGTGTCGCAAGCTAAACTCAAAATCAAAGGAGGCGATCCAAATGGACAATAGAAGTCTATCACATACTCATTGGAAATGCCAGTACCATATCGTATTCATTCCAAAATATAGAAAAAAGTACTGTATGGAAGGCTGCGAGAAGATGTTCGAGAAATCATAGCAACACTATGCAAATATAAAAATGTAGAAATAATTGCAGGAGCAGTATGCATCGATCATGTACATTTAATTATAGCAATTCCACCGAAACGTAGTGTATCAGATTTTATGGGATATCTAAAAGGAAAAAGTACATTGATGCTTTACGATAGACATCTCGAATTGCAAAGCAAATCAGATGCAACAGTTCAGAAATATATAAAAGAGCAAGCAGAGGAATCAAGAAAAGAAGATCCTAGTAGTACCGCTTTATAGCGAGCCAGTAAGAGTGCTTGCGATACCGCCCTTAGGGACGAGCAGCAACAATGACCCTTTGGCTCTTTGGAGGGTCAGTAAATCACCAGTTGAACTGGTGTTTGCTAACTAGTACAACGAATACTAAATAATTGCTATATTAAACAGATGCCGCTTCCTCTTCGCTGATTTCATCCATTTTATATTTCCAGTGATAAATCACAGGTTCACGATTTACTT
>CAUWCT010000102.1:0-6013 GCA_963557065.1 uncultured Lachnospiraceae bacterium | reverse complement strand
CTGCAATTCATTCAAAAAACTTTCATTTTAGACTTGACTTTTAATAGTTAGTCTTACAATATATATTATATCATATACGTATACGTATGTCAACAATTTATTGTAAGAAGTTTTATTTTTTTTGTAAAAGAAAAGCCCTCACCAATCTGGTAAGGACTTTCTAGGGTAATACTGTGAAAATAGGAGGGAAAGTCAATGGCCTGTCCGCCTTTGGTTTCTAGTATACTATAACACGACTTTTCCGATAAAAACGACTTTTTTATTTTGTTCCACATTTTTTTAAATATTTATCCCGAATATGTAATCTCGGATAATCAGGATTCCCTTTGTATCCTGTCTTAGCTGCTATCTTCTCCCACGTCATGCCATCTTTATAATACATCCGAAATACGCACCTGGTCTGACCATCCTCAATGGCTTCAATCCATTTTTCAACAGCTGTACATTGTGCTTTGATTTTCTCCAGCTTATCCATCCTACCGTAATATAATTCCCAGTCAAAACCAACCACACTCTGAGGTCTCGGTTCCCCAGTACGATAATCAAAGATTGTACTGTTACCAAAACCATTATCCCCCTGTGTCATCTCTGCCAATTCAGCTTCTAAGATTGGAATTTTCCGTTTTAATTTTCGGTAACTGTCTAACAGTTTCTTCGTAATTCTGATATTCACTGGCCTCACCTCCCCTGTTGTCAATCTGATATCTTGTACCTCACTCCGTACTTTTGATAAATCTCTTCTGCCACCGCCCGAATATCCGTTGATTCGTCCGCACATATTCGGTTGACCTCTTCTACAACTGCCTCGGAAAACTGTAAGAGTCTGGAACGGCGGTCATTCTCATTTGTTATCGGTTTCCACTTAAATTTCTCGCAAAGGACTTTTGCCGGCACTGACATTAAAAGCGCCAGCACCTTAAGCATCCTCTCTTCGTCCGCCTCGCCGGATAATACCCGTTCCCGTTCTTCCCATTCGGCATCGATTTTCTTTTCGATTTCCCTAGCTATGCTGGCCTTAAGTTCCTCACGCTTGGCCAGTATCGCCTCCTGCTTGATAATCTCCAACTGCGTTCTGGTGAGGGTATATACGGGTTCCTTCTGTGCCTGTTTCTCCAGCCGTCTCCGCTCTGCCCTGTTCATTACCACTGTCTCCCCTTATCATCTACTACCGTAATCTTTCCCAGCACCCGCACATGACAGATGGTACACATCAGCTTCATGGCTCGTCGGAAGTGTATGACATTCTCCGGTGGTCTGTCTGCTCTCTTAATGGCCTTTCCTGCTGTCGGATCTGGGTAGCCTTCACTGTTCTTCATTGAGTTCCTCCTCTAAATGTCAGCAAAGCGCCACAGTTCCCACATGTTGCCCTGCGTTTTTTTCCGTACTTAATAACTTTTATCACTCGGATACCTCCCTCAAATCTTATTTTCTTTCTCCTGATACGGCTTCGAAAGCGGCATCCAGGCGATGACGCATCCCTCTTCGTCCCACTTGCCGTTCTCAATTCCGCACATTCCTGTAAATGGTTCATCAATCCCGCATAATTCCCCATCAAGCGTACAGAGGTATGTCCCATTTTCTGGTAACCGCTCTTCCACCGGAATCCATCTCTGGATCTCTTTCAGCTGCTCCACCTCTTCCGGTGTTAGGCCAGTATCCTCATACTCCATCAGCTTCCAGAGTGCGCCATACAGCCGTTCTCGTAATTCCTTCGTGACTACCTGCCCTTCATACAGGCTTTCCCACGCTACGCCCTTTAAGCTCCAATTTCCCTGATCATCTTTTTGTGTTAATCTGTTCATTCTGTCCTTTCTCCCTTCTTGGTCCTCTCGGAATGCATTCGTGATGGATATGCAGTTCCGTTCCTCTCTTAGTTTTGATATATACATGGTCACCCTCTATGGGTTTGCCACACTCGCTGCAAAGGTAAATCTTTGTTGGCTTCTGTATCATCGTGATTCCTCCTCTAACTGCTGAAGGGCTGCCAGCATCAGCCTGCCGCATACCGACGCACCATCATATTTTCTCATAATCTCTGAAAAATCCCTCGTGGCCTCCTGCCAGGTTCCTGGTTCCATTGGGCGCCCATGATATTTCAAATAAAACCGGTATGAATCCGACCATACGCCCTTGACCAGTTCCGCTGCCTTCTGCTTGTCATCAACATTCATAAAATACACCCAGCCTTTCTGTAATGGGTCCTCCGCCTCTTATACTGGTTCTGACAAAACTGGATATCATCTACGTAGTCATAACAGACAGCGTCCGTTTTTCCAACACATACTCTTGCAATTCTCCCAACACTCTGCGTAACGACTGCATAGTCTTTTTGCGGAGATGCCAGAAATAGCCGATCCAGTCTTGGAATGTCCAGTCCTTCTTTCGCCAGACTAAAGGTTGCAAACAGGATATTTTTTCTTCCAGTCCGCATATCTTCTATAGCCTGCTCTCTCTCAAACCGCGCCCGTTTGCTGGTCATGCTGCCATCAATCATTACCGATTTCCCTTGTAATTCTTCCGGGAGCATATCCATAATTCGATGTAAATGTGCCAGACGGCTGGAAAGCACCAGACAAGCATGACCTGTTTGATTGACTAAGTCTCTTACAATCAACCTATTTCGTTCCTGGCTCTCTGCGAGATACTTTAAAAGCCGATTATAGTCTAACGTTCCATCCGTATCCAGACAGCAGCGGTTTAATTTAATACCTGTATCACGCTGCAAAATTCTGACCTGCACAGTCTTTTCTGCTACTGCCTCATCCGGAACCTGATAAACAACTGGCCCCAGTACCGCAAAGGTACTTTTAATCATTCCGTCTGAACGATACACAGTTGCGCTCAGGCCGTATTTATATTTTGCTGCCAAGTTGTTCATAACCTTATAAAACATCGTTACCTGAGTAGGGGTTCCTGCCAGACGGTGGCACTCATCCACGATAATCACATCCCAGGTATCTCTGTATGTCGTTAAATCCAACTTGCAAAGCGTCTGAACAGTAGCAAATGTTATATGGCTTCCAAGACGTACCTTTCCAGCTGTAATAATTCCAAGTGTCTCCTGTGGGAAATACTGTGCTGCCCGTTCATAGGACTGGGTTAGCAGATCCTGTGTATGCGTTATCCATAACGTCTTTCTGGAAAGGCTGGCTGCAAGTGCGATTCCCATCTGTGTTTTTCCGGAACCGCATGGGCTCTGCAAGATTCCGCAGCTCGTGCCTCTCATCGCCTCTACAGCCTGTTTTTGATACTCATACAAGGGAATGTTGCCCTCATACTTCAAAGTCCCGTTATCAGCCAGTTGGACACTTACATGGTCCTGTTCTGACAGGTACTTTCCAATCTCTTTTCCCGTTCCGGTCGGAAGTATCAGATCCTCTCCATCTATCCGGTACAGCCAGATATATCTTGGTGTCTTTCCCAGCCATAATCCCCGACGAGCTCGGTTTACGTATTCCGGATTTTCTACCACGAGATTTTCCGAACACCAGTCACACAAACTCTTCGGTGCATCCTTCACCCTGATCTCGCTGCTTACAATCACCTGCATCCTCTTCACTCCATCCATCTTTTTCATCATGTTCTTTCAGCCATTCTGAAAGTTTCATTCCCTGTGTCCGACATACCGTAGCATCTATCCGTTTAAATCCCGCCTTCTTCAGCTCTGACATCCGGTCATAAGGTATCAGGTAAATGGTTTCTTCCGGAAACCGAACAGCAAACATTCCTTTGTTGTTTCCAGTCATTTCAAACAGCCTCATGGCATTGTACTGGTTTTCTTCAACCCTGCTCAAAATAAAAAATTTTGTCTCACAATCTTTACAATCAAACAGATATGCGTTACCATTTCTGCAGGCGATTACGTCGCAAGGCTGGCCGTTTTTATTATCCTGGAACAAATGCACCCAGAACCAGTGACTGGCAAGGATTTCTGAAAACTCCTTTTCAAATTTTGTGCCTGCTGCTTTATTGCTCATAATCTCATCTCCTATTTTTTGTTGTCTTACCATTTTTTCGAAGTGACTTACCCGAAATCTTACCTAAAAAAGGCCGGAAACCCTTGTAAAATCAATGGGTCTTACTGTCTTACCAAAAATCCGCTTGTATATCCCTATATTTTATTAACACAAAAAACCTATATTGTTAAATTTTCTACAATCTTTTTTATTTCCCTATAGGACTATTGGAACAGGTAAGACTAGTAAGACAGGTAAGACTATATACTAAAAAGCCTTATTTCATGCGGGTTTGAGGGGTCTTACCAACCCCCGAAAAAGTCTTACCGGTCTTACTTTTTTTGACTTTTTCGGCTAAAAAGGCAGGTTTTCCTGTTCAAAATTGACCTGCATAAACCCTTCTTCATTTGTTTCATCATCATCCTGCGGAAGATTAAACTTTATATAGCTGGTCTTAATTCCATATACTTTTGTCTGGTGAACCATTTTCCCCTGGGAATTTCTTTTCAGATATCCTCTCTCAGCCCATTTTTTGCTGACTGCTGTATAATCAAATCCGTTTTTATTCAGAAAATCAAGTAGTACGTCCCGGTTTATTACCAAGATATTTCCATCAATTTTCCCCCAAACCTCGCCCTTATTTGGGGAATCCGGGGTTTTCGGATCCTCAAAACGCACAGGATTTTTAGCTGCCCAGTTAAGCACTGACTGATACGCTCTCTCGGCCACATCTACGTCATAAGCGCTTTGCAGATATTTCTTTACCTGTTCTACCTGCAAGGCCTCCTCGTCCGCAAAAAACAGCTTTACCGCAATCTCGTCTGCCAGCAAGATGCAGGCCATAGCCATAGCCTGTTTATCGGTTGTATCTAGCTTACACAGCTCGTCAAAAATTTCCCTATATCGTTCCGTCACCGTTCTTATCTCTACGTCCTGCAGATACTCCACGAACCGTTTTCCTGCAAATCCAAAATTTTCTTGGAGCACGCTGCATACATGATGGCCGTCTTCTACCAGTTTCCCGTCAATAGCAATCTCGATTACGCGATTTTTAGAGCCGCCGCCGGAATTTACCTTTGTAATCGGTTCCTCGCCAGTAAAAATAAAGCTGTTCTTCCAGGTTTTGGTATCTTCCACGCCTCCATAAGCCTTCGCTCTGCCTCGGTCTACTCCTTCTGTGATCTGGTAAATAAGCTGGTCAAAATTCCCCTGCCATTTGTCCTTGATGGTCTGCAGTTCATCTCCTGCAAACGGAATACTGCATAAAAATGCAGCATTCCTCATAATGGCATTTCGGGTCATGTTCATAGTTTTTACCAGTCCACCCATTTTCGGATTTCCCCATATGCTCATTGCTACCATAAGCGCTACCGTCTTGCCGGTTCCGGTTGTTCCCCAGACGTGCAGCACGAAAGGCAGCACTTTTAAAGGCTCCAGCAGTACAGAAGCAAAGCTGGCTGCCATCATCATGCGCAGAGGGATATTTTTTCGTAAATCCGTACACAGTTCTTTCCATATCTGAAAATTTCCTTCTGCTCTCACATTACGGAAGATCACCTCATAATCCACATCCCCTTCATACCGGATTCCATCCGCATACGGGGTAAAAGAGCTTCCAACCCATCCCAGGCGGTTAATGGATTGTTTCGGTTCCAGCGTCTTAGGATTCATTCCTACACAATCGGAAATATACCGCACCAGATTTCTTGCATTATCACTGGTAACCTCGATTCCGAACTGACTGAGTGCATCCACAATCTTATTCACATTGGCACAAACAGTACGGTCTACTGTAATTTTCTGCCAGTCTCCTGCCTTAAAATAGGCCAGGGAAATCCTCTCTGTCGCGGTGTCCACATTTTTTAATATCTCCACAGGGAGAATGGGATGACTGCAGGCCAGCATGGGGATTTTTGTAAAATGATTGTCATACCGAACTGTCCGCACTCCCATGTCGTCTGCCTGCCATTCCCCACAATCCAACTCAATTGGCTGTCCTGTAAATCTAGGGAAACGCTGATTAATTAACTTTATTCTCGGCATTATTCCAGTTTGTC
>CAUWCT010000101.1:0-6065 GCA_963557065.1 uncultured Lachnospiraceae bacterium | reverse complement strand
ATCCGGGACATTTTCATTTATGGTATATTAGGACATTATCATAAATGGCTTATAGAGGATATGAAATATTACAAAAAACTCTTGCATTTTTTCCGAATCCATGTTATTATATCAAAGCTTGGGTAAGGCCTCATGGTCAAGCGGTCAAGACGACGCCCTCTCACGGCGTAAACCCGGGTTCGATTCCCGGTGAGGTCATTTTTTATTGTCGCAGCTGTTGCGGCATTTTTTATTGCCTGTTATCCAGAAGACCTGCCTCCGGCAGGTTTTTTCACTTTTCTTTAAACCTCTCATAAAAACATCCAATTTCTCATAGAACTAATTAAGCATTTCTTATATAAAGGTGATTCTTTGGACACTTTCTCTCTTCCCAAAAAAGCTGCACTTTATATTCGGGTATCTACTCACAGTCAGGAAGAATTATCGCCTGATTCCCAAAAACGCCTGCTGTTAGACTATGCCAGGAAAAATCAGTTTCAAGTAGAAGAACAATGGATTTTTCAGGAAAATGGCATTTCAGGCCGAACTGCCCAAAAACGTCCTCAATTTCAAAAAATGATCGCTTCCGCCAAATCCGAATCCCATCCCTTTGACGCGATTCTGGTATGGAAATTTTCACGTTTTGCCCGTAACCAGGAGGAAAGCATTGTATATAAATCCATGCTCCGGGGGAAATATGGTGTTGACGTCATCAGTATTTCAGAACCTATTATAGAAGGTCCTTTCGGAAGTCTCATTGAGCGGATTATCGAATGGATGGACGAGTTTTACTCCATCCGGCTTTCCAGTGATGTCAGCCGCGGCATGACAGAAAAAGCTCTTCGGGGCGGTTATCAGAGCCGTCCTCCTTTTGGATACCAGCTTTCCTCCACTGATGGACAACTAACCCCCGATCCTCAACAATCTCTGGCTGTAAAACAAATTTTTTCCTGGTTCGTTTTTGACAGCCTCAGTCCGTTTTTCATTGCCCAAAAACTAAATGCTCAGGGAATTTCTACTTCTCTGGGCAATCCCTTTGAAACCCGCGCTGTAAAGTACATTCTCCAAAATCCTCTTTATGCCGGAATCATACGCTGGAATCGAACAGACGCGAAAACCGGTGCTATTCGTGATTCCTGCGACTGGATTTTAGCCCAGGGACATCACCCGTCCATTATATCTAAAGACCTGTTTGACGCAGCACAAAAGCGGATGTCCAGTGACGCAGCCCTCTCTCATCCTTATGCAAAACCCAGTCAAATGGTCCGACACTGGCTGGGAGGAATATTAAAATGCCCCAACTGTGGCAGAAGTCTTTGTTCCTGCAGACGCAGGCGCAAAACCATGCCGGATACCTTTTCTTTTCAGTGCAGCGGCTATTTAAAAGGATTGTGCCGCAAAAACTGTTACGTATCTGAGGATGTTATTGTCCCTATGGTCCTAAGAGAACTTGAAACCACCCTCCCTTTTCTTTATCAGCAGATTATTTCTTCTGAGCTGACCGTTTTCCAGAAAAACACAGCCTTAAAGCAATATGTGGAAAAAATAATATATAACAGAGATGAAAAAGGGATTCAGGTACATTACCATCCAGTTCCATAGTCTTGCTGCCACTCCATTTCATATGCAGATACCAAATGGATGACCCAATGGGGCTCCATGTCTTTAGGGGAACAGGGATACAGTCCCATTGAAATTATACGGTATTTTTACGGAGACAATATGTATGTCAATACTGCAGAACAGATTTCCGGTATTCCTGCCTCCTGGCCCGGCTATGATCTCACCATCGGTTCTTCTGGCAACAAAGTACGCCAACTGCAGGAGCAGCTGGACGCTATTGCAACCGTTTATACTGCTATTCCCAACATTACCGTTGATGGTATCTACGGACCGGCCACTGCCCAGGCTGTCCGCGAATTCCAGTCAATTTTTGGAATGCCCCAGACCGGCGTTGTAGACTTTGCCACCTGGTACCGAATCTCCCACATTTATGTGGCAGTTACGGGAATTGCAGAATTAAATTCGTAAACACGAAATCGATTCCCAACCAATTCTAATCCATTCTTTTGCAGGTCCCTGTCCGCCTCTCCGGAAGGGATCTGTAGGATATGATACCTCTACATTCCGTAAAAGAGCCCCCTATATTCCCAATCTCTAAATAGGCTTGTACGTTCTTCTGGTGCTGAATATTTCGCTCCACTAGCTCCTCGCGGAGCTAGACTGGAACTGTGGAGCGGGAGCGTCCTGATGGACCTATTTCAATCCACTAGCTCCTCGCGGAACTAGACTTAATTGAAATGGTAAAGGATATTAATTCAACAATTTCAATCCACTAGCTCCTCGCGGAGCTAGACGCTGATGCCATAAATGACCATTTTGGAGGGTAATATGATTTCAATCCACTGGCTCCTCGCGGAGCTAGACTTTGACACCACAGCTTTCCAGCATTTCTGCGATCATTTCAATCCACTAGCTCCTCGTGGAGCTAGACGAAAATCAATCCGTTTATGGAGGGATTCAAGTTTATTTCAATCCACTAGCTCATCGCGGAGCTAGACTCATTCTTTTTCCCTTCTGTAAACAAATCTTGATATTTCAATCCACTAGCTCCTCGCGGAGCTAGACGGTGCCGGTCACAAGCCCGGATAAATGCAGAGTGGATTTCAATCCACTAGCTCCTCGCGGAGCTAGACTAAAAGAAGCTGCTATAAACGTAGGGCAAAGCAATTTCAATCCACTAGCTCCTCGCGGAACTAGAGCAAAACTATACAAAACTATTTTGCACTATCCCACTAAATTTGTCAACTCCTGCAAAATAGCTTTTTTCACTAAAAAGAGCAGACAACTTTTCTTTATTCTTTTGATTTTTGGTGAATTTTTCTGGTGCGAATGTACTGGGAAATTCATGTTCACTACTAGTACAACGAAAATCAAGTAACCGCCATATTGACTTGTCTAATTGTCCATCTGCATCGTTGTCGTCAATCGCCGTAGCCACCGCTACGCCTCATTCCTCCGCCTTGCATATGGAACAATTATTCTACGTCAATATAGCAGAAACTTAGTTTTCGTTGTACTGATTCGCACCAGTTATTTCCAGCCAAAAACTGTTTCTGCCTCTCGTTTGAACGACTGAATCTAAAAAATCAAAGTGTCATCTGCTCTCGTTCCTTTATCAACTCCGATATGATCTACTTTTGTTTTATAGTTATTACCCAGATAGTAAAAACGAAGACTATCTGTATGCTCATCAATTAATTCCTGCAATTCTGCCTTTAATTGCACGCACTGGGCATTATCCAGAATACACTCAAACACAGAATTTTGGACCCTGCGTCCATAATTGACACATTGCTTTGCTACTTTTCTCAATCGGGTACGGCCTGCTGCTGTTTCCGTATTCACATCATATGTAATCAATACCAGCATCTTTTTTTCTCTCCTTACTTCCAGAAAAATGGCGGATATCCATCCAAATCTCCCCTCAGATATCTTGCCAGCAGCATTGCCTGAACATATGGAACCATGCCCCACTCTACTTTTTCCTTTAAATACGGATGGGTAATTGATTCTTTTTTCCGGTTCTGCCACTCTGTTAAAATTATCTTTCTGGCATCATCACTCAGCAAAACAGCACCGTTTTCTTTTTTTGTAAAATCTTTTTTACAGACCATTTTCCGATTAATCAACGACAATACAAACCGATCTGCAAATACTGCCCTGAATTCTTCTACCAGGTCAAGGGCCAGAGATGCGCGTCCTGGACGGTCCGTATGGAGATATCCAATATAAGGATCTAACCCCACTGTCTCCAACGCTGAAGCAACCATGTTTGTAAGCAGTGTATACGTAAAAGACAGCATTGCATTTACATTGTCTAATGGCGGTCTTTTGCTCCTTTTTTGAAAAACAAAATCCTTTTTTTGCTGAAGAATCATCTCATCAAACACACTAAAATACAGCTTTGCTGCCTCTCCTTCAACACCCCTTAACTGCTCTTTGGATTTTACATTTTTTACTAACTCTAAGGACTGTTTCATCTGCCCTGACACATGTTTTATCTGCTCTGCATTTACCTGCATCTCATGATCTCTGACCATGCGTTCCAATACCCATCTGCCATTATAAATTTTTCCTGCGATACAATTTTTAGCAATCTCCAGACTCTTATTTTCATCCATGCTGCTGGCATATTGCTGTTCTCTTAAAAGAACATTTTCGCGTACATTTCCGGTAACACGCGCCAAAAATTTTCCTTGAGGAGTTACATAACACAGAGAAATGTTCCGTTCTGCACACGCTCCCATTAAAGCAGGGCTGGTTCCGCGGTAACCAAAAGAAACAATCCCTTCCAGGTTATGGAGAGGAAGTCTTCCTAATTCTGTTTCGTTATCAAAAATCACTACGTTTTCCCCATCCAGCGATAAATATCCGCCTTCTCTGGTAACATACAGGGTATTTAGAAGTTTTTTCATTCTTCCTCCTCCAGCACATGTTCTATGTACGCTTTTACAGTTCCAGCCTTCTCCAGTTTGGGAATACACAATTCTTTTAGAGAACAGGAAGAACATTTTTTGCTGGTTTTGACTTTGGGGGTATAATGTCTGTCATAATATTGATGCATTTGGGCAGCAACATCCTTTACTTTCTGTCGAAGTTCTTTTGTAATTTCAATTTCCTGCCGCCTTCTGGTCTCCCCATAATAAAGTGCAGCAGTCAAAATCTCTGTGGAAAACATTTCTTCCAGACACATTGCCTGGGCAGTCAACTGTAAAATGTCTTCCTCTGAATCCTTGGGTTTTCCCTTTTTATATTCTACCGGGTAGATTTTATAGGTTCCTCTGTGCCCAAACAGATGTATCCCGTCCTCGCTTTTTTGAAACTCTACCACATCACACTCTCCGCTTATTCCCAAAATACGTGAGGATACCGGAAGCGCTCTTACAGTGAGAACATCTTTTCTTTTTTCCGTCATCTGAGGATCGTGCGCCTTTTTATGCATCAATTCACCTTTGACTGTATGTATATTTTCCGCCCACTGCTGTTCAATATGAATCAGTGCCCACTGTCTCCTGCAAAACTGAAAATGCTGAATACCGGAAATCATCAGATAATCTTCCTCTTGATATCCCATCACTTCTCCATCACTTCTACTGTTTCCGGAATTTCCTCTTTATGAATAGAAACGATATAATCCTGATACTTTCTTGGATAAAGTACCCCTTCTTTTTTTTGAATCTCCACTGCATCAAATAATTTATATGCCGGACAATCCCCCAATTCTTTGCTGTGTTTAAATACAATCAGTTTACGCACTGCCATTTTTCCTCTTGCAGCAGAATGATCATGCTCAAACATATTAAGGATTGCTTCCCATAAAAGTTCCAGATCTTCTTCCGAAAAACCTGTCACTTTTCTTGCCAGATTAGCAGATATATACCCCTCCCCGCGATATAATCCGTAAGGAACTATGCTCTTTCTTCCCATTTCTGTACTCTTTTTAGCTGCATCTTCTTCTGTTGTAATGGCGATTCTGGTAATTGTAACTTCCTGGCTGATAATCGGATCTACACTCCTTGCAAACCCCAACTGTACTGGTCCCCGCACCTGTCCGCAGTTTAAAGCAGCTTTTACAAAAGTGGTCATGACTGCGCCGAATGTACGGATATCATAAAAATTGCGGCACATAAAATCTCTGATTTTTAAATCTGCATCCGGGTCTTTTTTCTTTAATTCCTTTATATCCTCTTTTCCGGCAATTCCCAGATACTCAAATGCCTTGCTGTCGCTCCGATTTAACGGGACATCTTCTCTTATGTAGATGTTGTATCCCTCTTCATTTTCTTTTACCATCTCTACATAATTTCGTATTTTGCGTTTCAGGCATACATCTGTTACAATTCCATACCCTGTCTCCGGATCTATACGAGGCATATTTCCTGCATCCGGATCTCCGTTGGGATTACCATTTTCAACATCAAATAATACAATAAATTCATACCTGTTTTTGATTGCCTCACTCATTTATTCTTCCTCCTCGTATAATAAGTTTGTAAGCAAGAAAACAGCTTACAGACTTATTC
>CAUWCT010000100.1:0-6366 GCA_963557065.1 uncultured Lachnospiraceae bacterium | reverse complement strand
TTACAATATTGACATCTGTAGGCTCCATTCCCAGTTTTTCCAGCCATTTTAAAACCGTAAAATGCTGTGCCGTTCCTACCGGAGTTAAAATGGTAATTCCGGCAACCGATTCCGGACTTCCCAAAACCGTTGGAAAAGATGGATTATATCCTGTATCCTTTGCTACCGGACAATCCGGAGAAACAAATACTCCCTGTCCGTCTGTAGACTCCAGAACCTCTCCAATAATCAACTCATCATAGTTTGCCATTCCGGTAACTGCTGCCGCCCCCATGTGTCCTACATCCCACAAATCTGCTGCCAGCGCCTCATTCATGGGCGCGCCAGTATCAAACATGGTGACTTCCATCTTAAATCCTGCTTTTTCATCCAACCCGTTCTTCTGGATGTAGTAAGTCGGAAGACTGGTAATTGTCGGCATCGCAGCCACCCTGAGAACCGGCAGGTCCCCGTTTTCTCCTGCAGCATTTAAAGCAGTGTCTGTACTCCCCCCAGAATTTCCTCCACATCCTGCAAGTGATACCATTGCAGCAGATGCCAGTAACAGCGTCATTCCTTTTTTTACCTTCATAATCACGTTCCTCCTTAAAATTGTGCAGTTCCCTGCTTTTTTGTTCTTATAATGATTATACCAACCGAGCATTTTCCTGTGTTTTTGTTCTTTTTACTTTTCTTTACCACCCCTGTCCCAATTTTTTCTATTTTTACATTTCATTTGTTTTTTCGACATTTCACATCCTATTTTTATTGCAATTTCACAAATCTAAAAATATTTTTTCGTCATATTACCTGTTTTCATTTCCGAATTATCTGAATTTTACCCAAAACATACTAATAACAAAAAACCGTTACGGAATGAACAGGCTCCATGTCCTGCTTTCATTCCATAACGGTTTTTAGTGTTAATCATTTAGTGTTAATCAGAATCTATCTTTTTAATCTCTATGCATAGAGAACCGATCCATTGGATAATTCTTCAAATTTTCCAGTACCTTTCTGTCATCCGCCGCTGCGATCAGCGCATCTCTGTCCTTCTTTGCCTCATTTTCCGCCTTGTGTCTGCTGGGGCCTCCTACACAACCGCCCACACAGGCCATTCCTTCAATAAAGTCTTCCGGCAGTTTTCCTAATTTGAGAAGAAGGAGGGCCTTCTTGCATTCTGCGCCGCCGCTGCAGGCCGCAACCTTTGGCTGGATATCCTCTCCCATTTCTTTAAAGCACTGAAGCACTGCAGAAGTTACGCCGCCGCCGTTTCCAAAACGCTTTCCAAATACCGAACTTTCCTGATAATGGTTCTCTTCCGGCTCTAATGTAATGTCTTTTGCCCGAAGCATAGCCCGAAGTTCGCCAAATGTCATAGCATAATCTGCGTTGTCCTTAATATTTAAGTCCAGAGTCTCGCTCTTCTTGGCAATACATGGACCGATAAATACCGTAATCACGCCAGGACGCACTGTCTTTAAATAGCGGGAAACAGCACACATCGGAGAAACGGTAGTAGACATATTTTCCAGCAATTCTGGGAAATGCTGTTTAATCATATTTACAAAAGCCGGACAGCAGGAAGTCGTCATTTTCTTGCCTTCCTTATAAGCCTCTGCCCACTCCTCTGCCTCATAAGCAGCGGTCATGTCTCCGCCTAATCCAACTTCTACCATGTCTGCAAAGCCAGCCTTCTTTAAAGCGGTCTTTAAACTTGCCATAGTAATATCTTTTCCAAACTGTCCCTCTGTAGCCGGAGCTACCATAGCCACTACTTCTTTTCCTGCCTTAATCAGGTTAATTACATCCACCAGAAAGGTCTTTGAACCGATAGCGCCAAAGGGACAGCTATGGATACAGGCGCCGCACTGAATGCACTTTTCTTCATCAATCTGACAGATGCCATACTCATCATAAGTAATGGCATCCACCGGACATACCTTCTTACAGGGTCTTTCCAGATGAGCAATGGCGTTATAAGGACATGCCTGTGCGCACTTACTGCACTCCTTACATTTGGTGGGATCAATGTGCGCTCTGTGCTGTCCCATAGTAATCGCACCGAAATGGCAGGAGTTCTGGCAAGCTTTTCCCATACATTTCCGGCAGTTATCCGTTACAATATAAGATGCAATCGGACACTCTTCACAAGCTGCATTAATAACCTGCACTACATTTTTAGACTCATGTCCAATTGGGCATTGTCCCTCTGCCAGACGGACTCTTTGTTTGATAATCTCTCTCTCTTTATAAATACAGCAGCGGTACTGCGCCTGAGGACCAGGAATCATCTCATAGGGAATCTCATCCCGCTCTTCCTCCAGAGTTCCTGCCCAGGCCTTTTTTGCCACCTCATACAGAACCTCATGCTTCAAACGTAAAATTGTTGCGTCATTGGTAATCATAATTATCCTCCTGTCAGGCTGTTAATAATAAGTAACCGTAACCTTTTTTCCCATCTCTTCAATCGCATGCTTTAACTGGTCTACCAGATTCTGCCGGATTCCCAAATCAAAGGGCAGATTGGGGTTCTGATAGGCACTGTTAATCGCTTTCCCCACAAACATCTGCACTTGTGTACAATCCTCTATCAGCATTTTGGCAGCCATGGACGCCCCGTTCTTCTTATCCAGTTCCCCAAAAAACTCTTCATTGATTGTCTCATTTTTTACATACCGCCGGATTAAATGGAGAACTCTGTTTAATGTCAAAACTCCTTCTGTCACCAGATCCACACCCTCAATATATGCAATCGGCGGGATATCCGGGTCCACATATTCCATTGATACATCCAGAGGTTTATCTAACACTCTGGCCACAATGGTCGAACTGGTGCCTCCGCTGACAATCTTTTTTGCTGTATCATCAGACATGAAATCCCTTACCATCCGCTCATCATCTGCCGGATTGCTGGCCGGCCCTGTCATCAGATGCACCGGCTTGCTGTCAATAATCCGCATTACAGCAACAGTCGTATCATCGCCTGGACGAAACTGATAAAGTTCATCACAGGCATGGCACAGCGCTCCCGCCAGACGGGCTGCGGAAATCGTGCGGTAATACTCTTTTAACGCATACTTTGCAATGTCTTCCCACAGCCATCCAAAATTCAGAAGTTCCCCTACTCCTGCATGAATGGTGCCATCACTCATCAAAATTAGAGCATCGCCCTTTTTAACTTTGAAACGAAATTCATTAATCTTTTTTCCTTCTACTTCCCGAATCTTTCTGGGAATTTCCTGCAAAATTCCATCCCGGATAAAAATGCAGCCTGGATTGTCAAACTCCACCAGGTACGCGTCCCCATTGTGGAAGACCTGCAGAATGCTGAACGTGGAATAGGCCACCTGACGTACCTGACATACCGGCAGCGTCTGGACAATGGTGTCCACACACTCTTCCAACGTAGCCCCGTTTAAAAACATGGTGCCCAGAATTTTAGAAGTCAGGGTTGCCAAAATATTAGCCTTGACCCCGCTTCCCATACCGTCTGCCAGAATCATGATGTTGGAGTCCTCTGTCTCCAGCATTTCCACCTTATCGCCGCACAAAATCTCTGTAAATTTGTTCAGGCTTTTATAAGCAACATCTACGGTAATCCCCATTATCTGACCTCGCTTTCACTGCCATCCTCCAGAAGAGATCTGCACAATTTCGTCAGTGTTGTCTTGGTCTCTGCTGTAGTTTCACCAAGCAGCCCTGCAATCTCCTGCGCTACCATCATCTGTTTGTGAATGACCTTCTGAGCCAGATCAATGGTATCCAGTTTCTTGCCATACTCTTCTTTGGCCTGCTCCTCCTGCTTTGTGATGTCAATAAATGTAGCTAAAACCGCATCTTCTTTTTCTATGTAAACGATATTCTGAAGAGTTGCCAGATTGTACTGGGAATACGTCACTTTCTTGCCATGGATGTTCTGTTTTGTATCGAAAACCCACTGGAAATCAGACGGATCAAGATACTCAAACAGATAAGTATGAAGCATTTCCTCTCTGGGTGTTCCTAAATACTGTTCTACAATATTGGAACACTCTAATACCTTCATTTCTCTGTCCACAATCAGGACAATATTGGGCGAGGTTTCCATAACCAGATTTGATAACGACTCCGCCTTGCTGTGCATATATGGAATACACATGGTAAGTTCTGCCTTTTTCTGAAAAACCGCAATAGCCTTATCCCGGCATGTAGGATATCCGCAGGCGCTGCAGTTTAATTCATCCTCCGGCTTATTTTTGCCAATCATTCTTAATATCTGCTGGATTTGCTCCTCTGTCGGCATCGGATCCTCTGGAGATTTATCTTCAAAGACTTTTCCAAAAGAGATTCCCTCTGCCATCTCCTCCATCTTCGACTCATCCGGCGCTTCCTTTGGAATCGTTTCTTCCATTTTTAACTTTACTTTAAATCTTGAAATACTCTTATCATGGACGGTCGGTCCTTTAATACAGCCGCCAGCACACATATTCATCTCAATAAAGCATCCGGAAATCTCGCCCCTGACCATACTCTCGCACAATTCTATACAGTTGGCTGTCCCATGGACATAAAACTTTTTATAAGAATCCTCTTTTTTCTCTGTCGCAAGTACCGAATTCATAACTCCGCTGGTAACCGGATACAGTCGGTTCACTTTTGGGTCCAGTTTCTCAAACGGGATGTCATCACAATCCGATATAGTGATCTCCTCTTCCTCCAGCCATTTCTCAATATCATTAAAATTGAGCACTGCATTAATATAACCAGGATGCCTGGGATCGGCTGCTTCCTTTTTCTTTGCAATACATGGACCGATAAATACAATTTTAGCATCCGGTCCATATTCTTTCCGAAGAATCATCCCATGAGCCACCATAGGTGAAACTACCGGAGCCATGTAAGGCACCAGACTGGGATAATAAATCTCAATCAAATCATTGATACTGGGACAGCAGGTCGTAATAATATTCTCCATCTTTCCATCTTTCAGAAGACGGTTATACTCTTCTGTCACAAATGCAGCGCCCTCTGAAGTCTCCCTGACATCTGCAAATCCCAATTTTCTTAAAGCTCCATTGACCTGGCCCAGAGAATTATATTTTAAAAGTCCCATATAAGACGGCGCAATGGATGCCACTACCGTCTCCCCCCTGCCAATCATGTATCGGACCTTATCCAAATCGCTGACCAGCGTTTTTGCAGACTGGGGACAAACCAAAAGACAGTGCCCGCACAGCACGCACTTTTCCGGAATAATCTCTGCCCGCTCATTTTTGATCATAATTGCTTTTACATCACAGTAGCGGACGCACTTATAACAATGTTTGCATTTAGCCCCCTTAAAGTCAATTATGTTCATCCGCTACAGCCTCCCCAAAATTTCCTTTTCAAAAAAGGCTTCCACTGTTTCAGGCTGTACAGAAAACAGTGTTTTGTCCACTGTTACGCAGACTCCGTTCACACAGTTTCCGCTGCAGAATGCTCCGTTTAGGTCCACCTTTCCGGTCAGTCCATTCTGTGC
This sequence comes from uncultured Lachnospiraceae bacterium, assembly GCA_963557065.1. Classification (GTDB taxonomy): domain Bacteria; phylum Bacillota; class Clostridia; order Lachnospirales; family Lachnospiraceae; genus UMGS1370. Next base: position 884 of record CAUWCT010000100.1, on the reverse strand, counting down.
CACGAGACTTTGAAGTTTCTGAATAATCTCTCTGGATCCTTTTAAATGACATGCACTCCCAATACAAATCGTTACCTTCATCGCATTTCCTCCTGTTTAATTGTAAACATGGCCATAGGCAGAATCTGCCCGATTTTTTTCTATTATCTCATATTGTGATATTATTATCAATCCTAATTTCGAGTTTTCACATACTTTCACGCACTTTAGTATCTTCTGATTTTATCCTCGCTGTCATCTGTACTTTTGTCAATGGACTTAATGACCACATAATATCCCTCATTATTTCCTACCTGGACAAACACCCGCTCTCCTGCCTTATGTTTAAACACTGCCTTCCCCAGAGGCGATTCTGTACTGATTTTATTCTCCAATGAATTTTCCCGAACAGTCGTAACAATTTTATAGGTTTCTGTCTCATCATCTTCTTCAAAATACAACTCTACCCTATTGTTCATCCCCACTTCGTCTTCCGCAGAATCCTCTGAAATCACTTTGGCAGTGCGGACCATCTTTTCCAGATAGCGAATACGGCTTTCATTTTGATTCTTATCCTTTTTTGCTGCGTGGTATTCAAAATTTTCACTCAGATCTCCATGAGCCCTTGCCTCTTTTACTGCCTCCAGCGCTTCCTTCCGAACCACCAGTTTGCGGTATTCGATCTCTTCTTCCATCTTTTTAATATCACTCTGTGTTAATTTATCATACATTTCCACTCTCTCCTAAATCTCCGGCACTCGAAAGCCAAAATTCTTTATATATTATAAAATATCCTCTGATCCAAATCAACCAAAACTCCGTTTGCTCTTGATTGCGTACAAAAAATTTCGTTACCATTCACAGCTCTTTTTGCCAAATTACAAATGACCATCACAAAAAACGAG
>CAUWCT010000099.1:0-6390 GCA_963557065.1 uncultured Lachnospiraceae bacterium | reverse complement strand
AAATTTTTGTTTTTGCTAAAATTAACTAAATGACATTGATGGCTGAACTGTTACAGAAAAATCGTATTTATTTAATATAGGTGACTTCTCCCACCCGTTTTATTTCTTTTGGTTCTCCATCGCCATAACCCAATGCAGCCAATCCATACACCACATGATCGGCCGGAATTGCCAGTTCATCTAATACCTGGCGGATCACCGGCTCATCGCAAATATTTTGAAGCTGGTTGATCCAGACTGAGCCGATTCCCAGAGAATGGGCAGCCAAAAAAATATTTTCCAATGCGCAGGCATTGTCCTCTTTTCCATAAACACTGTCTCTCTGATTGGACGGAATAATAAGCGTCTGAGGACGGTACATATCGTATCCGGGACGTCCCAAAGCCACTTCGATTGCTCTTGCCAGTTTTTCAATCATCTGCCGGTTTTCCACCACAGTAAATTTCCAGGTCTGGCCGTTTTTTCCGCTGGGCGCACAGAGCGCGGCCTCTGCGATCAATTTTAAATCCGCCTCAGGAATTGGTTTTTCCAAAAACTTTCTGGTGCTTCTTCTGGTTAAAATTGTTTCGATTGTCTGATTCATGATGAATCCCTCCTAATTGGATTTTTGCTTTTCATGCCGGATTCCCTTTTGTCAGTCCATCTTGATCAATACCCCCACATCTGCGTCTGAGATTGGATGGTCTCATAAGGATGCAGCAGAGCTTTTTCCATGCAGAGAGAAAAATAAGCGTCCTGCAAAGCTTCCGCTATTGGGTAACATTCCTTTCCTGTATCTACATACTCCTTCATCCCCTCCAGCATTCTGGCAACCGCTGTCTCATCTTCTGAAAATCCCAGGGATTCATACGGATTTTCCCACTGAAGAGTCTGTTCGCAAAATGTCCCATCCGGAGCCATATAGACAAGACGACTGCCATCCAGTTCTCCTCTCTCTCCCTGAATCCGGACATGGGTTCCCCGGATACGGGAATGGTACTGAATTTTGTCAAAATCATAAAAGCCCATCTTTCCACTGTCAAATTCCATATCCATGCGGATTCGGAAACTTTCCCTGATGGTTCCGCCTTCAATCACACCTTCTCTTCCTGCTGTCTCCAGTACCGGAAATGTAAAACGTTTTCCCGTAAAAAAGGCATTTTCAAAGCCTACGCCTAAAATCCTTCTGATCAGGCTGACTCCATGGTAGTCATGGGCAGCAGACAAATCCACTGCATGAATCTCCCCAAGGACGCCGCTTTTTGCTATCTGGATAAGTGTTTCATATTTGGGGTAAAGATGGTACTGCTCTGCTGTCTGGACTCTGGTTCCATAACAGTGAAGCTGCCACATATCTTCTAAATCTTCTATCTTCAGACCAGCCGGAGTTTCGCACAAAACCGGCCACCCTTTGTCCAGCCAGTGTCTGGACACCTTGAAAATAGAGGGCTTATCCACTGCTACCACAATAAAATCCGGTTTTAAACTGCGGCATTCTTCCTCTGAAGTGGTGGTATGAATGCCTGATTTTTCATTCATACGCTTTGCCTTATCTTCTGTCCGGCAAAGCATAGCCAATGCCTCAAACCGATCCGGCATGGCCTTTGCAATCTTTGCGTAAACTTCCGAGCGCCACCCGGAACCTACAATTACATATCTTATTTTGTTCATTTATAAATTCAACCTTTCATAACTGTGTTCCAGATACATATCCAGCCGCTTTTTCAGTTCCAGATGATCGGCTCTCTCTAACCCGGCGTCTTCAGACAAGAGATGATCCACTTCTTCTGATACGCTTTTTAACAGGTTTGCATCTGTAAAAATATCTGCCAGTTTAAATTCCATATCCCCGCTCTGACGCATACCGAACAGATCGCCGGGGCCTCTCAGTTTCAAATCCTCTGATGCAATATAAAAGCCGTCATTGGATTTGTTTAAGATCTCTAACCGTTCCATACTGCCCTCATCCTCGGAACAGTTGACCATAATGCAGTAGGACTGACTCTTTCCTCTGCCCACCCGTCCCCGAAGCTGATGAAGCTGGGCCAGACCAAACCGCTCGGCATTTTCAATCATCATCACAGTGGCATTGGGCACATTGACCCCTACTTCCACAACTGTCGTCGATACCAGAACCTGGATTTCCCCTGCCGCAAACGCCTCCATCAGCCGGTTCTTTTCTTTGGCTTTCATTTTGCCATGAAGGTATTCAACCCGAATCGATTCCGGCAGTTCTTTTCTCAGCGTTTTGGCGTAGTCCAGAACATTTTCCGCCTCAATCATCTCGCTTTCTTCTACCATGGGGCAGATGACGTAAGCCTGATGGCCCATGGCACACTGTCTGGCTATAAAATCATACGCTTTGGGACGGTAACTCTTTCCTACTACGCAGTTTTTAATAGGAAGGCGTTCCGCCGGAAGTTCATCAATAACGGAAATATCCAAATCGCCATAGAGGATAATCGCCAGGGTCCTGGGAATTGGGGTGGCGCTCATAACCATAATATGAGGCGTATCCCCTTTGGTTCCCAGCGCTTCCCTCTGCCCCACTCCAAACCTGTGCTGCTCATCTGTAATGACTAAAGCCAGCTTATCATAGATCACCTTTTCCTGAATCAGGGCATGAGTACCAATGATAATATCTGCCTCATGGTTTTTTATTTTTTCATAGGCCAGCCGTTTTTCCTTTGCAGTCATGGAGCCCGTAACCAGAACAGGCGTTTTTTTAATCCGGTACTGCTCAAACATCTGGCAGATTCCCTCATAGTGCTGCTTTGCCAAAACTTCGGTAGGCGCCATCAACGCTCCCTGAAATCCATTGCAGGCCACATGAAGCAGGGCCAGCACTGCAAGAATGGTTTTTCCTGAACCTACGTCGCCCTGTATCAGACGGTTCATCACCTTTCCTGCTGACAAATCCTGCTCAATCTCCTGCAAAGCTTTTTTCTGGGCATTGGTCAGGTCATAGGGCAGAGATTCCTGCAATATTTTAACTTCTTTTGCCAATGTGACGGGATACGGACTTGGCTTATCAAACCTGGACTCCCGAAGTCTTCGGACTGTAAGCATAAACATAAAAAATTCGTCAAAAACCAGCCGCTTTCTGGCAAATAAAAGGTCTGTCTCATCGGATGGAAAATGAATATGCTCAATGGCAAAATTGTACTCTGCCAACTGGTATTTTTTCCGTATATCCCCTGGCAGATATTCCTTTTCCATCTGCCTTTGCTCCAGAGCCTGGCTGACTGCCTTTACAATGGCTTTGTTGCCAAGTCCCCTTGTCTGCCCATATATGGGCTGCATGGAATCCACCTTTTTCCCGTAGACTTCCGGCGAGAACAGTTCCGGCTGCTCCATAATCAGCCGTCCCCGCTTTTTTACGGTTTTCCCCCGGAAAATCCAACGGCTCCCGGCTTTTAAATTGACCCGCATATAAGGCATGTTATACCAGCAAAGCTGTATCGTCCCGGTCAGATCCGTAAGCATAACAGAAACCATCTGAAGGCGATTCATCCGGATTAAGTCAGCAGTCTTTGTAAGTACGCCTTCTACTGCCCCTATTTCCCCCTCCTTTAGCTGGCCGATGGGGACAGGCGCTTTGTAGGCGTCATACGCCCTGGGATAATAGGAAAGCAAATCGGCCAGAGTTTCAATTCCCAGCCTGCGAAACAGCTTTCCTGTCTTTTCTCCAATCCCTTTCAGGGATTCGATGGGAGTGGCATCCATAGTTTTTTCTCTCCTGGCATCAATCTCTCTCAATGGGAAAAGGGACACTGCAAAAGACCATTATTTGCCGCATCCCTTTTTGCTGTTTTATCTGTTTTACGCAGAATCCATTTACTCCACAGAAACCAGATAATAGTAAATGGGCTGTCCGCCTGACTGAAGTTCGATCTCACACTGCGGAAATCTCTCTGCCGCTTTTGAAAGAAGCTGGGAAGCATCCCCTTCCTCTACATCGCTTCCATAATAGATGGTAATCAACTCTGATTCTTCATCCACCATAGCCTGCAGCATATCCAGGGTTGTGGAATCTATGGATTTTCCTACTGCCAGCATACCGGCATCGCCAATGCCCATAATATCGCCTTCCGTAATATCCATTCCGTCAATGCAGGTAGTGCGGACTGCATAAGTAACCTGGCCGGTCTTAACCCGTTTCATCTCCTGCGTCATATTTTCCAGATTTTCCTCTGGACTTAAATCCGGCATAAAATTAATTAATGCCGTAATACCCTGGGGCACTGTCTTGCTTGGAACCACCACAATCTGTTTGTCTTCTGTGAGATGTTTTGCCTGTTCAGCTGCCAGGATAATATTTTTATTATTAGGAAGAATGAAAATTGTATCCGCATGAACTTTGTCAATAGCATTTAACATATCTTCCGTACTGGGGTTCATAGTCTGACCGCCCTCAATCAGATAGTCTGCACCAATCCCCTTAAAGATCTCGCCTAATCCGCTTCCGATAGACACTGCAATAAATCCATAAGGTTTTCTGGGTTCATCTGCCTTTTTTGCCTCTTCAGCCGCCTTCTGCTCAGCTGCAGCTTTCTCCGCATTCTGAATCAAACGTTCTTCATGCTCTTCCCGCATATTGTCTACTTTCATTCTGGACAGAGAACCGTAGGTCAGAGCCTTTTCAAATGCCAGACCGGGATGATTGGTATGGACGTGAACCTTTACTACATCTTCGTCTGCAACCACTACAATGGAATCGCCGATGGATTCCAGATAGCCTTTAAAGGAATGTTCTTCCTCTTCGGTAAATTCTTTGTCTGCATTGATAATAAACTCTGTACAGTATCCGTATTTAATATCAAAGTCTTCTGTAGAAGCTGCTCCGGCAGCCGGCTTTGCAGCGGTCTGTGCTCCGGTTTTTACTCCTTCTACGCTTAAATCCAGTTCTTTTCCAAGAAGACCGTCAAAAGCGCCCTTCATAACCTGCATCAGGCCCTGTCCGCCGGAATCCACGACTCCTGCCTGCTTTAATACCGGAAGCATCTCCGGTGTCTGGCTTAATACATAATCGCCGTATTCAATCACCTGGGAAACTAATTCTGCCACATCTTCGGTCTGGCTTACCAGCTCTGCCGCTTTGTCAGACATTCCCTTGGCAACCGTTAAGATCGTACCTTCTTTTGGCTTCATAACCGCCTTGTAAGCCGTCTCAGTTGCTCTGACAAAGGCATTTGCCAGAATGGTAGTGGTAATCACGTCCGCTTTTTTAATCTCTTTGGTAAATCCGCGGAACAACTGGGATAAAATAACGCCGGAATTGCCTCTGGCGCCTCTTAGAGAGCCGGAAGAAATAGCCTTTGCCAGAGTTTCCATGGTCGGCTCTTCAATGGCTGCCACTTCTCTGGCTGCGGCCATAATGGTCATGGTCATATTGGTACCCGTATCCCCATCTGGTACAGGGAATACGTTTAATTCATTAATCCATTCTTTTTTTGCTTCTAAGTTTTTTGCTCCTGCTAAGAATGCCTGCTTTAACAGTTTCGCGTCTACTGTATTCATACCCACGAGTTCCTTTCCTCCTAATCAATGACTCTTACGCCTTCTACGTAGATATTAATCTTCTCTACGCTCATGCCGGTAAATTCTTCTACCTTATATTTAACATTTTCAATCAGGTTGTCAGAAACTGCGGAAATGCTAACTCCATAAGCAACAATAACATGGAAGTCAATGGAAATATGATTGTCCTGAATCTCTACATTGATTCCATGGGTCAGACTCTCTCTCTTGAGAAGTTTTACCAGACCGTCTTTCATGCTGACAGCAGCCATACCTACAATGCCAAAACACTCTACTGCCGTAGTTCCTGCATACAGCGCAATAACATCAGGGTTAATCTGGATTTCGCCCAGTTTATTATTGATTCGTCCTTTCATAGACTTGCCTCCAATTCTCTTGATATTGTCCAGTATACACTATTTCCTGGAAAAAAGAAATAAATTTTTAAAATTCACTTGCAAAATTTTGTTCTTTCTGGTATCATACAGATGTTGTGGATTTTCGTAAGTATCTTTACCGGAAAATCCAATTAGCTTTTAAGGAGGTGCAAATCATGGCAAAATGTGCAATTTGCGAGAAAGCTGCTCACTTTGGTAACGCAGTGAGTCATTCCCATAGACGTTCTAATAAGATATGGAAAGCTAACGTAAAATCTGTTAAGGTAAAAGTTAACGGCGGCGCTCAGAAGATGTACGTATGTACTTCCTGCTTACGCTCCGGATTAGTTGAAAGAGCTTAATAAGATTTTAATCCCTCGATCTTAGAATCGGGGGTTTTTTATTTTATAAACTATAAATGAGTAAATTCAAAAAATTTCATAAAATTCTCGTTATTTTATTGTAACAGTTCAGCCATCAATGTCATTTAGTTAATTTTATATCCATATGGTTA
>CAUWCT010000098.1:0-6655 GCA_963557065.1 uncultured Lachnospiraceae bacterium | reverse complement strand
GAGTTAATTATGTTTAAGAAAATGAAGTTGAAAAAGTATTTGCTTTTCATTTTTACTTTGATGATTTTACTGATCGGCGTTCTGGCAGTGAGTAATATCTCAGGGATTATTTCACTCCGCACAAATGCCAATTATTTGATTGACAATGTGACAGAAGCTGACGCTGCCATCAAACAGAGCAGGATTGCTGTAAATATAGCTGCCAGGGATCTGAGAGAGATTCTCCTTATGGATGAAAGTGCAGATTACAGCAGCTTGTCTTCCAATATCCAGAATCAGCTTGCAGAGGTGGAAAACCAGATCAGTATTTTCAAACGTGCCCATGGCGAGTCTGATGGACTGGCAGCCAGATATGAGAGCGCATTCCAGAGCTGGAAAGCCATTGCAAACAGGGCGTTGACGGAGATTCAGAAGGGGGATCGGGAGTCTGCCAGAAAGATTATTCTCAATGAGTGTTCGGCGGCATTGACGAACCTGGTCAGCGTTGCAAGGGAGATAGACCAGTATGTCAATACAGCAGTGACTGAAAGCCAGAATAAAGTTAAGGTGCTGACAGGAACCTATATGGCGATTGCCATTGCAGTCTTTGCAGTTTCTATAGTCCTGGCAGTAGGCCTTGCAATCGCTACTATTCGTCAGTTGACCGGCGTGATTGCAAAGATTCAGGGCGCTGTAGATGAACTTGCAAAAGGCAATCTGGATGTTCAGGTAGATTATGAGGCAGCCAATGAATTTGGCTATTTGGTTGAAAAGATGAATTTCTCTTTTTCAGAACTCAGTACCTATGTTCATGCAGTGGATCAGGCGATGGAAAAGCTGTCTCAGGGCGACTTTGTATGGTCTGCTGACATAGAGTTTTTGGGTGACTTCCGCAACATCCAGGAGTCTATCATTACATTTAAAAAGAATCTGGGAGGAGCGCTTACAGAACTGATGTCTGTAGCTGCCCAGGTAGATACAGGAGCAGGCCAGGTGGCCAGCGGTTCTCAGGCGCTGGCCCAGGGAGCAACCGAGCAGGCAAGTTCCGTAGAAGAATTGTCTGACAGAATTTCTCAGATTTCCGGCCAGATTTCCAAGACATCGGAATACGCACAGCATGCAGATGAATTAGGAAAGAAATCAGAGACAGTCGTTCGCAAGAGTCAGGATGAGATGAAGCAGATGCTCCAGGCGATTCACGATATTGCAGCAGCTTCCGAAAATATCCAGAAAATTATTAAGGTTATTGATGATATCGCATTCCAGACCAATATTCTGGCGCTGAATGCCGCAGTAGAAGCTGCCCGGGCCGGTAATGCAGGAAAAGGATTTGCAGTAGTTGCAGATGAGGTCCGCAATCTGGCCCAGAAGTCTGCAGATGCAGCTAAGAATACCACTGAGTTGATTGGCAACTCCTTAGAGCATGTTCAGCATGGTGAGAAGCTGGCAAGCAGCACAGACGAGGCATTTGATCAGGTGGCTGCTCAGGTTACCCAGATTCTGGAAATGGTCAACAAGATTGCAGAAGCTTCCCGCGGACAGGCAGTATCTGCTGCCCAGATTACTCAGAGCGTAGAACAGATTTCTTCTGTGGTTCAGATGAACTCTGCAACTTCCGAAGAGAGTGCGGCAGCCAGTGAGGAACTTTCTGGTCAGGCAGGTATGATGAAGAACCTGTTAAACCGTTTCAAGCTTTCAGATGCAGTCAGCGGCAATTATAACTATGCACCGGCTGATACAGCTCCTGCCATGGGAGGTGCCAATATCTCACGAGGTGACTCCGGTAAGTATTGAAGGAACCGAAGTACCCCGACCCCGGCTGTACAGCCGAAAAAAGCAGTCCACTCGGCAAGACAGAAGGTTGTCTGGACAGAGGACCTTGCCACAGGAAACGAACAGATTGACGCAGAGCATAAAGAATTAATCCGCGCAATTGATGATCTTCTCGAAGCATGTGCGTCTGGACGAGGAAGAGATGAGATGACCAAAGTCTTGGACTTCCTGAATGAGTACACAAAGACCCATTTTGGACATGAGGAAATTCTCCAGAGAGAATCCGGTTATCCCGATTACCCGAATCACAAGAAGTATCATACTGGATTTATCAAAATGGTTGCAGACGTGTCTGAACGGGTAAAGAAGGAAGGCCCTTCCGTCGAATTAGTAGGAGAGATTAACAGAAAACTCGGTGACTGGCTGCTCGACCATATTAAGAAACAGGATGTGAAAGTTGCAGCACACATTCGATCAGTACAAGAACAGATGGGGGAGTAGTAGGAAATGACTGAATGGATTAAAAACTTGAAGATTACAAAAAAGCTGGTTCTCATAGTCAGCGTTGCTATGGTGGGGATTTTAGCTGTCGGCCTGTCGTCCTGGCTTCTGGTAATCAGAATGAACAGCTTTACAGATGAGATTTCTACCAGATGGCTGACTGGTGTAGACAAGGCTCGCGACATGGATGGGCTGATAAGTGACTATCGGTTAAACGAACTGAGATATGTGACGGCAGCGAAAGAAGAAAAGCGGGCTGAAGCGGATAGCATCATGGCGGATTTAAAGACTCAGGTGGATAGTCTGATCAGTACGTATGAACGTACAATAAGCCAGGGAGATGCTCAGGATGCAAATCTGATTGCCGCCGTAAAAAGCGGGTGGCAGGACTATCTGAACACCCACAGCCAGGTGGTGAATCTGGTGAAACAGGGTAAATTGGAAAATGCCATTCAGCTTATGGATGGGCAGGGATTAACCAGCTACAATGCACTGGACGCTGCTCTCAAAAATTTGGTTTCATATAACAGCGATGGTGCTTTTAGAGCGGCTGATAATAGTGACCGCGTTTACCGTATGGCGGTGATCATACTGTTAATTGTAATTATAGCAGTGGTTCTGATATGCTCCGCAGTGGGAGCAGTTGTAGGCCGCGTGATGCTGGAACCAGTAAAGGAGATTGAAGGAGCAGCTATCCAGATGGCTCAGGGCGACCTGGATGTGGAAATTGGGTATCAGTCAGAAGATGAACTGGGAGTTCTGGCATCACAGGTAAGAGAACTGGTACGCAAGCTGAAAGTCATCATTGAGGATGAAAATACGTATCTGGCAAGACTGGCCCAAAGCGATTATACGGTTGAGTCTTCCTGCCCCGGAGAGTATATTGGAGGATTCCATTCCTTATATGTATCCTTCAGCAAAATTTCCGATGAATTAAACGAAACATTCCGGCAGATCAGCAATACGGCGGACAGTGTGTCCAGCGGATCGGAACAGGTGGCCAACGGCGCTCAGGCTTTGGCTCAGGGAGCGACAGAGCAGGCAAGTTCTGTAGAACAGTTATCTGCATCCATCAATGATGTATCCAATCAGGTCAGCAGTAATGCGGAAGCTGCCAGAAATGCCAGCAGCAAGGTCGAAGAAGTAGGCGATGGTATGCGGATCAGCAACGAGAAAATGCAGGAAATGATAGCAGCCATGGCAGATATCTCCAGCAGTTCCAATGAGATTGGAAAGATTATTAAGACCATTGAAGATATTGCATTCCAGACCAATATTCTGGCTCTGAATGCCGCAGTCGAAGCAGCAAGAGCAGGCGCTGCCGGCAAGGGATTTGCGGTAGTTGCCAATGAAGTTCGTGATCTGGCAACCAAATCCGCGGAAGCTTCCAAAAATACATCGGCCCTGATTGAGCGCTCTATTAAATCAGTAGAAAACGGTACTCATATTGCAGATGAGACAGCCAAAGCGCTGATGAAGGCGGTTCAGGGTGCACAGGAAGCGACTGAGATTGTAAATGAAATATCAGAGGCCAGCGCTCGCCAGGCCAGCGCAATTGCCCAGATTACACTGGGTATCGAGCAGATTTCCAGTGTAGTGCAGTCTAACTCCGCTACCAGCGAGGAATCTGCGGCTGCCAGCCAGGAATTGTCTTCGCAGGCTCATGTTTTAAAGAAATTAGTAAGCAGCGTCCGGTTAAAAGAAGAAAACCGGCCATATGAAAATGCATACAACTCTTACGATTTTGATACTAATGAGCAGCATACAACCATGATTGGCGGAAAATATTAATAATTAACAAATAGACGACAGAAATTTTACCAGCCGCTCCTTTTCAGGGCGGCTGGTTTTCTTGACAGAGGTGTAAAAAACATGAAATCTCCAGAATTAAAGCATTTAATGGAAATGATTGTGCAGTGTTTAAATCAGATGGATGAACGGCTTACTGGCCATGGGGAAAGAGTGGCATATGGGATGCTGACACTTTTGGATGCTGACGGCTCTTTTTCATCAGAGGAAAAGGCAAAGATTATTTGGACCATGCTTCTCCACGATATCGGCAGCTTCCATAATCCGGACATTAAAGATTTGTTAAAAAAGGAAACAGATACTGCGTTTTCCCATTCTAGGTACGGGTATCTGTTTTTGAATTATCTGGGGCCGTTTCCGGAATATGCAGGCGTGGTTCTATACCACCACAGCGGGCGCAAAGAGGCGGACCGTTCTGATATGCCAAAGAGGCTGAAAAGACTGTCAAAGTGCCTTCAGGTATTGGATGCTGTAGATTTAAAGCAGGTGGGAAATCCGTCTGTCACACTTGAACAGATGGAAAACTTTCTGAATGCCATGAACACAGAGCGGTATGAGGAGGACAGCATTCGAGCTGTAAAAGAGATGCTGCCAAAGCTGATGCGCGTGTTAAAAAGTCAGGAAGAAATTCATCAGGTGCTTTTGGGACATCTGGAGCAGATGCGGATTAGTCAGGATATTCAGGAACAGCTTCTTCGGATGCTGGTCAGCTCCATAGATTTCAGAAGTCATTATACAGCGCTTCATTGTGCTGTTATGGTGCGGGTTAGTGACCTTTTGGCACAGCTTTGCGGTCTGGAGGAAAAAGAGCGGAGACAGGTTCATCTAGGAGCCATTCTCCATGATCTGGGAAAGATTGCGATTCCCTCAGAGATTTTAGAGTCTCCGGGAAAGCTGGAGGGAAAAGACTGGGAGATTATGAAAAGCCATGTGTCGATTACAGAAAAGATTTTAAAGGGCCATGTGGAAGAAGAAGTGCTCCAGATAGCGGTCCGCCATCACGAGACTCTGAATGGACAAGGGTATCCTTACGGAATTGGAGAACAGGGATTGAGCCTTCCCCAGCGAATTGCAGCAGTGGCGGATATTGCCAGCGCCCTGTCTGAAGAGCGCAGCTATAAGCCGGCGTTTCCCCTTGAGGAGGTACTGGAAATACTGGAAAATCTGGCAGAAAACGGAAGGATCTGCCCATATGTGTTCGGGGTCCTCAAAAAAAACAAAGATATGGTTTATGAGGAGGCGCTGAAAGCCGGAATGGAAGCCAGGGCAATGTATGAAACTATTTACACAGAGTATGAAAAGGGGCAGGCATGGAAGAAAAAGTTTTTAGAGATACCAGAACGCAGATTGGTATTTTAAAAAGTCGTGGAGTTATTGTTAAAAATAAGCGAGTGGCTAAGCAGCTTATAAGAAATATCAACTATTATAATTTAATAAATGGGTACAAAGAACCCTTCCTGCAACAAGATACTATTTATGAAAGATATATATCTGGCACCACATTAGAAGAAATATATGCCCTATACGAATTTGATCGCAAACTACGGGTCATAACGCTGGAGTATATACTTGAAATAGAAAAACAAGTGAAATCTTTGATCTCTTACTGCTTTTCCAGAGCGCATGGACACAAAAATTATCTTAAACTTGAAAACTTTGATACCCAGGGGATAAAAAAATACGGCCAGGTATGCGATTTGTTGAGTAGCTTATATAAAAAGATTACACTCAACATCAATAAAGATTTATCAGTATCTCATTATGTGAGTGGTAAAAATTACCTTCCTTTATGGGTGTTAGTAAATACACTTTCTATGGGCGATATTAGTAAATTCTATTCTAATATGATACAGCAGGAACGTGATGATGTTGCGCGAAGGTTGAAATGGGGAGTAAGGGAACATCAATTAGCAAGCTGTTTGTTTTTTCTGTCAACAATTAGAAATAGATGTGCCCATGATGAACGGTTGTACTCGTATTTATCATATGTTAATTTGTGCAATAATAACTATTTTTATTATTTTCATAGAACCTCAAACACGAATGATTATTTTGCTGTAATGATTGCTTTTAAAATGCTATTATCCAATAAGCGCTATCAGACCTATCATAAGCAAATAGATACTTTATTTAATGAATTAGAACACCAATTATCTACTATTTCTATTAGAAAAATTCGTGGTATAATGGGTATACCAAACAACTGGAGGCGTTTACAAACACTTTGAAAAGGTTGCATTTGGTGCTTGACAAACTTCAGAAATTTTTCTATAATGATTTCACTGATTAAAATATTTAATCAGCATATACTATAGTTGAAAGTACCTTGATGTCCTACGTGGCTCAAGGGCATATTTTTTAGAGGAATTAGCGTATGCTAATTCCTCTATTATTTTTTTACGCAATAGGAAATTACTTTGCAATATTCCTGTTCCATAAAAGCGTTCCTTGCAGGATATGTACTTGTGTGAAGAAGCAGAATGAGAAGCTGGCGGAAATACTGAACAGAGTGTGCAGAAGATAGCCTCTAAGCGGTATTTTTTTGTTACCATTCACAGCTCTTTTTGCCAAATTACAAATGACCATCACAAAA
>CAUWCT010000097.1:0-6834 GCA_963557065.1 uncultured Lachnospiraceae bacterium | reverse complement strand
AATCTATGGCTTAGCACTATTTTTTTAATTCAACTCCGAAAGACCGGTATTATGCCTAAATTTTATCACAGCCACTTTTTTGTTGCAAGGTCTAATCATCCCATTCATTCAGCCTCTGCACTATCACAATATTTGACCCGAACTGGATCTCTATCTTATTTTGGTTAATAACCTTCTGAAACCCAGACATCTCCATGCCCTCCTTAGAGAACTCCATCCGGACTTTTTTCGAGTCCTTTTGTAATAGAGTAATTACCAACATGAATTTCCTTTTCAGCATCTACTAACCAAATACATTTCATACGTCTTTCCTATCTGCTAATATCTGAACCTCTTCCAAAGTCAATTGCGAAATCTCAGCAATATCATCCAAAGACATTCCTCCCTTTTTTAACAATCGGTTGGCTACTTCTTTTCTTTCTTCTAATTTAGCCTCATTCCGCATATCTTCCATCGCCTTACACATAGCAGCCACTCCTTTCTCATCTTCCTTGAAATATCTTACACGTTCTGCCAATACGCTATACTTCATATCCTTTGCATCGGTACAGGAAAAATCATGCATCAGAATCCCTATGGGCGACTCATCCCGATATTCACCGTTCACATATAAAATATGGGCCTCATCGCCAAAATCCTCACCTGTTTCTTTGATTACCCGGTCAATATGATAAATTGGTTTCCCCTTTCCCAGCACATCACGCTCTGTAATAAAGATCACATAACTTTCTGCCAGATTCTCCAACTTCTCTCCTGGCTCGGTCACATTGGCATCAATCAAACTGCTGTGATACCTGGCTCTCTTTGCTCCCGCACCGCGATCTGCTCTCTGGATCTCCACATTATATCTTTTTCCAGCATGATCCGTAGCATAGATATCAAAAATAATCGATCTGCCCTGCAAATTTTTCAGCTGATGCTGGATTGCTACCTTTTCCACCTTCAAATCATCCCTGCCGAGCACGATCTGCAGTACCAACTCCGTACACTCTATATTTTCCTCAAAACATTTTGACATAAAGTCATCATCCATCAGGCGAAATCCACGGAGTCGCTGCAGATCTTCCGGCCTGAACTTTTCTTCCCAATCCTTACTCATGTCTGCTCTTCCTTTCTCTGCCTGTTTTTATCAGAAGTATACACTTCCCCTATCATGCCTAAATTTTATCACAGCCACTTTTTTGTTGCAAGGTTCATCCCAATTCATTTTATGTTTTATATAATCAGAAGGTCCCCTTATTCAGAGCAGCTGTCAATTATTTATATCAGCACCGCCGCAATAACAAAATTGTCCATCTTATCCTCTTACAAAATATCAATATACTCCCCATTCAGAGCCTTATTCATGCTTCTGACAGCACAGAACTTGCCGCACATTGAACAACTGTCCTCCTGTTCAGGAGCACGACTGTCACGAATGGCTTTCGCTGTTTCTGGGTCAATCGAACATTTCCACTGCTTTTCCCAATCAAAAGTTCTTCTCGCATCTGCCATCTGATCATCAATATCTCTTGCATGCGGTACTTTCTTTGCAATATCAGCAGCATGTGCCGCAATACGTGAAGCAATAATCCCCTGCTTTACATCCTCTACATTCGGAAGCGCCAAATGCTCTGCCGGAGTTACATAGCAAAGAAATGCAGCTCCGCTTGCTGCAGCAATCGCACCGCCAATTGCAGATGTAATATGGTCATATCCGGGAGCAATATCGGTTACGATGGGACCGAGAACATAAAAAGGAGCACCCATACAAATAGTTTGCTGCATTTTCATATTAGCTTCTATCTGATCCATAGGCATATGTCCAGGGCCTTCTACCATAACCTGAACATCCTTTTCCCATGCACGTTTTGTCAGTTCACCGAGACGAACAAGTTCCTCTATCTGGCATACATCACTGCCGTCAGCAAGACATCCCGGGCGGCAGGCATCCCCCAGAGAAATAGTTACATCGTATTTGCGGCAAATATCAAGGATTTCGTCAAAGTATTCGTAGAAAGGATTTTCTTCTCCTGTCATACTCATCCATGCAAAAACAAGGGAACCGCCGCGAGAGACGATATTCATTTTTCTCTTGTGCTTTTTGATTTGCTCGATAGTCTTTCGGGTAATGCCGCAATGCAGAGTTACAAAATCCACACCGTCTTCTGCATGAAGGCGAATCACATCAATAAAATCCCTTGCAGTAAGGGCAGCAAGGTCTCTCTGATAATGAATGACGCTGTCATATACAGGAACTGTTCCAATCATGGCAGGACATTCCGAAGTCAGTTTTCTGCGAAATGGCTGCGTATTACCATGAGAGGAAAGATCCATAATCGCTTCTGCTCCCATGTTGACAGCCGCCATTACTTTTTGCATTTCAGCATCATAATCCTTGCAGTCGCGGGATACACCAAGGTTTACATTGATCTTGGTACGGAGCATAGAGCCGACACCGTTGGGACTAATACAGGTATGGCGTTTGTTTGCACAGATGGCAACCTGTCCTTTGGCAACAAGGTCACGAATTTCCTCCTCTGTTCTGTATTCTTTAGCAGCGACAGCCTTCATTTCTGGTGTAATAATTCCCTGTTTTGCGGCATCCATTTGTGTTGTATAATTTCTCATTGCTTTTTCTTCCTTTCAAACCGATTCTTTTTCTTTAGAAAAATCCGATGTCAAGTCAAAATTATGTTTCATTGGACCGGAACCTTTGCCCAAATCCAACATAGCAGTCAATGCACCGGAAATGTAATCTTTTGCTCTTTGTACAGATTCAACAAGAGTAAATCCCTTGGCAAGATTGGAAGCTATGGCACTTGAAAGTGTACAGCCTGTTCCATGTGTATTCGGATTGTTGATGCGTTTTCCTTTAAACCACACCAGTTCTCCGTTTGCATAGAGCAGATCGTTTGAATCGTTAATACTGTGACCGCCTTTTAATAAAACCGCACAATGATAACTATCACCAATCCGTTTCGCAGCCCTTAGCATATCATCTTCTGTCTTAATGATAAGACCGGAGAGAATTTCAGCTTCCGGAATATTGGGAGTTGCCAGTGCTGCTATTGGCAGCAATTCATCGATAAGTATCTGCACAGCATTGTCTTTCATCAGGGCAGATCCTGATGTTGCCACCATCACAGGGTCAACAACCACATTTTTTGCATGATACCATTTCAGTCTATCCACTATTACATGAATTAGTTCGCTGGAAGAAACCATGCCTATCTTGACTGCATCAGGGTAGATATCTTCAAATATTACATCAATTTGCTGTTTCAAAAATTCAGGCGTTGATTCCTGGATTGCCTTTACACCGGTTGTGTTTTGCGCTGTGAGTGCTGTAATTGCACTCATGCCATAAACACCATTCATGGTCATTGTTTTTAGATCGGCTTGAATACCGGCGCCTCCACTGCAGTCGCTTCCTGCAATGGTCAATGCTGTTTTCATTTTCATCATTTTTGTATCTCCTTCGTGTTTCAGCATCGTTTTATATAGCGGCATAAGGTGGTGCCCCCAATGCGCCGCTTTCTTTTACTGATATTTTCCTGTTTTTTGTTGAATTGTAAGAATGTCTCCATCTGGACAATATACTGCTTTGATATACGCAGAAACTTTAGGCGAACCGGAACGAACCGCAATCTTCAGGCACTCCCTGGCAATATCCATCAGTTCGTCAAAGTTATCGCCTTCAATGGTAGTTTCAAAGGCCCCTACCTGACAGGTCAGTCCAGTACCTTGTATGTAGGCAATCACATCATCTACAATACGGCAAACTTCTGCATCGGTTTCGACTTTTGGTAAAACTTGAATCGCTATACTTGCACTCATGTTGTTTCCTCCCAGTTCAGAATAATTTTATCTGCGATTTTCTCTATTATCCTCCAATTTTTAGCAGAACTGTTATCATACACAGCAACGACATAATATCCTGCATCTTTGGCTGTCTGCACCGCATACAGAGCATCCTCATAAACAGCGATCTCTTCCGGCAAAGCATTCAGCCTTCTGGCGGCCTCATGGTAGATAATGGGACTGTTCTTCCCACTTCCCACTGTTTCGCAGGAAATCAGAAATTCAAAGTATTCCAGCACTCCCAAACGTCTCAAACAGGATTCCATCAGATACTCTGCTGTGGCCGATGCAACACACATTCGGACACCTCTGTTTTTCAGTATCTGAAGGTACTCCCTTACACCGGGTTTCAACGGAATATCGTTCTTGTAATGTTCATCCATCATGGCATTCATTTCTGCTTCCAGATTTCCCGACAGGCTAAATTCCCGTTGAAATAAAGCTGCGGATTCAGACATGGTCATAGGCTTGATGTGTTCCAGAATATCTTCCGGAATCTGCTTTATTTTCTTGCTATTTAAGTATTCCGATGCGAGATTTTTCCAGAAAATCATGGAATCTATCAGTGTCCCATCCATATCGAAAATGGCAAATTGCTTATCCATGAGCAACCATCTCCTTGGAAAGTTCCAAAAGTCTGGCAGTTGCCTTACCAGGATCTTCAGATGCAAAGATGGCAGATACTACTGCCACACCATCTACACCGCTGCCGGATAATTCCATCAGATTTTTATCATTGATACCGCCAATGGCAACCACAGGTATAGAAACCGCGCTTGTAATTTCTTTCAGTTTTTCTACTGTCAGGCTGCGGGCATCTTTCTTAGTATTGGTTCCAAATACGGCGCCAACGCCGATATAGTCTGCTCCTGCATTTTCTGCGGCAATCGCTTCCTCTACGGTTCCTGCAGAGATTCCTAAAATTTTGGTTTCACCAATTATACCACGAATATCCCGACCTTTTATATCGGACTGCCCCACATGAACACCATCTGCATCAACCGCCAGAGCGATTTCCACACTATCATTGACCACATAGGGAATCTTGCGGCGAATGCACAGTTCCTTTAGTTTTACAGCTTCTGTCTGAAAAGCATCTGCATCCAAATCTTTTTCACGAATCTGAAGAAAGGTTGCCCCGTTGTTCAAGATGTCCTCACAAACAGACCAAAGCTCTTGCCCTTCTTTCAGCCAGCTCCGGTCCGTCACAGCATAGAGAAGCATCCCCCTGCGAATATCATCTTTTGTAAATCTCATAATATACTCCTTTTTTTAATTGTTGTTCCCTCAGATTAAATACTGCATCAATCAAATCATTCCGAAATGTAGCATTTCCAGTTCCATTGCACAGCCGTTTTTCTTCAGCAATCTCACCGCTGATCCCCATAACTCCCATGGCAGCACATGCTGCAAAAAAAGAATCTTCACAAGCACCGCAAAATGCACCAATCAAAGATGTCAGCATGCAGCCGCTGCCAGTAATCTGAGACATGGTAGCACAGCCATTTCGCAAAACACAACTTTCTTTACCATTTGAAACCACATCAATTTTTCCGGAAATGGCAATTACCGTCTCCAACTCCTTCGCCAAATCTGCTGCCATAGAAATCACAGCATCTAAATTATCCTCTGTAATCTCATCCAAATCGCTTACATCCACACCTTTGCCAGTAACCTGCTGTCCTGCCAGATAGCGAATTTCAGAAGCGTTTCCCCGAATCACAGTAAAATGAACATTATTGAGAAGCCGCTTTGCGTTTTCCCTGCGAAGCCGGGTTCCTCCGGCTCCCACCGGATCAAGGATTACCGGTTTTCCTATTCGATTGGCTTCCTTACCTGCCAATATCATCGAATCAATATTGTTTATAGCTCCCATGTTGCACACCAGTGCCTGTACATTGCTGACAGCTTCTTCTACTTCCAGAGGGTGGCTTGCCATGGTTGGACTTCCACCACAAGCCAAAATCATATTGGCGCAATCATTAACTGTGACAAAATTAGTAATACACTGCACCAGTGGTTTTCTATGCCGTACCGCTGTCAAAACCTTTTCAAAATCCATCCTTATTGCTCCATTTCTGCCAAAAAGTGCTCCAGTACCTTTGAACGTTTCAGAATGATTAGCGCCATCACACCCATAAATCCGCCAACTACCGCCGAGGGAATATAAAATGGGATATAATACAGTGGATTCCGAATATCCAATCCATAAAACCACCTCATCAGCGGATAGGAAGCCAACGCGCCAAAAAGTCCTGTTCCAATAATCTCACCAACACAGACCAGGTAGATATTTTTTGTTTTTCTCCACAAAAGACCACCCAAAACAGGTCCAAAGACAGCACCAGTAACAGCCTGGATGGTTCTGCCGGACATCATACGCATAACACCACATAAGAATGCACTGAGACAAGCCCACCAGGGTCCCAGAAACACAGCGGCTATCACATCCACAAAATGCTGAAATGGGGCCATTGAAGGAAAATACACGAAGGTATTTAAGACAAATGCCATACCGGCGAAAATGGCACACAGCACCATCTTTTTGATATTCGATTTGTTTTTTTTCATAAAAACTCCTTTTCAAAACAGGAAACGGCCGTATTCAGCAACGTTTCCAAAAATGGGGCTGCTATCTTAAGGCGCTCCCCCTCAGTCCCACAAATAAGTGGATTTCTTTTCCTCCCTTCTCAAAAGATAAAAAAACAGGAAGATCCCTTTTATGGTATCCTCCTGTAATAGATTAAAATCTTTTCCTACGGTGGCATTATCCACATCAGGTATAAGGGTCGAAGGTGATACCTTCCTCTCAGCCTGTCGTCACAAGCTCCCCTGTATTTATTTTTGTAATATTATATACCTGGTTTTTGGGAAATACAAGTCTTTTCTAAAAAGACAGAACTCCTATCGCCTTGGGTATCGGTTTATTTTTTCTCAGCCCGTCTTCCGTCGTAGTACTATGAAAATTCCGTCGTTTTCTTTTTGTTCATT
>CAUWCT010000096.1:0-7028 GCA_963557065.1 uncultured Lachnospiraceae bacterium | reverse complement strand
TTTTGTTTTTGCTAAAATTAACTAAATGACATTGATGGCTGAACTGTTACAAAAATTTCTGAAAAACATGAAAAACCAGAAAACTCACGAAATTTTATGAAATGTGGAGAATGATTCACAAAATATCGCTGTAAAATAGACCGTAGTGGGGAAAACTTGCATTTTTTTCCATTCTGGAGTATAGTAGTGGATGGAAATAGATACCAACTGAAAAAAGCGCATTTTTTCCAGAAAGGTGGATTTTTACAGATGAGAAGAAGAGGAAACTATTACAGACGCCGCGGTAAAAGGCGGGGGCCTGGAATCTGGACCGGCAATTTCTTAAAGATGATTGCAGTGATTGCAATGGTAATGGATCATTTTGCAGTAGCTGTTATGGAGCAGGGGATTCTTGCAGTATGTAATGGAGATCCGGATACGATCAAACTCTTTTTTGATTCAGAGATGGGGGCAAGATTTCTGCTTGCAGACAGAGTTTTAAGAGGAGCCGGAAGAATTGCTTTTCCGATTATCTGCTTTCTCCTGACAGAAGGCTTTTTTCATACCAGAAACCGAAAACGTTACTTGCTTCGTTTAAGCATCTGCGCAGTGGTTTCCGAAGTATTTTTTGATTTGGCAGTTTATGATTCCTGGTTTTACCTGGGATATCAGAATGCAGTATTTACACTGGTGATTGCTCTTCTGGTGCTGATGGGGATGCGCCGTTTCCGCAGAAAGCCGGCCATGCAGCTTGTTTGTGTTGCGGCAGGGAGCGGGATAAGCTGGCTGATCCACAGCGATTACTGTGTGATTGGCATTATTCTTCCAGCAGTATTTTACTGGTTTTCTAATGAACCTGTGTTCCAGATAATAATTGGCGCCATTTTATCCCTGACAGAAAGCATCCGCTTTTTCGGGTCAGCGGTGCTGGCATATATTCCGGTCATGCTGTATAATGGGAAACGTGGTTACTGGAATTTAAAATATTTCTTTTATGCCTTTTTTCCGGCACAGTTTCTGGTGCTTTACCTGATTCGCAGAGCGCTGCTTTCCGGAGAGTGGTTTAGCGGTCTGATTTTACAGGCAATACAATAAATAGGAGTTTTTAACAACATGATATTTGATACCCATGCCCATTACAATGATGAGGCATTTGATGAAGACAGACAGGTACTAATTGAAAGTCTTCCCCATAACGGAATCGCCCTGGCAGTGAATGTAGGAGCCAGCCTGAAATCTACATCTGATTCGATTCGGCTTGCAGAACAATACCGTTATATCTATGCATCTGCAGGAGTGCATCCCAGCGATACAGGCGAATTAAATGAGGAAAATTTTGCATGGCTGAAGACTCAGACCGGGCATAGTAAGGTAGTGGCAGTAGGAGAAATTGGCCTGGATTATTATTGGGATGAACCGGAACGAAATATTCAGAAACGATGGTTTGAGCGGCAGATAGAATTGGCAAGAGAAGAGAAACTGCCTGTGATTATTCACAGCCGGGATGCTGCTAAGGATACTCTGGATATGATGAAGAATCTGCATACAGAGGAGATAGGCGGTGTTATTCACTGCTTTTCCTATGGAATTGACATGGCCAGAGAGTTTTTAAATCTGGGATTTTACCTGGGAATCGGCGGTGTGCTGACGTTTAAAAATGCGAAAAAATTAAAAGAAGTGGCAGAGTATGCGCCTCTTGACCGGATTGTACTGGAAACAGACTGCCCGTATATGGCGCCTGTGCCTAATCGGGGAAAACGCAATTCCTCATTAAATCTGCCCTATGTAGCAGAGGAATTGGCCGGGATAAAAGGAGTCTCCAGAGAGGAAGTTGAAGAAATCACCTTTGAAAACGGCTTGCAGCTGTACCGGATTCAAAAACAACAGTAAAAGGAAAGGGATTATATGCAGGAAAAGTTGGGAAATCCTCAAAAAACCATAGAAGTCATTCAAAAGTATCAGTTTGCATTTCAAAAGAAATTTGGTCAGAATTTTTTAATTGATCAGCATGTTCTGGAAAAAATTATTCGGGCTGCAGGCGTTCAAAAAGAAGACATGGTTTTGGAAATTGGCCCAGGTATCGGTACTATGACTCAGTATCTGGCAGAATCTGCAGGAAAAGTAGTGGCAGTTGAGATCGATAAAAATCTGATTCCGATTTTGCAGGAAACCCTGTCCGGATATGATAATGTAACGATTATTAATGAAGACATTTTAAAGCTGGATATAAAGGCCCTGGCGGAAGAATACAACCAGGGGCATCCCATAAAAGTTGTCGCAAACCTGCCGTATTACATTACCACACCGATTATTATGGGATTGTTTGAGAGCGGAGTGCCCATTGACAATATTACAGTAATGGTACAGAAAGAAGTGGCAGATCGGATGCAGGCAGGTCCTGGCACAAAAGATTACGGTGCATTATCTCTGGCAGTACAGTATTATGCCCAGCCGTATATTGCGGCAAATGTACCGCCTAACTGCTTTATTCCAAGGCCCAACGTGGGTTCAGCGGTCATTCGCCTGACCCGCCATGAAAAGCCGCCGGTAGAAGTGAAGAATCCGGCGCTGATGTTTGACTTAATCCGGGCATCCTTTAACCAGAGACGTAAAACCCTGCAAAATGGTTTAAATAATGCCCAAAACTTAAATTTTACCAAGGAACAGATTGGCGCAGCGATTGAAAGCATGGATCTTCCTGCCACTGTCCGGGGTGAAGCGCTGACTCTGGAGCAATTTGCAGGTCTGGCCAATTTTTTTAGTCAAATGCAATGATTGAAAAGGCGCATTTTCTTATCGGGTTATTGCCGTTAAGAAATGCGCCAAAATTATGCAGTAGTGCTTTCGCTAGAATTTAGACATTGCTGCTTCGTCTGCAATTAAAATAACATCTGGATGGAACTGGAGAATGGATGCGGGAACCTGAGGAGTTACAGGGCCATTTACAACCTGATATAAAATATCAGCTTTGTCAGCGCCGGAAACCAAAATCAGAATCTTTCTTGCCTTCATGATGGTGCCGCATCCCATAGTATAAGCCTGTCTGGGAACATCATCAATAGAAGCAAAGAAACGCTTATTTGCCTCAATGGTCATTTCAGTTAAATCTACACAGTGAGTAGTTTTGTCGAAGTGATCACAGGGTTCATTAAATCCGATGTGGCCGTCATGTCCCAGTCCTAAAAGCTGTAAATCCACACCACCTAAGTCCTCGATCACGTTCTCATAGCGGGCGCATTCTGCAGCAGCGTCACTGTTGGTGCCGTCCGGAATATTGGTATTAGCCGGATCGATGTTTACATGCTGGAACAGATTGTGGTTCATAAAATAGTAGTAACTCTGGTCATTGTCTCTTGTAAGGCCGCGGTATTCATCCAGGTTTGCGGATTTAATCTGGGAAAAATCCAAATCTCCGGCCTTGTAGGCAGCAACCAGATTTTTATAAGTGCCAATAGGAGTAGATCCGGTAGCAAGTCCTAAAACGCTGTCTGGTTTCGCGATAATCTGTGCGGCAATTACAGCCGCTGCTTTACGGCTCATTTCTTCGTAGTCTCTCACTTTGTAAATTTTCATTTCAAGAAACCTCCATTTTCCATAAAATGTATTGTTTACCTATAGAATATCATTTTCATGGCATAGTTTCAATGGGTATTTGCATAAACATAGACTAGAGGTGATTGTATGTCTAATTATAGGAGACTCATTTCATATATCTATGAATATGAAGGAAAAACAAAAGGAAGAAATGTAGGGTTTGCAAAGCTGGAGGCCAGAGGCGGGCAATGCAAAATTAATGTGAATGTAAAACGTATTTTTACAAACGGGGATGCAGAGGTTTATCTGCTTTCTTCTATAGGGGAAATTCCATTGGGAAAATTGTTTTTAAGGGGAGGAAGTGGGGAGTTTCGGGCAGCAGTACAGGTGGAGAATGTGGAAGGAAGCGGATGCGGAATGGATGACTGCTATGGTCTTGCGATCCATGAACCCAAAGATGACTGGCGTACATATCGGACAATATGGGAAGATGAAGTGACCTTTGCAGCCGAAATTGAATTATCCAAAGCGGTTCCCAAAAATGAACCGACTGCACTGGAACATGCAAAAAAAGCAGTGGCAGAAATAGAAGAGGAACTTGCCAGGGAAGAAGGGGCAGAAATTAAACCATCGGCCGATCCGAATCAAGCATTAGAAACCGAACCGTCAGGCGAACGGAATCAAATAGCAGAAACCGAACCGTCAGGCGAACGGAATCAAATAGCAGAAACCGAACCGTCAGGCGAACGGAATCAAATAGCAGAAACCGAACCGTCAGCCGATCCAAATCAAATATCAAAAACGGAATCGTCAGGCGAATTGAATCAAACCGAAACAACGGAATTAGCCGCATCATCTGAGCGGTCTGATAAAACCATTTCCGGGAGTGAACAGCAGGAATTAAATAAGACTGCTTCAGGCACTGCTTTGCCTGCTGCCCAGACTGTCTCTACAGGAGAGGGAGAATGGACGGGGGTTGGTATTAGTCAGAAAAACCAACAGACCTCTTACATACCTCAGGCGGGAAATCCGGAAGATTTGGCAAAATTATGCTTAATAGAAGAGCCGGAAGAAAAACCAGAGCAGGTTTGGGCAAGATTTGAAAAGGCATATCCTAAAATCCAGGCATTTGACAGCGAGCATGGATGCGTGATTTTAGCTATAAAGCCTCAGGACATTGGACTTTTGCCCAGAGAGATCTGGGTATATGGCAACAACAGTTTTTTGCTCCATGGTTATTATAATTACCGCTACTTGATATTGGCGCGCTTAGAAAATCCCAGGGGGACCCCCAGATATCTGCTTGGTATTCCGGGCCATTATTACAGCAATGAAAAGTATATGGCCAACATGTTTGGATTCCCTCATTTTGTGCTGTCAAAAAAACAGCCGTCAGGAGACGGCCGTTTTGGATATTGGTATACAGATATTCGGTTTTCCTAATAATCGATTCCCCGGATAGATACACTGCCTGTAAAAGGTTTTACCAGATCTGCAAACCCCTGCAGTTCTTCCAGTGAAAAACCGGAAAAACCAGGCTGAAGAACATATTCGGAGTCTTTAAAGTTCTGAAGGAAATACCTGGGACAGCCGTTTATCCAGGGACCAATCTGTTCAAAATCTGCTGCAGTGTGAATCCCTTTTACTACGGTTGTGCGAAATTCAAAAGGAACCGTTCCAGACAGCAAAAAAGAGATGCTTTCATTAACTGGTTTTAAATCAATAGATGGAAGTCCAACTGCTTTGGCATATTGTTCTGGTCCTGCTTTAATATCCATAGCCACATAATCCAACAGTCCATCCTTTACCAGATTTTTTAAAACGTTGGTCTGGTATCCATTGGTATCCAGTTTTACCAGAAAGCCCAGTTCCTTTACTTTGTGGATGAACTGGGCCAAATCCGGCTGCAGCGCAGGTTCGCCCCCTGTAATGCAGATCCCTTCTAAAATCCCAATCCGCTTTTTTAAAAAAGATAAAACCTCTTCGTCTGTATAATCTGATTCCGCGTCAAAAGAAAGGATTTCGCTGTTCTGGCAGAATGGACAGCGAAAATTACATCCCCCTGTAAACACTGTAGCAGCAACGTGACCAGGGAAGTCTAACAAAGTCGTTTTTTGCAAACCGCAAATTTTCATAATTTATTATTTCCAATCTAATTTATTTCGTAGTATAATAGAGTATAACACACCCGTCTTTTCGGGTCCAGCAGAAACACAGGAGACCTTTATGACCCAAGAAGAAAAATATATGAGACAAGCCATCCGGCAAGCGAAAAAGGCCGAAGCTTTGGGAGAAGTACCGATAGGATGCGTGATTGAATATGATGGAAAGATTATTGCCAGGGGCTATAACAGACGAACGACGGATCACAGCGCTTTGGCCCATGCAGAAATAATTGCCATCAAAAAGGCATGCAAAAAGATAGGTGACTGGCGTTTAGAGGACTGTACCCTTTATGTCACATTGGAGCCATGTCCCATGTGTGCCGGCGCGATTATCCAGGCCAGGATTCCCAAAGTAGTGATGGGCTGTATGAATCCCAAGGCAGGCTGTGCCGGATCGGTTCTTGACATGCTCCATGAACAGGGGTTTAATCATCAGGCAGAATCCCAAAGCGGCGTATTAGGAGAAGAGTGCTCCGCTATGATGAAAGCTTTTTTTAAAAAGCTTCGGGAAAATAAAATTGAAAAACAGGAGGGAAAGACATGAAGAAAATCTTATTAGTTTGTAATGCAGGGATTTCTACCAGTATACTGGTGTCTAAGATGAAGAGGGCTGCAGCAGATGAAGGGATAGATGTGTCCATCGAGGTAAGATCCATGGCAGGAGCCAAAGAGGTGATTGGAGATATGGATATTGTACTTTTAGCTCCGCAGATAGGTTATGAACAGAAGAAATTAAAAGCCATTGCCGGTAAAATTCCGGTAGAAAAAATAGATATAACCGATTTTGGCTTAAAAAACGGAGGAAATGTTTTGAAAGCAGCCATGGAGGCGCTGAAAAATCAGCAGCAGCCTTGACATTTTCTCTAACTCCATGTATACTAAACGAGTTATCCAAACATGAATGAGTCACAAAGTTTCCACGCAGCCGGGGAGATAGCGGTGCCCTGTACCTGCAATCCGCTCTAGCAGGGGTGATATCTTGCCCAGCACATTTTTCTGCAGAGCTGCCTTTGGTAAGTGGCGTTGATGTCTGGGTCTTGCGCAACAGAAATCTGTGAACCGTGTCAGGGCAGGAATGCAGCAGCACTAAGCAGAACCTTTTGTGTGCCGCAAGGCAGCCTGGGCTGAGTTAACTGCCAGAGTAACGTCTGTGGCTGATGTGCAAAGCAAGATGCGTGGATTTTATATTATATATAATTACAAAGAGAGAGGCTGTATCAGACTGTCGGCAATGTTCCGGGTTTGATACAGCTTTTTTGCTTGCCGACAACAAGGGTTTGCTGTATAATTACAAAACCGGTCTTTCGGAGTTGAATTAAAAAAATAGTGCTAAGCCATAGATTAGAACCT
>CAUWCT010000095.1:0-7041 GCA_963557065.1 uncultured Lachnospiraceae bacterium | reverse complement strand
TGGGAATAGTTAGCGGCTGCCTAAAAAGGTAGTTTAATTATTCAGAGGGTAGGCCTTGTGTCTTTGGCTTTTCCTTTCTATATTCAATATAGCATATCTGGTTATAGGATTCAAGTCTATTTCCTGCCTATTTTTTTCTTATCGGGCTCATTATCCCTGGACATTGTTTCATCAATAGCACGATTGATAAAGGCGTTGACGCTTTCACCATGTGCAGAGGCATGGGCTTTGATTTCTGCTTTTCGTCCTTTTGGAATGGTTATATCTATTCTATCATAATTGTTTTTTACATACTTATGGACTGCCTTTTGCTGTGCTTTGCTAATTTTAGATTCTTCAGGCATGGCAACACTTCCTTTCTAAAGGGTGTCCAAAATGGATACACCTTTTCTATTATGCCATGATTATACATGAAAAATCTATTCCTGTAAATATAAAAAATGACAAATATATTCCTTAAATATAGTAATTATGCCAATGGACTATTCACAGGAATAGATATATAATGAAGCCACAATAAAACAAACGGAACAAGCGAAGGTGGACGGGAGTACCGCAAGGGAAAGCAAGAGTACAACATAACACCGGGAAACAGGATAAGAGAGATTGAGACGCCGCAAAAGTTGCTAGATGCTTAAAGCCTGCCGGGGCTTGTTCCAATACAAAGGAGGTGGGAAGCCTGTGAAGATGTACAAGGTTCGTGACATTGCGAAGATTCTGCTAAATTGCCAGGAAATAGGAATTAATGGATATTGTGGTTTTGAAACCAATAAAAACGGTAATTTAGTCATCACACTCAAAGAGCATGAACCGGGATGGACAGATTTAGATGGATTTGGAGAAGCTGTTCAGGAAGTTGAGATTTTAGAAAACAAAGGAGAGTACTAAGGAGGACACCATGCAAAAATGTATTTGTATTCCGGAAGAACGATATTTTTTGATGTTGGAATCATATGACAAAGTGGTTCAAGAGTTAGCAATTACAAAAAAGGCCCTTGAAGAAGCTGCAACTTCTCCAAAGGCAGAGTAACCCGGACACCTACACAATAGCCGGATATGCCTTGATTATATGGTTTATTCGGCAGGAAATCAAGGAGAATTAATAAAGATGCACAAAGAAACTTTAGCAAGTGAGATTATTAAGGATATGCAGAATGAAAAGCGTGCAATGATGATGGAGCTGGAGTGTTTTGACACTGATTTTGAAAAAGCACAGTTTATTCTCAATGAGGCAATAGAAAGTCTTGAACAGATGGGAGTGCCGGAAACTAGGGAGGAAGGATTGATTCAGCACTGCAATATCCGCAATATAGATATGAAGCTAGGCATTGCTTTTGATTATATTGTTAAGCTTCGGAACGCTATCGGTGATATAGTGATTCGAGAAAGTAAGAAAAATAAGAAAATTCAAGAGTATGGGGAAAAAGATGGATTATAAGAAAATGATAATTGAGATGGTTAATCAGATTAACAACTAAAAAGCATTGGAACTAATACGCGATTTTGTTACGGTTCCGTATAGCAGAGAAAAATTAGAAAAAGATGGGAGTGGCCAGCATGGATTACAGGAAAATGATTATTGAATTACTGGATAAGGCACAGAACCAGAATACATTGAAGAGAGTTTATCGGCTACTGGAATATCTGTATTTAAGGGAGGTGTAAGTAATGGATAATATTGAAATGAAAATTGTGGAACGTGAAGAAAAGAATATGGCTATTAAAATTCCAATAACCATAATAAGAGCAGAGAAGCCGGAGCCGGTACAGCAGTTTAAGGTAGAAATGCCAGAAAATGAATATCCAGAGCCGATAAAATTCAAGGTAAATGTTGTGGAGGAAAAGCAAGAAGTAACCAAGCTGATTATGAAAGAAGAGTAATTATTATTAAGCCGGGGCATGGTTTCTGTTATCAGGCCATTTCCCGGCATTTGTTAAATATAGAGCCTGATAAAGAGAAAGGGTGGAGATTATGGCCGGAAAGCGAAAAGATAATAAGGGTCGGAATTTACGAACCGGCGAATATTACGATTCCAAAAATAAACGATATATATTCCAGAAGATGATAGATGGTGTGCGTTTTTCTTTAACTGCAGCTGATTTGGCCGAACTGAGAACCCAGGAACATGAATTGCTTTGTCGGATGGATAAAGGTAATAAATTAAATACCAGAGATGCCAAAATGCCGTTAAATGCATATTTTGATTTCTGTATGGAGACTTTTGCCAAAAGTGGAAGAAAAGCTACTACATGTACGAATTATAAATCTTATTACAATACCAATATTAGAAAGACCATAGGAAAAAAGCCAATCGGGAAAATAACCAAGGTAGACTGTCAGAAAATTATTAACGATATGATCGCATCGGGAAAGAAACATTCTACAATGTCAAATTTAAAAAGCTGTCTGAATCTTGTGTTTGAGTGTGCAATAGACGATGATATTATTCTGAAGAATCCAGCCAAGAACCTTCAGATCCCGCAGACAGAAAGCAAAAAGAGAA
Source organism: uncultured Lachnospiraceae bacterium (assembly GCA_963557065.1). GTDB lineage: Bacteria > Bacillota > Clostridia > Lachnospirales > Lachnospiraceae > UMGS1370. The sequence goes on along the minus strand of CAUWCT010000095.1, from coordinate 4,537 downwards.
AAGCGATTCAAAAAGAGGATGTTGATATATTTATAAACTATATCAAAGAGAATCGAAGATACACTTATGTATATCCGGAATTTGTTATTCTGTTTAATCTGGGGGTAAGAATCGGAGAAATGGCAGCTTTAACCTGGAATGATATAGATTTTAAAAAGAATGTGATCAAGATAGACAAGACCGTAAACAGATATAGAAAAGCTGATTATGGGTTTACAATGGGCATAGCTTCTCCTAAAAGCGGCACCTCAACCAGAGAAGTTTTTATGAATAATACAGTTAGATCGGTTTTGCTCAAATTAAAGATGCAAGGCAATTTCTCAACGGTTAGTCTTCCTTATGTGGATGATTCCGGACATGTTCGAGGCAGTGTGACAGGATTTGTATTTGTCAATTCTATTGGGAATGTATGGAGCGAACCGGCATTTTTAAGTTTAATCAATAGAATTGTGGAAAGGCTGAATAAAGAAGCCCAGAAAAATGAAACTAAGCAGATTGAAAATTTTTGTCCGCACATGGCACGCCATACATATACCAGTTTAGCGTATTCTGCTGGTGCTGATATAAAAACGGTTAGTCAGATACTAGGACATTCATCTACTGCAATAACTTTAGATACATATACCCATTTAACAGAGGAGAAGAAAAAGGAACAGGAGGAGGTATTGCAGAAGATAAAAATATCTTGATTTTGTTGCAATCCTGTTGCAAAATAACTGCAACAGACAAACAAAGACGGACAAAGACAAAAATTGAAAATTGAAAAATCCTTGATTTTATATAGGGATAACCAAAGACAAACATAGACGAACATAAGTTCGTAAAGAAAAAACACTTGACAACCTGCCGTCTTTCATGTATGATTACACAGGTGATTGAAATGGAAAAGATAGTCCAGCAGGGGCTGCTCTATGATTTTTATGGAGAACTGTTAACGTTGCATCAACAGCATATCTATGAAGACGTTGTAATGAACGATATGTCGCTCAGCGAGATTGCCCAGGAAGAAGGCATCAGCAGGCAGGGCGTTCACGACCTGGTAAAGCGCTGCGATAAGATTTTAACTGGCTACGAAGAAAAACTCCGGCTGGTAGAAAAATTTCAAAAGACAAAAGAACTGGTCCGCGAAATAGAAGATCTGACCGCAGAGTACCAGAAAAGCGGTGACGGACGTCTGGTTGACAGAATCGGAGAGATTTCCAGAGACATCGCAAAGCTGTAGAGGAGGACATACATGGCTTTTGAGAGTTTATCCGATAAACTGCAGAATGTATTTAAAAACCTGCGGGGGAAAGGCCGTCTGTCAGAGGCCGATGTAAAGGCCGCATTAAAAGAGGTCAAGATGGCTCTGTTAGAAGCGGATGTAAGCTTCAAGGTAGTCAAACAGTTTATCAAATCTGTAGAGGAACGGGCCATTGGCGAAGACGTCATGGGAAGCCTGACTCCCGGACAGATGGTAATTAAAATTGTAAATGAAGAACTGGTCCGTCTGATGGGATCGGAGACAACCGAGATTGCCTTAAAGAGCGGCGGCGAGATTACCGTTATTATGATGGCGGGTCTTCAGGGCGCTGGTAAGACCACTACCACAGCAAAAATTGCCGGCAAGTTAAAGGCAAAAGGCAAACGTCCATTACTGGTTGCCTGTGACGTATACCGTCCGGCTGCGATCCAGCAGCTTCAGATCAACGGGGAAAAGCAGGGTGTTCCGGTATTTTCCATGGGCGATAAGCAAAAGCCTGTTAATATTGCCAAAGCCGCTATTGAACACGCGGCAAAGAATAACTTAAATGTCGTCATTCTGGATACTGCAGGACGTCTTCATATTGATGAAGATATGATGAACGAGTTGATCGAGATCAAAGAGCAGGTGGACGTATACCAGACTATTCTGGTAGTAGACGCCATGACTGGCCAGGACGCAGTTAATGTGGCCGGTATGTTCAATGACAAGATTGGAATTGACGGGATTATCCTGACCAAGCTGGATGGCGATACCAGAGGCGGCGCGGCTCTTTCTATCCGTTCCGTTACCGGAAAGCCCATTCTTTACGTGGGTATGGGAGAGAAGCTGTCGGATTTGGAGCAGTTTTATCCGGATCGTATGGCGTCTCGTATCTTAGGCATGGGCGACATCCTTTCCCTGATTGAAAAGGCGGAGGCAGAGATTGATCAGGATAAGGCCAAAGAGTTAAGCCAGAAGCTAAAAAAAGCAGAATTTGATTATAATGATTTCTTGGACCAGATGAACCAGATAAAAAAGATGGGCGGCATGGCAAGCATTATGAACATGATGCCCGGCATGGGAAATCTTGGCAATATCGATATGGATGAGAACGAGAAAAACATGAGGCGGGTGGAGGCAATCATCCTTTCCATGACAAAGGAAGAACGGGCCAATCCTTCTTTAATGAACGTTCCCAGAAAAAAGCGGATTGCAAAAGGCGCAGGCGTGGATTTAAACGAAGTCAACCGTCTGTGCAAGCAGTTTGAACAGATGAAAAAGATGATGAAGCAGCTTCCCGGCATGATGGGAGGCGGCAAGCGCAGAGGCGGATTGGGAGGCCTTGGCGGACTGATGGGCGGAAAATTCAAGATGCCCTTTTAATGGTTAGCAAAGCAGATTTCTGCATTGTCTATAAACAGTATTATAAGGAGGTGAATTGAAATGGCAGTAAAGATGAGACTGAGAAGAATGGGCCAGAAGAAGGCTCCTTTCTATAGAGTTGTTGTTGCAGATTCCAGAGCTCCAAGAGACGGCAGATTCATCGAGGAGGTTGGTTACTATGATCCAAACGTAGAACCAAGCGTAATCAAGTTCGATGAGGAGGCAACCAAGAAGTGGTTAGCAACAGGTGCTCAGCCTACTGAAACCGTAGGTAAACTTCTGAAGATCGCTGGCATCCAATAATTGAGAGGTGAGCGCTATGAAAGAATTAGTAGAAGTTATCGCAAAAGCACTGGTTGACAATCCTGACGAAGTTGTCGTAACTGAGACTGAGAAGGGCAGCGATCTGTTGGTGGAATTAAAAGTGGCTTCCTCTGATATGGGTAAAGTTATCGGGAAGCAGGGAAGGATTGCAAAGGCAATCCGCTCTGTGGTAAAGGCGGCTGCTTCCAGAGAAGACAGGAAAGTTATTGTTGAAATTCAGTGACAAGATGGGGGTTGTTTGAAACAACCTCCACTTTTTAGTTGCTGAATTGTTACGAATATGGAAAAGTGAGGAATTAAAATGGAAGAATTGCTGCGGGTCGGCGTTATCAGTTCCACCCATGGAGTCAGGGGAGAGGTAAAAGTATACCCCACTACCGATGATCCGGAACGGTTTCTGGATTTAGATGAGGTGCTGCTGGATGCAGGCAGAGAGCAGATCGTTTTAGAGATCACAAACGTGAAGTTTTTTAAAAACATGGTCATCCTGAAGTTTAAAGGATATGACAGCATAAATGATATTGAAAAATATAAAGGCAGAGACCTTTTGATCCGCAGAGATCAGGCAGTGGATTTGGACGAAGATGAGTATTTTATCACAGATTTGGTGGGGCTTCAGGTTGTAACCGATGAAGGAGTAAACCTGGGTGAGCTAAAAGAAGTTATGCCAACCGGCGCCAATGATGTGTATATTGTCCGGCAGGAAAACGGAAAAGAACTTCTGCTTCCGGCTATTAAAGAATGTATTCTGGATGTGGATTTGGATCAGGGCATTATGAAAATTCACCTGATGGATGGTCTTTTGGATTTATAAGGAGAAAGTAGGGACGACATGAATTTTCATATTATGACTCTTTTTCCGGATATGGTGATGGGCGGATTAAATACCAGCATTACCGGACGGGCCATGGAGAAGGGGATTATTTCGGTAGAGGCAATTAATATCCGGGATTATGCAGGAAATAAACACAATTCGGTAGATGATTATCCATACGGCGGGGGAGCCGGTATGGTTATGCAGGCACCCCCGGTCTGTGATTGCTATGAAGACCTGTGCAGGAAAATCGAAAAACGCCCCAGAGTGATTTATATGACGCCCCAGGGACGGGTATTTAATCAGAAAATTGCAGAAGAACTGTCAAAAGAAGAGGATTTAGTATTTTTGTGCGGTCACTATGAGGGGATTGACGAGAGGGCGTTAGCTGCCATCTGTACGGATTATCTTTCTATTGGCGACTATGTCCTCACAGGCGGAGAACTTCCGGCCATGGTCATGATTGACTGTATCAGCCGGCTGGTACCGGGAGTATTAAATAACGAAGTATCCGCAGATATTGAGTCGTTCCATGACAATCTGTTAGAATACCCCCAGTACACCCGTCCGGAAGAATTTCGGGGGATGCGGGTACCGGAAGTGCTGTTATCCGGCCATCATAAAAACATTGAAGAATGGAGACGGAGGGAATCCATAAAAAGGACTCTGGAGCGCCGTCCGGATCTTCTGGCAGAAGCCAATTTAGATAAAAAAGAACGAAAGTTTTTGGAAGAATTACTGTCAAGCGTTTTTGAAAATGTCCCGAAAAACCTGAAACATTAGCCCCGATT
>CAUWCT010000094.1:0-7052 GCA_963557065.1 uncultured Lachnospiraceae bacterium | reverse complement strand
AATTTTTGTTTTTGCTAAAATTAACTAAATGACATTGGTTCAGCCATGCGAAGATGCATGGCTGAGCGTTTCTCCATCATTGAGCCACGATGGTGACAATCAGCCTGTTTGGAAGACAGGCAATGGTGTCTCCGTTGTGGCTTTTTTTACCCTGATTTACACAAACTTTATCGGGACAGGAAGCAGAGGCGCACCAGATTTCTCCATTTTGGATCACAAGCAGATTTGAACCGCCATTTTTGGAGGTTATGGTAATTTCAATATCTTTTGTCAGGTCTAAAGTCTGAACAACGTCTCCATCCACCGTTACCTGGGCATAAGCGCCAGGAGCGGAAAATAAAAGTTTCTGTCCTGCAAACCACAACCCGGCAATCAGCAGGAGGACAGAAGTCAAAATAAGTTCTCGCTTGTATTTCATAGAAAATCCTTTCTTAAAAAATTGATTTTCCTATTTTACCACAAAGCAGGACAAAGGTGCAAGGCTGCGGCGTTGAAAAACGGAAGAGGCTGTGTTAAACTGTTACCATCTGGTTTGGCGCCTGATAAAAAGGGTTGTAAATAAAAAAGAAAAGGGGTTAATGATATGCCGGATTCAAAAAAAACAGCGCTGTATGGAATTTTGATTTCTCTGGCGTTTATTTTCAGCTATATAGAATCCTTATTTCCTGTAAATCTGATGGTTCCGGGAGTAAAGCTGGGACTGGCCAATCTGGTATCAGTGGTAGGACTCTACACCATAGGAACGCCTGGAACAATCTGCATCAGCCTGATTCGGATTGTGCTCTCCAGCATATTGTTTGGAGCAGGTTTTTCCTCTATGATTTACGGACTTTCAGGGGGCATCTTAAGCCTTGCGGTTATGATTTTATGCAAAAAATATCATCTGTTCCATACGGTTGGAGTCAGTATTTTAGGGGGCGCTGCCCACAATCTGGGCCAGCTGCTGGCAGCGGCAATGGTGTTGGACCGTTCCGTTTTTGTGTATTTTCCGGCGCTTCTTATAGCCGGAACTGGGGCAGGAGCGTGTATCGGAATTCTGGGGGGAATTATTACAGGCCGCATTAAAAAATACGTAGAAACTACATTGTTTTCTATCTGAAAAACAGGTATAATAAAATAAGTCTGGGCAAGAACCCTGCAATTTTAAGACCAGGAGGAACTATCATGGTATATGAAGCAATTAAGGGATTGGTAGAATATGGCTTAAAGACCGGCCTGATTACAGAGGCGGATCGCATTTATGCAACCAATCAGATTCTGGATGTAATGAAGATGGACGAGTACGAAGAGCCCAAGGGCCAGGTAGAGTCTGACAATCTGGAAGGGATTTTAAAAGAATTAATGGATGCCGCCTGTGAGAACGGGGCGCTTTTAGAGAACAGTATTACATATCGGGATTTGTTTGATACCCGTCTGATGAATTGTTTAATGCCCCGTCCCAGCCAGGTAATTGATGAGTTTTGGAAGCATTATGACAATTCTCCAAAAGAAGCTACGGATTACTACTATAAATTGAGCCAGGATTCTGATTATATCCGCCGGTATCGGGTATGCAAGGATATGAAATGGAAAACGTCTACCCCTTATGGCGAACTGGATATTACGGTTAATTTGTCAAAACCGGAAAAAGATCCAAAAGCCATTGCAGCGGCAAAGTCAGCAAAGCAGAGCGGTTATCCAAAGTGTCTTTTGTGCAGGGAAAATGAGGGATATGCGGGACGAGCCAATCATCCGGCCAGAAATAATCACAGAATTATCCCGATAACAATCAATGATTCCCGGTGGGGATTCCAGTATTCTCCCTATGTGTATTATAATGAGCACTGCATTGTATTTAATGGCGAGCACATTCCGATGAAGATTGAAAAAGCTACCTTTACCAAACTGTTTGACTTTGTAAAGCTGTTCCCTCATTATTTTCTGGGATCGAATGCGGATTTGCCTATTGTTGGCGGTTCCATTTTGAGTCACGACCATTTCCAGGGAGGCCATTATACCTTTGCCATGGCAAAAGCGCCGATTGAACAGTTCTTTACGATGAAAGGATTTGAGGATGTAGAAGCCGGAATTGTTCACTGGCCTATGTCAGTTCTGCGCCTTCGCTGTGCGGATTCGGATCGTCTGATTGAACTGGGAGACAAAATTCTCCTGGCATGGAGATCCTATACGGATGAGGATGCATATATTTATGCTGAGACAGATGGGGAACCTCATAATACAATTACGCCCATTGCAAGAAAGAATGGGGAACTCTATGAACTGGATTTGGTTCTTAGAAATAACATTACCACAGAAGAGTTTCCTCTGGGATTATACCATCCTCATCAGGAGCTTCATCACATTAAAAAGGAAAATATTGGTCTGATTGAAGTAATGGGACTGGCGGTACTGCCATCCAGATTAAAGACAGAACTGGCGGATCTGGCTGACTATATTATAGAAGGAAAGAATATCAGAGACAATGAAACTCTGGCAAAACACGCCGACTGGGTAGAAGAGTTCCTGCCCAAATACGAAAAAGTTACCAGAGAAACCATAGATGAGATTCTGCAGGAAGAAGTGGGGCTGGTATTTGCCAGAGTGCTGGAAGATGCAGGCGTTTATAAATGCACAGAAAAAGGACGTCAGGATTTTGGAAAATTCTTACACAGTGTAGGATTTGAAGGCTGAAAAATCTTAAAAGGCGCACCGTTTTGTCCGGGAAAGCCGGGCAGAACGGTGCGCCTTTTATTCGCAGTGTTTACAGATCTAATTTTAAGTCGCCGTCTTTAATCCATCCAAGCCTTCTGCACATTCCCCCGAAAATCCAGGTGAGTACAGCAGGGAGAACAAAGCAGACCAGAAGAATTGCCAGCCACATATTGGCGCCGCCGCCCATGGAGGTATATACGCCAATAGGGCCAACCAGCCCGCAGGTACCCATGCCGGATGCAGTGTGGATGTTGGTCATCTGGAAGACAACCGTTGCAATGGGGCCGGTAACCATAGAGGCAAGGGTCGGAGGAATCCAGATTTTCGGATTCTTTACAATATTTCCCATCTGAAGCATGGATGTGCCAAGGCCCTGGGCTAACAGTCCGCCCACTCCGTTTTCACGAAAGCTTAATACAGCAAATCCCACCATCTGGGCACAGCATCCTGCTGTAGCTGCTCCGCCGGCCAGTCCGTCTAAGGTCAGGGCAATGCAGATGGCAGCGCTGGATATAGGAAGGGTCAGGGCAATGCCAATCAGGGCGGAAACAAGGATACCCATAAAGAAAGGCTGCATTTCTGTAGCGGTTTTTACCATCATGCCAAATGCGTCCATGAACGCAGCCACGCCGGGGCCGACAAACTGAGCGATTAATACGCCGGAAATAATGGTAACGCCGGGGGTAACTAAAATATCGACCCTGGTTTCTTTAGATACAAGTTTTCCAAGTTCCGTTGCCACAATGGTTGCAACTAAAGCGCCTACAGGGCCGCCAAGGGCATTGCCGGCAATTCCGACAGTGGCTGCTGAAAACAGCACCAGCTGAGGCGCTTTTAAGGCATAGGCGATAGCCACGCCAAGGGCAGCTCCGGTTGCGCTTTTTGCGTAATCTGCGATTACAATAAATGCCTGAATCTGGGTTTTGTCGCCGAGCGTGGCGAAGATTGTGCCTATCAGAAGAGATGCGAATAAGCCAAATGCCATGGAACCCAATGCATCAATGAGATAGGTCTGGACGGTGATGTTGACATTCTTACGTTTTAAGAATGCTTTGACTCCTGTCTGTTCCATAGGGAATCTCCTTATATGTATTATCGTGCACACATTTGGCTTATGCCAAAGCAGTTGGTTGCATTTTACCAGCAGTTTGGAAAAAAAGCAAGTTTTTTATGATTTTATGTTAAAAAAGTAACAATCTCAAATAAAATAGACACCGGGAAGGGGGTATGATACAATAATAAAAGGGATTTTTATTACAAGGAGGAGGCGTCTATGAAGCAAAAAATTTGTCCTGTATGTGATGGAAAATTAAAGGGAAATTATTGCCCTTTCTGCCATAAGATTGTGAAAAATCCAGTAGAATGGGATGTTGCCTACTATTTAAACGAACGCCATCCGGAATGGGAGACGGGGTGCGATTACCATTCGGAGCCGGCAGACGTTTATTTAAACCAGAACAGTGGGACTGAAAGTCTGGATTTGCAGGAAAAGAAAGCAAAAAAAAGTTCAAAGAAAGCAGCAAAAAGTTCTAAATCAAAAAAGAATACAGGCAGTGATCGCAAAAATACAGACAGTCCCAGGAAAAAAAGAAGACCGCTTTGGAAAATCATTCTGATTGTGGTGGGGATATGGCTGGCAGCGGATATTATTTTGATTCTGGTATCCTATGCTGTTTCAGAGCTGGCATGGAATCCGATACTGGAGCGGGAAACCAGACAGGCAGTAGAAAGTGCAGAAGAAATTCAATGGGATACAGAAGATTCGGAGGAGAACTGGGAAACAGCGGAAGATGAGTGGAGTATAGATGACATCTCTGAATTGTCGGATGCTGAGGTGATTGAGATGGGAGAACCATGCAACACCCAATGCCATTTCCCGGTAACGCAGGAAGCGTTTTTAGAAAAACTCACCGGATATCTGGACGAGAAAAAACTGCTGATTTACGATACTATACAGTCCGGCACAAATTTTATATATCCTGCCTATACAGAAGGGGAATATCTGACTTCCTATGATCAGTATTATACCTGTTTTCTTCAGAAAGAGGAGGCAGAAGAAATGAATTATAAGACAGCGATTTACATGAATTATGATACTGTATCCGGGGAACTTCATTGGCTGGAAATAGATATGGAAGAAAGGGAAGATGCCTTTGAAGCGGCCAGATGGGCGGCAGAGACTTTGGGAGAGATGGCTGAATATCCCCATCCGGAGGAGACAGCCCAGCAGATTTATGAAGAACTGCAGGCAGAAGAACTGGAAAAAGAATGGAGGTTTTTTGACATAGAAGAGTACGGTCTGTCTGTTTCGGAAGATCAGGGAAGAACCATGGTAATCCTGAATTGTTCCGATTTTGGCAGTGCAAATTAGTCCAGGCTAAGACAAAAAACGGGGAGCAGTGGTAAGCTGGAATAAAAAAAGAAGGAGAATGATTATGGCAGGAGCAAGTTATACCTTTCAGGAACATTTGATTGAGCGTCAGGCAAAAGCAGAGGAAGAACTGTTAAAAGAACTGCGTTCAGGAAGCTACACGATTCACAATCCCATTGTCCGCACCAATTTCTATTTTATTGCGCCTCTGACTGCAGTTATTGCATTTTGCACAGAAGAGGAGACCGCGGTAACCGTAACTGTATTTGGAAAGACGAAAGAAGGCAATATTACTCACACATTCCCAAAGGCAAAGGAGCATGTGCTGCCGATTATGGGACTGTATCCGGAGTATACCAATAAAGTAGAACTTCGGGAATACAGGGGCGATTCCCATGTAGTGGAGATTGAAATGGGAAAACCGGACTGCGGCAACGGATTTGTATATTCTATGGATACGACTCCGCAGTATATGCAGGACAACTGCATTTTCTTAACCCCGTCCAGCGGCGAAAAGGCAACTGCCTACGACTATGCCGGTGATCTCAGATGGTGCTTAAATATTAAGTGCGTATTTGATATGAAACGCCTGAAAAACGGCCATATTCTGATGGGAACGGATCGCCTGATTCAGATGCCTTACTATATGTCCGGTCTGTATGAGGTCAGTCTGTGCGGTAAGATTTACAAAGAATACAAGATTTTCGGCGGATCTCATCACGACGCATTTGAGATGCCGGATGGAAATCTGCTGTGTTTAACCGAGGATCTGCGTTCCGATACGGTAGAAGATATGTGCGTTCTCATTGACAGAAAAACCGGTGCAATTTTAAAGACCTGGGATTACAAAAATGTGATCAAACCAGGTTTGGGAAAGAGCGGAAGCTGGTCTGAAAGAGACTGGTTCCACAACAATGCGGTTTGGTATGACGAAAATACCAATTCTCTTACCTTCTCAGGACGCCATGTGGATGCCATGATCAACCTTGACTTTGAGACCGGCAAGTTAAACTGGATTATCGGCGATCCGGAAGGCTGGCCCAAAGAGATGGTAGATAAATACTTCTTTAAGCCAATCGGCAACAATTTTGGCTGGCAGTATGAGCAGCATGCCTGTCTGATTACTCCAAACGGCGATGTGATGTGCTTTGACAACCATCATTGGGGTTCCAAGAACAAAGAAAAGTTCCTGGCTGCAAAGAATAATTATTCCAGAGGCGTCCGTTACCGCATCAACACCAAAGAGATGACCATTGAGCAGGTGTGGGAGTATGGAAAAGATTTAGGCGCAGAATTTTTCTCTCCTTATATCTGCAATGTAGAGTATTATGGAGAAGGCCATTATATGGTACATTCCGGCGGTATTGCTTATAATAAAGACGGAGAAATATCAGAGGGGCTGGGTGCATATGAGCCGCTGCTGGGCGGAAGTTTAGAGTCGATTACGGTTGAGATCTGTGATAACAAGCCGATGATGCGGCTTCACGCAAAGGGCAACTATTATCGTGCGGAGAAGATGAAGCTTTACGGCGAAAATGAAGTATTAGAGTTAGGAAAAGGGCAGATTGTGGGAGAACTGGGAGTGACCAAAGAGTTTGACACTGAGATTCCGGCAGAATACAATGGAGAACTGCTTCCGGACAAATATGCTGCCAGCATTGAGGAAGAATTTGATCGCTTTATCTTCCATGCCACCTTTGAAAAAGGCCAGCTGGCAATGCTTGTCTGTGAGCAGGGGGATGAAGTTCACCGCTATTATATTTCCACTGCTGCAAGTCCTCTGAAAGCCATGTGCTGCGGCAGCTTTTTAGAGTCGGATGAGCGGGTAACCAAGACCAATGTCAACAAGATTGGATTAAAGGGTGAATACGATATTCGTGTAATTGTAGATGACAAGAAATACGATACCGGAATTAAGATTGTGTGCTAATATCCTGTAACAGTTCAGCCATCAATGTCATTTAGTTAATTTTATATCCATATGGTTAGA
>CAUWCT010000093.1:0-7354 GCA_963557065.1 uncultured Lachnospiraceae bacterium | reverse complement strand
ATTATATATCAAAATCCTTGAGAATAGGGTGTCAACTTTTATGATACAACATCAGACAGTGAAAACCCGATTAAGCTTTGCAAACATTGTGCGAAAGCTTTTATTGCAAGAAGACCAAGCACTGTATTTTGTAGCCCTCAGTGTAAGAATAAGCATAATGTTTACAAAAGCAGAGCGAGAAAAAACAGCTCCGATAAGGAATGATTGGATGGTGATACATAATGGCTAAAAACAAGAATACAAAGTTGCAGATTCGAAACAGCACGGTGGATTTTCTTGTATTTACAAAAGATGCCCACGAGGATGGGATTGAAGTTCGTGTTCAGGAGCATGATGTGTGGCTGACACAAAAAGCGATTGGACAGCTTTTCGATGTGGACAGAAGCGTTGTCACAAAACATTTGAAAAACATCTATGAAAGCGGCGAATTGTCCGAAGAATCAACTTGTGCAAATTTTGCACAAGTTGCGGATAACGGAAAAACCTATCAATATAAGTTTTATTCGCTATCTGCAATAATTGCCGTTGGCTACCGTGTCAACTCCGGCAGGGCAACACAATTCAGGCAATGGGCAACAAAAGTGCTGGATACCTTTGCGAAGCAAGGGTATGTTTTAGATAAGAGTAGATTGATTAATGGTCAAATCTTCGATGAGGATTATTTTGAACACTTAATTTCTGAGATACAGGAAATTCGAGCTAGTGAGCGCCGTTTCTATCAAAAGATTACAGACATCTATGCTACTGCCGTCGATTATTCCCTTGATAGCCAGATCACGAAAAATTTCTTTGCGACCGTGCAGAATAAGATGCACTATGCCGTTCACGGAAATACCGCAGCGGAAGTCATTGTAGCAAGAGCAGACCACACAAAAGAACATATGGGATTAACCTCATGGCGCAACGCTCCTGATGGAAAAATCGTAAAAGCAGATGTGTCGATTGCAAAGAATTACTTATCTAAGAGCGAAATACAAGAGTTAAACGAGATTGTCACGATGTATCTGGACTATGCTACAAGACAGGCACGGCGGCATATTCCCATGACGATGGCAGATTGGGCTTCCAAATTGGATGCGTTCCTGCAATTCAACGATGCGGAAATCTTGCAAAACAAGGGTAAAGTTACAGCCGCAATCGCAAAAGCCTTTGCGGAAAGTGAATTTGAGCAGTACCGTGTAATACAAGACCGTTTGTATCAAAGTGATTTTGACCGTCTTGTTGCCAGCACAGAAGAAAAAAATGACTAATGACAGAAAATCCCGTTATCAGCTATATCATAGCCGATAACGGGCGTTAAAATCTGCCGCTTCTTAAACAGCGAGGGCGTTCCTTGCAGCCTGAAGCGGGTTCAGCGGCTATGGCAAAAGTACTGATATTACCTATATCTACGTTCTAAAAGAAGGTGGAAGCCAGTATACAAAAGATGGCATAGTCTTTCAGCTTTTTGTGTCCAAAGTATTGACATAACTCCACTGTGAAAACAGCAATGGCAGAGATTGACGCACATTTAAGGACAAGGCTTCGGATTATCATCTGGAAACAGTGGAAAGTACCGAAGAAACGGCAATGGGGCTTGCAGAAGTTAGGAATCGGAAAAGGCTTGGCGAGAAACACAGCGTATTGCGGAGACCGCTACTATTGAGTAGCCACTAAGACGTGTGTAGTAAGTGCTACATCCAAAAAAGTTTTAACAAGGGAAGGAATCGTTAGCTGTCTGGATTATTACAATGAGCGTCATGCTTTAAAGTTATGTTGAACCGCTCTATGCCCAACGGCATGTACGGTGGTGTGAGAGGGGAGAAAATAATCTCCCCTGCTCGATTTTGTTGCGCCCTGCATATGGAACAACTATTCTACGTCAATATAGCAGAAACTTAGATTTCGTTGTACCAGAAAGCATTGCCCCCCTATAAACAGGCGAAAAATGCCTGTTTCTCCGATCATATACAACCGGCATGGGAGTTGTACAGCACCAATATGTCGCCAGTGCGGAGGATTGTATCGCCGTCTGGAATGAGTTCGCTGTTTTGCCTTTGGATTAAAACAACCAGAGAGTTTTTTCTTATGTCGGCTTCTTTTAGTTTCATTCCAATCAAATGGCTGCCAGCCGTCACTTCTAATTCGCTGAGTTCTAGGTCTGCGTTTCCCTTGTATTCTTTAGCAGCAACAATAAGAGAATCCCCGGCTTTTAGGCAGGTGCTGCCTTTGGGCATGATGGCAGTGTGATCCCGTAAAACAGCGGCGATTAAAAGGCCGGGAACCATGGAGACATCCTGAATCCTGCAGTTAATCCAGGGGTGATCCGATCCAAGTTCCAGACTGATAAATTGAACTCCCGTTTCTTCCGAATAGTCGGTAAAAGTTTTCAGTACGTTTTCATTTTCGTCCAGCATAGAGGTTTTGGCTGCTGCAAAGGGAAGGAGACTTCCCTGAAGCAAAATAGATAACAAAACAACGCAAAATACAATGTGAAAGACAGTGTCGCTGCCGTAATTTGGAGATACAGCGGCTGTAATAGCAAAAACAATGGAAGCAGCGCCTCTAAGCCCAGTCCAGGAAACTAAAAGCTTCTGGCAAAATGGAGTTTTAAAAGGCGACAGCAAAAGAAATACGGCAGCGGGACGCGCAATAAAGCTTAAAAACAGGGCGGTCATTAGAGCGGGGAGAAAATAGGTTCCCAGTTGGGAGGGAAAAACTAAAAGCCCTAAAAGAAAGAAAATCAACATCTGCATCATTCCATTTAAGGCATCAAAAAAATTGACCAGCCCTTTTTTCCCTGGAATATCCGGGTTATTGCCTAAAAGGATTCCGGCTAAATAAGCGCTGAGATAGCCATTTCCCCCAAGCAGAGACGGAATTGCATAAGAAGCCAGGGCGGTTCCTGTCAGAAAGATGGAATCCAGTCCGTTTTCCCCAAAATGTACCTGTTTCATAATGATTCCCGCTGTCCATGCAATGAGAACGCCGGCAGCAAGCCCTACAAAGATTTGGGAAAATATAGTGCTGATAATTTGGGTTGGAGATAGCGCCCCTCCCATGGCAGAGAGAATGATCATGGTCAGCATATAGGCAAACGGGTCATTACTCCCGCTTTCGATTTCCAGCATGGATGCGGTGCCGTATTTTAAATTAAGCTGTTTGGATCGCAGAATGGAAAATACAGAGGCAGCATCAGTGGAGCCCAAAACGGCTCCAATGAGAAGGCCTTCCAGTAAGGGAAGATTTAAAGCAAAATAGCAAAAGAGGCCAGTAAGTCCAGCGGTAATCAAGACGCCCAGCGTACTTAAAAGGACAGAAGGAAGAGCAACTGGGCGGGCAGCATTCCAGTTTGTGCCAAAGCCGCCATAGAACATAATGATTATCAGAGCAGCAGAGCAAATTTGCTCTGCTAAATGATAATCGGCGAATTCGATTTTAAAAATACCATCAGATCCAAACAACATCCCCAAAGCAATAAAGATAAACAGAGTGGGGATGCCCAGACGGCGGGACAGGCGGCTTCCGGCAATGCAGGCAAATATGGCAAAAGCGCAGAGAAGCAAAAGAGAATTCATAAAGTCCTCCTTACAGGTGCAGTGTGTGAATCAGCAAAAGCCAGGCCAGTCCGTAATAGGAGACAACGGCTACTAAATCATTGATCGTAGTGATCAATGGACCGGAGGCAACTGCCGGATCAATGTTCACTTTTTTAAATATAAGAGGAACCACAGTTCCGGAAAGACTGGATAAAAGCATGGCGGCAAGCAGGGCGAGTCCGGTGCAGAAGGATACGGAAAAAGATAAAATTGCAGTTTGGCCTTTCAATACTGTTAAATACAGTCCAATAAACACAAAGGATAACAATCCCAAAATCATTCCGTTTACCAGTCCTACGCGTGCCTCTTTTCCTATAAGCCGGAGCTGCTGTCTGCTGTTGATGTTTTCGTCCATTAATACGCGGATGGTAACCGCAAGAGACTGGGTGCCGACATTGCCGGCCATGTCCAGAACCAGGGACTGAAACGCGATAATAAGCGGAAGGCTGGCAATAACACCTTCAAAAATACCTACTACGCTGGATACGATGAGCCCAAGCCCCAGCAGGATAACCAGCCAGGGAAGCCGTTTTTTGATGCTCTGCCTCAACGGTTCATTTAAATCTTCTTCCGACGCCAGACCGGCAAGTTTGGCATAGTCGTCGCCCATTTCTTCATCAACAAGTTCTGTAATATCCTGGGAAATGAGCACGCCCTGAAGCTTATTGTCTGAATCCAGAACCGGTATGGAGTCCTCCGAGTAACCCACAATGCGGCTGATACAATCTTCGATCTGTTCGTTGGCATATACATAAGGATAAGAGGTCATCGTAATAGAACTAAGATCCGTATCTTTACGGGCAATAATCAGGTCTTTTAAGTGAATAGCGCCCAGATAGGTTCCGCATTTGTCAATGACATAAAGGGTTGAGATATTGTCGTGCTCTGCCGCCTGCTGGATCAGCTCGCTCATAGCCTGGGAAATGCTGGTATCATCCTGGAATGCAATGTAATTTGTACTCATTTTGCTTCCGATTTCTTCTTCATTAAAGGAATTCAGGAGGGAAATTTCCCTTCTGGTATCCTCATCGATTAAATCCAGAAGCGTGCTGCGCTCTGGTTTTTCCAATCGTTCCAGATAATCGGTTACAGATGCAATCTCCAGCTGCTGGAGGACCGGAATCCGCTGTCGGATACTGAGTTCATTGAGATAGAGGTTCCGGTTGTCAGAATATTCCAGCACATTGGCTGCCGTCTCCGTATCTAAAAGATGATAGAGCCGTATGCGTTCTTCTTTATTTAATAAATCTAAGGCAGCGGCAATGTCATTTTCATGGTAATCTGACAGCTGTTCCTGCTTTGCCCTGGGCGCCAGATTGCTGCGGACAATCCTGGCGATCTCTGCCTTATAGTCTGGATGCAGCGCCAATACGGCGTTTTCATTAAACAGTTCATTATTTTTTTTCATGTCTGTTCCTCCTGTTCATTCTGGTTGTTGAAGTTCAGACAGACGGACGAATGCAGGAAAAGGGCATAAAAAAACCACTGACGGTTTCCTGCACAGGTACCGCGCTTGTCTGATGATGCAGCGCAGCGTTCGAAACAGACAGTGGTTTTCAAATAAAATCAAAAGCGGGAATCAAAAAATGGACGGTTTTTGGCCGTATGTCATTTGATTCCGCAGGAAACCCCTGCCGTTACTTCGACTACAACTACTGCCGTCCATAATGTCACCTCACTTTACTAAAACGATAATGAAAAGAATACCCGAAACAGTTTTCGGCCTGCTTATTATAACATACAACAAAAGACGGGGCAAGAAAAAATCAGCAAAAAACTGGAATTTAAAAACGGTTTGTGTTACCATAAAAGTATGAAAAAAAATTACATGAAAAGAGGAGAATGCGAAATGAGTAATCGGAGCGTTATGGATATTATCTGCGCATCTTATGAGCAGTTTTTTGAAGCAGAGAAGAAGATTGCAGACTACATTTTAAATCATAAAAAAGAAGCGGTGGAGATGACGGTTGCAGAACTGGCGAAAGCCAGCAAAACCAGCGATGCTACGGTTTCCCGATTCTGCCGCCGCTGTGGATTTAAAGGGTATCAGAACCTGAAGATGGCGTTAGCAAAAGAAATTATGGAAGAAGAGAGGGATAGTCTCCAGGTTTCCAATGAAATTGACAGAGGAAATCTCCCACAGGCCCTGCAGAACATTTTAGCGAATAAAATAGCGGAAATGACCGGAACCATCGGGATGCTGGAACCAGACAATTTAGAGACGATTTTAAAGATATTGGAAAGCGCCCGTACCATCCAGTTTGCAGCAGTCGGAAATACCATACCAGTAGCCATGGACGGCGCTTTTAAGTTCAATCAGCTGGGAATCAGCGCATCCTGCAGTTCGATCTGGGAGGCACAGATGGCCTATACCTATAATCTGGGGCCGCAGGACGTTGTGCTGATTATTTCAAATTCGGGTATGTCAAGACGGCTTCTGACACTGGCAGAAGGCGCCCATGAAAATGGAGCCAGGGTCATTGTGATTACCAACAACGCATCCTCTCCGTTAGCATTAACCAGCGACTACCGGATTATTACGGCTACCAGGGAAAAACTTCTGACCGGCGAGTTCTGGTTTTCCAGAATTCCTGCCATGTTAGTGATTGAAACCCTGTATCTTCTGCTGTTTGTAAGCAAAAAGAATGCGCCGGCCCATATCCGGCGTCACGAAAATGCTATCCGGCCAGATAAACAGGTATAAGAAATAAAATTTCTTTAAAAATTATATTGACGAAATAAAACAATCGTGCTATGATTGGGACAGATGAAGAAAATAAATTTCATAATTTACGAAAGGGATGATAGGAGTGATTTACACAGTAACCTTTAATCCGGCGTTGGATTATGTGGTAAGAGTAAAGGATTTTACTGCAGGAACTGTGAACCGCACTTATAGTGAACAGATTTTTTACGGCGGAAAAGGAATTAACGTAGCTGGAATTTTGGAAAATCTGGGACTGGAAACTACGGCGCTGGGATTTATAGCAGGATTTACCGGAGATGAAATTGAGCGCGGTGTCAAAAAAATGGGATTTTCTTCGGATTTTATCCGGGTAAAAGAAGGAATGTCGCGGATTAATGTGAAGTTAAAATCCAATGAGGAAAGCGAAATTAACGGTATGGGACCGGTTATTACCCAGGACGATACAGACGAGTTGTTTTTAAAACTGGACAAATTGCAAAAAGGTGACGTACTGGTGCTTTCCGGCAGTATTCCCTCCTCTATGGATGACCGGATCTATGAGAAAATTATGGCCAGGCTGGAAGAAAAAGAGATCCGGATAGCAGTGGATGCAGAAAAAGAACTTCTTTTCAATGTATTAAAGTATCATCCATTTCTGATAAAACCCAATAATCACGAACTGGAAGATATGTTTGGCGTAACGCTTCATAATAAGAAAGAAATCGAAGAATATGCAAAACGCCTTCAGGATATGGGAGCCAGAAACGTCCTGGTTTCTATGGCAGGGGATGGAGCTCTCTTAATAACGGAAGATGGAACGGTATATCAGCAGGATGTTGCCAGGGGAACTGTAAAAAATTCCGTAGGAGCCGGAGATTCTATGGTAGCTGGATTTTTGGCCGGTTATCTGAATACCGGAGACTATGAATATGCATTAAAGCTGGGAACTGCAGCAGGCGGAGCCACTGCTTTTTCCGAAGGTTTGGGGACCAGAGAAGAGATTATGAAACTATATAATACGCTGTAGCTCAAAACAGCATTCTGGTGATATGTCAAGAACCTTTTGAAAAAGATTTTGATGTGTCTTTCC
>CAUWCT010000092.1:0-7654 GCA_963557065.1 uncultured Lachnospiraceae bacterium | reverse complement strand
AATTCATTCAAAAAACTTTCATTTTAGACTTGACTTTTAATAGTTAGTCTTTCCTTATGGCTACATATAGCTGACCCATTTTTTCTCTGTGCGGAACTGGAAAATCGTGATGGTAAGTACAATGACAAACAATACCATAGCAATTGCACTGGCATAACCAAACTCATAATTGATAAATGCAGTGTTATAAATATCGAGTACCAGTACATTGGTTGCCCGTCCAGGACCACCGTTGGTCATAACTGAAATCAGGTCAAAAACTTTAAAGCAGGCAATGGTAAGCATGATGCTGACAAAGAAAGTAGTAGGAGTCAGCATAGGAAGCGTAATGTGCTTAAAACGCTGGAAGCGGTTGGCGCCGTCTACTTTTGCTGCTTCATAAAGTTCTGCCGGGATTGACTGGAGACCTGAGAGGTAAAGAACCATGTAATATCCCATACTTTTCCAGATGCTTACAATAATGACAGCCGGCATGGCCCAGTCAACAGAAGCCGTCCAGCCAGGGGGGTTATCAATTCCGACGGCTCTTAAAATATTGTTGATGGGACCCAGCGTAGGATGAAACAGAAGGTTCCATACGACAGCAATGGCAACGAGAGAAGCGACATGGGGGAAAAAGAAAATCGTTCTGAAAATATTGGTTCCTTTTAGTTTCTGATTCAGGATAAGAGCCAGCCCCAATGCAGCTGCCATAGTCAATGGAACGGTGAAAACAGCATAGTAAATAGTATTCCATAAAGAAATCTTAAAGGTTTCATCGGTGAGCATCCGTTTGAAGTTGTCAAGGCCTACAAATACCATAGGATTGGCGGAATCCCATTCCATAAACCCCAATACCATGGAAAAAACAATAGGAATCAGTGTGAAAGCTAAAAAGCCTAAAAAATTTGGAAGTAAAAATAAGTATGCAGTGACATTGTTTTTAATAGCGCGTTTATTCATAATGTCTGCTAAAAAGCATTCCCTCCTTCTGTTTAAAAAAGAAAGACCGGACGCAAGATAGAAGCGATCTGATATGCTGCGTCCGGTCATGTTCTTAAATGCTGATTATTTGTTCAAAAGTTCCTGAACACGTTTTCCCATATTGGCAAGACCATCATCAATGGATTCAGCGCCAAGCATGATCAAATCATGTTCTTCAGAAATCACCTGATCAATAGCGCCTGCTGCAGGCGTCATTTGACATTCAAGTACAAAGGAATCTACATCAATGGCTTCTGCGAAACCTTCCGGCATGCCTTCTACACTGACAAGAGTGCTGATAGTCTTCTCATTCTGATATGCAGGAAGAGTGCCAAGGCTTGCCAGGATGTCTGCTCCAGGTTCTGTACACATAAATTCTACAAAACGCCATGCTTCTTCTGGGTGAGCGGCATTTTTATTAATGGCGATAGGAGTTGGGTTGCTGACTGCCACATTGGGGTCCTGTCCTTCAAAGTGAGGAGCCTTGACAGCGCCCCATTCTACAGAGGTTTCGCCCTTATTTTTGGTATTGATAATCATGTTGGCAAACCAGGTTCCCATTGGCTCCATTGCTACCTGTTCTTTATAGAACGGACCGCTGTAGTGGATATTGCCCATCTTTAAAGTGCTGTAATCCATTGCGGTTTTGTCTTCATTCTGCATAGCCAGGAAGTGTTCATAAACCGGTTTTAAGAATTCATAATTGCCGTCAGCCATGGAATGTTCTGCATCCAGTCCCCAGCGGTAGAGAGAACCCGGCCAGGTATGTAAATAAGCGCCGTAGATCTTATCGTTGCCTTCTCCGGAAGTCAGTTTTTTAGCCAGTTCACGATATTCATCCCAGGTCATGTCATTGGTAGGATATTCCACTCCGGCATTGTCAAAGATGGTTTTGTTGTAGTATAGCAGATAATAGTCGTTGCGGAACGGCAGGCCATATAACTGGTCGTTCATCCGAATGCCTTCGTCAGAACCTAAATAAGGAGACATATCGAGATTGCTTTCGGCAATTTTATCATCCAGAGGCATCAGAAGATTTTTCTCTACAAGGCTGGTATAAATGGGCATACTCTTGATGGTGATAACATCGGAGGTATCGCCGGAAGATAAGAGTACCGGGATTTTCGTATCATAGTCAGTGCTTCCGATGTCAATGACCTTTACTTTGATGTCCGGGTTTTCCTTTTCAAAAGCTTCTACCAGCACCTTCCAGTAGTCGGTTGTTTCATAGTCCCATACGGTAAATGTGATTTCTACCTGTTCCTCAGAAGCGGCGCTGCCGGAAGCATCGCCGGAACTGGAGGAAGCAGCTGCGGTACTTTCGGCAGGAGCGTTGCTGTTGCTGCCGCAGCCGGCTAAAAGTCCGGCGGTGCATGCGGTAATGCAGGAAACCGCTGCTAATTTTTTGAGAAACTTCTTTTTCATAGTGTTGTTCCTTTCTTGGTTTGTTTTTGCACGTTTGCTGGTGCTAAGATGGCTTTATTATAGGGGAAGGGAGCAAAATAAAAAATGGAACATCTGTTAATATAATGGAATTATTTGAATTATACAAATAAAAAAATAAGAGTCCATGTAAAAATATGTAAAATGATGTAAAATAAGCACCTGGATAAAGCGAATAAGTGAAAAATCATACATTATAGTAGGAAATTCTCCATTTTTTTTTGAAAGGTTTTTCGTTATACTGGAATCAGAACAAAAGGTTCTGACGGATCATAAAAAATATCTGAAAAAGGAGAATGAACGATGCAGGAATGGGTACAGCAGCTGTTAAAAAAAATGGAGTGCAAACTGGAAGCAGAACACATGCGGGTAAAGGATCAGATCCCCTATTGGAGTGAAAATGGAATATATGGGACAGACTATGCGCAAAAAGACATTTACTGGTGGACAAATGGATTTTGGCCGGGGATTTTGTGGAAACTGTATCTGCTGACAGGAGACGGCAAATATCGTGAAAGTGCAGAACAAATTGAAAAAAAACTGGATAAAGCCCTTTATGGCTTTAATGGACTGCACCATGATGTGGGGTTTATGTGGCTCCATAGCGCTGTGGCAGATTACCGGCTGACCGGAAATGAAGAAGCAAGAAGCAGAGGGCTTTTGGCAGCCAGCGTCCTGGCGGGACGTTATCACCCGGAGGGGCAGTATATCAGGGCGTGGAATCCGGAATGCGTAGAGCCCGGAGAGGACTGTACGGGATGGATTATTGTGGACTCTATGATGAATATCCCTCTGCTTTACTGGGCTTCCAAGGAGGTTGAGGATACCCGCTTTTACTATGTGGCAAAGCGCCATGCAGATACGGTAATGAGGACCCTGGTGCGGGAGGACGGTTCCTGCGGGCATATTGCAGAACTGGAACCAATGACAGGTGAATTAAAGCGGATTTTGGGAGGACAGGGATATTCAGAAAATTCTTCCTGGTCCAGAGGACAGGCATGGATCTTGTATGGATTTGCATTGAGTTACCGCTATACAGGGGATAAGAGGTATTTGGATACAGCCAAAAAGACCGCCCATTATTTTATGGCAAACTGTGCGCGGACGGGAAACGTTCCGCTGTGTGATTTCAGACAGCCCCAGGAACCTGTCATTTATGATGCGTCTGCCGGGGCATGCGCCGCCTCCGGACTTTTGGAAATTGCAGAACATGTGCCGGAAGCAGAAAAGGGGTTATACCGCAGTTTTGCAGAGGAGATGATTCAGGCGCTTGCAGAAACATGCTGTAATTGGAATAAAGAGGAAGATGGGATTGTACAAAACTGCTGTGTGGCATATCATGGACAAAAAAAGCAGCAGACCGATCTGATCTATGCAGATTATTTTCTTTTGGAGGCGCTCTTGAAACTGGCCGGTAAAGACAGATTGTTTTGGTAGTCTCTGCTTATCCGGGAGCAGAAGGGAAAGGGAAAACAATGAAACAGGAATGGAAATTTTCTTGCAAAAAAGACTTTGAAGAACTGATGCTTGCCATTCTCAGACCATTAATCCCATTTTATTCAGAGGGAAAAGCACAGGTGGATCTGGGAGTAACCGCGGCTGTATATGATAAAAAAGCAGCGGGGGCAGAAGGGTTTGCCAGACCCCTTTGGGCGCTGGTCCCTTACTGGGCCGGAGGAGGAGAACGGGAAGAGTTTGGAAAGTTGTATGCCAGGGGACTGGCGGCAGGGACAGATCCGGACAGTCAGGACTATTGGGGAGGATTTCAGGACATTGATCAGAGATTTGTAGAGATGGCTGCTCTTGCATACGGACTTTTATTTACACCGGAAGTATTATGGGACCCACTTTCAAAAAGGGAACAGGATCAGGCGGCGAACTGGCTGTATGAGATTAATCATTATAAACTTCCGCCCTGCAACTGGCTGTTTTTTAAGATATTGGTAAATCTGGCATTAAAGGCCAGAGGAAAGCGCTACAGCGAGACAGGCATAAAGGAAAGCATTGACTATATTGAGTCCTGCTATGAAGGAAATGGATGGTATGTAGATGGACAAAACGGCCAGAAAGATTATTACATATCCTTTGCTTTTCATTACTACAGCTTGATTTATCTGCGTCTGATGCAGAAGGAAGATCCCAAACAGTGCCGCATTTATCGGGAAAGAGCCTGTATATTTGCAAAGGAATTTATTACCTGGTTTTCAGAAGACGGCTCTGCACTGGCATATGGACGTTCTCTCACCTACCGCTTTGCACAGGTTTCCTTTTTCTCCATGTGCGCGGCAGCAGAGGTAGAAGCGCTTCCCTTCCCGGTGATGAAAGGATTGATTGAGAGACATCTGCAGTTCTGGATGAAGCAGCCTATCTTTGATCACGCCGATCTTCTGACTATCGGATATGGCTATCCCAATCTGCTGATGTCGGAACAATACAATGCACCTGGCTCTCCCTACTGGGCAATGAAAGCCTTTGCATGTTTAAGCCTTCCAAAGGAGTATCCATTTTGGTCCATGGAATCGGCGCCTCTCCCTGAATGGAAGGAGCCGAGAGTGATTTCTAATGGAGATATGCTGATGCAGAAAATAAATGGACACATATACGCGTATGTGACAGGGCGGAAAATGCCTCATCAGCATGTGCATACAGAGGAAAAATATTCAAAATTTCTGTACTCCAGCCAATATGCATTCAGTGTTTCCCGTTCCCTTTATTCTCTGGAAGAAGCCGCTCCGGATCATATGCTGGCATTTGCATACGATAACCGGATTCATGTGAAAGAGCGGACTAAAAAATCCGGTATAAAAGATGGAAACCTGGTGACTGAGTGGTCTGCCGGGGAAGCGCTCCGGATAGAAACCAGAATACAAATCATCTCAGGCGGACACAAGAGGATTCACAACATCCGCAGTACCATTGCATGCGAGGCATACGACTGCGGATGGGCGATTCCAAAAGAGGGAACAGATGTGGAGATCTGCGGAAACGGAAATGGGGATGCAGAAAATCAAATAAAACTGGTAAGGAATGGATATGCCTATTTGGTAAAGGGAACGGGAGAACCTGCTGTGATTAATGCCAGCCCCAATACGAACCTGCTATATCCCCAGACATGGATTCCATGTATAAAATACCAGATTCATCCGGGAGAACAAATAATCGAAACAGAATTTACAGAGTAACAGTTCAGCCATGCGAAGATTCAGGTAGAAAAAACGCTTGAAACGGTATTCCAAGTGTGATATATTGAGGACAGAAAAAGGGAAAGCACAGAAGCGGTCCTATTAAAAAAACAATAAACTACACCGTTATAAACGGTATGCCGCCACGATTCGCAGCAGTGGCGGCTATTTTCTATCTTTAGCATCTGTGTATAGGGGCAACACGCCTCTGACCGTATTGAATGAAAAATAACCATGATGAAAATTTGACAGGAAAAAATAAAAGTTTCATAGGGGGATGAGGAAAGTGCAGCAAGAGGCTATATTAAGCAGTGAAGAAAATTACACAGTTTTCAGATTTGGAAATGACAGGATTCGTTTCAAATCTCCATATTCATTAGAACGGTATATCAATGTGAAAGAGTGGGATCATGGCTATTTAGTGGTAACAGCAAAATATAGCCATAATGATAAAGCAGAAGAAGAGTATATAGATTTAGTTCCTATTTTAAAAAATTTGTATTTTGACGCAGAAGAGTTTTTAGCGCCAATAAAGAAAGTGAGGGTGGCATATGATTGATATCATAAAGGTAGCAGATGAAGCAGATGTAGTTGTAAATGGATATGCATTTACTCACAATGGAAGTAGTTATCGGGTGCTCAATTTAAATCGTCCTGATAGGGCGGCGGTTTTTTCTGTAAATGGAGAAATTCTTGAGACAAGTATGGATGATATAGAATTAGAAATTGTAAAAAACTATTTCAAGAAAAATAAAAAGTTTATGGAGGAATGAGATGCCAAAGTATTATGAGTTTAAGGTTGCAGGTTATTACCTATATTTTACATCTCATTGTATAATTGAATGTATGCATGTTCATGCAAGCGATAGAAAATTAACAGAATCAGGATCAGCTAAACTTTTTGTAAAAGAGAATGGAGATACATTTTTACAGAATAGAGGAATTCTTAAAGACAGGGAATTACGTATAATTCAAGAATTTATAAAGCAGAATTATCAAGAGATGTATTTAAAATGGGCTTCTTATAGTGGAGAAGGCTTTTTCGGTATTGCAAAAGAAATACAGGATCAATGACAGGTTTTTAAACACACATGGTATCATTTCCCCTCCCGCCTGAATAGAATAACAAGAGAAGCTTTCTAGGAGGCGGACAGTTGGAACAGCAAAAAACAGTCATACTGGATCCCGGTCATGGGGGAGCAGAGCCTGGCGCAATTTATGAGGGGAGAAAGGAAAAAGACGATACCCTTCGTCTGGCCCTGGCAGTGGGAAGGATTTTAGAAAGAAATGGAGTGAACGTACTCCTTACCAGAGTTCGGGATGTGTATGACAGTCCCTATGAAAAGGCAGAGATTGCCAACCGATCCGGGGCTGATTTATTTGTCTCTCTTCACCGCAATGCCATGCCCCAGCCCAATACGGCATCCGGGGTGCAGTCGTTAGTATATGAAGATTCAGGAATCCGTCATCTGCTGGCAGAAAATATCAATGAGTCTCTGGCAGATTTGACCGGATACGCCAACCTGGGAATTCAGGAACGGCCGGGTCTTGCCGTTCTTCGGAAGACCCAGATGCCAGGTGTTTTGGTGGAAGCAGGATTTATTGACAATGACCGGGATAATCAGATTTTTGATGAAAAATTCGATGCAGTTGCCAGCGCAATCGCCCAGGGCATCTTAAAGACAATCCGGGAACAGGAGGCAGCAGTGCCGGAATATTATCAGATACAGGTAGGTGCTTATCAGGATCGGCGGTTTGCCGCAGAACAGGAAAAACAGTTAAAATCCCAGGGATTTCCGGCTTTTCTGGTATATCAGGAACCATGGTATCAGGTGCGGGTCGGAGCATTTTTAAACATGGATAATGCGGCGGCGATGGAGCAGAAACTTCGCCAGTATGGTTATCCTACCATGATGGTAAAGGAGAGGGCTGTGTACTAGCCCTTTTCTTTTTTTTGCCCAAATGCTATAATTACGATGTCATTACCAACCACAGGATAAAATTGGTAACAGTTCAGCCTTGCATCTTCTTGCCCGCTTGCAGCGGACAAGAAGCGTCTGGCGTCC
>CAUWCT010000091.1:0-8035 GCA_963557065.1 uncultured Lachnospiraceae bacterium | reverse complement strand
AGAATAAGTCTGTAAGCTGTTTTCTTGCTTACAAACTTATTATACGAGGAGGAACAACATGGAAATTCAGAAATTAGAAAAGGCAGAAAAGCGCACACTGGACATTCAATGGGTGAAAGAACATTTGGTATGCCGTCTGGTGAACCGAAAGAATAACGAAGAACTGTTAAAAGAGATTCCGTATCGGAAGTTTTATGATTTGGCGGTGGTTTATTATGTACCAATGCAGCAAGTAGAAGATAGAATGCTTTTCTGGATTATTCGGAAAGAACAGGCGGAAGTATTGGGACTGGAAGAAGAAAGCCTGTTTACACTGGCTCTGGAAAACACCAGAAGACGGTTTCCAATCCAGTTTACTGCGTTGGAACAGGCAATCCGGCAGTTTACGTTAGAGGCAGGGAGCGATTTGGAAGAAGAATGTAATGAAGAAGCTGAGACGGAACAGGAAACAGGCGGCATGTACCTGCTGTCGAATATATTTCATACGTATGGAGCTGTTGCAATGCTGTATCCCGATGTGCTGGAAGGGATTGCAGACCGTTTTCAGTCAGATTTAATTATCCTACCATCCAGCTGCCATGAAGTATTAGTGCTTCCATACACAGAAGAGGTTTCCGTTTCAGATTTGGCGGAAATTGTATTTACCGTAAACAGGGAGTGTGTAGCGCCCGAAGACATGCTGTCTGATTCCGTTTATTTATATCGGAGAAAAGAAAAAAGGATTGTAATGGCAGGGAGAACCGAACAGGAGGAAATCAAATGAGCATTATCAAGTCAGGGAAGAAAAAACTGGACAGGAAGAGCGGATGTGTGCTGATAGAAGGAGATGGAAGAAGGCTGGATATGCTGGAAGATGAAAGCATAGACTGTATCATTACGGATCATCCGTGGCTGGATATTCTTTCCAATCGAGGGGGAAACCGTTCATTTTCGGACTATGAATGTTTCCGGTATGAGCTGGAGGACTTTCAGGAGAAAGCCAGAGTATTAAAAGCCGGATGTTTTTTAGTGGAATTTCTTCCCGCTGAAAATGAAAGCAATTACCGGTATCTGTATCAGATAAAGGAATTTGCCAGCCAGTGCGGTCTGGAATATTACAGCAAGGTAAGCTGGAAAAAGGGGAGTTTTGTAAGCAATACGGGAAGAAAAGCCAAGAACAGCCAGGACATTATGATTTTTACCAAGGGAAAGGCTCGGTGCATGAGGCTGGACAGCAAGAAGATCAAAAAGGACGGAGGGATTCATTACATGAGTGGGGCGGCAGGGATGCTGCCCACCATGTTTGATGTGGAACCCGTTCCCAGAAATCAAAAGATTCATCAAAGTGAACTGCCCGTAGAACTCTGCGAACAGCTAATCCCGTATCTGACAAGGGAAGGAGAAGTAATACTGGATCAGTTTGCCGGAAGCGGAGCAGTAGGGGTGGCAGCTCTGAGACTGGGAAGAAGGTGCATTATGATAGAAAAATCCCATGAAGATATGGAACAGATTCGGAAACGGGTCGGGTAAGGTGGCCAGAGTACATTTGTTTTTGCTTTTTATAAAACAGGGGTTCGCTTAATGCTGTGGTTATGTTACAATGGAGACAGTGTAGAGAGAGGAATGTCCAATGGAGTTAAAACGAGATATTTACAAACAATTACTGGATTGGAAGAAACGGGATTCTCACAAGGTTTTGGAACTTAGGGGAGCACGTCAGGTAGGAAAGACCTATATCCTGAATAAATTTGCACAGGAGAATTATCCGATTTATTTATACATCAATATGGTGCAGACAACAGGACAGGAGTTTTTGGAGTGTCTGGAAAGGGCCACAGCCTGGGAGCCTGGAATGCCCAGAAAAGAACGACCGCTCCATGAGGCTATGAGATTGTTTGACGGACGTTTTCAGGACACAAAAGATACCATCGTTATTATTGACGAAATTCAGGATTTTGCGAAAGTCTATTCTCTGATTCGTCAGTTTGCCAGAGAATTTTCCTGTCATTTTGTTGTTACAGGAAGTTATCTGGGAAAAACCTTATCCAAAGAGTATTTCCAGCCAGTTGGCGATCTGGATATTATGACGCTGGATACACTGACATTTGAAGAATTTCTGGATGCCGGAGGAAAATGGGACTTATATGATACTGTAGATTTGCTGGGAGGAAGTCCGCATAAGGACTATGATGAGCTGAAACGATATTATGATATTTACTGCCAGATTGGCGGTTATCCTGCGGTTGTGAAAACATATCTGGAAACAAAGAGCCTGGAAGCGTGCAGGATAGAACTGGAACGTGTGATCCATATTTTTACTGAGGAATCACAGGGTTATTTTGATGATATTCTGGATATGAATCTGTTTGAACAGCTTCTTCCTGCAGTCGCACAGACCATGATAAGAGAGAAAAAAGGTTCGGAAGATCTAATCTCTGAATTATCAAAAATTGTTTATAAACAGGAAAGCAATCGGTTCAGTAAAAGGAGTATCAATCAGGCCATTGCATGGCTGTATCGTTCCCATATCCTGGATTTTTGCGGAAAAGCCAATGACTGTAATCCTACGGATGTGTCAGCGAACAGCCGGTTTTACTTCCTGGATATTGGAGTATGCAGAAGTTTTTTGGATATAGTGGGAGCAGATTTGCCGACGCTTCGCAGCACCATAAATGAAAACTTTGTTTATATTGATTTATTAAAACGGGTACGTTCCAGAAAAATTTCTGGAACAGCCCCTATGTTTGGCCTGTATAAAGAAGGCGAAATTGATTTTCTGATTAACAGCAGAGAGAACTATAAAACGTATGGCGTTGAAGTGAAAGCTGGAAAATCAGAAGGGAAAACGGCTCAATTACTTTTGAAGGATGGAAAAGTAGAGGCCGTCTATTTCCTGAAGGGTGATACCTATGGTGGGGCATCTGACAGAAAAATTACCGTACCGATTTATCTGGTGGGGCGGGTACAATTTGATTTTGTGGATAAATAAAATGAAAAGTGGAGAAAAACAGGTTCATTTGAAAAAGACGTGGGAAACTGCGTCTTTTTCTATACCATTTAAAGGATAGCAGAATTATTTCTGTATAAATTTGTATGAGAGTCTGGTATAATGGAGACAGTGTTGGAAAAGGAGTGAAATTATGCGGATTGAACTGGAAAGAACGGCATATAAAAAGCTACTCGAATGGAAGAAAAATGCAGGACGCTCCACGTTGGAAGTATCAGGTGCACGTCAGGTAGGAAAGACGTATCTTGTAAATAAGTTTGCAGATAAGGAATACAAGCAGAAGATCTATATTAATCTTCTGGAACTTTCAGGAGAACTTTTCTTAAATCAGTATGAAAAACTCTGGAGCGAAATGACGCAGGGGAAACGCTTTGAAAATCCGGTATATGAGTTAATTCGCCGTTATGAGCCATCTTTTACTGATTCGCCGGATACAGTGGTTATTATTGATGAAATTCAGGAGTCAGCAGAAATCTATAATCGGGTTCGTGAATTTACCCGTCAGCTTTCCAGTGATTTTATTATAACAGGAAGTTATTTGGGTAGAGTGTTGAATAAGGAGTTTAAGTATTCAGCAGGAGATTTGGATTCCATTGAAATACAAACTCTTAGTTTTGAAGAATTTTTAAGAGCAATGGGAAAATGGGAACTGTACGATCAACTGGATATTTATGGAGGCAGTGGAGAAACGGTTTACAAGGAACTGGAAGAACTTTATCAGATATACTGTACGATTGGCGGCTATCCGGCTGTGGTACTGTCTTATCTGGAACAAAAGAATATCGAGCAGTGTCAGGCAGTTCTGGAAAAGATTGTTCACCTGTTTGCTAATGAGAGCAGACGGTATTTTGAGGATATTCTGGAATATGATACGTATGAAAATATCTTTACCAGCGTAGCCAGAATCCTTGTAAAAGAGAAAAAGGGTCTGGATGCAGATAGTTTTAGCGAGGAACTGCAGAGCATAGTCATAAAAGAATATTCCAGCAATCTTTCAAAGGCAGAGGTGAATCGTGCGATTGATTGGCTGCACAGCGCTGGGATTATTGGCTTTGCCGGAAAACTGACGGGATGTGATATACTGTCTTATAAAGCCAAATCCAGAGCCTTTTTTATGGATCTGGGATTGACAACCTATTTTTTGACCCAGACCGGATGTGCGTCAGGAGATATACAGGGAGTAGTGAACGAGAATTTTGTATTCCTGGATTTACGTCGGCGAATTTCATTTCCAAGAGAAATTGCGCTGGAGACTCCGGCTTTTGCCACATGGGGAAATTATGAGATTGATTTTTATGTGAAATCCATCAAAGGACAGCATACCTATGCCATCGAAGTGAAGTCTGGTAAGAACAGCAGCCGAACCATGGAAGAGGTGCTGGAGAAGAAAGCAGATTATATTTTATATACCAAGGGAAATACCCATGGGGGAATTAAGGAAAATATTTATACCATACCGATTTATGGTTTGTCGAAATTTCGGTTTGAATGAGATTAAGGAACGGATCCGGTATGGCATTGAAGTAAAGAGCAGTGATAACAGGGCGAGATCTTTGCATTTTTATAAAGAAAAAGGATTTGTTGACAGGGCGTTTCGGGCTGTACCGACACATGGAGATCATGGAGAAAAGATTGAGACGATTCCAGTTTATGCGATTGGGAAAGTGTTGGAACAGTAGCTTCTATACTATAAATATGGAAAGTAGTTGTGCAGGAGGACTGCAAATGTATTTGAAAAATGTTACAATTAAGAATTTTAAGGCAATATCTGATATGACGTTGGAGTTTCAAGAAGGTATAAATTTGCTGATTGGAGATAACGGTGCTGGAAAAACATCGGTTTTAGATGCTCTTTCAATTGGATTGGGAGGGTATCTGGCAGGAATTACGGGTGTTCCTTCAAAAAATATTTTATCCGATCAAGTACGCTTTGAAGTGGTAAAAATGGGAGAGGCATCTTCTGCGTTAAAATATCAGATCCCGACAGAAGTAGAATGTACGCTGAATGTTGAAGAAAATAAAGATTATCATTGGGTTAGACGGAGAAAAGACGAACATCCAAATTCAAAAACAATGGTTAGCGATCGTGCTATTTGTGAATATGCATATGCATTAACCAATGGAATGTCGGAGACGTTACCAGTCCTTAGCTATCAGAGTGAAGCACGGGTGTGGCAGCAGAAGCGAGGAGACTTTGGTTCGGTGTTAAAAGAAAAACTAAATGATCGTCGCCAAGGATATATAGGATGCCTGGATTATTCTTTGGATATAAAAGGGATTAAAGAGTGGTGCTTGAAAATGGAAATGGAGGCATTCCGTAGTGCTACAAAGATTGCGGAATATGAGGCCTTTAAGAAGTTGACGGCTTCTGCTATGCAAAAGATGAATGATCTTCCAACGTGTCCGGAAATTTATTATTCCCGCCAAGTAGAGGATATGGTGTATGAAGAGAACGGCCAGATAATGCCAATTTCTTATTTGAGTGCAGGTTATCAATCATTTCTTTGGATGGTAATGGATATTGCTTATCGGGCAGCAATTTTGAATCCGAATGTTTTTGAGTCTTTGGGGCAGATTCCAGGAATTGTGCTGATTGATGAATTGGATATGCATTTGCATCCCAAGTGGCAGTGGAATGTTATTAAGGCACTAAAGGAGACTTTTCCAAAGATTCAGTTTATTATTGCGACACACTCACCGATCGTAATCTCTTCTTGTAAGCAAGAGCGGTTGATTCGTATTTCAGATAATCATAGAGTAGATTATTTGGCTGATGCATATGCTTATTCTGTAGAAGATATTTTACGTTATCGTCAAGGCAGTAATGAAAAGCCAGAAATGGTAGTAAATTGGATTAAAGAGTTTGATAAGGCAATGAACCTGGATGATTTAGAGACTGCTAATATGATTATCGAGGAGATGAAAAAGGAATTAGGAGAAGAACACTCAGAAGTTAAGAATCTAGTTGATGAACTTGAGTTTGACAGTTGGATTGAGGAGAATGTATAATGCTGTATATACAGAAGGGAGAGGAACCTTTAGCACAACAGACCGCAAGAATTAAAATTCAGCGAAGTGCTGAATGGAAAGCAACTGCATCATATGATACAGCTACGATTCGAGATTACTTTAATCAGTTGCCAAAACAAGATATTCGAGATTCTTTGGTAGCAGAACAAAAAGGATTATGTGCCTATTGTATGAGACGCTTGGATTCTAGCAGTTCTCATATGAGCATTGAGCATTGGGTTCCATTAAGTAAAAATAAGGATTTGGCATTGTCCTATTCTAATATGTTAGGAGTTTGTGATGGAGGAAAAGCATCAAATAGCAATCGGGCAAAAAAGGTTTTATGCTGTGATGCCAGCAAAGCGGATGATGCAACAATGACAATTGATCCTTTGAATGAGGAACAGATGAAGGAAATTGCATATCTTAGTGATGGAACAATATATACAATATCAAATGATGCTGCTCTTCAAAGAGATATTAATGATATTTTAAAGTTGAATGGAGAGTTAGATCGCAAAACAGGAAAACGGATTGTTGATACAGAAACCTGCCTTGTGAAGAATCGCAAGGATGCATATGAAAGATGTAAGAATTGGATTCGGGAACTGGATAAGAAGCATAAGTGCACATCAGCTGTTATCGCAAAGAGGATTGAAGAAATTTCCAACTCTTATCCAATGGAAGAATATGCAGGAGTAACATTATTTCTACTTAAAAAGAAGAAGCGGCAGTTGGAAAAAAGAGGATTATGACTGCGATTAGCAGAGATAGTGTACCAATAGTGTACCAAAACGGTAGTTAAGGGGTGGAAATGCTGATAAAATAAGGGTTTGCGGCTGATTTTTTCATGGTCTGCAACACCCTGATCACCAGTTCAAATCTGGTTGTCGCCTCTTTAAAGCCCTAGTGTTTACTAGGGCTTTCTTTTTTTGTGTTGCATTTCGCGTTGCATACTTGGGAGAAATGCTCGTTTGCTGATTCATGGCTTGCTGCTTATCATCCATTGTGTGGCGATAAACATCTTTTAAAATAGCATCACTTTGCCATCCACCTCTTTGCATGATATATGCATCTGGAATTCCAAGAGCATGTTGAATGGAAGCACAGTAATGCCGTAGATCATGGAATCTAAATGGCGGCACCCCAGAGCGTTTCACCAGGCGGCGGAAACGGCAGGTAAGAGCATCTGGATATGCGCAACATTACCAGAAATGCAAGCAGAATGTAACGCACAAATCTCTCCCCTGTGCATGGGGCCAAAAGCAGCTAACATAATAGGAAGTTCCAGATCGGTTCCTTGTGCAAGCGAGATAATTGCAGATATGTCACTGTCAGATGGTACATATAAATCAGGTCTAGTTCTTTGCGGTAATACGGTGTTAAGTGCAAAATCAAGTCGTTCCTGTTTTAAAACGGCAGATACCAGACCATGGTTATCACGAACTGTTTTAGGAGAGTGAATGATTGCATCGGAATTAACAAATTTTTGGATAGTTTCTTGCGTAATATCCACTATTTTAATATTTATGAGAGGTTTTAAATCCGCATTTTGGAGGAGGAGGTAGTTTGCTATAGTTCTGGGAGAAGAGATGTTTTCTCTCATGGAGATGTAATATTCTAGAGCTTGACCGAATGTTTTATCCGAACGGTATAGTTGTTTTGGTGAGTGAAAATTCAGCCGCCAGATACTCAGCTTCTTTTTTAGTAGGAGCAGTAAAAGATTCATAGTGCTGTTTACCATCTAAATCTGTGTAATCGTACACCAGACATCTCCAGGAACCGGATTTTAATTTCTTTGCTTTTGCCATAATATCATTCCTTCCTATATGTTGTGCAATTTTGGGTATAAAAATAACGCCCCTTGTCAGGACGCTCCAGGAATGATATAATTCAGATGTCCAACTGATATATCTTTTTCTGATGCGTCTGAAAGAGATATGTAAAAGCCGTTCCTGGTTGCAGCAAGGGGCGGTTTTTCACATTGTCAAGCGTTTTTGAAAATGTCCCGAAAAACCTGAAACATTAGCCCCGATTCGT
>CAUWCT010000090.1:0-8223 GCA_963557065.1 uncultured Lachnospiraceae bacterium | reverse complement strand
ATCACGCTGTTTTCGATTTGTCAACAACTTTTTTCAAGTTTTTTCAAACTTTTTTGTTTTTCAACTCTTTTGGAGTTGGCCGACCGCTGTATCAGCGGCGCGAGGATTATAATACCACCTCTGTCTACAAAAGTCAATAGAATTTGTATAATTTTTTTAAACAATTTTTCACCCCACTACATATCCCCTATTTTTCTTGTTTTTACTATATTTTGTGGTTGCTTATTCGTCTCTGCTTTTTTATTTTATCAATAATTGTATTAATTGTATAAATTAAAGCATCAGTTTGCAAAAATTATCTTTTCCAAACAGATGCTTTCCAGGATACTATCTTAAATAATATCTTTGTTTATAAGAAGCTTTTAATTACTCCTATCATCAGAATATGAATCGGATTATTCTGATACAGCGCATACAACCATGTGCTGTTTTCAATTTGCTCCATAATTAACCTTCCGGGCTCTGTACCAACAAAAGCGGGCAGAATCAAACAGCCTACCCATATATAAAGCAATCCCTGCACGCCTCCCAGCGCAGCTCCTGCCAGTTGATTCATTCCATGAATAATCGGAAGCCGGGAAATTAAATTCAGCCACCTTATCATGATCCGCAAAAAAGCGGATACAACTGCAAACAATAAAATAAAGCAAATTCCTCTTATGATCGTTTCTGACAAATATGCGCTTATATAATCTGTAAATGCCTCTACTCCCAGCATTTGATAGCTTTCACTATTATTATTGGATAAAAGCGCCTGCTTTATACTCTCCGGCAGCTTTAAATCTTCAATCATCATGTTTTGCTCTTCTGGCAGAGAATACGTTTCACTTTCCCCTATCTCCACAGATCCAAGCAATGTATTGCCAACTGCTTCCCGAATCGCTGCATTTTCCATTGCATAATCTGTTACATATGGCAGCGCCATACGTACAATAAAGAGCGTGAGTATCGTGGCACTGCAGGATACCACAAGCCGTATAAATCCCCGGTAGTGTCCGTAAAGCACCATACCTGATAAATATATGGCTATCAGTACGGACAGCCAATTTTCCTGAAAAAACTCCATTTTATCACTTTCCTAATACAAATCTGTTGATCGCCGTTGCAACCCCATCCTCGTCATTACTCTTGGTAACGTAATCGGCCTTCATTTTTAAAGAATTCATTCCGTTTTCCATTGCAACTCCCATACCGGCTTCTTCAATCATAGAATGATCATTTTCCCCATCTCCAAACGCCATTGTTTCCTCCCTGGGAATTCCCAGATATCGGGCCAGCCGCAAAATGCCTTTTCCCTTTGTCGCTTCCGGATGATTGATTTCCAGATTCAACGGGATAGAAGACGTAACAATAATGCCGGGAATCGCTTCTAATCGCTCTCGGATCTCCTTCTTGAGAGAGGGTTCTGCAAAAAACATATTGATTTTTTCGATTGGACTATTGCTTTCTTTTACAAAACGGATAATATTGGGCACTACATCTCTGGTAACCCGAACCATTTCCTGAAACTCCTTTGTCAGTCCATACCGTTCCATATGGTTAAAGAATTTTTCCTCACTGATCCCCCGTCCGTTGATATAAGGATCATACATAACCGGATACTGCTCTAAAATCTCCAGAATTGTGAGCGTCTGCTCTTTATCCAGCATCCTCTTATCGATCACTGTCCGGGTCTGCATATCGAATATCACTGCCCCATTTGTTGTAATTGCATATCGGACGCCTGGAATCTCCTTGATAACAGACGGGACGCCGTCCACTGTGCGTCCCGTAGTTGGTACTATCTGGATTCCTCTGGCAATACAGGCTTTCAGCGCCTGCAAATTGCCCGAAGAAAGCTGCTTTTTACTGTTTAAAAGAGTTCCGTCCAAATCTAAAGCGATTAATTTGATATCGTTCATGATTCTTTCCCCGTCTCTTATATAAAATGCTCTTCTTTTAAAATTAAAAGTCCGTCTTTATCATACTTGGAAGAAAATACTCCTTTAATCATTTTGCCCAGAGAAGGCTTTTCTGCTTTATCTGCCGCTTCTTCTATGAGATTTTCCGCATTCTCTCTGGTGAGAGGAATATTATCTTCTTCCATGATTTCAATTCTCTCGTAAAGAGCCAGCATACTTTTACCACTGATGCTGCAGTCAATCTGGCTGGCATACTGAGTTGCATATTGGGCAAATTCATCAATCGTCATCTCTTCTTCCGGATAGGAAGTTTCCTCTTCTGATTCCTCCTGATAGTCCTCCTCACCTGAATAAGCTTCCTCTTCTTCGTAAGAATCCTCTTCATACGAATCTTCTTGATAGGAATCTTCTTCATATGAGTCTTGCGGGTATTCTTCATCCGGATAAGGCTCTTCTGAAGGTTCTTCCCTATAAGCAGGACGCACTGCCTCTTCCTCGCGGATAGGAATCACCCTGCGAACCGGCCTGGTATCTTCTTCCGGTTCTGCATCCTCCTTCATTTCCTGTTCCTGAAAATCCTGGCTGCCAATGCACTCAAAATAAGCAGACAGCGCCGGATGCTGGTTGTGAAGATTTTCCAGACGGTTTGGCGTATCGATCAAAACCACAATAATCCCTGTCTCATCATATGCCATCAGACGGTTTAATTCATCTAAAAGGCTGCTGTTTAAATCTGCTGCATTTTCAATAATCAAATCTTTTCCAGCCAGCTTGTCTGCTACTGCAAACAGCCCCTTTTTATTTAATTTTCCCCCGGAAATTTTAGCTGCCGGATTTTTGGTTCCCAATTCTAAATGAATCTTCTTCAATGCCTTTTTAGCTATTTCAAGGCCTATCTCCGGTGAATCCGCTTCAATCATCAGATGGTTTGGCTGTGTCAACTGCTCCACTCTGCTTCTGGACGGAACAGAGTTTGTTTCCATTTCCTTCTGATATGCAGTCCTGGCTTCCTGAATTTCCCGAATATTGCGAATCACTCTGGTTTTTTCTATATCATTTCCATCCTGTTTTAACTCTCTTACATCATTTAAAATTCTGGTATTGCTTATACCGGAATCTTCTGTCTCTCCCTGGGAATACTCATCACTGGAAAGTCTGGACATTTCCTGGGCCAGCTGTTCCTCTACTTCCGCCTCTTTCATCTGAACCTGCAGTTCCTCTTCCGGGCGAATGCGTTTTGGGGGCATCACCGGGACATCATTGCGGTAAACCGGAGTCCTCTGGCGGTACGGATACTCTTCTTCGGACGCGGCTGCGGTTTCAGCATACGCCTGATCTTTAAAATCTCCCTCTTCTTCATAATAAGGCGGCTGCGGATATTCTTCTGTCCCATACTCTGAATTCCGGGAAACGTATTCTCCATATCCCTGTTCCTGAGAGTAATCTTCTTCCATCCCATAGTTCTGGTTCTGATAGTCTCCCTGATTATATTCCCGATCATATTCCTGGGAATATCCCTGATTTTGTTCTTCTCCCGGTGTTTCCTGATATACCGGCGTTTCCTGATATACCGGTGTTTCCTGGTATACTGGTGTTTCCTGATATGCCGGATTTTCAAAAACCGGCTCCTCTACATAGTAATTCCCCTGCTCTACTGCCCTTAATTTTTCTTCATAGGTATCCCGGTTTTCTGCCAAATCCCTCTGGTAATTATTTAAAGGGGCATACTGGACTTTTAATTCCATGGCTTTGTCTACATACTTTCCAAAACCAAACAGCAGCATAATCTTATCGCAGGTTTCTATACATTCTCTTTCCATCCCTGCCAGGCTGTACTGCTCTGCCAGTTCATAGAGCCACTTTTCGTCCAGTTCCATACTGGTATACACTTCCAATGTGTTGACCAGCTGATCCGGCGGCGCATTTTTCGCTTTTAAAATCAAATACTGCAGAATATACTGCCTGGAATCATCTTCTGCCAGAGAGCAGAATTCCCGGTAATATGCCTCTGCCTCCTGAATATCCCCATCTTTTAATGCCAGCTGGGTCAATTTATATAAAAGGCGCTTCCCAATAGGCGCACGTTCAAAGGCAATCAGCAGAATCTCTTTCGCCTCGTGGTACTCTCGATTTTTTTCATATACAGAAGACACCAGAGACAGAAGATTGGCATTGCGCACCCTTCTCCAGTCAATCGTGTCTGCAATTTTCATTGCTGTATCATAGTCACCTTTATTGACCAGCTTTTTAAGCTGCTCAACCTTTATATTAAACTCGTATTTGTCCATTCTTTGCATCTCCTAATATGCTGCTTTCCCTTTATAACTCTACTCTGCCTTCTAATGCCCGCAGCAGGGTAACTTCGTCAATATATTCCAAATCCCCTCCCACCGGTACGCCGCTGGCAATCCGGCTTACTTTTACGCCGGTCGGTTTTACCAGCTTGCTGATATACATAGCGGTTGTCTCGCCTTCCAGACTGGAATTTGTGGCAATAATCACTTCTTTTACATCGGACTGAAGCCGCTGCATCAATTCTTTTAATTTAATATCATTAGGGCCGATCCCCAGCATAGGGGAAATTGCGCCATGAAGAACATGATATACCCCGTCATATTTGCCTGTCTTTTCATAGGCAGCCAAATCGCGGGAATTCTCCACTACCATAATTGTAGAGTGATCCCGGTTCTGATTGCTGCATATAGGGCACCTGTCCTGATCCGTAAGGGTAAAGCAGTCTTTGCAATATCGAATGTTATTGCGGGCGCTGGTCATTGCACCTGCCAGACGGTCTACCTGCTCCTTTGGCATATTAATAATATGAAAAGCCAGACGCTGTGCCGATTTAGCCCCAACTCCGGGAAGCTTTGACAATTCTTCGATTAATTTTGTAATCTGATTACTGTAATAATCCATTAGAACGGAAAACCTCCGCCTAATCCGCCCATGCCTCCGGTCAGCCTGGACATAGCGCTGGCGGAATCTTCTTCCATCTGGCGGAACGCCTCATTAACAGCCGCTGCAATCAAATCCTCCAGCATCTCAATATCATCGGGATCTACAACTTCTTCTGAAAGTTTTACAGCAGTTACCTCTTTTTTACCGGAAACGGTAACTGTAACAGCGCCGCCTCCTGCCGCAGCTGTGTATTCTTTTTCCTCCAAAGCCTTTGCCGTCTCTTCCATCTGACGCTGCATGCGCTGCGCCTGCTTCATTAAATTATTCATATTACCAGGCATTCCGCCTGGGAAACCTCCACGTTTTGCCATCTTAAAAAATCCTCCTAACAATATAAAATCGATTAATCTTCTATGGTAATATCCATATGAATCTGTTCTCTTAATTCTTCATCACTTACATATATGGTATCCAACCGTTCTCCCACTCCTGCCAGACGGGATTTCAGGTAAAGCTTTTTGCCATACGCTTCTTCAATATGGCGTTCCAGATCCCCCAGCACACTTGGGCGGCTGCCAATAGCATAGTTTCCTGCATTGGAAAATACAATGCACAAACAGCTTTCTCCGCTGGGCTCTACCACTGTATCCCGAAAACTGGGACGGATAGACATACCCATCTCGCGGACGATTTTCCCCCACTCATTGCGAATCAGGTTTAAATCCTCCAACTGGGCAGGCGGCAGAGAAACTGTCTCCCGCGGCGCTGCATAGGGCGCTCCTCCATAAGGCAGTGTTTGCCCCGACGATTCCGGATTTTCCGATGTCACTTCTGAACATCCGGATGGTGCAGGATGAGAGACAGGCTGCACAGCTTCCGTATTCTGGCTGATGGAAATAGCTCCTGACGCCACCTGTTCTTCCAAATCTGCCAATCTCTGTAAAACAGAGTCTAAATTTGCCTCCATAGCAGGTTTGGTCAGCTTAATAAATGCCACTTCTACCAAAACCCGTTTCTGGGCCGCAAACCGAATCTGGTTGGACAACTCAGAAAAAATCCGGATATACCGCATCAGTGTATTGCCGTCTGCCAGTTTTGCGTCTTCTTTTAGCTGTCTTAGATTTTCTTCTGACATATCCAAAAGCCCCTCTGCATCCTCTGTACTCTGCGCCAGCAGCAGGTTTCTCATATACCAGATAAAATCTGTAACAAATTGTCCCAGTTCCCGGCCCTGGACTACCAGTTCTTCCAGCCCTTCCATACATTCTCTGGTATCACCCCGGCAGACAGCGCCAAACATTTTGCTGAATACAGCCGTATCTACTGCTCCCAGAACATCCAGAACATTTTCATAAGTAAGCAGTTTTCCATAATGGAAGGCGACACATTGATCCAAAAGGCTTAACGCATCCCGCATGGAGCCGTCTGCCGCTTTTGCCACATAGCGCAGCGCCTTCTCTTCTGCTTCTATCTGTTCTGCCCGGATTAATTCTCCCAGTCTTTCTGCAATGGTTTCCAGAGAAATCCTCTTAAAATCATATCTTTGACACCGGGACAAGATTGTAATCGGAATCTTATGGACTTCCGTTGTTGCCAAAATGAAGATTACATAAGAGGGCGGTTCTTCCAATGTCTTTAAAAGGGCGTTAAAAGCCCCGATAGAAAGCATATGCACCTCGTCAATAATATAAACCCGGTATCTGCCGTCTGTAGGCGGGTATTGTACCTGCTCCCTGATTTCGCGGATATTTTCAACGCCATTGTTGGATGCCGCATCAATTTCCACCACATTCATGGAAGATCCGCCTAAAATGCTTCTGCAGGATGGGCATTCATTACATGGGCTGCCGTTTTGAGGATTCTCACAGTTGACAGCTCTGGCAAAAATTTTGGCAATACTTGTTTTTCCAGTTCCCCTGGTGCCGCAGA
Source organism: uncultured Lachnospiraceae bacterium (assembly GCA_963557065.1). Taxonomy (GTDB): domain Bacteria; phylum Bacillota; class Clostridia; order Lachnospirales; family Lachnospiraceae; genus UMGS1370. Next base: position 1,495 of record CAUWCT010000090.1, on the reverse strand, counting down.
ACAGATACGCATGACCGATCCGTTCAGAAAGTATTTGATTTTTTAGTGTTGTGACAATATGATCCTGACCTTTTACTTCCCCAAAGGCCATAGGACGCCATTTTCGATATAGTGCAGTGTAAGACATATCAGCTGCCTTTCATTCTATGATGCTCCTGCATCAACTATTCATCTCCAAAACTGATGCCTGCCAGTTTTGCTTCTTCAATAATGGAACTCTTTGGGTCTACATATTTTAATTTTCCGGCTGTTTCAGACAGCGGAATTTTTGTAATTTCTCCATTCCTTACCACTACCATATAGCCATATTCTTCATCACGTATAAGCTTTGCGGCTTCTGCTCCCAATCTGGTAGACAAAACCCGATCGTATGGGCATGGTTCTCCGCCTCTCTGCATATGGCCGGGAACCGTTACGCGGACCTCCTGTCCTGTCTTTTCAGAAATCTTTGCCCCTATCTCATAGGCAATAGATGGATATATGGAATGTTTCTTTTTCTCTTTTAATTCTTTTTTGGAAAGCGCCGCGTCTTCCTTGGAAATCGCTCCTTCTGCTACTGCCAGAATAGAAAACTTCTTACCGGCAGCAGTACGCTTTTTCAGTGCATCGCAAACTGCATTTAAATCATATGGAATCTCCGGCAGCAGAATGATGTCTGCTCCGCCTGCAATACCGGCATGGAGCGTCAGCCATCCTACCTTATGGCCCATGATCTCTACAATAAAAACCCGGCCATGAGATGCTGCTGTGGTATGAATACAGTCAATCGCATTCGTTGCAACATTTACGGCACTCTGAAATCCAAATGTCATATCTGTTCCCCACAGATCATTATCTATGGTTTTGGGCAGGGATACAATATTAAGTCCTTCTTCTCTCAGCAGATTGGCCGTCTTCTGGCTGCCGTTTCCGCCTAAAACCACCAGACATTCCAAACGGAGTTTCCGGTATGTATGCTTCATGGCTTCTACTTTGTCCAAACCATTGTCATCCGGCTCCCGCATCAGTTTAAAAGGCTGTCTGGATGTTCCCAGAATTGTGCCACCTCTTGTCAGAATCCCTGAAAAATCACTGGGCTTTAATATCTGATAATCCGCATACATTAAGCCTTTATATCCTTCTTCAAACCCTACAATCTCTACATCGTCAAACATATTATACAGAGATTTTGCAACTCCCCGCATCGTAGCATTGAGGCTTTGGCAGTCTCCGCCGCTGGTCAGCATTCCGATTCTTCTCATACGTGGCCTCTCTTTCCTAAGACGATTCACATCAGTGTACAGTATACCCATTTTGTAATTATACAGCAAACCCTTGTTGTCGGCAAGCAAAAAAGCTGTATCAAACCCGGAACATTGCCGACAGTCTGATACAGCCTCTCTCTTTGTAATTATATATAATATAAAATCCACGCATCTTGCTTTGCACATCAGCCACAGACCCGTCTTTGGGATTTAGCACTATAATTCTTTTGGAGTAAATTACTATCTGACAT
>CAUWCT010000089.1:0-8369 GCA_963557065.1 uncultured Lachnospiraceae bacterium | reverse complement strand
CAGAACTGTATTCTCCTGGACTCCTGAGTAGAGTACTATGTTTTAAGAGAAACGATGGAAGTCGGGAAATATTAACATATTATTTGGGTGTAGTCAATATTTTTTTGAATATTTCGCACTGTAAAAGCGCTTTTTAACAACTTTTTAATACTAATACGAGCATAGATATTCTACACAAGCAAACTTTTTGTAATATTTGTATACTAATTTGTGATAATACCCCAATATTTTAAATATATTGCATATTTTTTCTTCCTGTGGTATGATTGAAACATAAAAGAAATTTATTTTTAAGATTAAGTTAGAACTATATTACATGTTTTCATAAAACGTGAGGGGATTCCATTGGAGAATTTAGATAAAAGCAACTAATAAACGAACATTCGGAATAACAAAAATATATAAAGGAGAAGTAGTAATGAATAAAAAGCATAAATATCTTGGAAAAAAGATGGTGTCTTTTTTGGTTTCATTGTCAATGTTGCTAATGTATGGGACAATGGCAAGTTTTGCTTCTAGTTCAGGAGCAGAAGAAATGGTAACTTTTGAAGGGAAACAATATGATAAAAATTCTCTTTCACAAGAAACTCTTAATTGGATTGAAGCGTATAATGCGTTGCCTGAGCATGAAAAAGCAATGATTAGCCATGTTCCATATGAATTACGTGCTTTGCAAACAAAAAGCATGGGGGGTAGGGCCTATGAAGCGGGTTCAGAAATTGGTGGAATGATTACTTCAAGAGCCAACTTACTCCCAACTAGCGGAGGAGAGCCAGTATACAATCCTTCTTATTGGAACAGTTCTGAAAATATTTATAAAGCAAATTGCTATGCATATGCAATGGATGTAGTCTATTTTGAAGGGCAAAAATTACAACCTGGAGAGCTGGCTGGAGATGAATACAAAGAACTTACAGCCTCGGATCTTATTTCATCTGCCAAAAAAGATGGACCATATTTAGGTAACGGTCGTACACTTGTAGAGTCTAATGCAAATAGTACATCAACATCTAAAAGCTACAAGGTAGCTTTAGTAATAGATGATCAAGGCTATATGCAAGATTATCATTGGTATGTTCAGAACAGTAATGGATATTGGTCACATAAACGCGGATTTGGAGAGGCATCAGACTTAGATGCATCAGGTAACTATATTACAAATCCACAGTCATGTGATAGAAATTATGGTAATGATGTAAATTATTCTACGTGGGGCGGCTTTGTAATGGTAACAAGAAAATAGATGTTTAGATTACAAAAAAGGCGATGGAGAGCATCGCCTTTTTTGTGAAAACTATAATATTATTTCTCAATGGAGGAAATATGAAAATAATATATTTATTTATCCTGATATTTTTGATGTCAGGATGTAGCAATAATGCCTTAAAGCAAAATTATACTACTTCTGAAACGAGTAATGATGGATATGAAGAACTGGATGATTTTGGAAATGCAATCAAGTCTGAAGATTTCAATTTTCCTGTTCCGTCAGACTTGGGAAAAGTAATTAATTATAGTAAAACTAAATTGAATACGATAATTGCAGATAAACAAGTTATGATAAACTATTATGAACAACTAGAAAATAATAACTGGAAACAAATACGTGCTAAAACTTCAAAATCACCCATCTCTATGTATTTTAACGGAAAGGATGGATTGGTAATTAAAGATAGTGAAGAACAAAATAGCGGATATTGGAATGTAGAAATTGATTACTATGAAGGCAAAGAAAATTCTTCTTATCAAGGAGAGTATGATGATATAATAGAAACTTTCTTTGCCGAGGATACTATATATGCAATCTCTGAATATGATATTTCTGATGCCACAACAGAAATGGGATTAAGAGGATTTTATGTATATACAGACAAGATAGAACCAGTGAAACTTATAATAGATAAATATAAAGAAATTTCTTTAATCAATTTTGAACAATTTTTAATATCTGATATAGATTCGGATAATGAAAATGAATTTATCACTCGACTTGGATATGGTTCTGGACGTTATATAATTACTCTATCAGTTTGGAAATATAATGATAATGACAAAAAATTAGAGTTAGCTTATCGAACACAATATGAACAGGTCGGTTATTTAGATATGTTTATTAAAAAAAATGATGATAAAGTAGAAGTTATAGCAGGACATTGGGAAAATGGAAATATTGTTTTAGATGATTCATATGGTAATTTAGGTATAAAAGATGGAAAATTGTTACCAGAAAAGCAAGATATTCCATTCAAATTATTAGAGAATTTATCTTAATAATACTATAAGTTTGATTTCGTTGTACTAGAATGTTTTTGCAGAACTGTACATAAAGTATTAAAAATGTTTGGCAGGAGATTGTCTGTGAAATATCTGCTGTTTTTTTCAAATGCGTTGGTTCCGCTGGTTTTGTTTTATATGATTGGATTTGGACTTCTTCAAAAACGTCCGGTCCTGGATGATTTTTTAGACGGGGCAAAAGAGGGAATCCGGACAACTATAAAGGTAATGCCTACATTGATTGGCCTGATGACAGCAGTGGGGGTGCTGCGGGCTTCCGGATTTTTGGACTTTTTGGGAGAACTTTTAGCAGAACCGGCCCGGTGGATTCATCTTCCGGCTCCGGTTGTGCCCGTTGCTCTGGTGCGGCTTGTGTCCAATGCGGCAGCCACAGGACTGGTACTGGACATCTTTAAAACCAGCGGCCCGGATTCTGTAGAGGGGATGATAGGCTCCATTTTAATGAGCAGTACAGAGACGGTTTTTTACTGCTTAAGTGTTTATTTTGAAGCCGTTCATATTACAAAGACCAGATTTGCCTTAAAAGGTGCTCTGATAGCCACAGCAGCAGGAGTGATTGCCAGCATTTTGCTTGGCACAGCGGCAGCTTCTTAAATTTTAAAATGCTGCCATTCTGTAATAATTTATACAAATGTCACAGAAAAAACACAACTTTGTAAGAATTTCATAAGGAATAAAGAGGTTGTTTTCTGTAGGAAAATCAGATATAATCAGTAAGAAGCTTTTACTGAGAAGGTAGGAAAGGAAGAGACGTGGATAATTACGGGACTTTAAATGAAGTGTTGGTAAACTTGTTCAATGATATTATGGATATTGAGCAGAAGGCGATTATTACCCCAGAATTTAAAGATATTACCAATAATGATATGCACGTTATGGATGCCATAGGAGTCGGTACTCCGAAAAATATGTCTGCCATTGCCAGAAAACTGTCTGTTACAGTGGGAACGCTGACGATTGCCATGAACAGTCTTGTTAAAAAAGGGTATGTTATCCGGGAGAGGAGCAATGAGGACAGACGGGTTGTCTATATATCTCTTTCCGAAAAAGGAAAAAAAGCATATGAGCACCATGCCGGTTTCCATAGACAGATGATACAGGGAGTCATGGATGAACTGAGCAACGAGGAGCTGGAAGTTCTGGTAAAGACTTTAAAACATTTAAACAACTGGTTTCGCCAGGTCCAGCAGAAGGATTAAGAGGAGGCAATTTTAATTATGAAAAAACCAAGTTTGTACATTGCAGCAGCATTGATGGCAGTTTCTTTAGCGGCATGTACTCCAACCCCTGACAAACAGGCTGAGACAGCATCTGCTCCTGCGGCGAATGCAGAGAGTAAGAGCGGCGATACTCTGGTAGAAGGTAAAGTTCCAGGCCCGGAGTTTGATACCATTTCTGTATACAGCATTAACGAAGACGGAAGCGGATTGCTTCAGAACATGGATTCCTTAGAGGAGATGACCAATCAGGGACTGGTAGATAAACTGATTGAATATGGCGTACTGGAGGAAGGCACCACCATCATCAGCCTGGATGTGAAAGAAGACGATGCATCTGGTGTTGTAAATCTTTCTGCAATTCCAAATTATGATGGGGATGAATTTATGGAGCGTGCCACATTAGAGGCATTGGTGAATACTTATATTGAAAACTATGAGTTAGAATTAGTAAAACTCCAGGTAAACGGAGAAGATGTGACATCTGATTTCCTTGAAGCAGATGAGAATGGATATTCTACCTACTTTGAGGATTATGAGGAATTCCAGAACTAGCACAACGAAAATCAAGTAACCGCCATATTGACTTGTCTAATTGTCCATCTGCATCGTTGTCGTCAATCGCCGTAGCCACCGCTACGCCTCATTCCTCCGCCTTGCATATGGAACAATTATTCTATGTCAATATAGCAGAAACTTAGTTTTCGTTGTACTAGCACGCTGGTTTTTTGGCAAAGAGAAAGGACCTGTAAAAAACGCAAATTCGTTTTTTACAGGTCCTTTTCCTATAGGAAACCACATTTTACTGCATTTTTTGAGTCAGCATCCAGGACTCCAGGCGGCTTCTGATCACTGAGAAGGGAGCAGGGCCGATATCCAGCATCAATTTGTGAAATTCCTTTGCGTCAAAGTTGTTTCCAAGCTGCTTTTCTGCCAGTTCCCTCATTTCACAAAATTCCATATAACCAACATAATAGGTCAGGTAATAGCCTGGATTTTCAATCAGGGTCTGATAGACTTCAGATACAATATTAGAGTTTTCCACATCATAATAATCCGATAAATAATCGCGGGTCTGATTTTCATCCCATCCAAAATAATTAATGTTTAAGTCCAAGAGGGCATTTAATCCAATACTGGCAGAAGCGTTGTGCATAAGAAGTCTGGCTCCGTCAGGATCTACACCGTTTTGGAAAGTGTAGGATAAAAATTCCGAATAAAGTCCCCAGCCTTCCGAATAACCATTAAAAGACAGCAGGCAGCGGATGGGGCTGGGATTGGTGCTGTAAAAATAGACATTCTGGTATAGGTGGCCCGGATACCCTTCATGGGCCAGGGTGGTATATAAGTATTGGGTGATGCCGTTGTTTTCATCCATATTTAAGTAGATGATATTTTCATCATACCGATCTATGGGAGGAACCATATAAAGGGCTGGAGAAAGAATTTCTTTTAACTCCGGAGCCACGTATTTTACCTCATATGTGTGACCTGGAATATCCGGGAACTCGTCTGCGATTTCCTGTTTCAGGGCAGTCAGAATTTCTTTGGGGTCGCTGGGGGAGAAGGCAAATTCGTTTACCTGATCCAACAGTTCGGGGCGGTTTCGGATAATGGCTGCCATAGCGGCAATATCAGCGACATTTTTCTTTTCAATGGCATTTTTCAGATCCGTCATGTTGGTGTAAGAAGTCCCTGTATTAGACCGGACCAGATATTCAAAATATTTTTTACCGTCCGGATACTGGCATAGGCCGCCTTCGTACCGGCCGCTTCCTTTTAACTGGGTAAGTCCTTCTGTCAGATGTTTGTAAGCAGGAATAAACTGTTCCGATACAATCCGTAAATTTTCCTGAATGAAAGCATTTTTTTCCTCTTCTGTCAGGGAGGGAAGTTCTTCTAATCTGGTGACAAATGAGGTGTGAAGGAGATTGTATTCCGGATCAATCATGTAGGGCTGACAGGATTCAATAATATGCTCCACAGCAGTGTCATTGCAAAATAGTCCGGCAGCTGCCCGTTCCTGCTCAAAGGTCAGAATCTGATCGAAGAATTCATCGGTATTGGATAACAATTCTAAATATTCATCAATATCTTTTTTTGTGTAAAACCGATATTCAGACAAAACAACAGGCAAATCAATCTGGATGCCGGTTATAGAGGAAAGAGGAGTCTGATATAACTCAATTCCTTCTAAAGAAAGTTCGGTATCCACATGTTCATTTAAAATGTCCAAAGTCAGAATCTGGCTGTCAGTTAAAAGCGAACGGTTGAAACTGTTTAACTGGGACTCCAGCGCCTTTAGTTCCATAAGATTTTCCTGGGTATCTGAAATAGAAAACTCTCCGAAGGTACAGGGATAATCTGTAATGCCGTACTTGGCCGGATCGCTGACAGTATAGTGAAGGTTTAATAAAGATGTGCTTACCGAATCCCGAAATGTTTCTTCCATCAGGGCATCAAATCGCTTCTGTTCATTAGCAGCCGCCTCTGTCTGGGCATCGGTTTCAAAGTTTTGGGAAGAATCCGGCAAAGGCGGGTCAGGACGTTTGACCGAACATCCATTTAGAAAGAGACTGCCGGATACGGCGGCAGCCAGCGCCAATGCGCAGAACTTTTGGATTTTCATATAAGATAAAAATTTCATTCGCTGTCCTCCTGTAAATTATATCCATTATATATTATATTTTCTATAAATACAATCATTCCAGGAACCCTTGACAAAGTTGCAGGAAACAGTTAGGCTTACCATATAGTTGAGAAAGAGAGGGAAACTATGACACAGAAAATAAAAAAACCATATTATATTACAACTGCAATCGCCTATACATCCGGAAAGCCTCATATCGGCAACACCTATGAGGCAGTGTTGGCAGATGCCATTGCCCGTTACAAGAGAGAACAGGGCTATGACGTATTTTTCCAGACCGGTACAGACGAACATGGACAGAAGATTGAGTTAAAGGCACAGGATGCAGGCGTAACTCCAAAAGAGTTTGTAGATGGAGTTTCTTCTGAGATCCGCAATATCTGGGATATGATGAACACCTCTTATGACAAATTCATCCGTACAACCGATGAATACCACGAGGCCCAGGTTCAGAAAATTTTCAAAAAACTGTATGATCAGGGAGATATTTATAAAGGATATTACGAGGGACTTTACTGCACCCCATGCGAATCTTTCTTTACCGAATCCCAGTTAGTGGACGGCAAATGTCCGGACTGCGGACGGGAAGTCCAGCCGGCAAAAGAAGAAGCTTATTTCTTCAAGATGAGTAAATATGCCCAGAGATTAATTGACTATATTAATGAGCATCCAGACTTTATCCAGCCGGTATCCCGCAAAAATGAGATGATGAACAACTTCCTTCTTCCGGGACTTCAGGATCTGTGCGTTTCCAGAACTTCCTTTACCTGGGGGATTCCGGTCAGCTTTGATCCAAAGCACGTTACCTATGTATGGCTGGATGCGCTGACCAACTACATTACCGGTATTGGATATGACTGTAATGGAGAAAGCAGCGAACAGTTCAACAAGCTGTGGCCGGCAGATCTGCATCTGATTGGAAAGGATATTATCCGGTTCCATACCATTTACTGGCCCATCTTTTTGATGGCTCTGGATCTTCCGCTGCCAAAACAGGTATTTGGACATCCATGGCTTTTGCAGGGCGATGGCAAGATGAGCAAATCCAAAGGAAACGTTCTTTACGCAGATACCCTGGTAGACTTTTTCGGCGTAGACGCAGTGCGTTACTTTGTTCTTCATGAAATGCCATTCGATAACGACGGCGTGATTTCCTGGGAGCTGATGGTAGAGCGGTTAAATTCTGACCTGGCCAATATTTTAGGAAATCTGGTAAACCGTACCATTTCCATGAGCAATAAGTATTTCGGCGGCGTGGTAACTTCCACTGGAGTAAAAGAAGAGGTAGACGAAGACTTAAAGGCAGTTGTCTTAGATGCGGTAAAGAAAGCAGACGCAAAGATGGAACAGCTCCGGGTTGCAGACGCCATTACCGAGACATTTGGTATTTTCCGCCGCTGCAACAAATACATTGACGAGACAATGCCATGGAGTCTGGCAAAAGACGATTCAAAGAAGGAACGTCTGGAAGAGGTCCTTTACAACTTAGTAGAAGCCATTACTATCGGCGCTTCTTTGCTGGTATCTTTTATGCCGGATACTTCTGCAAAGATTTTAACTCAGTTAAATACAGAAAAACGGAACTTAGAAGAAATGGACAGCTTTGGTAAGTATCCGTCCGGCAATAAAGTAACGGAGAAGCCGGAGATCCTGTTTGCCCGTATGGATCTGAAAGAAGTCATGGAAAAAGTAGAGGCAATGCAGGCAGAGGCTGCAAAGGCAAATACCGCAGAAACTGAAGGGGAAAATAAGGAGCCGGAAGCAGTGATCGATTTAGAGGCAAAGCCGGAAATTACATATGATGATTTTGCAAAATTACAGTTCCAGGTAGGAGAAATCATTGCATGTGAAGCAGTAAAGAAGTCTAAAAAACTGCTTTGCAGCCAGGTGAAAATCGGCTCTCAGGTTCGCCAGATCGTAAGCGGAATCAAAGCCCACTACACTCCGGAAGAGATGGTTGGCAAAAAGGTAATGGTAGTCACCAACTTAAAGCCGGCAACTCTGGCAGGAGTAACATCCGAAGGAATGATTCTGTGTGCAGAAGACGCAGAAGGAAACTTATCTTTAATGAAACCGGAAAAAGATATGCCTGCCGGTGCAGAAATCTGCTAACAATGATGCCAGCGCTGTGCTGCCCTGTCCGGGCGTACAGCGCTTTTTTCTGCCTGAATCTTCGCATGGCTGAACCAATGTCATTTAGTTAATTT
>CAUWCT010000088.1:0-8468 GCA_963557065.1 uncultured Lachnospiraceae bacterium | reverse complement strand
CGAATAGCTAAAATAGAGGCTTTTTGTGCAAAATAAATAAGAAAGTATAGAGAGTGGTGAAATTATGATGTATCTGTTGTTTGCGTTGGTAAGTTTCGGCGCGTCTATAGTGGGAGCGATCTGCGGAATCGGAGGCGGTGTAATCATCAAACCGACCCTGGACGCATTTGGTGTTTTAAGTGTGGCCACAATCAGTTTTTTGTCCGGATGTACGGTATTGTCCATGTCCTGCTATTCTGTAATTAAGTCAAAGATGGCCGGAGATTCCAGCGTGGATATGAAAACAGGTACGCCGCTGGCAATCGGCGCAGCCATTGGCGGCGTTGCAGGAAAGATGATGTTCCAGTATCTGTCCGATATGTTTGCAGACAAGGATATGGTAGGAGCGGTTCAGGCGGCATGTCTGATGGTGATTACACTGGGAACCCTGATTTATACCATCAATAAATCCAGAATCAAAACGCACAGACTGACCAATGTGGCTGTCTGTGTTGTCATCGGTCTGGTATTGGGAATTTTATCTTCATTTTTGGGAATCGGAGGCGGTCCCATTAACCTGGTGGTGCTGTTTTATTTCTTTTCCATGGATACAAAGACGGCAGCCGCAAATTCTCTGTATATAATTTTATTTTCCCAGATTACCAGTCTGGCCAATACGCTGATTACCGGAACCGTACCGGAATTTGATATGATTCTTTTAGTGCTCATGGTAATCGCAGGAATCGGCGGCGGCATGGCAGGACGTTCCATCAATAAAAAGATGGATTCCGATATGGTAGACAAGTTGTTTATCGGATTAATGGTAGTTTTGATTTTAATCAATATTTATAATATCTATCGCTTTGTAGCGTAATATCAGCCGCTCCCGCTGTTTTGACATTTGCCGGGAGCGGCTGTATTTATGGAAAGTGCTATTGGAGTCCGGTAAGAAGGAGTATCAGTGCCGCAATGGGCAGCACTGTCCAGGCGATATAGCGTCCTGCGATTTCCAACTCAGATGGTTCTGCCAGGTCTGCATCACGAATCTGGAAGGATAAATTCCAGCGGAACAATTCGTCTGCAAACAATATGGAGATCGCAGTGATTATGCAGACAAATACCCCGCCAAACCATGGAACCCAGTCACCTTTATGAGTTAATTGGGGGCCGGCCATTAAATCCAGTATGGTGAGGATGGATGGTTCCATTGGATCGAGTACAGTTCCGTTTTCTTCCATCACCACGCCGTTGCTGACAGTTACAGAAATTCCCGTATCCTCAAGGCTTCCATCTTCGTTGTACAGGAAACGGCGATCTCCGTAATCCTGTACACCTCCCCGAAAGAGGAGTTCTTCTCCCCGGAAAAACTCAATGCCGGTCATGGACTGCGGATCTTCCTCTTTCGAGACAGCATCCGGGGCCTTTTTGGCAGTATAGGGACCATAAGTTTTGCTGCTGTACTGGAATGTTACCGTCTTATCTGGGGACACCGTAAAGCGGGCTGGTTCCCCATGGATTTTACCAGAATAAACCAGGCTGTCATCTTCCTGGCCAGGTGTAAAGATGGTATCCTGGTATAAAAATCCCTCTTTTGCAATGGTTCTGGAGTAGATCCCTGCAAATATCAGAATCATAGCAGTCATAAAAAGTAAGACGATTTTTTGATAGCGGTTCAGAGACTGAAAGCGTTCCAAACTTATACCTCCCTTCGGGGAATTTTATCTGCAGCGGCCGCCTCGAACTCCATTTCTGCATCCTCTTCCCTGCCTGACAGGGGAATGGTCGCAGGTTCTGTCATTATCTGCATCTGCACAGTGGCCGCAAATTTCGTCATTATCTGCATCTGTGTAATGGTCGCAGGTCCCGTCATTATCTGTATCCGCGTAATGATCGCAGATGCCATCGCCGTCAGCATCAATGAAGCTGCATCCGGTTTCAGGTACAGCCGCAAAAGCAGTTGCAGTTCCGGCTGATAAAATCGTCGCAGCAGTTAAAAGTCCTAAAATTGTTTTTCTCATAGCAGATCCTCCTTAAATTAAATAAAATCCTGGTTTTACTCTACAAAAGAGTGGCTCATGATATAAAATTCATCCTGGCTGGGGAGATATTTTTTTTCCATCTTTTCCAGCGTGTCATCATACTTTTGGGCTTCTTCTTCGGAAATTGCCATAACCGGACTGTCGGAATAGAACCACTTTCTTCCATCCAGTGCGCCGGGAACCAGTTCTTTTACCATCATGGCAGAGGGAAATTTGCCGCCTTCTGCGCAGACATTATATTTTTTGCAGCACTTAAATCCCCGGCTTACATAGTTGGCAGGGCTTCCAAATATTACAATGGTATCGTAACCCAAAGAAATTGCTTTTTCAAAAGAATGTTCCATAAGAAGTTTGCCATAGCCTTGCCTTTGATAGTCCGGATCAATACAGACAGGGCCGAAAGTAAGGACTTCTTTTGTAACGCCCTGCTCATCTGTAAGAAGGGCTTTGGTGTACATGATATTCCCGATGATCTTCTGGTTCAGTTCCAGCACAAAATCCAACTCCGGGATAAAGTCTTTGTGATTCCGCATGATGCGGACTAAGTAGTGTTCTACGCAGCCGGGGACATACAAATTGTAAAAGGCTTTCCTGGTAAGGTCCTCGACTGTCTGATAATCGCGTGTTTCTTCATTTCGGATAATCATGTTCAACATCTCCCTGCGTTTCGCTTTTTCTTCTGACTTTATCCTATCATAAATCTGCTGTCTTTTCAAAACTTGTTTTCATAAAAATCTTCCTGCAAACAGGGGCTGGTCTCTGTACAGAGTTCCCAAAATGCCTGACCGGCCAAAGACATGGGATACTGGGGATTCTGGACAGCAAAAATCCGGCGGGTGGGAATGCGACAGCTTAGTTCCAGCTTTATCAGAGAACCGCTTTTTAAAAATGGTTCTGCAAAATCTTTTGGGACAAGGGCCAGTCCAAGATTTTCTGCTGCCAGGGGACAGAGCAGATCCGTAGTGGGAAGTTCAATATCAGTATGAAGGGAAGAACCATACAGGGAAAATTGCTGTTCCCAAAACTCTCTGGTCGCAGTCCCCCGTTCTGTGCAGATAAGGGGATAAGCCAGCAGATCTTTTAAATCCAGGAGTCTGTCCTTTAGAAAGGAAAAGGCAGGACCGGCCGCTGCAATATCCTGAAAACTGGCCAGGGGACGGATTAAAAAGTCGTCCTCTGCCGGAATGGGAGAGAGGACGACTGCAAAATCCAATTCCCCATTTTTTAAGGCAGTGACAGCGCTGGCGGCATTGCAGGAATGAATCTGAAACTTAATAGAAGGAAATTTTTCATGAAAACGGCCGAAACGGGGCAGAAGATAGTTGTGGATGGTCATTTCACTGGCGCCCAGCCGTATAGTCCCGGAGTCCATTGCCTGAAGGCTGCTTAATTCGCTTTCTGCTGCAAAAATATGCTGGCACGCTTTGGAAACGTGCCGGTAAAGCACATTGCCTTCCGGAGTCAGAAGAAGACCTTTTTTGGTGCGGATAAACAAGGTAATTCCCAGATCGTTTTCCAGATTCTGGATCAGGCGGCTGACTGTCGGCTGAGATAAAAATAACTCTTTTGCAGCCAGCGTAATGCTGCCCAGAGAGGCGGCATAGTAGAAAACTTTGTAATAGTCAAAACTTGTACGCATAGATGTTTCTCCTGTTTGTTTTAAAAGGCTCATTGAAATGCCTGGTGCACAGGAACGGGGCAATTTTTGTGCATTTTGCCGCCTGCTTTTTACCAGGGCTTTTGACATCTTAATATCCATAGATAAAACGTATGGATAAGAGTAAAAATTAGTATTATGAAAAAATATTTGAATATAGTATAATAACTCCAAAATGCAGCTGTGCTGCACACATCTGCCGCTGCCTTTGGCAGCTAATACATTTTGTCGTTACCATATCAGATGAAAACAAATGTCTGCTTCGCAGCCGCTTGTTTTCCTGCTGATATAGTATAATCAATTACGGCAAATCAGACAAGAGGCGTCCGGCTAAATTGTTGCAGAAATGCAGGCCGGGCAGTAAAAGGAGTATGAGAAAATGAACAGAGATTTAACCCAGGGAAGTCCTTATAAGGCGCTGTGGATGTTTACGATTCCTATGTTTGTAAGCGTCATTTTTCAACAGTTATATAACATTGCAGACAGCGTGGTGGCTGGAAAATTTGCGGGAGAGGATGCGCTGGCAGCTGTAGGGGCGTCTTATCCGATTACAATGATTTTTATGGCAGTGGCAGTGGGAAGCAATATAGGATGCGCAGTGGTAATTTCCCAACTTTTTGGTGCAAAGAAGTATGGAGAATTAAAGACAGCCGTATACACAACCCTGATTTCCAGCAGTGTAATCAGCGTAATTTTAATGGCGCTGGGCTTTATTTTCTGCCGCCCCATGCTTTTGGGACTTCAGACCCCGGAAAATGTTTTTGAAGACGGGGCGCTGTATTTAAATATCTATATTGGCGGCTTTTTGTTTTTGTTTCTTTATAATGTGAGTACAGGGATTTTTACCTCATTGGGAGATTCCAGGACACCCCTTTATTTTCTCATTGGTTCTTCGCTGGGAAATATTGTGCTGGATTTGGTGTTTGTCATTGTATTTCACTGGGGAGTGGCAGGCGTGGCCTGGGCCACATTCCTTGCTCAGGGGGTGGCCTGTGTGCTGGCTTTGGCAGCTTTAAAAAAGAGATTGAGCGTGATTCCGGCCGATGGAGAGGAAAAGAAGTTTTCATGGGGAATGCTGAAGCGGATCAGCCTGGTTGCGGTCCCCAGCATTTTGCAGCAGAGCTTTATTTCAGTAGGAAACCTGTTTATACAGAGTTTGGTTAACAGTTTTGGCTCTTCTGTGATCGCAGGATATTCTGCAGCAGTGAAGTTAAATACATTTACCATTACTTCCCTGACGACTCTGGGCAATGGATTGTCCAGTTTTACGGCTCAAAATATTGGCGCAGGAAAGCCGGAACGGGTAAAAAAGGTTTTCATGCCGGACTGGGGATGGGGATTTTAGCAGCATCAGCGTTTCTGATTTTATACTGGTTTTTTGCAGAACTGGTGATTTCTGTTTTCATGGAGGAACCGGGAGGAGAGGCCATGAAAACCGGAGTTGAATTTTTAAAAATTGTTTCGCCGTTTTACCCGATAATTATGGGAAAACTCATTGCAGACGGGGTTATCCGCGGAGCCGGATGTATGAAACAGTTTATGATTGCCACATTTACAGATTTGATTCTTCGTGTTATTCTGTCTTATATATTGGCCGCGCCTATGGGGGCTGCCGGAATCTGGCTGTCATGGCCCATTGGCTGGACAATCGCCGCAGGAATCTCCATTGGATTCTATCTGCAGGGCAGATGGAAAAAATCCGGCCTGGTTTAAGGAGGAATTTGTTATGAACTATCAAGTGATGCCTGTATCTGCAGGCCCGGGGGAACCGGAAGGCAGATTGTACACCTATCTGTGGGATGCTTCAGACGAACTGGCTCTTGGAAAGACAAGACCCCTTATTTTAATGTGTCCGGGAGGCGGATACCAGAGAACATCAGACAGGGAAGCAGAACCCCTGGCTCTTACCTTTATGGCGATGGGATACCATGTGGCGGTACTTCGCTATTCCTGCGGAGAAGGAATCCATTATCCCACTGCGCTTTTGCAGCTGGCAAAGGCGATGATGATTGTGCGGGAACACGCGAAAGAGTGGGGAGTTCAAAAGGATCAGATTATTGTACAGGGATGTTCGGCCGGAGGCCATCTGGCAGCCAGTCTGGCCGTATTCTGGAAAAAGAAAGAGAACTTATGGAAAATGCTGGGAGCAGATGGAGAGCAGGTAAAACCAAACGGCCTGATGCTTTCCTATCCTGTGATTACTGCAGGAGAATATGCCCACCGCCCAAGTTTTGAATGGCTTTTAGGGGAAAATCTCTTAAATTGTGAGGGATTATTGGAAGAACAGTCATTAGAAAAGCATGTCAGCAAAGACGTGCCTGTAACCTTTTTGTGGCATACACTGACAGACGCGGCTGTGCCTGTGGAAAATTCTCTGTTGTTTTTGTCAGCGCTCTGCAATGCCCATGTCCCCGCAGAATTTCATCTTTATCCGGAAGGAATCCATGGGCTGGGGCTGGCAAACCGCCTGACCATGGCAGCAGATGGAAGGGGCGTGGAGACAAATTGTGAGAGTTGGGTAAACCTGGCTAAAACCTGGCTGTACCGCTATTTCCCATGGGATGGGAAGGATGCCTGACGCTTCCTGCACGCTTACAGCGTGCAGGAAGACATATGGCTGAACGGATTGTCCCCTGTACAGGGATGTTATGATGTTACCAGTACAGATTCCAGTCCTTTAATGTACGGATCAGCGCTTCCATGTAGAAATAATCGCCCCAGGTATTGCACTCGTCTACACCCCTGTTTTTGCAGGTGTTTTCTTTGGAGTCGCGGGCATAGGTTCCATGAAGAAGGATACCGTTGGAACGCTTATAATCGCCGTTTGCGCAGTGATCCATCAATGCGCGGAGCATTTTGTCAGCAGCTTCCAGATAGGGGGCTGCTTTTTCCTCATCCAGATACTTGCACATCTCATAGATGCCGCAGATAGCGATTGCAGAAGCAGAAGAGTCTCTTGGCTCGGTGCTGCCTGTATCAAAGTCAAAATCCCAGTAGGGTACTAAATCTTCCGGCAGATGTTCGATAAAATAGTCGGTCACTTCAAAGAACAAATCCAGATATTCAGGATTTTTTACGTAACGGTAGCTTAATGCTGCACCGTAAATCCCCCATGCCTGACCTCTTGCCCATGCAGAACCGTTGCGGTTGCCCTGGTGAGTGACGCCGTAAGTTGGCTCGCCGGTATTTACATCAAAGAAATGGGTATGGTAGGTGGAGTGATCCGGCCTTACCAGGCACTTCATAGCAGTCTGGATATGGGCTTTTGCCTTGTCTGCATAAGAACTGTCGCCGGTTACCTCAGAAGCCCAGTAGAGCAGAGGGAGGTTTAACAGGCAGTCAATGATTAAGCGGTATTCCTTTGGTTCGCCGGGATTGCCCCATGCCTGAAGGAAATTGCCTACTGTGCGGAAACGTTCGGCTAAGTGGTCAGCAGCTAAAAGGGCGGCTTTTTTGCCCACTTCGCTGCCGGTCAGCTTGTAAGCTGCTACGCAGGATAAGCTGTATAAAAATCCCATATCGTGGTGATTTACGTCAATCTTGTTTTCAATGCGCTCTAAAAAACTCTGTGCCTGAATTAAGGCAGCTTCTTTAAATGCTTCATCGCCGGTATGTTCATAAGCCAGCCAGATACAGCCGGTCCAGAATCCGGTAGTCCACTCTACATTTTCAGTAGGCTCAAAAAAGTTGTCAAAGGAGTTGGAAGACTTAAAGCTGTGGGTAAATTCTTTCAGGCTCTGGCGGACAATGGAAACAGCGCTGTCCATGGCTCCATGGCGCATAGCGGAATCAGTCCCCGGATATTGTTTGATGGAGTTAAAAGTTTGAGACATAAAAATCCCCTTTCGTAAAGAATGAAATGATACACTCGTGTGTCTAACAGTAATATAATATAAAAAACAAGAAAGATCAAGAGTAAGGCCCTACTCTTGATCTGGGAGGTTAATGGATGGGGAGGATTTTGCCGGCAGTGGTGATAGTGACAATCTGCCAAGGGATCACTTTCCCACTGGACAGAAGGGCGTTTTTTACTGCCTGGACAATACCGCCGCAGCAGGGAACTTCCATCCGAACTACTGTAATATCCTGAATATCATTTTCAGATAGAATAGCGGTCAGCTTTTCATTGTAGTCTACACTGTCTAATTTGGGACATCCTACCAGCGTAATCCGTCCTTTGATAAAGTCTTCATGGAAATTGGCATATGCGTATGCAGTGCAGTCTGCCGCAATCAAAAGATGGGAATTCTTAAAATAAGGTGCATTTACCGGAGCCAGTTTTATCTGTACCGGCCATTGAGCCAGGCGGCTTTCCAGAGAAGGGTGATCACCTTTTTCGGAGCCAGGCGCAGTTTCCTTTCTGGTAATTGCCTGGCTTTTGCTTCCCGGACATCCACAGGGAAGAGGTTTGTCCTGCCGATTGTCGGCCGCTTTATGGGAAGCAGAATTTTGGGCCATATGGGCTTTTACAGCCACTTCATCATAGGGAGCTGCTTCCCGCTCTATAAAGGTAATTGCGCCAGTAGGACAGGCAGGCAGACAGTCTCCCAGACCATCGCAGTAGTCATCTCCTAAAAGTCTGGCTTTTCCATCTACCATACCAATCGCACCTTCATGGCAGGCAGTCGCACATGCGCCGCAGCCGTTGCATGTTTCTTCATCAATGTGAATAATTTTTCGTATCATAGATAAGTCCTCCTGGATCATAAGTCTGTTGTTATAACAATAATATTTGTACCAGTTCAGCCATCAATGTCATTTAGTTAATTTTAGCAAAAACAAAAATTTATCCT
>CAUWCT010000087.1:0-8597 GCA_963557065.1 uncultured Lachnospiraceae bacterium | reverse complement strand
CGGAAGAAGATTTAACTACCCTGCTGGAAATAACAGAAAAGTATAAGTATTACCGAAACCAGAAACGACGGATGTCTGGTATCTTAAAGGGAAAAAAATAATCTCTAAGAAAAAATTCGTCTTGATGAACTCTCGCGCCGGAGCGCGACTGCGTAAGCAACCACCATTCTTAAACGCGAAGTACGCAACCTCGCGGAGCGTTTTTTATATCATAGGACAACGTTCACTTTATGCGAAATGTGAGTGAGACCTTGTACTGGTTGAAAACAGCCGACTGGATTTCTCCAATCGGCTGCATCCCTTACCATATTGCTGACTTGCAGGACAACACTGTCTGTAAAAATTTTTAAAATATATCCCCGGCCTGGTAACTGTCAATGGGACCGGTCCATAAAAACTGGACTCTGGACAAACGCTCCTTTGTATACGAAAGATACAGCATGCGTCTGGGCGGCCATTCTAAAGCAAGTTTAAAGCGGCTGTCATCATCCAACTTTTTCTCTGAAAAATAAATATAACGCATTCCGGTTTTATCTGGTTTGGGACAAAATACGCGAGTGCCGATTACTCCCACTTCCGCAATGTCCGACCAAGGTATAAAGCAACGGTTAAAACAGAGACATGTCTTCTGAATGCCGGTCTCATCCAGGATAATCCGGGAGCCGCTTGCTGCTGCAACTGCTGAAAATACAACACCTACCGCTGCAAACAGCAGAACGCCAACCCATTCCCCCATAAGAACCTGTGTTGCGGTAATCAAAAATGCAACGGCACTGGTAAGAATGGAAACTGTAAATTTAAACGGAGAAATCATACAGCCTTTTTTCATCATACATTCCTTTACAATTCATGGACGCGGCAGCATGTGACAAAGTGTCCCGGAGATACTTCTTCCTGCTTTTGCGGCTGCAGGCAAGCTTCAGTGGCATACGGGCAGCGGGCTGCAAACCGGCATCCGGGCTTTGGATTAATGGGAGAAGTAATCTCTCCTTTTAACACCATGCGCTTTGTGGGATTGTGAATATCTACGGACGGAATTGCCGACAAAAGCGCTTTTGTATATGGATGAAGGGGCATCTTAAACAGTTCCTTGGACGGACACTTTTCCACCATCTGTCCCAGATACATCACACAAATATCGTCTGAAATATGGCGGACAACAGACATGTCATGGGTGACAAACATATAGGTCAGTCCCTTATCCTGCTGGAGTTTTTTCAACAGATTCAACACCTGGGCCTGAATAGACACATCCAGAGCGGAAACCGGTTCGTCGCACACAATAAATTTAGGATCTAACGCCAGCGCTCTGGCAATTCCGATTCTCTGCCTGCGGCCGCCGTCCAATTCGTGGGGATAGGCTTTCCGCAAACGCTCATCAATTCCAACCAGATCCATTAATTCATTGGTTTTATCCTCAATCTCTGCTTTGGAAAAATGTTTGGAAACCTCTAACGGCTCCCGTATGGTCCGATCCGCAGTCTTTCTGGGGTCCAGAGACGAATAAGGGTCCTGAAAAATAATCTGCATTTTCTCGCGGGCTTCTTTTAACGCTTTCCCCTTTAAATTGGTAACAGACTGACCCTCCAAAAATATATTGCCGGAAGTGCTCTCATGGAGATGAATAATTGTTCTGCCTAACGTAGATTTTCCGCATCCCGATTCTCCAACTACGCCAAGGGTTTTTCCCTTTTCTATGGTAAACGTAACATCATCCACTGCATGCAGCAATCCTCTTGGAGTTGTAAAATATTTTTTTAAGTTTTGAACTTCAATTACCGGCTCCATCTATCACGCCTCCTATTTTCCTTGTCCGATGTGGCAGCAGCGGCAGTCATGGCCGTCTGCGGTTTTATGCAATGCGATTGGTCCTTTCTGGCATTCCTCATCTGCATATTGACAGCGAGGTGCAAATGCACATCCCTTCGGAAGATTGGTGGGATCCGGCGGAAGTCCATCAATGGGATGCAGCCATTCCTCGTCCTCATTCATGTCCGGAATCGCGCCGAACAGTCCAATGGTATAAGGATGAGACGGATGGTCAAAAATCTGTTCCTTGGTTCCAGATTCCACAATATTACCGGCATAAATAACTGCCACTTCATCACAGACCGTTGCCACAACTCCCATGTCATGGGTAATTAAAAGCATGGCTGTATTAAATTTCTTCCGAAGTTCCCCGATTAAATCCAGTACCTGTGCCTGAATGGTCACGTCCAGTGCAGTTGTAGGTTCGTCCGCCAGCAAAAGTTCCGGATTACAGGACAAAGCGATTGCGATAACCACACGCTGTTTCATACCACCGGAAAACTGATGGGGATATTCGTAGTACCGTTCTGCCGGAATGCCCACTACTTCCAGCATTTCTTTTGCTCTCTTTTCTGCATATCCCCGGCTCTTATCGTCACTGTGAAGGCGAATTACCTCTGCAATCTGATCGCCGACCCTCTGTACGGGATTTAATGCTGTCATAGGGTCCTGGAAAATCATGGAAATGCTGTTGCCCCGAATCTTTCTCATCTCGTGTTCCGGAAGTTTCAACAGATCTGTTTGTTCCAGGTGGATTTGTCCTCCTGCAATCTTACAGCCCACGTCTGGTAAAATCCGTAAAATCGCCTTGGCAATTGTAGTCTTTCCAGCTCCTGTCTCTCCCACCAGTCCAAGGGTTTTTCCCCGTTCCAGTTTCAGGGAAACTCCGTTTGCCGCGTGGACGGTCTGGCCGTCTGACTGATACTCAACGACCAAATCGCTTACTGAGAGGAAGTCTTTGTTTTCACTCATAATTCAAGTGTTCCTTTCATTTGTCATTGTTTTTAGTATCATCAGTTTTTAAGCTTTGGATCCAGAGCATCCCGAAGTCCATCGCCCATTAAGTTTAAGGACAGCACAGTAACTGCAATGGCCAGCCCCGGAAAGATTACCAGATGGGGAGCCTGACGGATAAACTGTCTGGATGCTGCAAGCATTGCGCCCCATTCCGGGGTAGGCGGCTGTACGCCCAGGCCAATAAAGCTAAGTCCCGCTGCCAGGGTAATGGTCTGAGCTACCCCCATGGTAGCCTGCACAATCATGGGAGACATACAGTTTGGAAGCAGATGGCTTGTAATAATCCGAAACTTGCTGCAGTTAATGGAAACCGCTGCCTCAATAAATTCATTTTCCCGGACCTTGAGCATCTGCGCCCGAAGCATCCTGGCCATGCCGGGTATGGAGCCGAATGCCATGGCGATAATGGTATTGACAAATCCAGGGCCTAATACTGCAGACATTACTACCATCATAACCATACCGGGAATCGCCTGAACAATATCCAGAAGGCGCATCACAAAGTTGTCTACCCTGCCGCCGAAAAATCCGGCTACGGATCCGATTGCCATGCCGATTACAAGGGCAATCAGGGTCGCCAAAATACCGCTGGAAAGAGAATATTTTGCACCATAGAGTATGCGGCTGAAAATATCTCTTCCCATGTCATCGCATCCAAAAGGATGAGCGAGGGACGGCGGAGCAAAGCAGACGGTCATATCCATTGCTCCATAGTCATAAGGCATAATCAGGGGAGCCAGCACTGCCAGCATGATTTCGGCGATCAGGATAGCCATTCCAAACATGGCTGCTTTATTTTTTGCCATCTGACGCATAACCCGGATAAACTCGCTGTTCTTTTTTGCTTTTGTTCTGGTCTTGGCATTCAATTACTTCTCCCCCTTTCCTGCACTCTTTTTGACTTTTTTTGCAGATATGTACTGGGCCTTGATCCTTGGGTCAACGGCTGCATACAGCAGGTCAACAGCCAGCATGCATAAACTGAATGTAATTGCTAAAATAATGGTTCCGCTCTGCACAACCGGATAATCCCGGTTATTGACTGCACCAATAATGTAAGTTCCCATTCCGGGAATGGAAAATACGGTTTCAATGATCATCATTCCGCCCAGAAGAGAGCCAAAAGTTGTTCCAAACATGGTGATAATGGGAATCAAGCCATTTTTTAACGCATGTTTGATAATCACGTCTCTCTCCGGAACACCTTTTGATCTGGCAGTTGTAATATAATCAGCCCGAATTACCTCCAGCATGGAGGAACGGGTCTGGCGCGCACAGGTCGCAAAGGAACCCATACAGCCGGCCAAAGCCGGTAAAATATAGGATTTAATGCCCTCATCAATTCCCATTGGAGGAAGCCAGCCCAGATTTACTGAAAAGAACAGGATTAAGAGCAGGGCCAGCCAAAAATTGGGGATTGCCACGCCGATTAATGCTATCAGCATAGAAGCAGAATCCTGCCACCGGTTTTGATGGGTCGCTGCAATAATGCCTAAAGGAATCCCCAGTCCAAAAGAAATAAATAAGGTAACAATCGTAAGCATCAGGGTGCGGGGAAGCCGCTCTGCAATGGAGGACATGATGTCCACATTCGTTGCCCAGGATTCCCCTAAATCGCCATGGATAAATACTTCATTTAAAAATCTGCCCAAGCGCATGAGATAGGGATCCTTTAACCCCAGTTCTGCTGTTTTTGCCGCCAGTTCTGCTTCAGTTGCAGTGGAGCCTAAAATAATAGCAGCCGGTTCGCCGGGGCAGAATGTCATTAAGGTAAATACAAGGACTGCAACTCCCAGTACAATGGGAATCATCCACAAAATTCGTTTCACAATATATTTGGCCATTTCTTCCCTCCGCAAGCATCAATGTAGAATAACCGTTCCTGACTGTTCTTTACAGTCCGTTATAGGTAGAAGCGGCTGGAGCAATATAACCTGCGATTTCTTTTACTTCTGTTTCCAGGCCGATGTCATTTCTCCAGACAGCCATATTCTGCGGGTTTACCATACCATAAGAGATTGCATTATCTTTCAGATAGTAGTGGACTTCATCAATGTTTTCCTCGGTCCATCCTTCTGGCGTCCAGGTCTTGTACAGCAGTTCTGCCAGAACTTCATCATGGCGGCTGGTGGCGTCTCCGGTGGAGTAAGCAGCCGGGTCATAGCGGATTGCCCAGGCATCAGATAAGTAGGTGCCGCCAATGGTATTAATAACCATGTCATACTGAGTTCCGTCTAAGCGGGTGGCAGTATAAAGAGCCGGGTCAACGACATTTAACTCTACATTGATTCCCACCGCCATGAGATAACTCTGCATCATCTGAGCCAGACGCTGAGGGAAGGTTGCAGAACTTGCCAAAATCTTTAAGGGCTGTCCGTCATAGCCGGATTCTGCCACCAGAGCTTTTGCCTTTTCCACATCATAGGAATAATAATCTTCACTGTTCCACTTTTCATTGTATCCAATCATAATCGGGGAATGGGCATCGTACATGGGGGTTCCGTAACCTGCACAGAGTCCGGTAACCAGTCCTTGTGCGTCAATTGCATAGCAGATTGCCTGACGAAGCTTTACATTTTCTGCAAGAGGGCTTGTCTCTGCTCCGGAAAAGAATACCTGCCATCCCTGATGGCCTTCGGTCAGTTCTACTGTGTAAGCGTCATTGCCCACAAACTGTGCTCCCGTAGAAGAATCCACGCGCAGCGCCATGTCAATGGTTCCTGTCTCTAAAGCAATTCCCATCTGGGAAGCCTCCGGAATGGAGTGGTAGGTAATCTTATCTACCTGAGGACGTACACACTCTGGAAGATTGTTGATATCCTGCCAGTAATCCTCCCGCAGTTCAAATGCCAAAACAGAGTTGGCTGTAAATTCTGTCACCTTATAGGGGGAGGTGCTGATGAGAGAAGAGCCAAACTCATCTGTGCTTTCCCCAAAAGCCTTTTGACTAATGGCATAAGTATCCGTCATGATCTTGTCAAAGGAACCGACTACATTGGAGGTCAGCTTTAGCTGCAGAGTGTAATCTCCGGTCTGCTTTACGCTCTCTACTTTTGCAAATACCGGCTTTAGTGCCTTTTCATGGGCAGTCTGGATATACCACACAATGTCTGCGGCTGTAATATCATTTCCCGCAGAGTCCTTGATGCCCTGATGAATCTCAACATCATAGGTAAACCCATTGTCACTGGTGTTCCATGTCTTTGCAATCCAGGGTGCCAGTTCCTTATCAGAAGTCAGCACTGCCAGCGATTCGCACAGTAAATTCATGTATGGAGCATCTCTGTTTGGTTCCGGACGGAAGGGAGTGAGACTGTCCGGTGTAGAAGTATAGCCTACATCCAGGATTCCATCCTTCTTTCCTTCTGACGCAGCACCTTCCCCGCTCTGCACAGCGCCGCTTTCTCCCTGGCTGGCTGCCGAAGTTCCCGCTTCTTTGGAACTGCCTCCACATCCTGTTAAAACCGATGCCATCAAAATACCAGTGCAGAGAACTTTTACTGCATATTTTCTTTGCAAATTCTTTTTCATAATAAATTCCTCCCTCAATTTATTTTTTAATTTAATTTATTTTGACTGCATTATACCCCTCACAAATCATTTTGTCCAGTTATTTTTGTACCTTTTTTCATTTTTCGGTGATTTTTTCTAATATTTCACCAAAATTTTTAGCATTTTGCCCAAATAAAAAGACGGCCTGCATCAACCGTCTTTCTCCAAAGTGACCTCGTAAGGCCGATATACAATTTTTTCTACAGCAGACGGATCTCCTATGAGCTTTAACAAAAGCTTCACACCTGCATACCCGATTTCCTGAGTCGGGAGTCCCAGATGAATCACCGGAACACCTGTTTTACCCTGATAGATTTGTTCATAGACCCAGGTATTGGGACTGGGAGCGGCCAGACCGGCCAAAGGCGCTTTTATGTTTTTCATCAAAAAGTATCCCATCACCGCCGAAAAATGGGACTGCCAGGATACGATTACCCCTGTGCCTTCTGATACTTCCTGTACAATCTGCCCCATTTCTTCCCAGATACTCTCTTCGCTCTTTGCAGAACACGTTTTTACAAGGACGGAAATCTTTTGCCCTTTTTCCAGTTCCTTCAGCATCAAAAGCCGCTTTTTTTCCTGCATGGTTTCCCAGTCCGGCTTCAAATATAGAAAACGCCTGCATCCTGCTTCCAACAATTTTTCTGCTGCCAGTTTCATTCCATATCCGTAGTCTACATCTACTGTTGCAATGCACGGATCTTCCACCATGGCATCCACTGCCACAAATGGAATAGAATGCTTTTTTACTTCCTGCAGGATCATGGGATCCGGACTTTCTCCGTCTGCTGATACATATAAAATACCGTCTACCTGTTTTTCCATATAGTCCTGCAAATGAATGGGCTGTCCATGAAGGGCAGACAGGCCGTTGGGCCTGGAAAGCAGCATCCGATAGCCATGGCGTTCCAGTTCATCCCGAATTGCCTGCAAAGTTTCTGCATAACGGGGATGGCTTATCTCTTTTTCCATCACAATGGTGATGCAGTTGGTTCTCCGATTGCGAAGCCGTCTGGCTGTTCTGTCCGGATAATAGTGAAGATCTTCTACTGCCCGGAGTACCTTCTGCCTCGTCTGAGGGGATATGGACTGATTCGACGCATTGTTTAATACATACGACACTGTAGCCTGGGAAACCCCTGCCCGTTTCGCAACGTCTTTGCTGGTGATCCGCTTTTCCATAAAAAACTGTCCTTTCTGCCTGTGGTTTTATCATCACCAGTATAGCACAAACCCTGATTTCCGGCTATCTCTGCCTGCCATCCAACGGCATCTCTATGTTGTAAAAGTGTGTATTGAGAAAAAGTCCCTAACTTTCAAAGGCAGGCATTTGTCATACGCGAGAGAATGTATTGACATTGTAAACAAAAAGACATACAATAAATATAATAGAATGAATTGTAAGAAAAAGTGAAAGGAGTTGCTAGTATGGCAAATACAAGTATCAACATTCGTATGGACGCAGAGTTGAAACAGCAATTTGAAGCTTTCTGCGCTGATATGGGAATGACGATGACCACAGCTTTTACTGTTTTTGCCCGTAAGGCAGTACGGGAGTACCGAATCCCTTTTGAGATCAGCGGAGATATGCCGAATGCTGAAACCATTGAAGCAATCCAAGAGGCAAAAAAAATGAAGGCTAATCCCAATCTTGGTAAGACCTATTCCGATGTCGATCAGATGATGGAGGAACTGCTGGGTGATGTATAACATAAGGCCAACCACAAAATTTCAAAAAGATTTGAAACGAATAAAAAAACGAGGTTTTGACATTTCTCTGCTCACCGCAATTCTAAAAAAACTGGCATCGGGGGAACCATTGCCAGAGAAAAACAGAGATCATCCGCTATGCGGGGGCTATGCAGGATGTCGTGAATGTCACATTACTCCCGACTGGTTACTGATTTACGAAGTGAGTGGGGAGGAACTGATTTTATACCTTACCAGAACAGGAACCCACAGCGATTTATTTTAATGCAACAGTTCGGGATATAAGTACAGCGAAATTAGCATCAGCCGTCACGATTGGCAATCGTGACGGCTATTTTCTGTCCGTTCAGCCATGCATCTTCTTGCCCGCCTGTAGCGGACAAGAAGCATCTGGCTCCTGTCTAAATCTTCGCATGGCTGAACTATTCCCTATATTTTTGTAACAGTTCAGCCTTCAATGTCATTTAGTTAATTTTAGCAAAAACAAAAATTTATCCTGTAAATAAATG
>CAUWCT010000086.1:0-9480 GCA_963557065.1 uncultured Lachnospiraceae bacterium | reverse complement strand
GACACATCAAAATCTTTTTCAAAAGGTTCTTGACATATCACCAGAATGCTTTTCCTGGCATCAGCAGCACACTGATGCTGTCCTTACCCCTTTACTGCTCCTGCTACCAGGCCCTTTACCATATACTTCTGGAAGAAGAAGAATAGAAGAACCATCGGGAGTGTTCCCACTATAGAAATTGTATTGATTAACGACCAGTCATAGGATAATTCTCCTAAATACCGGAGCGCTACACCTGCGGATAATGTTCTAAGAGAGTCTGTCTGAATCAGAGTAGAACAATGAAGATAATCGTCCCACGAAAGCAGGAATGCATAAATTCCTACTGCCAGCATACCCGGTTTAATTAATGGAGCGATTACCCTGAATAATACCTGAAAACGGCCTGCCCCATCAATTTGCGCAGCTTCCTCTAATTCCACCGGAATTCCGTCATAAAAGCTGGACATCAACATAATGGTAAATGGAAGCATCGATGCACCTATTGCCAAAACTAATCCGATACGGGTATTGATCAGATGTACATCTCCCATTATCTTGTATAAAGAAATTAAACGGCTGATAATCGGAAACATCTGAGCAGATGTAAATGCTGCCACAATCCATCCATTCCATTTAAAATGAAATCTGGATAAAGCATAACCGGACATTATTGCAATGACAGTTGTCATCAGAGCCGCACCGCCGGCAACCAGGAAATTGTTCTTGTAATAAACAAAAAATTCATTGTTTTTTGTAAATAAGTCTATATAACTCTGTACGGTTGGCTCTTCCGGAATCAGGGTCGGCGGAAACTTATATGCCTCCATATTTGTCTTAAAAGATGTCAGCAATACCCATAAAAGCGGAAACAGCAGGAACAAAAGAATCAATGCTAAAACCACATATTTTACAATATTGCCAATTAACCGATTTCGTTTCATCTTACGTTTCCCCCTTTCTATACATCTGACTCTTTAAAGATGCGATTATAGATGAACACTACAACAATCATCATCAGCATCCATACCGTTGTTACTGCCGCTCCGGAGCCAAAGTTATTGGAAACAAATGCCTCTCTGTAGCTTAAAATCGCCATGGTGGTTGTTGAGTTGT
This sequence comes from uncultured Lachnospiraceae bacterium, assembly GCA_963557065.1. GTDB lineage: Bacteria > Bacillota > Clostridia > Lachnospirales > Lachnospiraceae > UMGS1370. The sequence goes on along the minus strand of CAUWCT010000086.1, from coordinate 8,385 downwards.
TGGGACCTCCGCCTGTCATAGTCCAGAACAGTGGGAACTGTTTAAAGTTCTCAATAATGGACATAGACACTGTTACTTTAATTACGCTCTTCATATAAGGCATTGTAATACGGAAAAATCTTTGTACAGAGTTTGCACCGTCAATTTTTGCCGCTTCCAGCATATCTTCCGGAACATTGGCAAGACCTGCAAGAAGAAGCAGTGTTGCCAGTGGAATCTGTTTCCACAGCGCTGCTATAGAAACACCCAGCATGGCTGTTGCCGGATTATTTAAAATTGCAAAATCCGTAACTCTTCCTCCGGTAAGAATGCCTACAATGTACTTTACCAGGCCATACTGAGGCTGGAACATCCACAGCCAGACCAAGCCGGAAATAATAGTCGGTACTACCCAGGGAACCATCATAATACTTCTTATAAAACGTGAAGCCTTTATATTACTGTTTAAAACCAGTGCTAATGCCATTCCAAGAACGAACTGTGCCACTACAACTCCAAATACAAATACCAAAGTATTAATCATGGACGGGACCAGTTTTCCATTAGAAAACAGCTTTATATAATTTTCAAAATTGTTCCATACCCCCGGCTCTCCCGAAATAATATTGCGCACCCGGTAATCAAAAAAGCTTCGATAGATAGAATCCACTACCGGCACTAAAATAAACATGGTCGTTGTGATAATCGCCGGAAGAAGCAGCAGCAGCGAAAACATTTTATCTGCCGTATGCCTCTTTAATTTAAAACTTCTCCCCTCTGTATTCAAAACGTTTTCCTCCTCTCCCGCCTGATTTTACTACTTATTCTCATTATAAACATGAACTCCCGGTCCCCAGACTCCTGCCAGATCTTTTTGGCCTCCGCCCAGTACCGGTTCTCTGCTGCCATCAATCTCCGGATTGGCATAATGCAGAAACCACTGTTCCATCTGGTGTTTCATCCTCTGAATCAAATTCTGGCACTCTTCTTTGTCAATCAGGTTTTCATCTTCATTTGGGTCTTTTCTTAAATCATAAAACTCATCCGGCCCAAAAGGATATCTGTGAATATACTTATATTCCTTACTCCGAATCATCCTGGCCGGTCCATACTCGTCAAACACAACTACTGTCTTTTCTTCTTCTGCCTGCTCTCCCCTTAAAGATTTTAAAAAACTCTTTCCGGGAAGCCCTTTTGCTTCCGGATTTTCCATCCCCAAATACTCCAAAAGCGTAGGCATAAAATCATATCCGCTGCACATATCTTTACAGACTCTGCCTTCCGGCAAATGCCCCGGATGACTGACAATAAACGGAACTTTCACAGAAGAATCATAGAGATTTAATGGAAATGTCCCATTGCCCTTTCCCCAGATACCATGGTGACCGCAGTTAAATCCGTTATCACTGGAAAAAATAACCAGCGTATTATCGGTGAGACCTTCTTTTTCCAGCTTATCCAGTATTCTTCCCACATTGGCATCCATGGCAGTTACTGCTGCAAAATATCCGATCAAACATTCCCTTGGCCTGTCATATCCGGGAAGCACTCCCAGCTTTGCCCATGGATGAGGTTCTCTCTGAGGACAGCTTTCAAATTCACAATTTTCATAGAGATCCGTATATTCTTTTGGATGACAGTCAATCCATGGAGAATGGGGAGCCGTATAATGAACACTCAAATAGAATGGATGTTCCTTATTCTTTTCCCTGTCAATAAACTGCATCGCTTCATCTGTAATGACATCTGTAATGTACTCTTTTTCTTCTACATACTTTCCATCCCGAATCATAGGAGCATTATAATATGGGCCTCCGCCTTTCTGATGAGTATACCAGAAATCAAATCCCTTTTGAGGATGCACTCCATCCCCTAAATGCCATTTTCCGCTAAGTCCGCATGTATATCCGTTTGCTGCCAAAATATCTGTATAACCTGTCTGCCCCTTTAAGTATTCGATAGCCGTCTGGGTGGAACCCCCGTTGCCTCCGCATAAATAATCATGGACACCATGCTGTGACGGAATCCTGCCTGTCATCAAAGATGCTCTGGCCGGAGAACATACCGGAGATACGCAAAAGAAATTTTCAAATCTAACCCCCCGTTCTGCCAAACGATCCAAATTGGGGGTATGTATCTCTTTATTTCCATAGCATCCTAATGACCAGTATCCCTGATCATCTGTCAAAATAAATATTACGTTGGGACGGTCAAACGTTTTTTTGTTCTTTCCTCTATCCATAACTCTCCCCTGTTGACTTTCTCTTCTCCTGCATCTTATCTGCTGCTCTTATTTTAAGGGGCGGGGTTTATTCCCGCCCAAATCAAAGTCCCTATGGCAGAAGCGGCTGTACAGTACTCTTAAAGTTTTCAATCGCTGTTGCTACATCTTCTTTTCCTACAGTTACTGCCTGGCTCAGTGCGCACAACTCTAAATTGAAATCTGACAGAGTTGGGAACTGATAAACCGGAACTGCCTTTTCTACAGCACCCTGGCCGCCCTTTAAAAATTCACTGTTTACAACTGCATCCATATTTTCCATTGCCTTCTTTGCCGGATAAGCAGGCGCAATGTTTGCGATATAATCATTTAATACTTCCGGAGTAATTACATACTCAATAAATTTCTTTACAGCATCCACTCTCTCCGGACCATTATCTACTGCTACAAAGCAATGAGACTGCAGGGTAGAAGAGCCATCTCCGGAACCACCAGACAGCGGCATTGCTGTTGCTGCAAAATTTTCCACTTCCGGATTTATAGATTTTGCTCCGTTGTATCCCCAGGTATTGTCATAATACATTGCAACCTGTCCCAGAGCAAATAAGTTTCTCAAATCCTTGGGCTTGCAGTTCTGTGGATTATATCCCAATTCATCTAATTGCTGCAGCATATTCATTGCATCTGTAAATCCCTGATTATCTACATTAAACTGATTGTTTTCGTCAAATACAGTTCCACCGAATGTCTGTGCAAAAGACTGAATGGAAGAACCAATCACAATAACAGAAGCTGTTGGCTGTCCAAATGGATATACTTTATTTCCATCATCTGTAGTGAGAGCTGCCAGTTTTGGCGCAATCTCCAGCATCTCGTCATAAGTCTTAGGCGGATTTTCCGGATCAAGTCCTGCTTTCTCGAACAAATCCTTGTTGTAGAACAGAACAAATGGGGATACATAAAGGGGCGCACCATAGACCTTTCCATCTACTGAATGTGCTTCCAAAATATTTGGATAATAATCTGCCAAAAATTCCGGACTCAGCACTTCATCCATAGGCGCTGCCAGTCCTGCATCCACCAAAGCCGGAATCCAGATCATCTCGCTGAAAATAGCGTCTACCTTATCTCCGCCGCCAGCCATGTTGATTACCTGATTTAAAATCTCTCCATAAGGAGCAGAAACCCATTCGATTTTAATATTGGGATACTTTGCTTCAAATCCTTCTTTCACATCTGCCCAGAATGTGTCATACCCTGCTTCCAAAATGGCATAGTTTGCAATCTTTAATGTAATTTCCTCTCCGGATGCTGCTTCGCTTCCCCCTTCAGCCTTTGCAGCTTCTGTTGCGCCGTCACCTGCTGGCGCTTTTGTTGTACTCTCTCCGCCGCCTCCTGAACATGCTGTGGTAACTGCCATTGCAGCCGCCAATCCCAGTGCCAGTAATCCTTTTTTCTTCATAACCCTTCCTCGCTTTCTTTTTTGTGTATGATAGTGCCTGTGGAAAATAGTTTTCCACAGCAGTGCTTCTGGTTTACAAAATGCCTGTCAACACGAGTGTATGTCGCTTTTTTCTATATACACTCGTATGTATTACCTGGATAAATATTTGCTGCAAAACAGTTTAAAATCTGCTTTACAGCAGCTATTTCATATCTTTGTACTGTCTCTCTCTATCAGCGTAGTATCAAAATCCACATTGTCCGGCTGATTTCCCCCAATCATTTGAGTCAGCATATCTATCGTTGTCTTTGCAATCTCCGCTTTTTTCAGACTGATGGTGCTCAGTTTCGGAGAGCAAAAACGGCTGATGCTGGAATCATCAAAGCCTATCACTTTAATATCATCCGGTACCCGAAATCCAATCTGTACTGCTGCTGTCATGGCAATGCAGGCAATCATATCATTCCGGCCAAATATCCCGTCTACCTGGGAACCGGTGCGAAGCCTGCGCTTAACCTCTTCTTCCAGTTCCTCCTGGCTTTTGCATCCACAGATAATGTTCTCCGGCCCTACCAAAAATCCATTGGCCTCCATCTCATCCACAAATCCGCTGAATCTCATATCATCCGGCGGACTGATGTGGCCTCTGGCACTGATGCGGTCAATATAAATAATATTCCTGCATCCCTTTTGAATCAGATGGCTAATCGCTGATCTGGCACCTGAGTAAAGTCCCGTTCCCAGATAGGAAGCCTTCTCAATCGCCTTCTGGTGACGGAGACGCCTGAATACCACTACCGGAATCCCGGCCTGAGTAAACTTTTCTACATACTCCTGTGGGAAACTGGCGGAACTGACAATAATGCCGTCATACTGTCTGCTGATGACCTGAGAAATAAACTCTTCTGTGTTGCGGTTTGCGCAGAGTGAAATCAGATAACCGGAATTATAGGCATACTTATCCATCTCACTGACAATGCTGGAAAAATACTCATTGGTAATGTGATCCGCAATAAACAGAATCTGGTTGCTCTGCTTGCCCTTTAATGCCCTGGCAATGTTGTTGGGACGGTAATTTAAAAGCCTGACTGTCTCTTCTACTCTCCTGCGCTTGTCCATCGCAACATAGCGATTGTTGTTAATCACGTACGAAACAACTGTCTCACTAACCCCTGCCATCTTTGCTACATCTGCGCGGGTGACCCGCTCTTTTCCCTCTGCCATACCCGCCACTCCTTACTCTGTGCAGCTAATATGTACACTCGTATGTACTATCTAAATAGTACAACAATCATCAGATAATGTCAAGTTGTTTTGTAACTATTTTTGCAACTGTTCAGCCATACGAAGATTCAGCCGGAAAAAACGTTGAAAGCTTGTTTTCATAAGTTTTTCCGGCTGAATGGTTATAACTGAATCACCGGAATATGCAGCAGCTGGCATACCTGTTTTAATTCTTCCGCCACATCTGCCCAAACCAGACTGTAGTGATGAGGCACGCCTTCTTCGATAATCTGCTCAATCACTTCCCGTACCGGACGTTCGACCTTTACATTGGCCATGATTCCTCTGGTATACCGATCCATGTCAATCGCCTCGCCCTTCATCAAAAACAGCTTATAAGCGCCGTCAATATTGCAGAACCTGGCAATGGTTACAGCTCCGGGCTTTAATGCGCCCCAAAATGCAGTCCCCTGTCCTGCCAGCGGGTGATTTCTCATCAGCAGTTCATATTTGGGATTGGCCAGCGAAGGAGCCGCATTTCCGCAGTGCCAGAAGGTCATGGTATTCCTTTCTTCATCAATATTAATCATATCTGTAATAAACGTCGGCAGTCCGGTCAGATAATTTTCTGCAATCTGTGCCAGTTCTGCATCCACATCGCCCTCACATCCAATATGAACGCCGTCATCTGCCAGACGGCCCAGCACTGCACATGGAGTCGTGTGGAGATTTCCCATTTCAGGCCAGCACTTAATTACTCCATAATCATAGCCCTGGGCTTCCATGACTTCTTTTAACGCCAGGTACAGTTTGGAATGATTTTCTAAATGACCGTCCGGAAGAGTGTCCATGTTGTAGGTCTGCTCCATTTTTTCCATGTCTGTCTTCCAGGCATCTTCCGGAAGAGTTTCCATTTTATCAAAAACTACTTTTAAGTCTGTCTCTTCGATCTTGACTCCGAACGTCCTGCGAATCAGCCCCTCATCAAATGCACAGTTATAAAATGCAGTCGGCCGGTACCCCAAAAGTCCCAGATTCGTCTGTTTCATGGCTTTTACTGTGTGATACGCCAAAATCAATGCTCTTACCTTTGATGCAGCTCTCTCATCTTCTTTACTGCCATATACAGTATGATAGACTGCTCCCAACCTGCGCAAAGATGCAGCATTCATAGTCATGGAACAAAGAGCATTGGCATAAAGTCTGGTATTTTTTTCAAAAGGAACCTCATAGGGCGCCCACAAAATAATGGGAACCTGTACCGTCTCGGTCAGATAAGCCGCTGCGTCGTCTCCTGTAAACGCACCGTAGACCAGAACCATTACATCTACGCGCTCCTGCTTAAACTGGTCTGCAATGGACTCTAATGCCTCCTTTGTACATCCAATCTCAGAAGCCTTTACCACATGGATCTGAGGAAGCGTTTCCTCAAGCCATTCCCCATACTCCCGATCCCGCTGCTCCGGAAGTTCTTTTGGCCAACGGCCGGAATACGTTGTTACAAACCCTACATTTAATTTTTGCTTCATGCTATCCCCTCCTATTTATCTGTTTTGTATAATTTCTCATATATAAACACGTGTGTATGTAGTTATAGTAACACAGTTTGCTGATTTGTCAAGATTTTTTTAGAGCAATATGCCCACCTTACAGCAATCCGGCCTTACCTCTTCCCGGCAACTGTAAGGGGATGCGAAGCCGCCAGGTATCTATTCCTGCCTAAATCATCACATGACGAAACTGTTCCAAAATAATCCCTGCTGCCAATGTGACACCTACTAGCTGATACATATTCCACTTTCTTACCTTGACAAGATAGAACAAAATCCCTGTCAGTGCCACTGCCGCCGCTGATGGAAACAGGGTTTCAACCATCTCCCATACAGGAAATTCTGCCAAATCAATCGTTACGCTGGTAACTACAAGACCGGCTATAATCGCTGTCCCAACCATCCTGGCTCCTCTGGAAACCGGCTCCAGATAGTCTTTCATCCTATCTGTCAAAGATGTGCTCAATCGAAATCCAAGTTCTTCATTAAACAGTTTCAGCCCTAAAAGCAGTCCGTTCATTCCTAAAAGGAACACAATCGGTCCTGCAATCATTCCCTTTTGTGCCATAGAAGCACCGATTGTGGAAAATATGGGAGCAAAACAAAACTGGACCAGAGAATCCCCGATTCCGGCCAGAGGCCCCATCAAAGCCAGCCGGATGTCTCTGGTCTCTCTGGCGGACATTCCCTTTTGAAAAGAGACTAAATGAAAGCTGGTGAGGATGGGCAAAAAATTGGGATTTACGCTGCAGTATCCCATGCTGTCTTTTAATTCCCGGCGCAGTTCTTCCTCATTTTTGCACATTTTCTTTAATGCCGGGTATAAGATTTCGGCATAAGCTACCCCTTCATAATTGCCGTAATTATAGCTGTTTTGAAGAAAATATGCTTTTAATCCTGTTTTTCTGGAAAGACGGCGCAATTCTTTTTGCGGAATACGCTCCCGGTGCATGGAAGTATCCGAAGAAGCTTCTTTTCCCCTGCCATTTTTCTTTTTGGCCCTGCCGGAACCTTCTCCTCTTCCATACCAGACTGCAAAACCGGCTGCTGCTGATGCCGCCAGAAACGTTACAATCACAGAACCGTTTAAATATGCTGTCATCACATATCCAAAAAGTGCGAACAAAGCAATATCCCGACTCAACATAACACTTAAAATCACTGCAAATCCTACAGCCGGAAGAAGTTTCCCGGCTGTTTCCAATCCTTCTGTCAGCCATTGGGGAATCAGGCCAATCAGCACTTCCAGATTTTGATTTTGAAATGCTGCCAAAAAACCAATAGAGAATCCCGCCGCCAAAAACATGAGAATGGTACTGTTTGCAAGAAAATGAAACGTTTTATAATTCCCCTTGGAAACTGCCTGCTCCGCCTTTGGCACAAGTCCGGTGGCTATTGTATAAATTCCCGTAATCAAGAATTGAATCAAAATAGCAAATGGAAACGAATATGCCAACGCTGCTTCCGGATCTACCCCCTGATTTTTCATGGTAATGGCCAGAATCGCCCCTATAATGCCCGGCCCTGCCGGATTCGGCGGAACCGATCCACCGGAAGATACTCCAAAACCTAAAAAAGCCAGTTCCCCGACTGCCCCCATGAGAAGTCCGGTCTCTATGTCTCCCAGAATCACTCCAACCCCTGCCGCCATCACCAGACAGCGGGTAAGATACGTTCCCATCAGCATACCGGTCATGCAGACAGCAGTCCAGATTCCAATACAAATACATTGAAAAATGGTAATTTCCATTATCTTTCCCCCGTTTCATTTTCTCTTTTGTACACACAAGTGTATTTCTTTTTATTTCTATTTTAATCAACTGTTTTCTTTTTGTCCAGAGGATTTTTCTAAGTAAGACTCGTGTGCTGTCTCGTTCACTTTCAGTATAATGACGCAGAATGAATTTTCAGTCTGTAAGGCGGAGGAATGAGGCGATGCGGTGGCATCGTCGATTGACGACAACGCA
>CAUWCT010000085.1:0-9639 GCA_963557065.1 uncultured Lachnospiraceae bacterium | reverse complement strand
GGGGCGTTCTTTTTATACAAAAAAAATAAGAAAGCGAGGAATTTTATGCAAAACACAGTAAAAAAATTAATAAGTCAAGCTTGTGCTTGGACAGGCTACCTGGAAAAGATGAGCGACAAAAACCTGGACAGTTTTACCGCCAACGCCGGAAGCAACAACTACACCTGTTTTGCCAGGGATTACAAGGTACATACTGGCGGTAACTATCAGGGACAACCCTGGTGCGCCATGTTTGTAAGTGAGGTATTCGTGCAAGCTTTTGGTCTGGAGACGGCCAGGAAACTATTAGGCGGCAGCCTGTACCATAATTGTCAGACTGGGGTAAACCAGTTTAAAAAGGTCGGCCGCTGGAGCCGGGCGCCGGAGCCTGGTGCAGTAGTATTTTTTACTAACGGCCAACGCGCTTATCATACTGGTATTGTCACAGAGGTTACAGCTAACAAGATTAAAACCGTAGAGGGCAATACTTCCGGCGCATCTGGCGTAATTGAAAATGGTGGTGGAGTGTGCCAAAAATCTTACGCTAAAAATTACAGTAAGATTTTGGGTTACGGCCTGCCTGACTGGTCTTTAGTAACAAAATCCGGCTGGACTCAAGAGGATGGTGGCTGGAGATATTACTTAGGCAACACTGGCGACCCTATCCGCAACGACTGGCATGAGGACGAGGATGGCAACTGGTACTGGTTTGACGGCGCCGGAATGATGGTTTCTAATACCTGGAAAACCGGAGCAGATGGAAGATGGTACTACCTGGGGCCGGATGGCAAGATGTTAAAAGATACCTGGCTGCTGCTCGGAAATGAATTGTACCGGCTGAATCCAGACGGCAGTATGTTTGAGGGACAGATGATTTTGCGGACGGATGGCAGAGGTGCGTTGGTTACTAAATAAGAAGTTAGACCCTCTCCCAGAGTTGCGAGTTATGAGAGAGGGTCGTGTTGCATTTCGTGTTGCATAGATTAGAAAAAAGGCATTTTAGGGGGAATAATCGTTCTGATGTAAAATCAGAAATTCCTTATAAAATAAGGCTTAGCATGAAAAGTACCAGATATATGAGCATCTGTTTATCCGCACTCAACGGGTTCAAGTCCTGTTGCCCGCATTAGATAAACCATTGCAAAACCATATTTTTCGGTTGGGCAATGGTTTTTTACAATTAGTCAGAAGATTTAGAGAAGATTTTCTGTTTTGCAATGAGTATGGTAATCAGGGAAAATACAGCCCTGTAAAGAAAACAAAGTGTGTAAGTTTTGAAATTTGCTGTTTCAACCTACACACTTTATTTTATGCACCTTATTTTGTTATAGATAGATTAAGAAGAATTACCAGTTCTTGACAGTATCAATAGCGTCTTTGATGTCCTTATAAAGCTGAACCAGTTTCGGATCATCCAGAGCTACCGGCAGGAATGGAAGTCTTGGGTCGCCCATTGGACAGCCGTCTAAAGAAATAATTCCCTTTACAGCTCCATGCATGGATGGGAATGAGCAGAGACGGTAGATCAAAGGAGTCACGATGGCCTGTACATCATGGGCTTTTTCCCAGTCGCCGCGGGCGATCAGTTCGTCAATTTTCATATATAATTCCGGCATTGCGCCGTAAGTGCCGCCAATACCGGCATCTGCACCCATAATGCGCCCGGCTACATACTGTTCGTCAGGACCGTTAAATACGATAAAATCTTTTCCGCCAGCCGACTTAAAGCGCAGGATATCCTGAGCCGGGTCGGAAGAACACTTAACGCCGGCTACCCGCTCATTTTCCAACATCCGGTTAAACAGAGGCATGGATAAATTAAAGCCGGTCAGCTGCGGAATGTTGTAAATGAAGAACGGAAGATCCGCTGCGTTTGTGATTTCAGTCCAGTGGCGGTAAACGCTTTCATCTCCCAGGCGGTAATACACACATGGAACTGCAGAAGTTGCATCAGCGCCGATTTTTTCAGCGTGTGCAGCCAGTTCGCAGGAATGGCGGGTATCTGCGCATCCTACATGGACGATGATGTTCATATCATCGCCGACTTCGTTGACAACGGTTTCGGCAACTAATTTGCGCTCCTCGCTGTCTAAGAGAAAGCCTTCTCCGGTACTGCCGCAGACATACATCTGTTTTACGCCCTTATCGCGGAAATAACGGGAAACTGCTTTTACAGCAGATACATCAACGCTTCCGTCTGCCTGGAATGGTGTGTTGAGTGCTACAGTTACGTGTTTGAATTTGTTAATATCATACTTGGACATAGTATACCTCACATTCCTCTTTAATAGATTCACGTTGTGCAAGTTGGATCTCTTGCACAGATAGTATAGTTTCTATGCCAATCATACCATTATCAGTAGGAGAAATCAACAAAAATAAAAAAAATTTTTGCTGAGATTTTACAGTTGAAAATAATTTTTTAACGTGTTATAGTAAAACTACCAATAGGACTGATTAAAAAAATGGAGGAAGTATTTATGAACCAGAAAAACCAGGAAATTCTTGATCAGATTAAAGGAGGTTTGGTAGTATCCTGTCAGGCGCTTCCGGAAGAGCCGCTTCACAGTTCTTATATTATGTCCCGCATGGCTTATGCGGCGTCATTAGGCGGGGCAGTGGGAATCCGCGCTAACACGATACCGGATATCGAAGCAATCAAGGAAACCGTAAACCTTCCGATTATCGGAATTATTAAAGAGGTTTACGGGGACTGCAACGTATATATTTCTCCTACCATGAAAGAGATAGATGCGCTGGTAAACTGCGGCGTTTCCATTATTGCTGCAGATGCGACGCAGCGTGTGCGCCCGGATGGTAAGACTTTGGATGAATTTTTCGGCGAGGTTCGGGAAAAGTATCCGGATCAGCTGTTTATGGCGGACTGCTCCAATTATGAAGAGGGAATCCATGCAGTTGAGATTGGTTTTGACCTGATTGGCACAACTATGAACGGATATACGGACTATACAAAAGGAGTGGAACTTCCCAACATTGAATTGATGGGACAGCTGGCAAAAGACTGCGGGAAACCGGTGATCGCCGAAGGCGGAATCTGGCTTCCGGAACAGTTAAAGGCCGCTTTGGATGCCGGCGTATGGGCAGCAGTAATCGGCGGGGCCATTACCAGACCAATGGAAATTACAAAGCGCTTCGTTTCTGCCATTCGGTAGATGGGAGAGATTGGGATGAAAAAAATAGCAGCGTTAGATATTGGCGGGACCTCTATTAAATCAGGAGTTTGGACAGGGGAGACCCTTCTGGAACAGAAGGAGTGGGATACCAATGCCAAAAACGGCGGGCCGTATGTCATAGAACGGGCAAAAGAGATTCTTCACAGTTATGGAGAGTTTGACGCCATCGGCATCAGTACAGCCGGGCAGGTGGATTCCCGGAAGGGCTGTATTGTCTATGCCAACGAAAACATTCCGAATTATACGGGAATGCAGATACAGAGTATATTGGAAGAGGAATTTTCGGTTCCGACAGCAGTGGAAAATGATGTTAATGCAGCGGCTGTGGGAGAAGGACAGTTTGGAGCAGGAGCGGACAGCCGCAATTTTTTGTGTATTACATACGGCACCGGAGTAGGAGGGGCCATTGTGATTGACAAAAAACTTTACAGTGGGAGTTCCTGCTCAGCCGGAGAATTCGGCGGCATTCTGGTCCATCCTGAAGATAGGATTTGGGGACAGCCGTTTAGCGGGTGCTATGAAAAGTACGCGTCAGCAACCGCTCTCGTAGCGATGGCGAAAAAGATAGATGAAAGCCTGAACAGCGGCAGAAAAATCTTTGCCCGTCTGGGGGAACCGCAGGTGCAGAGCATAGTGGATTGCTGGATTGATGAGATAGTATATGGTCTGATTACGGTGATTCACATTTTTAACCCGGAAAAGGTGATTCTGGGAGGCGGCGTTATGGCGCAGCCATATATTTTAGAGCAGGTAAGAGAAAAAACAGCCGGAGAAATTATGAGCAGCTTTTGCAAAGTAAGACTGGAGGCAGCACAGCTGGGCAATCAGGCGGGACTTTTGGGAGCTGCATATCTGGCAGGAAAGAAGATTGGATTATAACAGGATACGACAGCACATGATGCGATTCCTGAAGACAGAAGAGTTTGAGGCATGAGAGACAGGAAGGGGTATGGAAAATGAATGGAGATTTTTTGACAAAGGTGAAACTGGCATATAATCAGTTTACAAAGGCAGAAAAAAAGGTAGCATCATACATTTTGCAGAATCCCAGAGAAGTATTGTTTATGTCAATTACGGATTTGGCAGAAGCCTGTGATGTGGGGGATACCAGTGTATTTCGTTTTTGCAAAACCATGAATCTAAAAGGGTATCAGGAATTTAAGATGATGCTGTCTTTAGGATTGGGGGATCAGGAGAATAAGGAGGGGGAATTTACAGGGGCAATCAGCCTGGCGGATTCTTTTCCGGAACTGGCAAAAAAAGTGCTGAATACCAATGTAAGCGCGCTGACGGAGACCTATTCTCTATTGGACGAAACGGTTTTTTCAAACGTAATTGATGTGCTCCACAAAGCAAAGCGAATTTATTTTTTTGGAGTAGGAGCCAGTCTTTTGACTGCTTTAAAGGCAACGAATAAGTTTCTTAGAATTGAACCCAAGGTATATTGTATTCAGGACAGCCATATGCAGGCTATGGCAGCGTCCATGCTGGGGCCGGAAGATGCTGCGGTGCTGTTTTCCTATTCGGGCGCTACGAAAGACACTATTCATCTGGCAGAACTTGCAAAAGGAGCAAAAGCGTCTGTTATCTGTATTACCCGCTTTATGAAATCACCTTTGACTTCCTATGCGGATTTTACCCTGCTGTGCGGGGCGAATGAGGGGCCGCTGCAGGGAGGATCGACTTCGGCTGAAATAAGCCAGTTGTTTTTGGTGGATATGATGTACAGTGAATATTACCGCAGATATTTTGATATGTGCAGCAAAAACAATGAAAAGACTTCCGGTGCTGTTATTGATAAACTCTGTTAATATACGGATTCATTATACTGAAAGTGAACGAGACGGTGCGCTAGTTTAGATTTGACAAAAAACGAAAAGAAAAAAATTTTTTTTAAACAAGATTGACAAAATAAAATTTTCGTAATATAATGACGATAACAGCAAAGATGCGGCAGACTCGACAAAAAAACAGTATTTGCTGCATCTTTTTTGTAAGAAGGTAACAAGTTAAAAGGAGGAAACAGGAATGAAAAAAATGATGGCGTTGGGACTGGCAACCGCTTTGACTGCAACAACACTTGCTGGATGCGGAGGCGGACAGGAAGCAGATGCAACTACTGCAGCACCTGCAACCACTGCAGCAGCTACAGAAGCATCTAAGGCAGAGGACGCAGCAGAACCGACAGAGGCAGCAAAGGAAGCAGAAGGGGAACCTATTGAACTGGTATGGTGGGCATTCCCGACCTTTGGTGTAGATACCGGATATGAGCAGGAACTGGCAGATGCATTCCATGCAGCTAATCCGAATATTACTGTAAAGGTAGAGTACATTGATTTTACTTCCGGTCCTGACAAGCTGACAGCAGCCCTGACTTCCGGAACCGCTCCTGATATTTTATTTGACGCTCCAGGCCGTATCATCGAGTTTGGTAATGCAGGTTATCTGGCGCCGTTAGATGATATGTTAGAGGAACTGAAGCCGGATTTAACCAGCGAAGCTTTAGTAGACACTTGTGTAGGTGCAGACGGAACTGCTTATATGTATCCGATTTCTTCTTCTCCATTCTATATGGGACTTAATAAAGAAGCTTTAGAGGCAGCGGATGCTCTTCAGTATGTAAACCTGGAAGGTGACCGCACCTGGACCACCGATAATTTTGTAAAGATGTGTGAAGCTCTTCGTGATGCAGCTCCGACCCAGGTTCCGGCAATCGTATACTGCGGCGGACAGGGTGGTGACCAGGGTACTCGTGCACTGGTAAATAACCTGTACAGTTCTTCCATCGTAGGCGAGGACGGCAAGTGGAATATTGATGAGAACGGTGTAAAGGCTCTGGAGTTATTAAAGAGTATGTATGACAGCAAGGCATTAGATGCAGGCTTTGACATGGCTGCTGCTGATGAACTGCAGAAGTTCCAGCAGGAAACCTGTGCAATGACTTTCTGCTTCGGTACTTCCAATGAAGTAACTTACGCTTCCGAAGACTTTACTCAGATTGCAGTTCCATTCCCATCTGATGACGGAACTCCTTCTCTGGAATATCTGGTAAATGGTTTCTGCGTATTTGATAACAAAGATGAAGCCCGCATTGAGGCATCTAAAGAATTTATCAAATTCGTATGTGATGATAAAGAGTGGGGACCAAAGAGCGTTGTAAAGACCAATGCATTCCCGGTTCGCAAATCTTTCGGCGATTTATATGAAGGCGATGAGCATATGGCATTGTTAGCTTCCTGGAGTCAGTATTATGGACCATACTACAATACCCTGGAAGGTTTTGCAGCAATGCGTCCGCTGTGGTTCAACATGCTTCAGCAGGTGTTCAATGGCACAGCTCCTCAGGAAGCAGCAGATACATTTAACGCTTCAGCAAACGCTTCATAATTAAGGTGTGTTTTAACACTCCCTCTCTCTGCAGGTGCGGGGGGAGGGGTTTTTTTGTATCATAGGCCAGTGCGTCCTATGTAAGAAAAAGTGCAATAGAAAATTTTATTATCTTACCAGGAAGGGGAAGGTTATGGCAAATAACAGAAAAGAAAAGGCGCCGGCGCGCAGTCGGGCGCTTCAGCGCAGAGAAACCATAGTTGCTTACTTGTTTTTGCTGCCGGCATTGTTTTTCTTTGTTGGCTTTGTAATTACTCCTATGGCAATGGGTGTTATCACCAGTTTTACAGATTCCAGTTTTATGAATCCGGATGGAAAATTTGTGGGACTGAAAAATTATGCGAGACTTTTTCAGGATAAAATCTTTTTGAAATCCGCAGTCAATACAATTATCATTGTAGTAGTATCCGTTCCTGCAGTCACAGCGTTTTCTCTGTGGGTAGGCAACAGCATTTATAAAATGACTTCCGGTTTCCGTTCCTTTTACCGCTGCGTATTTTATTTGCCGGTTGTAACTGGATCGGTAGCAGTAACCGTTGTGTGGAAATGGATGTTTGATAAATATGACGGCCTTTTTAATTATATCATCAAAAGTTTTGGCGGCGAGCCTCTTCCCTGGACTTCCGGTGAATCCATGGCGCTGTGGTGTATTATTCTGATTTTATTTACCACATCCATTGGTCAGCCGATTGTTCTGTATGTAGCTTCTCTTGGAAATGTGGATTCTTCTTTGGAGGAAGCAGCTAAAGTAGACGGAGCCAATTCCTTCCAGGTATTCTGGAAGATTAAATGGCCGTCCATCATGCCGACCACTCTTTATGTGGCTGTTATCACAACGATCAACAGCTTCCAGTGCTTTGCGCTGATTCAGCTTTTGACTTCCGGCGGTCCTAACTACAGTACCAGTACGGTTATGTACCTGTTGTATGATATTGCCTTTAAGACCACGAAGGAATTTGGATATGCAGATGCCATGGGCGTGGTGCTGGCAATCGTAATTGCGCTGTTCAGTGCCATTCAGTTTAAGCTTATGGATGGCGGAACAACCGAATAGGAGGTGAAAAAATATGACAACAAAAAAGAATACCTGGTCTGTGTATAGAATCCTGACAGTTGCAATTCTGGCTGCGTTGGCAGTATTTTTCATCTTCCCGCTGTACTGGATTGTGACCGGCTCCATAAAGCCAAAGAGCGATATTATTATTAAATCCGGTGAGATGGTAAAATGGATTCCAACAACCGTTACCTGGGATAACTATGCCAGATTGTTTAAGAGCAAAACAGAATTGTTTGGAATCGGAATGCCAATGGCAATCCGCTGGCTGTTCAACAGCGTGTTTATTTCCGTTGTAGCGATGGGATTGACTTGCGTTACAGCTTCTCTGGCAGGATATGCGCTGGCAAAAAAACGTTTCTGGGGACAATCTGTAATTTTTGGATTATTTGTCTGTGCAATGGCGCTTCCAAAACAGGTTATCCTGATTCCGTTAATGCAGGAAATGTCGGATTTGGGACTGTTAAAATCCGTCTGGGGCTCTATGTTTGCGGTTATTCTTCCGGTAGTAGGCTGGCCGTTCGGCGTGTTTATGATGAAACAGTTTTCGGAAAACATTCCAAGTTCTCTTTTGGAGGCGGCCAGAATTGACGGGGCCGGAGAACTGACTACCTTTTTACAGGTGGCATTTCCAATTATTAAGCCGGGATTTGGCGCATTGGCAATTTTTACTTTTATCAACTCCTGGAATGAGTATCCGCTGCAGTTGGTTATGCTGACTCAGAGTGAGGCCAAGACGATTTCTCTTGGTATTGCAAGTAAGTTAAGCGAGATGTCCAACGATTACGGACTGATTATGGCAGGTGCGGCTCTTGCATCAATTCCCATCATTTTAGTATTCCTTCGATTCCAGAAATATTTCACTCAGGGTATTACCATGGGTGCAGTAAAAGGATAAATCCATACATATAAAGATATGATGAAAAACCATGAGGTGCCTTTTTAAGGTATTTTCATGGTTTTTCTTGACTTTATACCAACTATAAGCCTTATAATATGGCTGCAAAAACAAGGAAAAGCAGTTTTTGCAAAAACTGAAAAATGGTGAGGAGGTTTTTATGATGACAATTAAAGAGGCAGAACAGACCGTTGGAATTACCAGCCAGAATATTCGTTACTATGAAAAGCAGGGACTTCTGATTCCGGCCAGAAAGGCGGAGAATTCTTACAGAGAATATTCAGATGAGGATATCCGGCGTCTCAAACAGATTAAATTATTCCGGAAGCTGGGGATGCCCATAGGGGATATTAAGCGGCTTTTGGAAGGAGAGGTATCTTTGGAAGATGCGATTTCGGCGCAGATCTGCAGGTTGCAGACAGAAAAGGAGACTATAGCCGCTGCGCTGAAATTCTGTGAAAAAATACAGGAAACCCAGCTTGCGGAAATGGATGAGGATTTATATCTCAATCAGATGAATGAAGAAGAAAAGAAAGGTTCTGTGTTTGCCCGATTCACAGACGATTATGTGCAGGTGATGAAAGCGGAAATGGCCAGAGAATTTTCTTTTATGCCGGATGCCAGGTGCGACACGCCTCAGGAATTTACAGAAGAATTGGAAAAATACGCAAAAGAACAGGATTGGAATATTGCCATTATTCGGGAAGGAATGTCTCCCAGAATAATGATCGATGGGGTGGAGTATTACGCCTGCCGGACATCTTCCAGATTTGGCATTATTATCCACTGTAAAATGGCACATCAGGAGGACTACATGCCAGAGGGAATGTCAGAGAAAAAGTACCGGAAATACAGGGCGCTTTCCCTGGCTGCTATTCCGGTACTGATCTTTTTAGTAGTCGCATGTATTATATTTGCCAGCAGAACGTCTTCTGCGGAAACCTGGCTGATGGTTTTGGTTATGGGCGTGATGCTGATTGCAGATTCCTGCTTTGCGTATTACTGTTATGGAAGGAATTTTCATTAGTCGGGCAGGAAGGGCTGTTAAATCGTAACAGTTCAGCCTTGCATCTTGGGTTTGTCAAGTTTTTTGTGTAAGTTTTTGAAAAAATATTTTGGGGAGGTAT
>CAUWCT010000084.1:0-9978 GCA_963557065.1 uncultured Lachnospiraceae bacterium | reverse complement strand
CAGAATTGGTCTCTTCACAGAAGTAAACTACATTTACCATACCGCCGTAGGTGTGTTCCGGTTTGTTGTGATCATCGTGGTCGTCATCATCATGGTCATCGTGATCCCAACGGTCATCATCGTCGTCATCATCATGGTCATCATGATCCCAGCGATCATCGTCATCATCGTCGTCATCGTCCCAGCGATCGTCATCCCAATCGCCCCAACGGCCATTGTTCCAGCGATCCTCCCACTTATCTCCTTTGTCATGGGGGCGGGCCTCAGCCTGAATGGTTCCGAACTGGGAACCTGCTACTAAAAATGCGGAAGCAAATAATAAACCTATAACTTTTGACTTTTTCATATGAGATCCTCCTTCAATAGAATTGTATAAATGAATAAATTGGTTTTTCTTTATGGCCACATTATAGTAATAATACACAAGAAAATCAATAGATTTTAAAAGAAGTAAGAAAGCGTAAAAGAAATGTAAATAAGAGGAAAAAATGTAAGGAATTTTAAAAGAACTGTTAAGGTATGAGCGCAACTTTCCGGAAAGTTGCTGAGAATAAAATCTGGCAGTTTTATGGGGAGTGTGGTATACTTAATACACTTATACAACAGGCCCGAAGGCGGGCAGCAGGATTCTAAATGTCTGCGGCTGGCAGACAAAGATTAAAGGAGGTTTACATGAAGACAACATTGGTAGTGATGGCAGCCGGAATAGGCAGCCGGTTTGGCGGCGGTATTAAGCAGCTGGCGTCTGTTGGGCCATCCGGAGAGATTATTATGGATTATTCTATCCACGATGCTCTGGAAGCCGGATTTGACCGGATTGTATTTATTATCCGAAAAGATTTGGAAAAGGATTTTAAAGAAATTATTGGAAACCGGATTGAAAAGATTGCAGAAGTTGCTTACGCATATCAGGAATTGGAGGATTTGCCAAAGGGATTTGTGCTTCCTGCGGGACGGACCAAACCCTGGGGGACCGGTCAGGCGGTCTTAAGCATCAAAGGACTGGTGGACGGCCCCTTTGCTGTGATTAATGCAGATGATTATTATGGGAAAGAATGTTTTAAAAATATGTATCAATACATGACAGAGGAGATGGACACCCAAAAACGTCCCTATGACATGTGCATGAGCGGATTTGTCCTTTCCAATACATTAAGTGAAAATGGTACAGTAACCAGGGGAGTCTGCCAGGCAAATCCGGACGGCACGTTAAAAGAAGTTGTGGAAACCTACGAGATCCGAAAGACACCGGAAGGGGTATTTGGAGCAGATGATGGCGGAAACAGAGTCTTGCTGGATGGAAACAGGCTGGTGTCCATGAATATGTGGGGACTGCCGGCGTCCTTTTTAGATGAACTGGAAAGAGGATTTCCGGAGTTTTTAGCTTCCATTCCGGAGGGGGATTTGAAGAAAGAGTACCTTCTGCCCCAGATTATTGACAAACTGGTAAAGTCAGGACAGGCATCTGTAAAGATTCTGGATACTCCGGACAAGTGGTTTGGCGTGACGTATAAAGAGGATCAGGAAGCAGTGGAAAAGGCTATTTGCGAACTGGTGGCAGCAGGAGTTTATAAAGAAAAATTGTTCTCGTAAAATGAGGAGACCCCGATCGGTACAGGATGTACACAATCGGGGTAATTATGAAAAATCTATGTGCAATATAGCGAATAAAAAATATAAAATCTGCTTTTTTCTATACATTTAGTATAAAAAATAAATGTGAATAAATTATGAACATCATGTAAATAGATTGTAACTGTTCAAAACAGTTGATGCGAATAAGGAGGATGGGATAGTGGCAGAGGAAATTCAGAGAACTCCCATTGTAATTGGCCACAAAAATCCAGATACGGATTCGATCTGTTCAGCCATTTGTTATGCCAATTTAAAGACAAAAGTAACAGGGACTTACCACAAACCGGCCAGAGCCGGAAAGGTAAATGGAGAGACCCGGTATGTGCTGGATTATTTTGGGATAGAAGCGCCGGAACTTGTGGAGGATGTGCGCACACAGGTCAAAGATATTGAGATTCGCCAGATGGATGGGGTAAACCGAAACATTTCTTTGAAAAAAGCATGGAATCTGATGCAGGCCAACAATGCAGTGACACTGCCGATCGTAATGGAAAACGGCGCTTTAGAAGGACTGATTACAGTAGGCGATATTACCAAGTCCTATATGAATATTTATGACAGCAGTATTTTGTCAAAAGCAAATACTCAGTATTCCAACATATTGGAGACGTTGGAAGGAGACCTGATTGTCGGGGACGAACATGCGTATTTTGACCAGGGAAAGGTCCTGGTTGCAGCTGCCAATCCGGATATGATGGAATTTTATATTGAACCTCATGATCTGGTTATTTTGGGAAACAGGTATGAGTCTCAGCTTTGTGCCATTGAGATGGAAGCGGCCTGTATTATTGTCTGCGAGGGTGCAGGTGCGTCTCTGACTATCCGCAAACTGGCAGAGCAGCATGGATGTACGGTTATTACGACTGCGTATGATACGTATACTGCAGCCCGCCTTATCAACCAGAGTATGCCGGTCAGCTATTTTATGACCACAGACAAATTAATTACCTTTGAAGAAGATGACTATATTGATGAGATCCGGGAAGTAATGGCCAGCAAGCGCCACAGAGATTTCCCTATTCTGGATAAAAATGGCCTTTACAAGGGCATGATTTCCCGCCGGAATTTACTGGGAGCCAGAGGCAAACAGGTAATTTTGGTGGATCACAATGAGAGAAATCAGGCTGTAGATGGGATATTGGATGCGGATATTCGGGAGATTATTGACCACCACAGGCTTGGGACGGTAGAGACGATTTCCCCGGTATTTTTCCGCAATCAGCCTCTTGGATGTACGGCTACCATCGTTTGCCAGATGTATCAGGAAGCAGGGGTGGAGGTGGAGCCGAAAATAGCCGGACTTCTCTGCAGTGCGATTATTTCAGATACGCTGCTGTTTCGCTCTCCCACCTGTACAGAGGTGGATCGGCAGTCTGCCATGAAACTGGCCCGGATAGCCGGAATTAAGATGGAGCAATATGCCAGGGATATGTTTGCGGCCGGAAGCAATTTAAAAGGAAAAAGCGACTCGGAGATTTTTTATCAGGATTTTAAAACTTTTACTGCAGGTAAGCTGATTATGGGAGTTGCCCAGGTCAGTTCCCTGAATGAAGAAGAACTGAACCGCCTTAGAACCCGTATGTGTGATTATATAAAACAGGCCCGATCCGACAGGGGCATGGATATGATGTTTTTTATGCTCACCAACATCATTACCCAGTCTACAGAACTGATTTACGAAGGGCAGGGGGCGGAACAACTGGTATTGAAAGCATTTCATGTGGAAAATGAAGGGACTTTGAGCGAGGAACACCGGGTCAGCCTTCCGGGAGTCGTATCCCGCAAAAAGCAGCTGGTTCCGGCCCTGGTTTTGGCGGCACAGGAATAAAGATGCAAGGCTTTTTACAAGCAGAAGGAGGATATTAGATGGCAAAACAGACCTGGAGACCAGGCACAATGGTGTATCCGGCCCCGGCAGCAATGGTCAGCGTTGCAGATAAAGAGGGAAATACAGATATTATAACGGCTGCCTGGACAGGCAATATCTGTTCTGATCCGGCCATGGCGTATGTGTCTGTCCGGCCGGAGCGGTTTTCCTATCATATGATAGAAGAGACCCGGTGCTTTGTGATTAACCTGACCACAAAAAGCCTGGCAAAAGCAACAGATTACTGCGGCGTCCGCTCTGGACGGGATGTTGATAAATGGAAAGAAGCCGGGCTCACAAAAGAGCCGGCGGATCATATTCCGGCGCCGATGATTAAAGAAAGTCCTGTGAATATTGAGTGTCAGGTGGTGAATCATCTGGATTTGGGAACCCACACCATGTTTATCGGGAAGGTGCTGGCAGTCCATGTAGACGAGGCTTATATGGATAAAAAAGGAAAGTTTGATCTGACCGGCACCGGCCTTATGGCATATGCCCATGGAGAATATCTGGAACTGGGAAAGAGGATTGGCACCTTTGGATATTCTGTAAAAAAGAAACCAGCAGGAAAGGGAGCAAAGGCATCAGGGCGGAAAGGACGGAAAAAATGACAGGAACGAAAAAAAGCAATATTACTCTGATCGGAATGCCCTCCTCCGGTAAAAGTACAATCGGCGTTTTGCTGGCAAAAAGACTGGGATATTCGTTTGTGGATGTAGATATTGTAATACAGGAAAAAGAGGGCTGCCTGTTAAAAGAAATTATTGCAGATAAAGGCATGGAAGGGTTTATGGACATAGAAAACCGGATCAATGCAGAACTGGACGCAGACCGCTCTGTGATTGCGCCGGGCGGCAGTGTGATTTTCGGAAAAGAAGCCATGGAGCATTATAAAGAAATCAGCCAGATCGTCTACCTGAAGTTAAGCTATAAAGAAGTGGAAAGACGAATTGGAAATGTAGTGGACAGAGGCGTTGTGCTGAAAGAGGGACAGACATTAAAAGACTTGTACGAGGAACGGATTCCCTATTACGAAAAGTATGCAGACATTACTATTGACGAAACCGGGCAGACTCCGGGCAGTGTTGTCGATAGCCTGCGCCGGATAATCGAAAGGCAGGGGATGGACTGCGCAAAATAATAATGCGCAGCCCGTTTGTTTATCTTAAATCGGTTTTTAACCGGTGTACGCCCTGGGGCTTGTAGGTTAAGCAGTCCGATAACCCGGTATAATCACACAACAGGTATAAAATTGACAGCCACATCTCGGTTCCCATTAAAGTGGGATTGTCATGAAGTAGCAGATCAAAAGAAAATCCTTTTCCCGTATCCCAGTTTTTTAAAATCTTATCAATCCACTGGACTGCCCACTCCATCCCTTCTGTGCTCCGGTAGTCTGTCTGCTTGCGGCACAGCCACAATGGATGGATGATATCCAGAACGTTGCAGGAGGTTCCTTCCTGTCCCTGAAATACACGACTGGCACTGTGGGAGAGGATGGTATTAATTGCCCGTTTGCAGTCTGGAAGAGGATGTTCAAATTGGGCATAGCTTCCTCTGGTAAGGCGATAGAATCCATTGACACAGTCCAGGCGATCGCCTGTGCCCCAAAGCCCGGTTTCGCGATTCAGGTGGTCATCCAGCCATGTAAATAAGGTGTCAAGATCCGGTTGGATTCCAAAGTGCTTCAGGTTTTGGTAATAGGCGGTTGTCAGGCAGTCGATACAGTGCCCGGCATGCCAGACGTCGCCGTTCCACTGGTATTGTTCCAGCCATTGTACCAGTTTTTGGCCGGTCAGTTCCTGGGCAGAAAGGTAAGGGAATGAGATAGAACTTCCCAAAACCTCAAGAGCATATCCGACAGACAGCACTTCATAATCAATGGCATCCTTTTGCATCTTCTGCAGACGGCAGATGAGCTGCTCTCTGCTCATCTGGGACGGGATTTTTCCAAACATTCCTGCGATTTCTACCGCATCGCACCAGGCGCGGACAGGACTTTGGTTGACGGAAGAATCCACAAATTCCCCGTTTTGAAAATGCAGTTCCAGGATTTCGTC
This sequence comes from uncultured Lachnospiraceae bacterium, assembly GCA_963557065.1. Lineage (GTDB taxonomy): Bacteria > Bacillota > Clostridia > Lachnospirales > Lachnospiraceae > UMGS1370. The sequence continues at coordinate 4,416 of CAUWCT010000084.1, read as the reverse complement.
TAATTGATCCTCCACCATCTGACAGAATTCCGAAAGCGGTTTTTCAAATGCGTCGCGGAGACGGTTTTTGAGGATTTTTGCCGGGGAACCGCCTGCAATGGAATAGGGCGGTATGTTTTTTGTCACCACTGCTCCGGCTCCGATAATGCTGTGGGAACCAATGGTGATTCCGTCTAACAGACAAGCATTGGCTCCGATCCACACATCATCCCCGATTAAGATTCCCTTTCCGCTGGTTCCCTGCTGGTGAATGGGACGCAGGACGTCTCCATGATTATGGTTATCTGCAATGATGCTGGCTTTTGGGGCAATGCGGACATAGCTGCCCATTGTAATCTGCCCCTGCAGATAAGCCATGGGATTGACAGAACAGGACGTCCCCATTTTAATGTCTGCATGGCGGATTAATACATCTGCGCATAATTCGCAGTTGTCACCAATGTCTAAGGTGGTATCGCAAATATTTGCTTTTGGCGAAATATAACAGTTCCTGCCAATTCTGCTTCCCTGGTTTTCCAGATACAATCGGATTTCTCTTTGTTCTTTTGTGTCGCGTTCTTTTATATCCCAGGGGATATAGTCTTTCTCATGCTCCCACATGGTATGCGCTTCCTTTCTGGCAGAATATACGTCTATTCTGGATAATTCATTCTGGATTCATCGATTTTTTCCAGCACTGCTTCTAAAAACCATCTTCCCCAGAAATTGGCCATGGGCAGATTCATATCCAGGTAGTTGCCGCAGTCTTTAGGAGCAGCGCCTGGCACATCGCCTTTAAAATCGCGGATAAAGGCAAACAATTCTTTGAGCAGTCCGAGAATATCCTGGGGCTGCAGATCTCCTACTAACAACAGATAAAATCCGGTCCGGCATCCCATGGGGCCGAAGTAGAGAACCTGATCCTTAAAATCCCTGTGATTGCGCAGGAATGTAGCGCCTAAATGCTCAATGGTATGGATTTCGGCGGTATTCATGACCGGCTCATAGTTAGGACGGGTCATGCGGATATCAAAAGTGGTAACAGTCTGATCGCCTACCTTATCCTTGCGGGAAACATAGACGCCGGGAAGCAGATGCAGATGATCAACAGTGAAACTTGTAATTTTCTCCATAATTGAAATACTCCTTTTTTATTTAAATTCATTTGAGGGTGGTTCCATTATAGCATAAAGCAGGAAAGACGCCCATACATTTTTTACTATCAGGTCCTGCTGGAAAGCTGCGGGGCAGCATGTCGTAGAAGAGAGGAAGGGCGAGCATGAAGGATTGGTATCAGATTCCGGAAGAAGAGGTGTTGACCCGTCTGGAAACATGCAGTCTGGGGCTGAAAGAGGAAACTGCAGCCAGACGTCTGGAGGATTACGGGAAAAATGCGCTGAGAGAGGCAAAACCAAAAGCCTGGTGGAAGGTGTTTCTGGAACAGTTTCAGGATCTTCTGGTTCAGATATTAATTGGAGCAGCAGTAATTTCCATGGTATCCGGAAGCAGGGAAAGCACGATAGTCATTTTTACTGTATTAATTTTAAATGCTGCTCTGGGGACAATCCAGTACGAAAAAGCCAGAAAATCTCTGGAAAGTCTCAAAACGCTTTCGGCGCCTTCGGCCAGGGTGATCCGGGAAGGATGCAAAAAGAAAGTACCGGCAGCAGAAGTTGTACCGGGAGATATTCTGGTACTGGAAACAGGGGATCTGGCAGCAGCAGACGGCCGTATTTTAGAGGCAAATGCCCTTTTTTTAAATGAGAGTTCTCTGACAGGCGAAGCGGAGAGTGTGGAAAAAGGCCGAAAAGTTCTGCAGGGAGAACACTCTCTGGCAGACAGAAGCAATATGGTTTTTTCCGGAAGCCTGGTGACAGGGGGCAGAGGACTTGCTGTGGTGACAGCTACAGGGATGGATACAGAAATCGGAAAAATTGCAGAACTGATGAATGACGCCGGAGAAAAAAGGACCCCGCTTCAGATTAGTCTGGATCAATTCAGCAGTCGTCTGGCAATGGCAATTATGGGAATCTGCCTGATTGTGTTTCTTTTGGGAATGTATCGGGGAAGCCGGGTGCTGGACGCCCTGATGTTTGCCGTTGCTTTGGCAGTTGCAGCAATTCCGGAAGCCCTGGGAACAATCGTAACCATTGTTCAGGCCATGGGTACTCAGCGGATGGCAAAGCAGAATGCGATTATCAAAGACTTGAAAGCAGTGGAGAGTCTGGGGTGTGTTTCCGTTATCTGCAGCGATAAAACAGGAACTTTAACGCAGAATAAAATGACGGTTCAGGAAATCTATGAAAATGGAACTGCCGCAAACGTTACGGGGGCGTCATCGAAAGGCAGATGCAACGGATTGGATCGCTCCGGAAGAGGGGGAGGACTTTCCATTATGGAAGCAGCCGTTTTGGCAAATAATGCAGAGATTGTTTCTTCTCAAAAGAAGGGATCAGCAGAAGGCGGCCGAAATGAGTATCTGGGTGATCCCACAGAGACGGCTCTTTTGCGTATGGCTGCCTCTTGTGGCAATGAAATCAGCAGGATTCGGGACAGCTGGGTGCGCCTGGAGGAATTGCCTTTTGATTCCCAAAGAAAGCGGATGAGCGTTTTGTGCAGAAGACCAGATGGCAGATTGGTTTTGATTGTAAAGGGGGCCTGGGATGTTTTGATGCCCAGGTGCAAAGAGATCAAAAAGAATGGAAAAAGCAGTCCCATTACTCCGGAAGATATTCGGAAAATTAAAAAGCAAAATGAAATCTGGGGGAAAAAGGGACTTCGGGTATTGGCCTTTGCCTGCCGGACAGAAGAAAAAAAGATGCAGGAAGCAAGAAAAAATGAAAGGGACAGGGAAACTGGCCTTACCTTTCTCGGTTTGGCAGCTTTGATGGACCCGCCAAGGCCGGAGACGAAAGAAGCAGTAAAAAAGGCAAGAGAAGCAGGGATTAAACCGGTAATGATTACAGGAGATCATCCGGCAACAGCCAGGGCCATTGCAGAAGAAACCGGCATCCTTCTTCCGGGGGAGGGAGTCATAACCGGACCGGAACTGGATCGGATTTCCGAGAAGGAACTGAGCAGGCAGCTGGAACATATCTCTGTCTGTGCCAGAGTGTCGCCGGAACATAAAATCCGAATCGTTGAGGCATGGCAGAAAAAGGGATGCGTGGTGGCCATGACCGGAGACGGGGTAAATGACGGGCCGGCCTTAAAAAAAGCAGACATTGGGGTGGCAATGGGGCTGGGCGGAACCGAGGTATCCAGAGATGCGGCTTCTATGATCCTGGCAGATGATAATTTTGCAACCATTATTTCGGCAGTGGAAAATGGCAGAAATGTGTACCGGAATATTCAGAATGCCATTGATTTTCTGCTGTCAGGAAATATGGCGGGGATTTTTTGTGTGCTTTATACGTCCCTTCTGGCGCTTCCTATGCCCTTTGCCCCGGTTCATCTGCTATTTATTAATCTGGTTACAGATTCCCTGCCGGCCCTGGCTATCGGCATGGAGCCGGCAGAGGATGGACTGCTGAAGCAAAAACCCCGCGATCCGTCAAAAGGGATTTTGAGCAAAGCTTTTTTGAAAGATATTTTGATTCAGGGAGGTTTGATAGCAGTATGTACCATGGCGGCCTATTATGTGGGACTTACAGGAGGACTGGGGGCTGGTTTTCATGATATTCGGGAAGTTGCGGCAGGTATGGGAGAGACGCTTTCTGCAGTGGTGCAGGCGATGTCCGGAGGGCTGAAGGTTCTGGCAGAGGAGACGTCTGCAGCTGCAGCTGCTCTGGCATCAGGAGAAGTGGTGCAGGCAGCAAATATACTGACATTTGGAACGGAGATGACAGCAGCGGCTCCCTCCCTGTCAGGCAGTTCTGCGGTGGCGGCTACTATGGCGTTTACAACTCTGACGCTGGCCAGACTATTTCATGGTTTCAACTGTCGAAGCCATCATTCCATTTTTCATCTGGGACTTTTCAGCAATCTGTACAGCATTATGGCGTTTGAGGCAGGGACAGTGCTTTTGGCAGCTGTTTTGTTTGTGCCGTCTTTGCAGACTCTCTTTGCAGCTTCCGATCTGAATTTGAGTCAGATTATGGCAGCAGTTGGATTTTCGGTAATTCCTACGATTCTAATCCAGGGATGGAAGCTGGCCAGAGAATGGATGACAAGGTTCAACTGATGCAATGGGTGTTGACATTTCTTTCTTATTTGTGTTAGCATGGTAGCATATCAGAATATAGATTAAAAAGAAGCGAGGTGTTTAAGCGGAAACGTTTATTTACGTCGCTTTATTTTGTGGGAAAATACCTCCTGCGAAATAAAAACGTTCCGCGGCTTTTATTTTATACACATCAAGCTGTTTTTTCTTGCGTACAAACTTATAGGTAATTGCGAAACGCACTAAGCTCGTTTGAATCTTGATTGAAAACAGGG
>CAUWCT010000083.1:0-10453 GCA_963557065.1 uncultured Lachnospiraceae bacterium | reverse complement strand
TTTCTTTTTATTCAATTGGCGTTATTTCTGAATTACAGGAATGCTCCTATTCTACTTGCTTGTTCCTCTCTATTTTAAACATTTGGAACTCTTGATTCAAGAGGGTTTTATCCAAACGTTTGAGCCTGCTTTCGGTACTGTTTTGGGGAAACTCCCTTGAGCCTGCGGAAAACGTCTCCAAAATAGTTTCCATCGCTGTATCCGCAGCTTAACGCCACTTCTGTCACAGACTTTTTGCCGGATGCCAGCATTTTTGCAGCCTCTTCAATCCGTACGCGGGTCAAATATTCCTTAAATCCAAATCCGGTCAGCTTATGAAATTTTCTTGAAAAATACTCAGGGCTCATATGGGCGCGCCCTGCCATCTTAGTCAGGCTTAAAGCTTCCGCATAATGAAGATACAGGTAGTCGGCTGCATTTTGAATCTCCATCTCGGTCTCGTCTAAGACCTCCAAAACGCCTTCCCTAATTCCTTCCCTTCCCAAAAATGCCAGCAGTTCCAAAAGGTAGCCTCCTTGCAGCAGCGCAGAATAACCGTCTGCATTTCTCTCCTCGTCTTCCATTTTTTGAAGCAATTCTTCTGCAAACAAGCGGCGTTCCAAGGGAATCCCTATTTTTACCGTATTAAAAAGCCTCTCTACCTCTTCCTGTGAGCAAAAATTCCCCATCAGATTCACCGTCTGCTCTAAAAATCCTATGGTTACCCGTTCCGCTACCGGGCTGGACTCATAGGTGGTTCTGTGAATCTGTCCCGGCTTTATGAGGATAAAGTCACCAGCTTTTGCATAATAGATGGAATGTCCGATAAACACTCTGCAAGTGCCGGACGTCAGGTAAAGCAGCTCGTAAACCCGATGGGAATGAGCATCCTTCATAGAAAACCCCTGTTCTCGTTTTCTCCTGGTAATTTCCACTTTAAGCGGCCAGACAGATGGGCCTGGCACGGTATTTTTTTCTCTCACTTAGCTCCTCTCCTTCTCTCGTTCTCTTTTTATCGGACAAAAAATCAGTATTTTTCTCGAAATCAGACAGAAAAATCGTAGAAAATCTCTTGTTTTTATATTATGATGAAAATACCGACAGGAACACTCTTATGAAACAGGCCTTCAACCTTTTCCGCCTATATCTTCGCATGGCTGAACTATTTATAAAATATAAAAAAGAAAGGATTTTTCTATGAATTCTCAAATGGGACTATCGGAAAAAGATCGGAAATTTCGAGAATTTTCCCTAAACGCCTCAGCGTGGAAAGTAATTTTGTATATAAGCCTTCCGCTGGCTCTTTACCAGAGTTTAAATCAGCTGTTTAAAATTCTGGATTCCATGATGGCCGCCCACATCAGCTCTTCTGCTGTGTCCACAGTGTCTTACCTGTCTCAGTTGGACATGACTTTGTCTGCCGTAGGAGGCGGCCTTGCTGTAGGTGCAGGAGTAAAAATCAGCGAAGCCTATGGATCCGGCGATTTTTCTCTTGTAAAAAAACGCGTCAGCACCCTATACTCCCTGTGCGCCGCCGTCAGCATCCTCCTTCTGGGAATTTTGCTCCCTTTTACAGAAGAATTTTTAAGATTTGCCGGTACCCCAAAAGAATTTATGGCTGACGGCGTTTCTTATTTCAGGCTGGACTTAATCGGCATGGTCATTATGTTTTTCAACAACGTCTACATTTCCGTAGAGCGCGCCAGAGGCAATTCCAAACGGATTCTGATTCTCAACGTATTCGTCATTGCAGTAAAATTGATTTTAACGGCTGTATTCGTCTATGTATTCCATGGCGGAATCCATATGATTGCCATTGCCACCATTCTCTCCCAGGCTCTCATGTTTGCCGCTGCTGCCGTCAATATCTGTCAGCCGGATAATGTGTTTGGATTTTCGTTTTCCAGCATATCCTTAAAAAAATCAGTAGTTTTCCCCATTTTAGCCATATCCGGTCCGGTCATTGTGGAAAAAGCCGCTTTCTCTCTGGGAAAAGTGCTGGTTAACTCCATGAGTACTGTTTATGGTGCGCTGACCGTAGGCGCACTTGGGATTTCCAACAACATCGGAGGCATCACCACCACGCCCCATATTGGATTTCAAGATGGCAGTTCCGCCATTATCAGCCAAAATTTAGGGGCCGGAAAACCGGCCCGCGCCCTGGAAATCTTTTTCTGGACGGCCGCCATCGATGTCTCCATCAGTGCTGTCACCATGGTCTTAAACCTGGTGTTTCTGCGGCAGATTACCTGGCTGTTTGCCCAGAATGATCCTGGTTTTCAGGAACTCATTATGTCGATTTATTGGTTTGAAGCATGGGGCGCAATTCCTCTTGGCATCAATTCCGCAGTAGTAGGGATGCTCTATGGGTTTGGAAAGACCAAATATACGCTGCTGATTAATTTCTGCCGGGTATTCGCTTTCCGGGTACCTGTGCTCTGGATCCTTCAGCAATTTACCTCTCTTGGAAGCATCAGCGTGGGAATCGTTATGGCAGTCAGCAATATTGGCGTTGGCATCCTGTCTGCCATCATTGGCTTTTTCACCATCCGCCAAATTTGCCAAGAACACCATATCCACCTTCTGAAAAAATCGTAACCGTTCAGCCATGCACCTCCTTGCCCATTTGCGGCAGACAAGAAACGCCCGCGGATCCTGCTTTTCTGGCAAGATCCGAGAGCGTTTTAAAACTTTTAGCAGTTTCCAGCAAGCATGATTGGATTTTTCAATCCATTACAGCATTGCCTTCCCCCGGCAGTATGTCTGAACCACATCATAGTTGTCTTCCAGGACTACCAGATCGGCATCATACCCGGCGGCCAGACGGCCTTTTCGGTCGTCTACGCGAAGAACTTTTGCGGGATTGATGGTGCAGGAATTCAGCGCCGCATCAAATGGGATCATTGCCTTTTCCACTAAAATCTTCAACCCTTTATTCATGTTCAGCGTACTGCCTGCAATGGTCTCTGTCCCTTTCAGCCTTGCCAGTCCATCTTCTCCTATCTCAATATCATGACCGCCAAGCTGATAATGGCCTCCTGGCGGACAATGTTTTGCCCGCAAAGAATCGCTTACCATAATCGCGTAATCCCGGCCTTTGGCAGTAAAATAGTTGTTGAGTGCAGCCAAATGAGAATGACAGCCGTCGCAGATCACTTCGCCGTAAATGTCCCGCACTCTCATGGCTGTGCCTACCAGACCCGGTTTTCTGTGATGATACGGGGTCATGCCGTTATACACATGGGTCATGGAAACAGCGCCGTTGGCTATTCCCATCAAAGCCTGCTCATAAGTAGCTGCAGAATGTCCCATGCTGACCGCCACGCCGTTTTGGCTGCAGTATCTGGTAAGGGCAAAATCCGTATCCTGCTCCGGCGCTAATGTAATGTACTTAATCCATCCCTTTGCTGCCTTCTGATAACCGGCAAACTGCTCTACGCTGGGTTTTGCAATGGCTTCCGGCGGCTGCGCACCCTTATATTCCATGTCCAGATAGGGGCCTTCAAAATGGATTCCCAAAATCTCCGCACCTTCATACCCCTCTTCGATTACCCGGGCTACATTGGCCACTGCTTCTGTCAGCACATCCGGCATCTGGGTTACCGTAGTGGGAAGAATGGCAGTCACTCCCTCCTCCGGAATCCTTCTCATCCAGTCCCTGAGGCCCTCAGGATTGGCATCATTGGTATCAAAGCCATAGGCGCCATGGGTGTGCACATCAATAAATCCCGGAACGATCCGCTTATCTCCATAATCTTTATCTGCAGGCTTTTCATCCAGATTGTAAATCCGTACAATAACTCCATCCTGTATCTCTAACTGTACCGGAATAAACTGTCCGGCAATCCAAACTCTGCTGCTCTGTACAATCATTGCAACCCTCTCGCTTTCCTTTTGTTTTTTATCAGTATAACCTGTTTTTTCCTGATTGACAACCCTGTCAGGGCGGTTACTAAGGAATGAAACCCGATCATCCCCTTTGACATTCTACAAGAAACGCTTCAGCCACTTTTCCTTTGTTTTCGTATACGGCTGATACCTGACCGGCAAATCCGGCCTCACCGGCTTTTTTTGCACGGACTTTTCTCTGGTAAATGTCTCAAAGGTATATTTTCCATGATATGCCCCCATTCCGCTGTTTCCCACTCCTCCAAAAGGCAGGTAATTGGTCGCCAGATGAACCACCGTATCATTGATGCAGCCACCCCCAAAGGAGATATGGTCCAGAACATACTCTTCCACCGGCTTTCTGGACGTAAACAAATACAAGGCCAACGGCCTTTCCCCCCGTTTGATAATTTTCTCTGCTTCCAATACAGAATCTATGGAAATAATGGGAAGAATGGGACCGAAAATCTCTTCTTTCATAACCGGACGTTCCCAGGACGGCTCATCTAAAAGAACAGGGCCAATCTGAAGAGTTTCCTCCCTTCTCTCTCCGCCAAACAGCAGCGTTTCTCCATCCAGCAGATGGACCAGACGATCATACTGTTTTCTGCTGATAATTCTGGGATAATCAGGATTTGAAAGAGGATTTTCCCCAAGCTGCCTGCAAATCCAATACTTTATCCACCGAATCAATTCTTTTTTCACAGTTCTCTGCACCAGAATATAATCCGGCGCCACACAGGTTTGTCCTGCATTTAAAAATTTCCCAAATACAATCCGTTTTGCAGCCATCCGGATATCTGCGCTCTTTTCTACAATACAGGGACTTTTTCCTCCCAGTTCCAGGGTAACTGGCGTCAGATGCAAGACTGCCTTTTTTAAAACTTCCTTTCCCACTGCCGGACTTCCTGTAAAGAAAATATAGTCAAAGCGGCAGTCCAGCAGCTTTTCACTGACTGCCTGATCCCCTAATACCACCGCTCCCAGCCAAGAGGGAGCGGACTGTTCTATGATTGTCTTTATCACGTTCCCTGTATTTGGCGCGTATTCTGACGGCTTTACAATACAGCAGTTTCCGGCTGCAATCGCCCCGATAAAAGGTTCCATAGCCAGCAGAAACGGATAATTCCAAGGTGCCATCACCAGTACGTTTCCATAAGGTTCCCGAATGACAAAACTAACCGCCGGCATTTGGGCAATGGGTGTGGGAACCAGTTTCCGTTTTGTCCAGGAATCCAAATGCTTTAACATATAGGAAAGAGAACTTAAGATCAGCCCTGTCTCTGTCATATAGGATTCAAATGAGGATTTATTTAGATCTTTTTTTAGAGCTGCCTCTATTTCCGGCTGATACTTTTCAATGTTTTTTCCCAGTCGGCGCAGTATACCCCTGCGAAAGTCTGTATCCAGTGTTCTCCCCTGTAAAAAAGCTTTCCTCTGCCTCTTTAATAATCGTTCTGCAGTCATATCTCCTCCATAGCCGAGAAAACCTGCCACTGGCAGCTTTTCCGGATGCCTGACAACAAAAAGCCGTCCCAACGATTCGTCAGGACAGCTTTTCTCATTTGAATGAAATGTAATTGTTTATAAAGAACCTGGATCGATCATGCTCTCGCCAAGAGCCATAACTTCCTCATCCGCTACTGTATATTTTCCATCTTCGCCCTTTACTACGTTCAGGGTATGTTCTGTAGCCTCACCATAGCCTATGGTCTCCAGGCTTCCGTTTAAAGCGTCATACAGCATAGTGAAGGTCTGTTCCATAACCTCTGCCTCTGAAGGAGTCTCTCCAGATGTAGCTGTTTCCGTTGCCCAAGTCATTAAATCTCCCTCAATGCTTGTCAAAGCCTCCTGCATTGCATCGCCGAAAAGCAGCGGCTCTACAGTAACCGGAACTGTATAACCATTATCTGTCTTAGTTGCCTCGCCTACTGTATATTTGCACTTTTTCAGTAAGCCGGACATATACTCGCGGTACTTTGCTACCAGTTCATCAGAAAGTCCTACACTGGTAAACTGTACCATAACCTCATCCAGCATTTCCTGATTATTTGCTTCTACTTCTTCTCTGGTAGCGTCAACCAGTTTCAGATATTCGTCTGTGATCTCTCCCTTTAATGCAGCATCCAGTTCACCCTTTACATAACCTGATGCATCAAATTTTGGAGCACAGCCGGCCAGAAGAAGCACCATTACCGCTACCAGTAAGGCAGCAACACTTTTAATTTTTTTCATACGTATCCTCCTAAGATTTAGTTTTTGTATACTCCTTTAATCTACCAGAAACAGAGCATATAGTCAACTATTATTTCGTCCGTTTGCCCGTTCTGCGTGTACATTTTTTCCTTTTATTTTGGCATTTTTCATGGACTTAATTACTGTATCCGCATACTCGTTTGGCACTTCTACAAATGTATATCCATCATACATGTCAATACTGCCCACAACCCGTCCCGGAATTCTGGATTCCCCTGCAACTGCCCCCAAAATATCGCCCGGAGTTACCTTCTGAGATTTTCCGATATTTAAAAACAGTCTGGCCATGCTGTTTCCCTCACCGGCAATATAATCATAGACTTTTTCTGAAGCCCGCGTTCTGCGTCCTCTGCCTCTTCCGGCAGTCTCATTTCTCCCTCTGCGTCCGTCTCTCTCTCTGCCAAATCCCCTTCCCCAGGAATCCAGATCATCCAGAGAACGCGCCGGACGGCTGCTCTCTCCAATCTCTTCGTTTTCATCGCCTACTACGATTTTTAACAGAGCGGCTGCCAGATCCATGGCAGTATAATCTTCTTCAATCAGTTTCATTTCGATGACATCGATCATATCGTCTAATTCCTGGTTTTCAACAGTTTCTCTTACCTGATCCAGGATTTTATCTACTTTAATAGAAGTAATGTCATTTAAGGACGGAATCGCCTGGGGAATAATCCGGGTCTTGCAGTAGCGCTGGATATCCCGCATTTTGTAGACTTCCCGTCCGACCACCAGGCTAAATGCCTTGCCTTCCCGTCCTGCCCGTCCGGTACGGCCAATACGGTGAACGTAGTATTCATCGTCCTGGGGAATATCATAATTAAATACTGCTTCTACATCATCTACGTCGATTCCCCGCGCAGCCACATCCGTTGCCACCAAAATATCCGTTTTCCCATTGCGGAAGCTGTTCATAACCCGGTCCCGCTGAATCTGTTTTAAATCGCCATGAAGACCTTCTGCAAAATATCCCCGGCCCTGAAGAGCCTCTACTACTTCTTCCACACCCTTTTTCGTATTGCAGAACACAACCGACAATTTAGGAGCATATAAATCCAGCAGACGGCTTAAAACCTCGACTTTATTCTTTTGCTTTACCTCATAGTAATACTGGGTTACTTTGGGAACGGTTAAATCTTTCTTTATCACTTTTACAGTGACCGGATCTTTTTGAAATTTGCGGGCAATCTCCAGAATCGCCGGAGGCATGGTTGCAGAAAACATCATGGTCTGGCGGGTTTCGGGAAGCTGTCCCAAAATTGTCTCCATATCTTCTAAAAATCCCATGTTCAGCATTTCATCTGCTTCATCCAGGATAACTGTGTGAATCTCTTCTGTGCGGATGGTCTTTCTGCGCATATGATCCATCACACGTCCCGGAGTGCCGATAACCACCTGAGTGCCATCTTTTAAAGAGCGAATCTGTTTTACTATCTCCTGGCCCCCATACACAGGCAAAACCTTAATTCCATGCATGTACTTTGCCAGGCGCCGAATCTCCTCTGCTACCTGGATTGCCAACTCTCTGGTAGGACAGAGTACAACTGCCTGCAGCTTTTTCAGCTTTGGGTCAATTCTCTCCAGCAGCGGAATGCCGAATGCCGCCGTTTTCCCGGTTCCGGTCTGGGCCTGACCAATGATGTCCGTTCCTTCCAACGCCAGCGGAATCGCCTGCCCCTGGATGGGAGAAGTCTCCTCAAACCCCATGTCTGCAACTGCCCGAAGAATCCTGTCATCTAATTTTAACTCTTCAAATTTAATTGTCTCCATATATAAATTCCCTAATCCTCTCTGTCTCTAACTCTTTATTCTCAGTAAAAGCCTGACGCAAACATCTTTTCCCAGATACCTGGCGACAGCAAAAACGAGAGGCGGTAAGGCACGCTCAGGCCTTTCATCCTCTCGTTCGTACAGGAATTAACTATATCAGCAACTGAAAGTGCTGTCAAGTAATCGTTGGAACTTTTTCACTTGAAATTTTACACTTTAAACCGGTACCCTACTCCCCATATCGTCTCAATGTACTGGGGCTTGGCAGTGTTAAACTCAATCTTCTCCCGTATCTTCTTGATGTGTACCGTAACAGTGGCAATATCGCCGATGGATTCCATATCCCAGATCTTGTTAAATAATTCTTCTTTGGTAAATACGTGGTTGGGATGTTCTGCCAGAAACGTGAGAAGGTCAAATTCTTTTGTGGTAAAATTCTTTTCTTCTCCATTAATCCAGACTCTGCGGGCGGTTTTGTCAATCTTCAGACCGCGAATCTCAATCATATCGTTGGCCGGAAGGCCACTGGAAATCAGACGTTCATAGCGGGCCATATGAGCCTTGACTCTTGCCACCATCTCACTTGGAGAAAACGGCTTGGTAATATAGTCATCTGCTCCCAGCCCCAGGCCCCGGATTTTATCAATATCTTCTTTCTTAGCGGAAACCATAATGATCGGCGTGTTTTTCTTTTCCCGAACCTTCTTGCAAATCTCAAAGCCATCCATCCCAGGAAGCATTAAGTCCAATATAATCAGGTCAAAGTCCTCTCCCAAAGCCTTCTCCAGACCATCTGCACCATCGTTTTCAATCTCCACTTCAAATCCTGACAGTTCCAGATAATCCTTCTCCAACTCTGCGATGCTTTCTTCATCTTCAATGATTAATATTCTGCTCATCCTGAACAACCTCCTGGTATTTTCTAAGAACAAAATGTATCTCTGTTCCGATTCCTTCCTTACTGGTAGCCCATATCCGGCCATTATGGTCCTCAATAATCTTTTTGACAATGGAAAGACCTATGCCGCTCCCCCCTTTTTGGGAATTGCGGGAGGCATCCGTCCGATAAAACCTGTCAAAAATATTGGGCAGATCTCTGGCGGCAATCCCTCTGCCGTTGTCCTCTATTCCTATCTCCACAAAATCGCCTGCATCTTTAATCCGAATATTGATAATTCCCTTTTTCTTATCTAAATACTTGACAGAATTGCTGATAATATTGTTGATAACCCGCCGCAGCTGTTCTACATCTGCAATTACGCATACATCATCTTCTACATAATTAAAATAGCCCAGTTCAATGTTCTGCGCTTCCAGATCCAATCCCACCTCTTCTGAACAGTCTCTGAAATAGCGGCTCACATTAATCTTTGAAAAGGTATACGGAATCTTATTGGTGTCAATCTTGGAATAAAAGGTCAATTCATCAATCAGGCGATCCATATCGTTGGCCTTATTGTAAATTGTGCGGATATATTTATCCAGTTTTTCCGGCGAAGAAGCAACGCCGTCCATAATGCCTTCCACATACCCCTTAATCGCTGTGATAGGCGTCTTTAAATCATGGGAAATATTGCTGATTAATTCTTTGCTTTCCTTATCATATTGGATCTTTTCCTCTGTGGACTCCTTTAAACGGATACGCATCTCCTCAAAATCCTGACAAAGCTGTCCAATCTCGTCTTCCTCCTCTACCTCCAGAGAAAAATCCAGATTGCCGTCCCGAATCTTTTTAGTGGCTTCTTCTAATTTACCCAGGGGCTGGATAATGGAGCGGTAAATCCAAATGACCATCACCGTCCCTGCGATAACCAAAATCATAATTCCCGCAATCAGCATCTCCCGGAGCATGTCCTGAACCTCCGGCAGAAGTTCGTCTACCTGGGATATCATAAAAATACTTCCCTGATCGCCGTCCTCGAAGGTAAAATCCAGCTGCTTGACCAGATGCTGGCTCTCTCCGTCCAAATACAGACTGCCCTCTATCTTATCCTGTACATTGCCGTATTCAGGCAGTTGGTTTAAAATATCTTTATCAATGGACAGTTCGTCATCGCCTGTAAAAAGGATCTGATCCCCTTTTCTTACAATTAAATACGCATAATAATTTTTCAGTTCCTTATTAAGTTCTGCCAGATACGTGGGATTTTCAAATTTTTCCGGCGATTCCTCTACAGCCTTCTGGAGTTTTTCCTCAAACCCTCTGGTTAAACGGTTAAATGCCTGAACCGAGTTGCCGGAAAGCAAATCGATCTGCTCTGTCAGGCCGTATTCCTTGCTGAACGCTTTCGTCTGATAACTGGAAAGTCCCACTGCTACCATGTATATCAAAAAAATCGGCATAAGGGTAATCGTCACAAATGCAACGACCAGTCGAGTTTTTAGTTTCATTTTGTAACATCCTTTCTCACAGGAATGTTTTCCCTCTATTTCCAGCGGAAAACCGTTGTTTATAGTATAACATAGTTCAGAAGGTTTATTTCTAAAAGTATTCTAAATTTTTGCGGCTCGTGTCAAGCGTTTTTGAAAATGTCCCGAAAAACCTGAAACATTAGCCCCGATT
>CAUWCT010000082.1:0-10637 GCA_963557065.1 uncultured Lachnospiraceae bacterium | reverse complement strand
GGAATCTAACCATATGGATATAAAATTAACTAAATGACATTGGTTCAGCCATGCATCTTCTTGCCCGCCTATAGCGGACAAGAAACGTCGGGCGTCTGCCCTATGAAGATTCAGACAGAAAAAGCGTTGAAAACTTGTTTTCATAAGAGTTTTCCTGTCTGAATCTTTGCATGGCTGAACGGTTACTCATAATTTATACTGCTCTTATCTTTTTTCTTAATCTGCCGATATACTATTATATAGATAAGAACTTTCAAAAAGAGACTGTAATGATAGAGATGAGTAAGAGGTGAAAGAGACAGATGCGTATTAGAAATAATATTCCGGGGATGAATACTTCCAGAAATCAGGGAATTGTCCAGAGACAGATGAATAAATCACTGGAAAAGATGGCTTCAGGCTATCGGATTAACCGCGCAGGAGACGATGCGGCAGGACTTGCTTTGTCTGAGGGTATGCGTGCCCAGATCCGGGGACTAAATCAGGCTATGCGCAATGCAGATGATGGGATTGGATTGGCCAATACAGGTGAGGGGGCGCTTGCAGAGGTTCACTCCATGCTCCATAGGTTAGAGACTTTGGCAATCGAGTCAGCAAATGGGACATATGATGATCTTGCCAGAGAAAACATCACAAAAGAAAAGGATGCGATTCTGGCTGAAATCGATCGGATTTGTGAGAGTACAGACTTTAATGATATTCCTCTCTTTGACAGCGACAAGAATCCATTGATTCCTGCGCCTCAGAAGAGTCAGCTGGGTGATATCATCCTTCAGATTGGCGCATTTGAAACAGAGACAATGGATGTCGGCTTTTACTATCTGGGCAGCAAAGCACTGGAACTGGATAAGATAAATCTTAAGACAGTGGGAGATGCAAATGCAGCCATAGACACTATAAAAAATGCGGTCCAGGCAGTAAGCGAAATCCGGGCAGACTTTGGTTCTGCACAGAACCACCTGGAGCACACACACAATAGTCTAAGCGTTACAAATGAAAATATGACAGCAGCGGAAAGCCGGATCCGTGATACCGATATGGCGAAAGAGTTTACAGACTTTACAGCAAAAAATATTGTACTTCAGTCTGCCATGTCCATGCAGACTCATTCCAACAGTCTGCCACAGACAATACTAGAACTGCTTCAGGGAGCATAACAGAAGATTTAGTAACCGTTCAGCCATGCGAAGATTCAGACAGGAAAAGTGCTGAAAGCTTGTTTTCATAAGAGCTTTCCTGTCTGAATCTTTATAGGGCGGACATCCGATGCTTTCTGTCCGCTGCAAGCGGGCAAGAAGATGCATGGCTGAACGGTTACAAGATTTCAAGTAAAAAATTTAGTTATTTACTTATATTTTTATAAACGCAGCCGATATAGTATAATAGAAGGTATCTATACAGGGCCCGTGTAGATGCCCGGAGCGGGGACAGGGAGGTTCCTGCGGGAGAAATACATTTAGGAGGATATACATATGATTATTCAGCACAATATAGCAGCTATCAACTCTTACAGAAACTTAGGCATTAACCAGAAAGCATTGAGCAAGAACTTAGAGAAGCTGTCTTCCGGTTACAGAATCAACCGCGCAGGCGATGACGCTGCAGGTCTTGCTATTTCTGAGCAGATGAGATCCCAGATTGCAGGTTTAAATCAGGCGTCTAAGAACTCTGAAGATGCAGTTGGTTTAATCCAGACCATGGAAGGTGCGTTAACTGAGACTCACTCCATGTTACAGCGTCTGACCACTCTGGCTACCCAGTCTGCTAACGGTACCTACAACGAGACTGCAAGAAACAACATTCAGAAAGAGGTTGTTGCGTTAACAGCAGAGATGAATCGTATTGCAGAGAACACCTCATTTAACGAAGTTAACCTGTTGACCGGTAATGGCGCGACCTTCCAGATTGGTGCAACTGGTGCAGAGAAGTTAGTGGTTACTGGTGCAGCGATGACTGCTACTGGCCTTGGCGTTAATGCCATTGATCTTTCTGATCAGACTCAGGCAAATAATGCAATTGATACAATTAAGAAAGCAATTAATAAGGTTTCCGAATTCCGCGCAAACCTGGGTGCTCAGCAGAACCGTCTTGAGCATACCATCAACAACTTAAATGTTACTTCTGAGAACATCACTGCTGCTGAGAGCCGTATCCGTGATACTGACATGGCAGATGAGATCACTGCATTTACCAAGAATAACATTCTTCTGCAGTCCGCACAGTCCATGTTGTCTCAGTCTAATGCTGTACCGCAGGGCGTGCTGAGCATGCTGCAGTAACTAGCTGTTTTCAGCAAGTTGCTTAAAAGTTATTTTGAGTGCAGGTGCATTCATGAAAAAGTAGTTAGATAACCATAAGGCCATTCCTGAGGATTTTCTTAGGATGGCCTTATTTATTATCAAGCATTCCATGATAGAAGAAAGAGAAAACAGGAGGGAATGTATGGGGCAGCCGGTTAAGATTTCCCAATGCATGATTGTGAAAAATGAAGAAAAAAATATAGAGAAGGCATTGTCCTGGGGGAAGGGAATCGTATTTGAACAGATTGTGGTGGATACTGGGAGTACCGATCGAACAATTGAAATAGCAAAGCAGATGGGGGCAAAAATTTACCAGTTTGAATGGATAGATGATTTTGCAGCAGCGAAAAATTATGCCATTGAGCAGGCTGCAGGAGAGTGGATTGCCTTTTTAGATGCAGATGAGTATTTGAGCAGGGAAGATGCAGAGAAACTGCCAAAAGCATTGGAAAAACTTCGGAGGACGGAATACAAGGGAATCGCTATGGCGTGGCTTCAATTAAACGATCAGGGAGTTGTGTTTTCTGCAGGAACTCAGTTTCGAGTATTTCGCAATATACCAACATTACGCTATCAGGGACGCATCCATGAGACTCTTTCCATAAAGGACGGCAAGGTGATAGCATATGATGGCTGTGGGGAATTTTCCATTTTCCATACCGGATATAGTAAAACGTCCAGCAAAAGCGGAAAAAAAGGGGAACGCAATATGCTTTTGATAAAAAAGGAGCTGGAGGAACATCCCGATGATTATGCAATGATGGGATATCTGGCAGATGCTTATGACAGTATGGGGGACAAAAAACAGGCCAGAGAATGGTATTATAAAGCAATCGCCAATATGCCTGAAGATTTGCCGGAGTTAGACAATCGTTCGGTGATGACATTTGAGTTTCTTCTGATGGTTTTAAAAGTATTTCGTGCAGATGAAGAAGAGATGGCGAATGTATACACAGAAGCGGCACGACGATTTCCGAAAGAAGCGGATTTTGACTATTTTATGGGGCAATATTATCGGGAAAAGGGCTGTTACACAAAAGCTGCCAAACATTTGCGCTGCAGTATCCAATTGGTAGAGAAATATGGTATTTCAGGACACTCAATGGTAGTAGGAGGACGGATGCAGGAAGTATGGGAATACCTGGCTGAAGCTTGTTACTATTCAGGAGATATGCAGGGCTGCACAGAAGCGGCAGTTACGGTTCTTCGTTTCAGTCCGCATGTGCCTGGTAT
The DNA here is from genome assembly GCA_963557065.1 of uncultured Lachnospiraceae bacterium. Lineage (GTDB taxonomy): Bacteria > Bacillota > Clostridia > Lachnospirales > Lachnospiraceae > UMGS1370. The sequence goes on along the minus strand of CAUWCT010000082.1, from coordinate 7,104 downwards.
GGTTGAGTATTTACTGAAAGCCTTTTTTGAAAGCAGTAAACAGGAAAATGAGGATGTGCTGATATCTGCGATAATGGGATTTCTCATGAAACTTTATAATCTGGACAACAGAAAGGACCGATTATTTCTTGCCATGACTCTGGGAAAGCTGCCATATAACAAATTGACAGAACTGCTCAGAAGTGTTATGCCAAAAGAGGAACTGGAAGCGATAGATGCGGCAGAAAATGCAGCAGGGGATGCAGCAGTAGATACAGTGAAGCAGGAAAAATCTTAATCCAAAAGGGGCCGCTGTTCTATAGATGAGTCATCTATGAAACAGTAGCCCCTATAATAATCATTCCGCTTCAAAGTTGTGTATAACCTGGGCTACATAGTCCATATCCAGCTGGAGCCTGGAAGCGATGATATCCGTTGGAACCCCTTTCACGTAGAGTTTCAGGATATCAGTGGTCCAGGCAGTGGCTTGCTGATATCCCTGTTCGAGTCCCTGTTCGAGTCCTTGTTCGCGTCCAAGTTCAATATTCTCCCTGTCTCTTTGCAATAAAGTCATATACTCAACCTCCATTTCTTTGCTCTGCTTCACTTCATCAACTTTCTTTTGAAGATCTTTGACCAGTGGATTGTTTGCTTGAGAGGCAAAATCCTTTGTAGTATGTTCAATGTAAGTAAGAAATTCCCTCATATCAGAGTCTATATCATTGAGGGTGCCTCTGGTGTTTAGGAAAAGCTTGGTAGTTTCGTCTCCTAAAAGCAAGGAAGGATTTTCGCGGCAGACATTTTCAAATGTATAAATGTGTCGGCTATCTAGGAAAGGATCAAAGGTACAGATAAAGATAACAAAGGTTTTCCGAAGGGCTGAGTAAGGCTCACCAGCGGAAATCAGGTCCAGATCAATGCTTCCCTGGTAATATCTGGAACGCTTTGGCAGTCCCTTTTTTACCGCGCTGCATTTCCACGTTATAAACCGTCCCCTTGTCATCGTTAACATAAACATCCAGCCGTATGCCCTTGCCCTCATATAAAATATCAATAGAGCGCTGAGAACTGGGGAGAGTGACCTGCTTAATGGGAATATCGAGAATTTGCTCCAGGACTTTACGGCAGATCTCCTTATCTGACATAACCTTTGCAAAAAGGAAATCATCTTCCAGATTTAGTTCATGAATCGTCTTTTCCCGTCTGTTCATATGAAACCATCCCCCCTCTTTTCTAAATTATACCATGGACCTGGGAAAATAGATAGTTCTAATTTGTTTCCACACCTTTCACAACCCACAGCGGGCCGCCGCTGTCGTAACTTTTCTTGAGTTCAGACAAAAGCTGGTTCAGGTCCCATTCTTTGAGACAGTTTTCGTAGCGGTTCGGGTCTGCGATGGTCACATTTCCGTTTGCAGTAAGCCCTGTAATCAGGATGAAGTGGCCATTGTCTGTCAGTGCGCCTTTGCCCATCAGTGCAACCAGAATGTGGCCGTCTTGCAGAAGTTGAGTGACATGTTCAAAAGAGCGGTCAGCCACGCCCTCTGTAGGCAGCCCCCAAGCATTCAGCGCTTTTGGGATCAGGCTGTGATAAGAACCGCTCTGGGGGGCATACTGCCGATTTTCAACTGCCCACTGGGCCATGTCTACAGGAGTAATGCCTACTCCGGCATAGGGAGAGAAACTGTTGACCAGCATAGCGACTGCAGTTGGACCACAGCCGTATTTTTTCATGGGATCTGCTCCGCCGTATAAGTAATCGCCCCACCGCTTGTCGCCCTGACAGTAGTAAAGCATAGGCCCCATAGATGTATCCAGGACAGAAGAATAGATTGCATCAGAAGGGATGGGAGAATATTCCATATCCAGATCAGAGATATTGCCTAATTCCATGGCAGCGCCCTCTGAATCAGAGCCGGAACCGGATTCGCCACCGGGGTTTAAGCTAGAATCAGAGTTTGCCCCAACCCTGGAATCTGCCCCAGAACCGGAATCGGCTCCGCCTTCCGTGGGTAGTTTCTGCTCTGTACTGTCTTTGCCGTTTACGAAAGAAACTGCCTGTTCAGCCAGATGTTTTGCTGACTGGAGAGCAGAGTCTGCCATCTGTTTAGAAAGTTCCGGCTGATAGTAGGCAAAGAGACTGGCAGTCAGGACTGCAGCAGAACCTCCGATTCCGGCATATAAAAATTTCAATATAGGAAAGCCTCCCTTACGGGGGGCTTTTTTATTTAAAACATTGGTTTTTTTCTGAACATTACGCTTTTTACGCATGATAAATACCTGCTGTGTATAGCTGAACAGTTACATGGAAATCAGGACAGCCGACTTAAAATGGTCTGGGCAATATTTGCAAGTGGAACCTGGCGGCATACAGCGCCGATTTTATAAGCTTCCATTGGCATGCCGTAGACAACGCAGCTATCCTTGTCCTGCCCGATGGTAAATGCCCCGTTTCTGCGCATACGCAGCAGACCGGCAGCGCCGTCAGCCCCCATGCCGGTCAGCAGAACGCCAATAGCTTTATCTCTTGCTACTGCGGCTACAGAGTCAAACAGCACATCTACAGAAGGCCGGTGGCCATTAAACTTTTCTCCGGGATAACAATTGACTGCATACCCGCTGCCCATGCGGACTACCTTCATCTGGGAACCGCCGGGGGCAATCAAGGCCAGACCGGGACGGATCTTATCACCGCTTTGGGCTTCTTTTACTTCAAATTTGCAGAGCCGGTTCAGCCGATCTGCATACATAGAAGTAAATCCGGAAGGCATATGCTGAGTAATTACAATACCTGGTATCCTGGCGGGGAGGTGGGTTAAAACTTCTAAAATAGCTTCTGTCCCGCCGGTAGAAGCGCCGATGGCAATGAGAGAATCATTTCCAACAGAAAGTGTCTGGCCGGACATGGCGCCAGAGCTTGCTCCTGGAATCGAACCGGATATTGACGGAAAGCCACTGCCTCCATGGGAAAATAGTCTGGAACTGTTAGGAAGCGGTTGGGAAATCGACTGAGAAACGATCTGAGACTTTCCATAGGCAGCCGTCGGTCCGCCAGCCGCAGCAGCCGGAGGAAAGTGAACCTTAGCATTTGAGGCGATGACCAGACGGGAGAGAAGGGTGGTGATAAACGCCGCTTTACTCTGTCCGTTTTCTGTATCTGGTTTTCTTACAAAATCCACCGCGCCTGCTGCCAGAGCGTCAAAGACCCGGATATTTAAAGATGATACCAAAATAACCGGAATCGGATGGCCTGGAAGATATTCTTTTAAAAATTCAATGCCGGACATCCCCGGCATTTCAATGTCCAGTGTTAGGATATCCGGCTTTAAAACGGGAATTTTTTGTTTGGCATCAAATGCATTGATTGCATAGCCTACTACTTCAAAGCGGTCATCGCTGCGGATGCTGTTTATCAGCCAACTGCGAAACACCGCTGAATCGTCAATTACCATTATTTTTTTCTTGTCATTCATTTTGAAAAGACCTCCTTACGGATTCGGGCCGGAAAAAGCAGACCCTGGCTTTTGATAGATGGCCGGCATAATATATCGGTAAGGGCATGCTGTTTTGCTTAGTCCTTCTGAGTGGCCAATAAAAAGGTATCCGCCTGGGACTGTGGCATTGTAAAAACGGCGCACTAATGCGTCCTTTGTGGGCTGATCAAAATAGATCATCACATTACGGCAGAAAATCAAATCAAAGGGACGTTTAAACTGGATAGGATTCATAAGATTAAACGTCTGGAAAATGACATTATTTTTAATAGAGGGGGCAATGGTATAAGTACCAGCGCCGCTCTTTACAAAATATTTCTGTCTCCACAGGGGAGGAATGCGCTCTAAATTTTCGTCGCGGTACACAGGATTCTGGGCAGTGCTTAAAATTTGCTGAGAAATATCTGTTGCCAGAATCCGGGTATCCCATAAAGATGCCTGATTTCCGAAAAATTCCTTTAAGTAAATAGAGATGGTGTAAGGCTCTTCGCCGGAAGAACATCCGGCGCTCCAGATGGAGAGAACCTTATCGCGGGCGTGCTTTCTGGCAAGATCCGGGAGGACAGTGCTGTTTAAGAACTGAAAATGCTCTTCCTCTCTCAGAAAATAGGTGTAGTTGGTCGTCAGCTTATTTAATAAAGCTGTTACCATCTCTTTGTTTCTGCCTGAAAGGATTTCATCCACATACTGTGAGAAACTTTGATAACCCTGTTTGCTTAATGTGTTGGAAAGACGGCTGACAATGAGCTGCTTTTTTTTGCTCAAGTCAATTCCGTAATTCGTTTTGATATGTGTATAGAGCCGGATAAAATCCGCATCTGTTAATGTTAGCATGAATGTTGCTCCTGTATCTGGTTAGTGTACGGAAAGCGCCCGGCAGTCAAAGGACATAAGTACACTGCCGTCCTCTAATGTCACCATACCGTTTAAAAGTTCCTGTTGGCGCTTAATGGGGATTGGACGCACATACTGAAGGTCAATATCCATTACCTGACGCACAGAGTCTACAATAATGCCGAAAGGCACAGAATCCACATCCAGGACTACGATACAGGTCTTGCTGGTATATTCGGCTTCCGGTTTGCCCATACGGGTGCGGATGTCCAGAATCGGGAGCATCTGTCCGCGCAGGTTGATGATACCCTTAATGTAGGAAGGAACCAGCGGAAGGGGAGTAATAGTATGTTCATTAATGATTTCAATCACGTAATTGGTGCTTAAAAACAGCACCAGGCCGCCGGATTCAAATGTAAGGCAGCGCTCTACAGAAGAGTGGGACTCTTCTGCCTCGTTGACTTCATTGGTATATGTTAATTCTTCTGACATAGTTATAACCTCCGCTTATATGTTATCAATGGCAGCAGTGTGCAGATTCAGGATATCCAGGATGATGCTGATGTTTCCGTCACCCAGGATGGTGCATCCGGTAATTCCGTAACTCTTAAGATCAAACGGGCTGAGGAAAACAGGAAGCGGCTTTACAACAACCTGCTGCTCGCCTAAAAGATCATCTACAAACAGGCAGTAGGAGCGATCGCTGGCCTCTACCCAAATCAGAATGCCGTCTTCTACGGAAGTAATCTCAGTCTCCAGATTGTAGAAGCGGTGGAGACGCACAACCGGATAAAAGCTGTCCATACGCTGAACCATTTCGTTGCCGTATTCATCCAGAATGATTTCATCTGCATGTACCTTAAAGGACTGGCGGATATTGGAGATCGGGATAGTGAAAATCGATCCTCCTACAGTCACCTTCATGCCGTCTACGATAGAAAGGGTGAGCGGAATTTTTAAAGTAATGGTAGTTCCCTGGCCCGGTTCGCTGGCAAGAGAAATCGTTCCGCCTACAGATTCTACATTCTTTTTTACCACGTCCATGCCTACGCCGCGGCCAGAAAATTCTGTTACCACCTGATTGGTAGAAAATCCGGGCTGCATAATCAGCATCAGGGCTTCCTTGCGGCTGTACTCGCTCTCTGGTTTGGTGAGAATGCCCTTTTCTCGGGCTTTTATCAAAAGTTTTTCCGGATCAATGCCTACGCCGTCATCTTTTACGGAAATGATAACTTCACTGCTGGTGTGGGATGCAGAGAGAACGATCTCGCCCTGTGGGTCTTTGCCTGCATCAATACGATCCTGAACATTTTCCTCAATGCCATGATCCATGCTGTTGCGGATAATGTGCATCAGAGGATCCTGAATGCTGTCCACAATGGTCTTGTCCACTTCTGTATCTTCGCCCACAATGGTCAGACGCACGTCTTTGTCAAGCTTTTGCTTCATATCCCGAACAATACGGTTCATTTTCTGGAATACGCCGGAAATCGGAACCATGCGCAGGGACATGGCAATATCCTGAAGATCGTCAGTAAGTTTTCTCAGCTGTCTTGCAGACTTCATAAAATTGTCAAAGCTGTCTCTGGGAAGCAGAGCCAGTTCAGGGGAAGAAGTAACCATGGATTCTGTGATTACGATTTCTCCTACAATATCAATCAGATTGTTTAACTTCTGCAGATTCACGCTTAACAGACTCTGCTTTATCGGAGCATGGCTGACGCTGGATGCAGAAGAAGGATGTGAGGATACATTCTCTTTAACAGGAGAAGCAGGGGCAGATGAACTGCCAAGGGACTGTACCTGTTTGGTCTGCTTTGGTTCGTCAGAGGATTTGGAAGGCGCATCCAGCTGCTCGTAGGAATGGATGTGGTTCTGGGACTGCAAAACAGCATCTGCCTGAGCAGCGAATTCGTGAGAACTGAAGGCCAGATAAAATCCGTTTTCGATGATTTCCTGGCAGGTTTCAGAGTTAGATTCCAAATCAGCCGGATAGTAGCGCAGTTCAACCCCGCATTCCCTGAGGGCGTTGACGATCATGAAGGCCCGAAGGTTTTCCATGCCTACGCCCTCCTCCAGGAAAATATGGATGAAGCATACGGCATCCTTGTCATCCGGAAGAGACTGAGCAGCCACTGACTGTCCAGTCTGGGACTGTGCCGGGGCAGCTGGTTCTTCAGAAGACTTTGCATCATCAGCCGAAGAACCGCTGATTTTTTTTAGAAAATCATTGATCTCGGCAGCAAAGGTGTCAATATTGCCAGACAGGGGAGTTCCGTTTTCTACTTTTGCGACTTCGCTGCGCAGATAATCCTCAGAACGGAACATCAGATTAAATAGTTCCTTCTTATGCTTAGGATCCAGGGAATCACTGCCTTTGTCGCGAATATAGAAGAACAGGTCCTCAATGTGATGCGCAATTGTGGACAGGGAATCAAACTCCATCATAGCGGAGGACCCCTTGATTGTGTGCATGATTCGGAAAATTTCGTTTACATCATCAGAGGAAAAATCACCGGCCTTTTCATCCGCTACCAGCATTTCATCCAATGAATCCAAAAGGGAATTTACCTCATAGAGATAGGTGTCAAGCATACTTTCCATACCATTATTCATTCTAGTTACACCGCCTTTTTAAGCTTTTATTGAACATATTTCTATGCTTTATATCGGCTCAAATAAAAATTTCATAAGAAAAAAATGTAAAAAACTATTATATTTCAGAGAAAACTGTCGATAAATTAAGATGATTATTAATGTTATAATAAAGTATAAAAATTAAGAAGGAGAGTAGGAG
>CAUWCT010000081.1:0-10798 GCA_963557065.1 uncultured Lachnospiraceae bacterium | reverse complement strand
AATCGGGGCTAATGTTTCAGGTTTTTCGGGACATTTTCAAAAACGCTTGACAGTATTTTTTGCTTAATAGAAATCTCCGGATCGAGTGATAAATAAGGCGCTGCTGACAGGCGGCATGGTAAGATCCAGCTTCCCTTCTTTTACAGAAACCGGAAGAACGCCTGCATTATATCCGGCTTCTGTACTCATCATAATCCGACTCAATCCGGTGTCATCTCCAATGCCCAATTCCCACACAGGCACCTCTATAGAGCGCTCATGACTGTCATTGTTCAGCACAATCACACATTTATATTCTCCATCTATCCGGCCATAGGCAATCACCTGATACTCTGCCAAAAGGGGTTTTAACGCTCCCCGCTTCAGAGCCGGAATCTGGTTGTGAATCCTTGTCATGTACCGGTGATACTCAATTAATTCTAAATTCTCATGGCCCCAGGGATAGGTTCTTCTGTTATCCGGGTCCGTAAATCCGCAAAGTCCCGCCTCATCTCCATAATAAATGGCAGGCGCTCCGGGCCAGGTCATCTGAACCATCACCGCCTCCCGCATCACTCCTAAGTTCACGTCTTTTGACGCGTCCTCCGGAGTAAGTTCTCCGATTCTTCCCACCATGTGATTGGTTCTGGTCAGAAAACGGGAATGGTCATGATTGGATAGTTCATTCATAGCTACCAAAAGGGAATTGGTCTGCATTCGGCTCATATTATATATCATGGACGCAAAAAACTCTCTTCCGTCTCCCAGCAGTTCTTCCCGGTATTCATCGCTGTGCTTTTCCATGCCGGTTAAAAACCAGGTCAGCGGTTCCATAAACGCATCATAATTCATAACGGAATCCCACTGATCGCCCTGGAGCCAACTGGAGGGATCGCCGTAATGTTCCGCTAAAATCAGAGCATCCGGATTGGCTGTTTTAACCGCCTTGCGGAATTTCTGCCAGAACCAGTGGTTATACTCTGCACTGTGACCCAAATCCGCTGCCACGTCCAGCCGCCATCCGTCTACGCAGTACGGCTCTGATACCCACTTTTTTGCAATATCTAATACATACTGCTCCAGCACAGGCGAGCCCTCATAATTCAGCTTCGGAAGGGTATCGTGGCCCCACCATCCGTCATAGCTTCCATTATAAGGCCAATCCTTTGGCCTGTTTTCGTTAAAATGGAAAAACGTGTGGTATGGACTGTCAAAATCCACATACGCGCCTGGCTCATAGCTGCCTTCCCGCTCATAAATACGTTCCCGATCCAGCCATTTGTTAAAGGAACCGCAGTGATTAAATACACCGTCAATAATTACCCGCATTCCTCTCCTGTGCATTTCCCTCACAAGCTGTAAAAACAAGGCGTCACTGGCTTCCAGATTCTCTCTGGCCGCTGTTCTTGCCACATATTTTTCAGCGTTTTCATTGCCTGCTGCATCCGGCTCCACCAGACTTCCGCCGCTCTCTACAATCACTCCAAAATGGGGATCAATGTGTTCATAGTCCTGAATATCATACTTGTGATTGGATGGAGACACAAACAGAGGATTAAAGTAAATGGCAGTTACACCAAGACTCTGAATATAGTTCAGCTTATCCAGAATGCCCTGCAGATCCCCTCCGTAAAACCTGTGCACATCCATTGGTTCCGGATTGGAATCCCATTCTTCTACCTGTTTAACCGGATGCCCGATATAGACGTATTCGTTATCCACCACATCGTTGCCTCTGTTTCCATTGCAGAACCGGTCTACATAAATCTGGTACATCACTGCGCCCTTGGCCCATTCCGGCGTATGAAATCCCGGCGTAATGCAAAACGCAAACTGCTCCCGGTTGTCCAGTGTTGCTCCCAGGCGGTTAAAATAACAGACTTCTCCATTATAAATAATCTGAAAGTAGTAGCGGACCTGCTCCTTTCCCACTTCAATGCTTCCACTGTAGTAATCAAACAAATCGTCGCTTTCTACTTTCGGTATCTCTTTTAATATATCTGCTCCATGAATCCCGATAAATACATGACCGGCATTTTCTTTTCCTGTCCGGAAACGGAGCATTACGCTGTCCCCAGGTTCCGGTTCTTCCGGCCTGCGGTAATCCCTCGTCTCAGAAGCAAAGAGCGCTTCTTTTATTAATTGATTGCTTTCCATGCTTTGACCTCAAATATAAGTATTTCCATATCTCTGTTTTTGAAAGTAAAAAGGCCAGCGGGGTAGCTGGCCTTTTTAGGAGAAGGTATTTCGTTTCTTATGGGGTGTAGCAAAAACTATATAATGTATTGGGGGGGGGTTACGTCTATTATAATAGCATAACCTTATCAAAAAGTGTGCACAAACTTCAACTTTTTTCTAATTTATTTTTATACATTTTTTCCAAGAGTTACTCTTCTGCTGCCTGCATAGAAGCAAACAGAGCCTCAAATTCCTCCTGCCCAATCTTTTCCTTCTCAATCAAAAGCTTACTGCAGGCATGAAGAAATGCCTCGTTTTCCATGACAATGGCCCTGGCTTTTGCATAGCATTCGTCAATAATCCGCTTTACCTCGCTGTCAATCACTGTAGCTACAGATTCCCCGTAACTCTTGGTATGTGCCAAATCCCGGCCAATAAAGACTTCTTCTTCATCGCTGCTGTAATTGATCATACCGACTTTTTCAGACATACCATACTGAGTAACCATAGCCCTGGCAATGGCTGTGGCCTGCTTAATGTCCTGAGATGCCCCCGCTGTAATGTCATCGAATACCAGCTCTTCTGCAATACGGCCGCCCAGAGAAACCATAATATTTTCCAGCATCCGGCGCTTTGTCATATAGAGATCATCCCGCTCCGGCAACGGCATGGTATATCCCCCGGCTCCATTTCCGGTAGGAATAATGGATACGGTGTGAACCGGCCCCACCTCCGGAAGCAGATGGAACAAAATTGCATGGCCGGTCTCATGGTAGGCTGTGATTTTCTTATCCTTGTCAGAAACCACTTTGCTCCTTTTTTCTGCGCCAATGCCAATCTTAATAAATGCTCTGTCAATATCCGACTGACGGATATAGTTTCGGTCATCTCTGGCAGCCAGAATCGCCGACTCATTCATCAGGTTTTCCAGGTCTGCTCCGGTAAATCCGGAAGTAGTCTGCGCAACTCTGTGCAGATCCACATCATCCCCTAGAGGTTTTTCTTTTACGTGAACGTTTAAGATCTCTTCCCTGCCCTTTACATCCGGACGGCCTACTACTACCTTGCGGTCAAACCGGCCGGGGCGCAGAATTGCCGGGTCCAGAATGTCTACCCGGTTGGTAGCTGCCAGGACAATGATTCCTTCGTTGACCCCAAATCCGTCCATCTCTACTAACATCTGGTTCAGGGTCTGTTCCCTCTCGTCATGGCCGCCGCCCATACCGGTGCCTCGTCTTCTGGCAACTGCATCAATCTCATCAATAAATACAATACAAGGAGAATTCTTCTTGGCATTTTCAAATAAGTCCCTGACGCGGGAAGCGCCCACGCCCACAAACATCTCTACGAAATCGGAGCCGGAGATAGAGAAAAATGGTACTCCGGCTTCTCCTGCCACTGCTTTTGCAAGCAGAGTCTTACCGGTACCTGGCGGGCCCTCTAAAAGCAGACCTTTTGGAATTCTGGCGCCAAGAGCCGTATATTTTCTTGGATTTTTAAGGAAATCCACTACTTCCTCCAGTTCCTCTTTTTCCTCGTCCAGTCCGGCCACCATCTCAAAATTAACCTTGTTGTCCCGGCTCATCCTGGCCCTGCTTTTGCCGAAATTCATCATTTTGGCATTGCTGCCCCCGGAAGCCGCCCGCATATTCATGATGTTAAAAATCACCATAATGACAATAGCAGACAATATTACGGGAAGGAAAATAGAGAGAACATAATTTTCCTGAGGAACATCAAACAGGATGTAATCAATTCCCCTGGATTTCAACTGGTTCTGGGCCTCTACTACATCTGATACATAGACAGAACTAATCCCGCCTCCCGGATAGTGGAGTTCTACCTTACCGGTAGGTGCGGCCTCATTCTGCTTCACCCAGACCTGCTCATAATTTCCTGCATCTAAAGCCCGATAATATTCCTGTTCGCTTAACGCATCATTATTGCGGCCAAACAGCGTTGTCGCCACAATGATCATAAGCACAACGCTTAAGATTAGCCCAAATCCTCTAAATTGCTGCTGTTTCAAAGAACTGCCTCCTTACTGTCCTAGTTCTACTACTCCGATGTACGGCAAATTCCGATATTTCTGATCATAATCCAAACCATAGCCTACTACAAATTCATCCGGTATGGTAAAGCAGGTATAATCTACCTTTACCTGTTTCTTTACGCGGCGTTCCGGCTTATCTAACAGTGTGCACAGCTTAATCTCATTGGGCTGTCTCCTGTGCAGAATCTCTATTAAATATGCAAGAGTCCGTCCGGAGTCAATAATGTCTTCCACTATCAGGACATTCTTTCCCTCCAACGGCTCATCTAAATCTTTTACAATCTTTACAACCCCGCTGGACTCTGTACCGCTTCCATAACTGGATACAGACATAAAGTCCATACTTACCGGCATGGTAAGGCGTTTTGCCAGTTCGCAGGTAAAAAATACTCCTCCCTTTAAAATGCAGATCAGGTGAACCTCTTTTCCGGCATAGTCTGCATTAATCTGGGCTGCAACCTCACTGATTCTTGCATTTACTTCCTCTTCTGATAATAAAATGCGGATTTTATCTTCCATGATTTTCTCCTCCGTTTACTCTTACTTGAAGTATGGCTGTCGTCTCCGGGCCTATCTTATAGTATTCACTAATCCGAAATCCAATGATCCACAAAATATGACTTCCATCCGCCAGCAGATAAATCGAATCCCTCTGCGCCGCCGGAATTTTTTCGTCAATCATATAAGCCTTTACACTTTTTCTGCCGCCGCCTTTTAAGGTGATGTAATCACCGGTTCTTCTGGTGCGCACAGACAGCCTATTTTTTATTTTATCATAGTCAAACCATTTCGTATACTGGTTTTTAGGAAATTCCTGGTTTTCCTTACCTTTCCCTGAAAACACTGTCATTTCCAGGTCAGGCTGCAAAGGCTTCGGACCCGGACTGTCCCCGGCGTTGTCCTTCTGCAGCCCTTTTCTCGCCTGCTCCATCCGAACCCCTTCATATTCCCTTACAGCACAAATGCCCCCCGGCAGATCTGCTTTTCTGCCAACCGCCCCTGCCAGCAAATCCAACAGCATCCCCACATGGCCGGAAGATAAATCTTTCCGGCTCCCTGCAGTATCAGCCAGCACTTCTCCCAGCACATAGCTTTGCACAATCTCCCTCTCCTGCAAAAGGCTGTCCGGTACCAGTCCCTTATCCCCTTCCATGTGGGAAGCGATCCAGTTTTTTGCCGTATCTGAAAGAAACTCGTGGGCCTGACGGATTTTTTCCCCCGCCTGACAGATATGCCGGCCGGCCTGGGAATTGATTTCCGATTCCATTGCCGGTAAAATTATATGGCGCATCCGGTTTCTGGTATAGTCATTGGACTGATTGGTAGAATCCTCACAATAGGTTAAACCCTGTTCTTTTAAATAGGCAAGGATCTCCTGTCTGGAAACGCCCAGCAAAGGTCGGATAATCCTGCCCCTTACCGGCTGGATTCCCCCAAGTCCTGCCAGGCCGGAACCCCGGCACAGATTGTAAAGTATGGTCTCCGCACTGTCGTCTCCATGATGGGCTGTCGCAAGCTTCACAACACCGCCTTCGGCCTTGTCTCCCGGCTTCCCGACCAGTTCTTTTTCCTGTTTTATCTCCTGCTCCATCTCCCAGGCAATGGCTTCCTGTTCCAGCAGCCGGTATCGGAGAATTCTGCCGGCTTCTTCTTCTGAAACAGAATGCTCTTTTGCATATCCCTTTACATCTGCAAAAAGGACTGTACAGGGGACAGTAAATGTCCTGCAAAGCTGTTTTGTAAAAGCCGCATCTCTATCCGCTTCCTGCCCCCGCAGTCCATGGTGTACATGAACTGCCCGCAGATGCAAACCATACTCTTCGCGAAGCCGGACCAACAGGTGAAGAAGGCATACGGAATCTGCTCCGCCCGATACTGCGGCAATAATTCTGTCATTGGATTTTATCATATTATAGGTCTGTATGTATGTTTCTACTGTACGTTTCATCATTTCCTCACAGTCTTTGCTGATTACCATGTTTTGTAACAACTCAGCCCTGCATCTTCTTGAACGGTTGCTATTTTTTCCAGATTCCGGCTGCCAGCACTGTCATATCATCCCGTATTTCCTCTTCAAAAGAACAGGCAAATTCCAACACCCGCCCCGCCAGCTCTTTCGGCGGACAAAACGGCTGCATCTCTAAAAATTCCCGAAGAACACTTTCTTTGTCTTCTCCCGGCAGTCCATCCAGCACTCCGTCGCTGACCATAATAATCCGGTTGTTGTCCCAGAGTTTTCTGGACAGCAGCACTGGTTCTATAGGATTTAACACTCCCATGGGGACATCACAGGCCTGCAAAAGTTCTACTCCTTCCCCGGTTTTAACAAAAGTAGCCGCTGCTCCCAGTTTCATAGCTTCCAAAACCCCTGTGTTCAGATCAATGCAGCACAGATCCAATGTAGCCGGATGCTGCTCATTTCCTGTAAGCAGCAGTACCGTATTGACTAACTTTAATGCAGCCCTGGCCGAAAAACCGGTTTCCAAAAGCTGTTCTGTCAGTTCAATTACCTTTCTGCTTTCTTTTGATGCTGTCGGCCCGCTTCCCATCCCGTCAGACAGACTCATAATCACCTGTCCGTCCGGATTCTGCCCAAACGTATAGTTATCCCCTGATACTTCCTGTCCCTGTTTGGGAGTCCAGGCTACACCGTACAGCATCTGATAGCTTCCTGTTTCCACCAGACGGATAACGGAAGACTGCTGCCCAATAACGCTTCGGCTGTCTTTCGCAGCATGCCATTCCTGTCCGTCCATAATCCTGGTCATAATCCCTGCCGCCTCGCTGGCCGTCATGCAGGCGCTGCATGTCATATGAACAGTCAGATACGCTTCTCTCCGCTTATTTTCATATTCCAGCACTAAAAGATTATCCACTGCCGCCCTGCGCCGTCTGAATGCTCTGCGAATATCGTCCGCCCATTCCTCTGTTACATTGCGGGCCGCCGACATCTGGCGAGAAAATTCTTCCAGAATCAGAGCCAGTTCCCGAAACTGTACAATCACTGCATCCCGGCTCTCTAAAAAACGGTTTTTCCAGGTCAGATTCATTGTGGCGCGCCCCAGATTGCGGTTGAGCTGCTGCATGTAAGTCTCTCTTCTGGCGCAGGTTTCCAGAAAAATTCTGGGCATGTCCTCATCCCGTATCTTTCCATTCTGCTCAAATGCTCTGAGAAGATAGTATAAATAATAGCTGTCTCCATTTTCACAATCGGACGGCAGACTGCATCTTTTACAGTCTCCACATACCATAGATGCCGCGGTCTGCATTGCCGTCCTCGCATCTTCTTTGGATAAACGGCCATCTTCCCCATCATCTGAAAACGCCCTTGCCAGCTGACTTAAAGAAGCGGCCATCTCACTCAGCCTGTTTGCTGTATATACATTTACATCCGCCATATCCGGATGTACCGGTTTCTGTTTTAAAAGCACAAAAAATCCCTCCTAACCTGTGTAACATTATATACAAGCTGGAGGGAAATATTTGTCAATTAAAGCAGAGAAATCCTTCAAATTTTCCGACAAAAGACGCATCTTTTATTCGGTGTTGCCGGGTTTTAATAAAATCTCATCCGGATCTACTAATCCCAGCTTTTCTTTTGCTACTTCTTTTATATATTCTTTTGTCTGGACATATTTACGCTCTTCTTCTAACTCCTGGGCCCGCTTCTCTTCCTGTTCCTTTATCTCGTTCAGGCTGTCCAGACGAATCTGATACTCGCGGTCAATAGACTTTAGAGAACTTCCCTTTATATTCACAACCAGAGCAAGACTAAGCACTACCATAGTAACTCCCAGCATTGCCATCCGATTGCCCCATTTATCTTTTTTCTGTGCTCGTGACCGTTTTGTTGCTCTCACTTTTTTCCTCATTTCTAACCCGATACCCAGATACTTTCATTCTAATCCATTCAACTGCTTTTTTCAATAGTTTTATGTAAATTTGACTGAAAAGTCGATCGTACGCGACCATTCCCACAAAAATCCCCGCAATCATATAAGCCCTGATATTTCCATCGTTTTCCTGATAGAGCAGAAGAAAAGAAATGAACCCTGCATATATCCAATACAGAAAATCTTCTGTCCCCATCCAAAAGCTGCTGTGACGGATAAATATCCGAACTACCCGCAAAATATCATAACTCATCATCAGCCAGACTCCTGTAAACAGACTAAGTCCTGTAAGCTGTACTTCCCGCAGCAATCCATCCATACCGACGCCTATTTAAACAGCCGGGAAAACATAGATTCTCCGGCCTTTCTTAAAGATTCATTGGAAGAATAAGACAAACTGTCTACTGTGCCGTCCACATCCACCTCTCCCTTTTCAATGGTAAGCCTGCTTACATGAAGTCCCTTCCCTTTTACTGTCAAAAGTCCCATATCTGTATCCAAAATTACCTGTCCCTCATCAAAGGAAACCACATCCGTCACTCCGGTAATACTGGCATTTCCCCTGTTTTGAAGGAATAATTTATGCGCCCGCCCGCCCAGCTTTTCTTCCATTAAAAAACCTCCTAATATACTTATCTGCTGCTTGTTTAAGTATATTAGAAGGTTATCCGCTTTATGCAGGCAAAATTGATTATAAATATCGGTAAAGTTCTTTTGCCTCATCTTTCTTTACTGTCTCCTGTACATCCAGCACCTCAACCTTTACCGATTTGCTTCCGAACTGAATCTCTATACAGTCTCCGCATTTTACATTTAAAGATGCTTTTGCAACCTTTCCATTGACCAAAATGCGGCCGGCATCACAGGCCTCATTCGCCACTGTACGGCGCTTAATAAGGCGGGACACCTTTAAAAATTTGTCCAATCTCATGGAATTATGCGTTCACCTGATCCTTTAATGCCTTACCAGCTTTGAACTTAGGAGTTCTGGAAGCCGGAATTGTCATAGTCTCGCCGCTCTTTGGATTACGGCCTTCTCTGGCTGCTCTCTCGCCAACCTCGAAAGTACCGAAACCAACTAACTGTACCTTTCCGCCTTTTACTAATTCTTCTGCTACTGCATCAGTGAAAGCCTTGATAGCCTTCTCTGCATCTTTCTTGGAAATCTCTGCCTTCTCAGCTACTGCTGTAATTAATTCGGTCTTATTCATTTTAGTTTTCCTCCTAAAAATCAATCTCTCTTGCTGCCTAACGGCGTTTTGTCATCTGTACCTATCATTTATATCTGTTTCTGTTTTATTTGTCAAGGTTTTTTCTGCTTCTGAGGTCAAAAAAGCCCTGGAAATCCTAACTTCCAGGGCATTCTACTATGTCCTATTCGCAAACATACGGCATGAGTGCAATATGACGAGCGCGCTTAATCGCTACAGTCAATGCTCTCTGATGCTTTGCGCAGTTGCCGGTAATTCTTCTGGGAAGAATCTTACCTCTCTCGGATACGTATCTCTTTAACTTGTTTACATCTTTGTAATCGATTGTGCCGTTCTTATCTCCACAGAATACACATACTTTTTTTCTTCTGCGCATGCCGCCGCTTCTTCTTGGTCTAGCATCAGCTTTATCACCTTTATTAAATGCCATTGGTGTGTCCTCCTTTTAAACTTGGTGAAATCAAGGCTTAGTTAAATGGTAAGCCCTCGTCCTCCACTCCATCCGGAATGTTCATAAATCCATCGCCGATCGCACTGGATGGTGCAGGTCTCTGAGCCTGAGCCGGCTGCTGATACCCTCCGGCATTCTGATAACCGCTCATATCAGACGCTGCGCCCTTGCTGTCAGCGAATTCCTGGTCATCTACGATGACATCAGTGGTATAAACTTTCTGACCGTCTCTGTTGACATAGCTACCAGTCTGGATACGTCCGGATACCAGCACTCTCATACCCTGGCGGAAATACTTTTCTGCAAATTCGCCTGCCCGATCAAATGCCACACACTGGATAAAATCTGCGCTCTGCTCATTTCCATCCTGACTTCTGCGGCCTCTGCGGTCAACGGCAAGAGTATATCTGGCAATAGCCATGGTTCTCTCACCCTGGGAGTATCTTACCTCCGGATCTCTTGTCAATCTTCCCATAAGGATAACTCTGTTCATGCGATCACTCTTTCTATTACTTGCTGATACTAATTAAGCTTCCTGCTTAACGATTAAGTATCTGATAACTGGTTCCATAATACGAACGTGAGCTTCTACTTCATTTGGGCAGACAGCATCGCTTTCAAACTGGATAAAGTAATAGTAAGCTTCTTTGGCTTTCTGAATCTCGTAAGCCAGTCTCTTCTTACCCCATTCATCCACGTTGGTTACAGTACCGCCGAAACGGGTGATATATCCTTTCACCTTTTCGATTACTGCTGCTCTCTCTTCGTCTTCCAGCTTCACATTCAGAACAACTGCTAACTCGTACTTGTTCATCTTGCTTTACCTCCTTGTGGTCTCTGGCCCCTGTCTCTTCATGACGGGAGCAAGGATTATAATATGTCACAGATTAGTATCTTATCAAATTTTTTCATGGAATGCAAGACCTTTTTCATGGTTTTTTGGATAACAGTTCAGCCATACATCTTCTTGCCCGCCCATAGCGGACAAGAAGCGTCTGGCGTCCGCCCTATGAAGATTCAGACAGAAAAACTC
>CAUWCT010000080.1:0-10963 GCA_963557065.1 uncultured Lachnospiraceae bacterium | reverse complement strand
TGT
The DNA here is from genome assembly GCA_963557065.1 of uncultured Lachnospiraceae bacterium. Classification (GTDB taxonomy): domain Bacteria; phylum Bacillota; class Clostridia; order Lachnospirales; family Lachnospiraceae; genus UMGS1370. Next base: position 10,960 of record CAUWCT010000080.1, on the reverse strand, counting down.
CCGGCTGCTGGTAGCCATTGTTTGGCTGCTGATAACTGTTGTCCGGCTGCTGGTAGCCATTGTTTGGCTGCTGATAACTGTTGTCCGGCTGCTGATAGCTGCCGTCTGGCTGTTGGCCGTTGTTATCCGGCTGCTGCGGGCTGGCCGGAGACGAGTCCTGTGTGTCGTCCGGATTTTTATATAAAGGTTCATGGTTAAAGTCTGACATATTGGTTCCTCCGTTAGTAAAACGTATTCGTCACTGTCTGGGACGGTTACGGTTTATTTTACCACGAAAACTTCCAACTGTCCACCAGGCAGAGCCGGTTCTTCGCCGGGTAATTGTGAAAAAAGAATGAACTTTTGAGATTCCCGGAAAAATTCCAACGATTACTTGACAGCAACATTTCAAGGATATAGTATAATTAGTAACAGTTCAGCCATGCATCTTCTTGCCCGCCTACAGCGGACAAGAAGCGTCTGGCGTCCGCCCTATGAAGATTCAGACAGAAAAAATCTTATGAAAACAAGCTTTCAACGCTTTTTTCTGTCTGAATCTTCGCATGGCTGAACTGTTACTATAATTACGATACCAGGGAGAAATGACTAAGGTTAAAAAACGTAACAGCTCAGTCATACATCCTGGTATTAAAGGTTCAAAAGACCGGAAAACATAAGGACAGGAAAAGGAAAGACATGGATATTATTAAACAGTTACAGCAGGAGCTGCAGATTGGCTATCAACAGGCAGAGGCAGCGGTAAAGCTGATTGATGAGGGAAATACCATCCCCTTTATCGCACGTTACCGGAAAGAAGCTACCGGTTCTTTAAGTGATGAGGTGCTGAGAAATTTAGATGAAAGACTTCGCTATCTGCGTAATTTGGAAGAACGCAAAGAGCAGGTGATTTCTTCTGTCAGAGAACAGGAGAAGCTGACTCCGGAACTGGAACAGCAGATTCGGAATGCCGGGACGCTGGTGGCAGTGGAAGATTTGTACCGCCCGTATAAGCCAAAACGTCGGACCAGGGCAACTATTGCCAGAGAAAAGGGACTGGAGCCTCTTGCCAATGTTATTTCCCTTCAGATGACAAAAGAGCCGCTGGAACAGACGGCCAAGGCATATATTTCAGAAGAAAAAGGAGTTTTATCTGCAGAAGACGCCATTGACGGGGCAAAGGACATTCTGGCAGAAACCGTTTCCGACAATGCAGAATACCGCGCCTATATCCGAAAGGCAACTTTGGATCAGGGAATCCTTTGTTCCCAGGCAAAAGACGAGACGGTTTCCTCTGTTTATGAGATGTATTACAACCATGAAGAGCCGGTGAAAAAGATAGCAGGTCATCGGATTTTGGCTTTAAACCGGGGAGAAAAAGAAAAGATCCTCACAGTGAAGATCACAGCGCCCAGAGAGCAGATTCTCCGTTTTCTGGAAAAGAAGCTGATTACCAGAGAAAATCCTTATACAGCGCCTCTGCTGCAGGAAGTAGCTCAGGACAGCTATGATCGTCTCATTGCGCCTGCAATCGAGAGAGAGATTCGCAGCAACCTTACTGACATGGCGGAAGACGGAGCTATCAGGGTCTTCGGCAAAAACTTAGAGCAGCTTCTCATGCAGCCCCCCATTGAAAACCGCGTCGTATTGGGCTGGGACCCGGCATTTCGGACCGGCTGTAAACTGGCGGTGGTAGACGGGACGGGAAAGGTTCTGGATACAGTGGTCATTTATCCTACTGCTCCGCAGAATAAAGTAGAAGAGTCCAAGAAAGTTTTAAAAGACCTGATTAAAAAGTATCACATTTCCCTGATTTCTGTGGGAAACGGCACTGCATCCAGAGAGTCGGAACAGATCATTGTGGAACTCTTAAAAGAGATTCCAGAACAGGTTCAGTATGTGATTGTCAATGAGGCAGGGGCGTCCGTATATTCTGCCAGCAAGCTAGCTACAGAGGAATTTCCTCAGTTTGACGTAGGCCAGAGAAGCGCGGTTTCCATTGCCCGCCGCCTTCAGGACCCACTGTCCGAGTTGGTAAAGATTGATCCTAAATCCATTGGCGTGGGGCAGTACCAGCATGATATGAACCAGAAGCATCTAAGCGAGACGCTTCAGGGAGTGGTGGAAGACTGTGTAAATAAAGTCGGCGTAGACTTAAATACTGCAAGCGCTTCCCTTTTGGAATACATTTCCGGCATCAGCAAGGTTCTGGCAAAAAATATTGTGGCATACAGAGAAGAAAACGGCGTGTTTACCAACCGCAGGCAGCTTTTAAAAGTTGCAAAGCTGGGGCCGAAAGCTTTTGAGCAGTGTGCAGGTTTTATGAGAATCAAAGGAGGGGACAACCCGTTAGATACCACTTCGGTTCATCCGGAAAGCTACGGGGCCGCTGAAAAACTTTTGAGCAGTCTGGGATACCGGACAGAGGAAATTTTGGCAGGCGGCTTAAAGGGGATCAGCAAGAAAATTACCAGACCAGAAGAACTTTCGGAAGAATTGGGAATCGGCGAAATTACTTTACTTGATATTGCAAAAGAGCTGGAAAAGCCGGCAAGAGATCCCCGCGATGAGATGCCCAAGCCGATTTTGCGCACAGATGTGCTGGATATGAAGGATTTGACTCCAGGCATGATTTTAAAGGGAACTGTGAGAAATGTTATTGATTTTGGCGCGTTTGTAGATATTGGAGTCCATCAGGACGGCCTGGTTCACATTTCCCAGATGACAGAGCGCTATATTAAGCATCCCCTGGAAGCAGTCAGCGTAGGAGATGTGGTTGAGGTAAAGGTATTGTCCGTAGATTTAAATAAAAAGAGGATTTCTCTTTCTATGAAGCTTTGATAATCAGGAGGTTAAGATGGAAGAACAAATAAAACCGCCGGCATTTTCATTTTCTATAACCCTGGATGCAAAGGAGCTCTGGAAATTTTCCATGTATCATGCCAACAAGGGGTATCTGGGGGTATTTAATGTGCTGTTTACCATTGCGGCAGTATATCTTTTGATTACCCAGTGGGCAGTTGTGAGCGGACCTTACCGTCTGCTGCTGGTTATGTGCGTATTGATGTTTACAGTCTGGCAGCCGGGCAGTCTGTACTTAAAGGCAAAACGCCAGGCAAAGGCTCCGGCGGTAAAAGAACCTATGGTGCTGTCTTTAGGGGATGACGGCGTAACTGTGATTCAGGGCGGTCAGACAGGGAACATTTCCTGGGAAGCCATGTACCAGGCTGTAGGAACTCCCTGGCAGATTATCCTTTATAAAGACAGGATTCATGCATTCCTGATCCCAAAATCCGCAGCAGGAGAAAATGAAACAAAACTTCGGGCGTATCTGAAAGAGAAAATGCCCAAATCCCGCTGCAAACACATATAATGGAGAAGATTATGATAAAAGAAACGTATGGCCCCGGAGAGACCTTTGCTTTGGGAAAGAAGATGGGAGAACAGGCCGAAGCCGGCCAGGTGATTTGCCTGAACGGAGATCTGGGAGTGGGAAAAACAGTGTTTACACAGGGGTTTGCAAAAGGACTGGGGATTGAAGAACCGGTGAATAGTCCTACCTTTACCATTCTTCAGGAGTATGAGGACGGCCGTCTGCCCTTTTACCATTTTGATGTGTATCGGATTGGAGATGTCAGCGAAATGGAAGAGATTGGCTATGAAGACTGCTTTTACGGAGAAGGAGTCAGCCTGATTGAATGGTCAGAACTGATTGAAGAGATTTTGCCAAATGACGTGATTGCCATTACCATTGAAAAGGATTTGGACAAGGGATTTGATTACCGTAAAATCACCATAGAGCCGTCTTTTTGATAGAAATTTAGTACGCTGCTGTAAAAGCAGCGGGGAGGATGTCATGAGAATATTGGGAATTGAAAGTTCTTCTCTGGTAGCAAGTGTGGCAGTCGTCACAGACGGAGTGCTGACCGGAGAATATACGATGAATAACAAAAAGACCCATTCCCAGACCCTGCTTCCCATGTTGGATGAATTGGCCGGGATATTGGATATGGATCTGGAAACCCTAGATGCAGTGGCAGTGTCCGGGGGGCCAGGCTCTTTTACCGGTCTGCGGATTGGGTCTGCCACTGCAAAGGGATTGGGTCTGGCGCTTAACAGGCCGCTGATCCATGTGCCCACGCTGGATGCAATGGCTTATAACCTTTGGGGAGCGGACGGTCTTGTCTGTCCCATTATGGATGCCAGAAGAAACCAGGTTTATACTGGGATTTATCAGGTAAAGAGCAGCCTGACTGCGGTAAAATCTCAATGTGCTGTGGATATGGGGGATTTGATTAAAGAATTAAATGAGAAAAATCAGCCGGTCATCTTTTTAGGCGACGGAGTGCCGGTGTTCCAAAACCTGATTGAGGAAACAATGACAGTGCCATTCCGGTTTGCGCCTGCTCATATGAATCGACAGAGAGCCGCTTCGGTGGCGGCGCTTGGGGCCGTTTATATGAAAGAAGGAAAGACGGAACATGCCAGGGATCACGTTCCGGAGTATCTGAGAAAATCACAGGCAGAACGGGAACGGGAAGGGAAAGAACTGTTAGCCGGGGATGGAGGCGTACAGCCCTGTAAGTTCAACCGTTTGGAGAAGTCGCTGTGATCCGCCCACTGACGTTGCAGGATATGCCTGCTGCAGCGGAAATTGAAAGGCAGTGTTTTTCGGACCCATGGTCAGAAACACTTTTAAGGGACAGTTTTTGCAATTCCTGGAACCATTTCTGGGCGGCAGAAGATGAAAGCGGAGAAATAATCGGCTATGCTGTGTGCAGTTTGATTGCAGGAGAAGGGGAAATCCAGAGAATCGGAGTGCTTCCCAGTGCCAGAAGAAAAGGAACGGCAAGGGAGTTGATGGCTGCCATGGAAGAGTTTGTCAGGATGAGTGAGGGGTATGCCCTTACCTTAGAGGTGCGCGCCGGAAACGATGGAGCCAGAACCCTTTATAAAACATGGGGTTTTGCAGAAGAAGCTGTCCGAAAAGACTATTACCGCAATCCGGCAGAGGATGCGGTAATCATGTGGAAACGGGATATTTGAAACATTTTCCACTTAAAATCGGTTCATTTGCATGTATAATGGAGAAGAATTTTAGCAGTGCCGATTTTGGAGGAAAGGTGATTGATTTTATGAGAAAGTACTCAAAGAACGGGCAGTTGGAAACCCTTGTATGCAACTGCTGCGGAAAAAAACTGGTGGTCAAAGACGGAATTGTCCGGGAAGGCGTTATGATGATCGACCATGCGTGGGACTATTTTTCGGAAAAGGACGGGGAGGTGCACCATTTTGATTTGTGCGAATCCTGTTATGAAGAAATATCCGGCCAGTTTTGTATAGAGGCAGATGTGGAAGAGCAGACAGAACTTCTGTAAAAAAGGACAAAGGAATAGTGAAAAGAGGCGCAGAACTTTTGGAGGACAAGGGGCTGCGCCATTTTTCATTGTAAACTTTTTCCTGCTGTGCTATAGTAATAGCGACAAAACCAAAATTTGTAAAGGTGGTGTGCAATGCTTTTTAGTTCTCAAGTATTTTTGTGGTTTTTTCTCCCTCTGGTGTTTCTGCTGTATTTTGCAGTACCCGGACTGAAAATAAAAAATACGATTCTGCTCCTGTTCAGCCTGTTTTTTTATGCCTGGGGGGAGCCTCGCTACATTGTCCTCATGGTAGTTTCCATCTGCTTAAATTATGTATTTGGTCTTGCGATTGACAGAGCAGGCCGGAACAGGAAACTGCGCACAGGGCTTTTGTGGCTGTGTGTAGCAGTAAATTTAGGACTTTTAGGGTATTTTAAATATTTTAATTTCTTTTTGCAGATTGGAAACCGTCTGCTTGGAAAAGAAGTGCTGGCGTACCGGGACATCGCCCTTCCCATTGGCATTTCTTTTTATACCTTCCAGGCCATGTCCTATGTGGTAGATGTGTGGAGAGGGGAAAATAAGGCGCAGAAAAGTCTGTGGAATCTGGCTCTTTATATCTCCTTTTTTCCTCAATTAATTGCAGGACCCATTGTAAAATACCACGATATTGAACTGCAGCTTACGGAGCGAAAAACCGATTTATCCGGCTTTTGCTATGGAATTAAGCGGTTCTGTTACGGACTGGGGAAAAAGGTAATCATTTCCAATTCCATGGCTCTGGCAGCAGACCAGATTTACGGCCTGCCTTTTGAGCATATCGGGACAGCCCTGGCCTGGTGGGGGGTGGGGCTTTATACCCTGCAGATTTATTTTGACTTTTCCGGATATTCGGATATGGCAATCGGGCTTGGAAGGATGTTTGGATTCCGGTTTATGGAAAACTTTCAGTATCCTTACCTCTCCAAATCCATTACAGAGTTCTGGCGCAGGTGGCATATTTCCTTATCTACCTGGTTCCGGGAATATGTATATATTCCTCTGGGCGGCAACCGGAAGGGAAAGAGGCGGACTTACTTAAACCTGTTCCTCGTATTTTGTCTCACCGGGTTATGGCATGGCGCTTCTTTAAATTTTGTGTTTTGGGGGATTTATTATGGTATTTTAATTGTGCTGGAGCGGATTACCGGCAAAAAGCCGGGCTGGCTGGGCACCATGTTTTTGGTGGTGATTGGCTGGCTGATGTTCCGCGTCACCAGTATGCGGGGAATTCTGATTCTCCTTAAAAATATGTTTATTCCCTGCGCCGGACTGTACCCCATTGAACTGTATGTTACAAAAAAGACAGTAGTGCTGGCAGCGGCAGGAGTGCTGCTTTGCGGGCCTTTGCAGGCTTTGTTCCCCCAGTTGAAAAACAGACTCTATGATGAAGAGAAGATTGGGATGTTAGATATCGCAGCGATGATCGGAATCTTTGGATATTCCATGCTGCTGTTAATCAGCAGTACCTATAACCCATTTATTTATTTCCGTTTCTGACACAGGAGAAAATTACATGAAAAAATTAATGCTGGGCCTGTTCCTTCTGTTTCTGGCTGTGCCGGGTATCTGGATTACGGCAGAGGGGCTGACAGGACAGGCCGAAACCTACAGCGATGCAGAACAGAGAATGTTGGAGACCTTTCCTGCATCCGTTACCATGGACAATTTAGATGAAATAGGCGGCCAGATTGAAACCTATATCAACGATCATGCCCCCTTTCGGGATGAACAGGTGGCTTTAAACGCCAGTCTGGATTATCACCTGTTTCATTCGACAGATACACCTACAGTTACTCTGGGAAAAGATGGCTGGCTCTTTTATGCAGGGCAGAACAGTACGGATGATTTCAGAGGTCTGGGAAGCCGCAGCGAAGAATGGTATCAGACGGTAACAAATCTTCTGAATGGAATTGACGCCGGCTTAGAGGCACAGGGAATAGAATTTGTCGTTTTGTTTGCTCCCAATAAAGAGAGAATCTATAAAGAATATATGCCGGACTACATTACTGTGGTAAATGAGAAAAACCGGCTGGATGTGCTGGTGGATTACTTAAGAACCGCTACCGATATTCCCATTGTTTACCCCAAAGAATGTTTTGAAGATAAATCGTATCAGTGGTATTACAAAACCGACACCCATTGGAATAACGCAGGCGGATTTTTAGCGGGGCAGGAATTGATCAAAACATTAGGAGGCACTCCCTGGGATATCAGTCAGGTATCAGTCAGCTATACGCCAAGAGGCACAGGAGATCTGGTGCGTCTGGCCCACCTGCCCCAGGAAGAGTTTGACGAGACGGAAGCTATGGTAGAGGGGTATCTTCCGGAGACAGTTCTTCATATGACGGAAGATACCAGTTATTATCCATCTTTAAAGTTTTATACAAGTGAAAATGCTCCGGACCCCAGACATATTGTGATTTACAGGGATTCCTTTGCAGATGCCATCAATGCCACGATGGCCAGGTATTTTGCCAGGGTGGATACGTATTGGTGGAATTCCGAAGCAGAAAACTTAATGGGCCAGGAAAAGCCGGATGTGGTGGTGTATGAAATCCTGGAACGATATATTGACGAACGTATCATTGATGATTTAAACAGACTGTCCCAGGTGTGGCAGTAAGAAAAGGAGAACAGAAATGCTGGATATTTGTTTGCTTGGGACAGGAGGAATGATGCCTCTCCCTTACCGCTGGCTGACATCTATGATGGCCAGATGCGATGGAAGCAGCCTTTTGATTGATTGCGGGGAAGGGACCCAGGTGGCTTTAAAGGAAAAGGGATGGAGCCCGAAGCCCATTGACGTGATTTGTTTTACTCATTATCATGCGGATCATATCAGCGGTCTTCCAGGGCTTCTTTTGACAATGGGAAATGCAGAGCGGACCGAACCGCTGACATTAATTGGCCCAAAAGGTCTGGAGCGGGTAGTGGGAGCTTTGCGGGTGATTGCTCCGGAACTTCCATTTGAACTGAAGTTTATGGAACTGACGGAAACCAGACAGCAGTTAAAGCTGGGGCCATATGTGATTGACGCCTACCGGGTCAATCATAATGTGGTTTGCTACGGTTATACGATTTCCATTCCCAGAAAGGGAAGGTTTGATGTGGAAAGGGCCAGAACCCAGGAGATTCCCCAGAGATTCTGGAAACACCTTCAGATGGGGGAGACTGTGATGGACGGCGATCGGGTGCTGACCCCGGACATGGTGCTGGGAGCTGCCAGACGGGGGCTGAAAGTCGCTTACTGCACCGATACCCGTCCGGTTCCTGTAATCGCGGAGTATGCAAAGGATGCGGATTTGTTTATCTGTGAGGGAATGTACGGGGAAAAAGAAAAGGCGGCAAAGGCCAGGGAAAATAAACACATGACTTTTTACGAGGCGGCGGCCCTGGCAAAAGAAGCCGGACCGAGGCAGATGTGGCTGACCCATTACAGCCCGTCCCTGACGCATCCGGATGAATTTATGGATGAAGTAAAAAAGATTTTCCCAAGAACCAAAGCGGCCAGAGATGGCTATACCATGACGTTGGATTTTGATGAAGAATAGGGGAGGAAATCCTATGGAAAGAGAGAAAACAGAGGATGTGCTGATTTTAGCGATTGAAAGTTCCTGCGATGAGACGGCTGCATCAGTAGTGAGAAACGGAAGAGAAATATTGTCAAATGTGATTTCATCTCAGATTGCCCTTCACACACTTTATGGAGGAGTTGTGCCAGAACTGGCATCCAGAAAGCACATTGAAAAGATTAACCAGGTAATTGAGAGCGCCTTGTCAGAAGCAGGTGTAACTTTAGAAGAGATTACGGCGATTGGCGTAACCTACGGACCTGGACTGGTAGGAGCGTTGTTAGTAGGCGTAGCTGAAGCAAAGGCCATTGCATTTGCTGCAAAAAAGCCCCTGGTAGGCGTTCATCATATTGAAGGCCATGTATCTGCCAATTTTATTGAACATCCGGATTTAGAGCCGCCATTCGTATGCCTCATTGTTTCGGGAGGCCATACCCATCTGGTAATTGTGAAGGATTACGGGGAATTTGAAATTATTGGCCGAACCAGGGACGACGCGGCGGGAGAAGCTTTTGACAAAGTGGCCAGGGCAGTGGGGCTGGGGTATCCAGGCGGCCCCAAGGTAGATAAAGCTGCGAAAGAAGGGAATCCTCATGCCATTGAATTTCCAAGAGCGAAAATTGAAGGAAGTCCTTATGATTTTAGTTTCAGCGGTTTAAAATCAGCAGTATTAAACCACATTAATCATGCGAAAATGATGGGGGAAGAAATCGTAGTGCCGGATTTGGTGGCTTCCTTCCAGAATGCAGTAGTAGAATCTCTGGTAAGCAGGGCCGTTATGGCAGCAAAAGAATATGGTTATAAGAAGCTGGCCATTGCAGGAGGCGTAGCGTCTAACTCCGCTCTCAGGGCAGGGATGGCAGAGGCATGTAAAAAGGAAGGGCTGGAATTTTACTATCCATCGCCGGTTTTCTGTACGGATAATGCAGCAATGATTGGAGTGGCCGCATATTACGAATATCAGAAGGGTACCAGACATGGCTGGGATTTAAATGCGGTTCCCAATCTGAAATTGGGGGAACGCTGATAAGGGTGTACTCCCGCATTCACATTCAGTATCATGATGCAAAATAAATTATACAGGTGGTGTGCGCCAGGACATGTTGATGCCAGGGGCACAGGGAGGATGAGAAGATGGCAAAATCAGCGGCGATTGTACTGGCGGCAGGTCAGGGAAAACGGATGCAGAGCAATGTACAGAAACAGTTTCTTCTATTGGATGGGAGACCTTTAATCGTTTACGCTTTGGAAGCGTTTGAAAACAGCGTGGTTGACCAGGTGGTATTGGTTACAGGAAAAGACGAAATAGAATACTGCCGGAAAGAGATTGTGGAACGGTATGGATGTTCAAAAGTGACCGAGGTCATTGCCGGGGGAAGGGAACGGTATCATTCTGTTTATGAAGGGCTAAAGGCGGTTCAGTCTGCAGAATATGTGCTGATCCATGATGGAGCCAGGCCACTGCTGACAGACGAGATTATTTCCAGGGCATTAGCCGGGGCAGAAACGTACGGAGCCTGCGTGGCGGGAATGCCGGTGAAGGATACAATTAAGATAGCAGGGGCGGATGGATTTGTGGCGTCCACTCCCGACAGGAACAGTCTGTGGCAGATTCAGACGCCCCAGGCATTTTCTTATCAATGGATTTTGGAGGCATATGAAAAATTGGTTTCAAAAGAAGAATATCAGCAGGGAGTGACAGACGATGCTATGGTGCTGGAAACTATGACTGCTCACAAGGTCCGATTAATAGAAGGAAGTTATTTTAATATAAAGGTTACGACACCAGAGGATATGGCAGTAGCAGAAGTATTTCTGAGACTTGAAAAGGGAAGATGCCGTTCTGGGAAACCGGTAGGAGCATTCGCATGAAAACAAGTATTCAGTGTCTGTTTGGGCCTGAATCTTCCTATGGCTGAATTGCTGCAAAAAAAGATGAAAAAAATAGAAAAAAGTCGTGTCAAGCGTTTTTGAAAATGTCCCGAAAAACCTGAAACATTAGCCCCGATT
>CAUWCT010000079.1:0-12373 GCA_963557065.1 uncultured Lachnospiraceae bacterium | reverse complement strand
TTTTGTTTTTGCTAAAATTAACTAAATGACATTGATGGCTGAACTGTTACATAAAAAAATAGGAATTTGTCGGTTATATATAGACATGACGGCTACAGTCATGTTATAATCAACAATGATAACAAAAAGCCTGCCGCAGCTATAAAGTGCGGCAGGTTATAAATGTTGTGTTAATTTTTTGTGACATATACGATAAAAGGAGGATAACTCAATGGGCTACAAAGTAAGCTTTGATGAAGTGAACCAGATTTTTGCCGATTTAAGCAAAGAGTATGAGATCTGGGCACCCAAAAGATTCCCAGGCAAGGGCCGCTATTCTGATACGGACATTATCCGTTATGACAAGGTAAAGACCGTAGAGGAAATCGTATTTGACGAGAAGTCAGATTTTCCTGCAAAGGAAGTTCTGTCTCCGATTACCGAGCCTTTGTTCTATTTTACGGAGGATGAGTACAGAGAAAGTAAGGTTACCAGCAAAAAGCTGTTAATCTTTATGCGTCCCTGCGACATCGCAGCTCAGCAGCGTCAGGAAAGAATCTACCTTGGCAACGGCGGTTTTAACGACATGTATTACGAGAGAATGCATGAGAAGGTTAAAATCGTTATGATGCAGTGTGATTTAGATGATGATACCTGTTTCTGCGTAAGCATGGGAACCAACAAGACTGACAATTACAGCCTGGCTGTTGCCTGTCAGGACGGCGCATTAAAGGTTGAAGTAAAGGATGACGTATTTGCTTCTTACTTTGAGGGCAAGACTGCAGAAGATTATACTCCTTCTTTCCCGACTGAGAACAAGACCAAGGTAACCCTTCCGGAGATTCCCAATAAGGAAGTATTAACCAAGTTAAAAGAGCATCCCATGTGGAATGAGTACAACAAGAGATGTATCTCCTGTGGCAGCTGTACAGTTTGCTGCAGTACCTGTACCTGCTTTACCACTACTGATATTGCTTACAACGAAAACGGCAGCATCGGCGAGAGAAAGAGAACCAGCGCATCCTGCCAGATTGAAGGATTTACTGATATGGCAGGCGGACACAGCTTCCGCAACACAGCCGGCGATCGTATGAGATATAAGGTTCTGCACAAGTTCCATGACTACAAGGAACGTTTCAAAGATTACCATATGTGTGTAGGATGCGGCCGCTGCATTTCCCGCTGTCCGGAATTTATTTCCATTACCGCTACTGTTGATAAGATGAACAAGGCCATTGCAGAAATCATGGCTGAAGAGAACAAATAAGGAGGAAGGGAGATTACTATGAATAATCCGGTAAAACCAGTTCCCTGCAAGATTCTGGAAGTAAAACAGGAAACAAAGCTTGAGTATACATTTAAAGTGGAGACCGATATTAAACCTTCCCATGGACAGTTCTTACAGTTATCTATCCCGAAGGTAGGCGAGGCTCCGATTTCTGTCAGCGCATACGGCGATGGCTGGATGGACTTCACAATCCGTTCTGTTGGTAAAGTAACCGACGAGATCTTTAAGAAAGAAGCAGGAGATACTCTGTTCCTGCGTGGCGCATACGGTAAGGGCTGGCCTGTAGAAGAGCAGTTTAAGGGCAAGCATATGGTAGTGATTGTAGGCGGTACCGGACTTGCACCTGTAAGAAGTATGCTGCGTTTATTCGCTGAGAATCCAGGCTATGTAGAGAGCGTAACCCTGATTGCAGGCTTTAAGAACGAAGAAGGAATCGTATTCCGCAACGAGCTTGAGGGCTGGAGAGATAAGTTCAACTGTATGTATACTCTGGACAGAGACAAAATTGACGGATGGGAAGTTGGTTTCGTAACCCAGCTGGTTTCCAAAGTTCCGTTTAAAGATTTTGGCGATAATTATGAAGTAGTAATCGTTGGCCCGCCGCCAATGATGAAGTTTACCGGCATCGAAGCTGTAAAGTGTGGTGTTCCGGAAGAGAAGATTTGGGTATCCTTTGAGCGTAAGATGTCCTGTGCAATCGGCAAGTGCGGACACTGCCGTATTGATGAGACTTACGTATGCTTAGAGGGTCCGGTATTTAACTACACCAAGGCTAAATATCTGGTAGATTAAAGAAAGGGGCGGACAAGAATGAATCACGATATTGACGTTAAAAAGACACGAATTAACTGTTTCAGACAGTCTAAGGTACCGGGAGAGTTCATGCTTCAGCTGCGTGTTCCAGGCGCTCTGATTGACGCAAAACATTTGTCACTGGTTCAGGAACTGTGCGAGAAGTACGGAAACGGCACATTCCATATGGGTATGCGTCAGACCTTAAATGTGCCAGGTATCAAGTATGAGAACATTCCTGCTGTAAACGCTTTGATTAAAGACTACATCAAGGATGTCAACATTGATATGTGCGACTGCGACATGGAGTCCGATGATCAGGGTTATCCAACCATCGGCGCCAGAAATGTTATGGCATGTATCGGTAACTCTCATTGTATTAAGGCAAATGCCAATACTCATGAGATGGCTAAGAAGATCGAGAAGCTGGTATTCCCAAGCCATTACCACATTAAGGTTTCCGTTGCAGGATGTCCAAACGACTGTGCAAAGGGTAATTTCAATGACTTCGGTGTAATGGGTATCTACAAGATGGTTTACGATCAGGATCGCTGTATCGGATGCGGCGCCTGCGTAAAGGCTTGTGAGCATCACGCTACCGGCGTTCTTTCCTTAAATGACCATGGCAAGATTGACAAAGATACCTGCTGCTGCGTAGGCTGCGGCGAGTGTGTTATCGCTTGTCCTACCGGCGGATGGACCAGAGGAGACCAGCATTTATGGAGAGTTACTCTGGGCGGACGTTCCGGCAAGCAGTTCCCGCGTATGGGCAAACTGTTCCTGAACTGGGTAACGGAAGACGTTGTTTTAGGTATGTTTGCAAACTGGCAGAAGTTCTCCGCATGGGTAATGGATTACAAGCCAGAGTATCTCCATGGCGGACACCTGATCGACAGAGCTGGTTATGTGAAGTTTAAAGAGATGATTCTGGACGGTGTTGAGCTGAATCCAGAGGCTAAGGTAGCAGACGAGATCTACTGGGCAGAGGCAGAGCAGAGAGCAAATATCCATGTTAAGCCAGTTTCCAAGCATCACAAGGCAGGCCCACAGTAAGCAGGATAGTAGTAGTTCGTATTTTTTAAAATAAAAAGGGGTTGCTGCAGAAAAGATAAAGATTCTGCGGCAGCCCTTTTGCATATAATTAGATTGGAGAAGAAAACATGTACTGTATCAGCGTAAGCCATAAAAAAGCTTCAGTGTCTGTCAGGGAAAAGTTTGCATTTTCAAAAGAGGAAAAAAAGGAGCTGCTGAAACGGCTGATGGCAAGTCAGGAGATTGAGGGGGCGGTGGTTTTGTGCACCTGCAACCGCAGCGAGTTCTATGTGTCAGGCAGTAAAAAGGCGATTTCGATTCTTCAAAATACAGTGGCAGATTTGAAACAGATCCGGTTAGAAGAGCTTTTGCAGTATTTAAATATATATAGCGGAGATCAGGCGGTAGCTCATGTGTACAAGGTGTGCTGCGGGTTTGATTCCATGGTTTTGGGAGAGGATGAGATTTTAGGTCAGGTAAAGGATGCATATCAGATGACGCTGGAAGAAAAAGCGGCAGATTATGAGATGAATGTAATTTTCCAGAAAGCCATTACCTGTGCCAAAAAGACAAAGACCAACACCAATTTGTCCAGAACTCCTGTGTCTATTGCAACACTGGTTGCCAATGAAGTATTCCATTTTGAGAAGCTGGATTTGCAGGAGAAAAAGGTTCTGATCATGGGCGTTACAGGCAAAATCGGAAGCACCATTGCAAAGAATATTTTGAGCAAACCGGGGATAGAGGTATTTGGGACTGTTCGCAGTCACCGCTCGGACCTGACCTTTCAGTGGAAGAGCAGCCATATTCATCTGGTGGACTATAAAGACCGGTATCAGTATATGGAGGAGGCGGATATTGTAATCAGTGCCACTTCCAGTCCTCATTATACAGTGGTGGGAGAAAAGCTGGAGCAGGTTTTAAAGACAGGCAAAAAGCGGCTGTTTATAGACGTTGCAGTCCCCATAGATATAGATCCGGGAATCGGGGAAATTCCGGGAGTAACCTTATATGATATTGATTTTTTTGATAAACTTTCCAAAACCAATAATCAGATGAAACTAAAGGAATTAGATGCTGCCAGGGAGATCATGAATGAAGAATTGGATGAGTGTAAGAGAGAGTTGCTGTTCCATCCCTGTTTTCAGAAAATGGATCAGTGGAAAGAAACGTTTGAAACCCATTCTCTGGACACGATTTTATACCGGATTCGGGATCATGTAAGCAGTGAAGAATTAAAAGTCATTCTCGATGTGATGGATCACATTGGGGAATGGATAGAGGAATAAATGTATGGCATATTTTCCGTTTTTTGTGGATATTGAGAACCAGAAATGTTTAATTGCAGGAGGAGGAGTGGTGGCGCTCCGAAAGGTAGAAGTGCTCCTTCCTTATGGGCCATGTATCACTGTGGTTTCGCCGGAAATTGTTCCGGAACTTAGATTGCAGAAAGAAAAGCTGTCTGCAGAACAGGGAACCGGGGGAAGCCTGACCTTTAAAGAGAGGGCCTTTTGTATGGAGGATTTGCAGGGACAGGATTTTGTTGTAGCAGCTACCGATGATCCGGAGTTAAACCGCCAGATTTCTGTCGCATGCAGGGAAAGAAGGATTCCGGTCAATGTGGTGGATGTAAAAGAAGAGTGCAGCTTTATTTTCCCTTCCATTGTGCGGGAAGAGGATATTGTCATAGGGATTTCTTCAGGAGGAAAAAGCCCTACAGTGACCCAGGATCTGAAGCAGAAGATACGCAGAGTAATACCGGAAGGCTATGGCCGTCTGGTCAGCCAACTGGGGGCATATCGGGATTTTGTAAAGAGAAGAGAGCCGGACGTGAACCGGCGCACAGTGATTTTTAAGCGAATGGTAGATGTGGGAGTATCCCATGACTGCCAGCTGGATGATTCCATAGTGGAGGAATTAATCCATCAGGTACAGCGGGAATGGCCGGAAATGACCCATGAAAAGAGAGAGGATGGATCAAAATGAAACAGACGGTACGGATTGGAACAAGAAAAAGTGATCTGGCAGTGGCCCAGACCTGTCTGGTTGCAGACAGGATGAAGGAAGAAACTCCCGGACTGGAAATTGAACTGGTACAAAAACAGACCATGGGAGATAAGATATTAGAGAAACCCTTGCTGGAGTTTGGCGGTAAGGGGGTGTTTGTATCCGAATTTGAGGAAGCTTTGCTAAAAGGCGAGATCGATTTTGCAGTCCACAGCGCCAAAGATTTGCCTATGGAACTGGCAGAAGGGCTGGAAATCGTAGGCGTGCCAAAGCGCGGTGATGTCCGGGACGTGGTGATTACCAGGATGGATAACACTGTGGAGGAAAAGGCGGCCAGGAAAGAGCCGGTTGTAGTGGGAACCTCCAGTCTGCGCAGGAAAATTCAGATGGAAGCTCTGGGGATGAAACTCTGGAAGACCAGTGCAGTTTGCGAAAATTTGCGGGGGAATGTTCAGACCCGTTTAAAGAAGCTTTTAGAAGGGCAGTATGATGCCATTATTCTGGCGGCTGCCGGATTAAAACGGCTGGGAATCCTTACAGAGAACGACCAGGAAAAGGAGATTCTGGTTCCGGAGAAAAATTTGCGTTTCCGCTATCTGGACTGTGAAGAAATGATTCCGGCAGGATGTCAGGGAATTTTGGCTGTAGAGGGAAGAAGCGGCGCCAAGATTAATCAGGCAGCCGAGCAGATTTGCGATCGGGAAGCGCTTTTGTCCTTTTTCCTGGAGCGGAGAATTCTGAAACTTTTAAATGCAGGATGCCATGAACCAATCGGAGTGTGCAGCCAGGTGGAAAAAAATCGTCTGACAGTCAGGGGAATTTATCAGAAAGAAACAAAGACGCCGGTTTTGGCCTTTTGGGAAGGACCCTGCAAAGATTGGGAAAAGGCAGCCCAGATTGTGGCAGATACATTGAAATATAAAACAGGTCTGGTAACATTAGCAGGAGCAGGACCTGGAGATCCGGGTCTGATTACCGTAAAGGGAAGAGAAGCTTTAAAAAGCTGTGATGTAGTCGTATATGATTCTCTGGCTTCGGATGAACTGTTAAATGAAATCCGTCCCGGCTGCAAGAAGATCTATGTGGGCAAGCGGGCCGGACATCACTCTATGAAACAGGAAGAGATCAACCGGATTTTAGTGGAGGAAGCCCAAAAGGGGTACAGAGTAGTGCGGTTAAAGGGGGGAGATCCCTTTGTATTCGGCCGGGGAGGCGAGGAAATTTTAGAACTGCAGAAGGCCGGTATTTGTTATGAAGTAATTCCCGGCGTCACATCTGCAGTCGCAGCTCTGGCTTCTGCCGGGATTCCCATTACTCACAGAGGAATGAGCCGGAGTTTTCATGTTATGACCGGACACACCAGAGAAAACGGAGTACCTGAGGATTTAAAAGAATTTGGAACCCTGTCAGGCACTCTGGTATTTTTGATGGGGCTTGGCCATCTGGATGAAATCTGTCAAAGTCTCATAGAACAGGGAAGGCCAAAGACTACGCCTGCAGCCGTTATTCAGAACGGAACCCTTCCGGAGCAAAAGGCAGTAAGGGGAACGCTGGCAGACATTGGGGAGAAATGTATGCAGGCAGGACTTTCCTCTCCGGCCATTATTGTGGTGGGAGATGTGGCGGATCTGCACATGGAAAGTACGTATAAACGTGCTCTGTCCGGAGTCCGGGTAGGAATTACCGGAACGCCTTCCTTTACCGACAAACTGGAAGCTG
This sequence comes from uncultured Lachnospiraceae bacterium, assembly GCA_963557065.1. Lineage (GTDB taxonomy): Bacteria > Bacillota > Clostridia > Lachnospirales > Lachnospiraceae > UMGS1370. The sequence goes on along the minus strand of CAUWCT010000079.1, from coordinate 5,556 downwards.
TTTTGAGGAAGCAGGGAGCATCCATTGAGAAACTGGCAGTGATGGATGTGATTTCTCTGGCTGATACGGAGCCAGTGCAGAAATCTCTTATTCGGCTGCCTTCCTATACATGGATTGCTTTTACCAGCGCCAACGGCGTCCGGATTTTCTTAAAAGCCCTGATGGACAGCGGGAGAGATTACAGAAGCCTTGGCCACGTCAAGCTGGCGGCAGTAGGAAAAGGTACGGATCGGGAACTGCGGGTTCATGGCCTGCGGGCAGATTATATCCCCAAACGATATTGTACGGAAGACTTGGCTCATGGGCTGGCAGGATTCTTAAAGCCGGAAGATAAAATTTTGATTCCAAGGGCAGTCAGAGGTTCCGAAGATTTGACCAGGATATTGACTCAGTCAGGGATTTCTTATGACGATGTTCCCTTATATGATGTAAAAAGTCTGGGACTGAAGGGAAAGGAACTGGCAGAAACCATTAAAAGACTGGATTACCTTACTTTTGCCAGCGGTTCCGGAGTGGAGAGCTTTTTGGAAAACCTAGAAGAAGAAGACTGGCCGGTGTTAAAAGAAACCACAATAACAGCCATTGGGGATGTGACGGCAAAGGTACTGGAGCAGGCAGGATATCCGGCGGATCGGATTGCAAAAGAATTTTCCATTTCAGGTCTGGCGGAATGTATTTTGGAAGATGCCAGGGATAATGAAATGATATAAAAACATTTGTTCGATTTTTCTGTTGAATGTTCTTTGGGAACGTGGTATAATATGAACACTTGGCGAGGTATCTCACGAGCCTAGTGAGAATATATACCTGCCCACTTAGCGAGGTCCTGTCGAACTTAGTGGGCATGGTATAATTGAACACTTGACGAGGTATTTTACGAGATTTGAGATAGAAAAAGGAGTATTTGCCATGGCAAAACAGTACATTAAGATTCGGGGAGCCAATGAACACAACTTAAAAAATATTTCCCTGAATATTCCCCGCAATGAGTTGGTTGTGTTGACTGGACTTTCTGGCTCCGGTAAATCCTCCCTGGCTTTTGATACGATTTATGCAGAGGGGCAGAGACGTTACATGGAGTCATTGTCTTCCTATGCCAGACAGTTTTTGGGACAGATGGAAAAGCCGGATGTGGAGAGCATTGAGGGACTGTCTCCGGCAATTTCCATAGATCAGAAATCTACTAACCGCAATCCACGTTCTACAGTGGGTACAGTGACGGAGATTTATGATTATATGCGTCTTTTGTATGCCAGAATAGGGATTCCTCACTGCCCCAAGTGCGGGAAAGAGATTCGCAGACAGACAGTCGATCAGATGGTGGATCAGTTGATGGCACTGCCGGAGCGGACAAAAATCCAACTGTTAGCACCTGTGGTCAGAGGACGGAAAGGTGAACACGCCAAGGTTTTAGAGAGCGCCAGAAAAAGCGGTTATGTTCGTGTACGAATTGACGGCAATCTTTATGAACTGTCTGAAGAGATTAAACTGGAAAAAAATATTAAACACAATATTGAAATTGTAGTGGATCGTCTGGCAATACGGGAAGGCATAGAAAAGCGGATGACTGATTCCATTGAGTCTGTCATGGCATTGTCGGATGGACTGATGATTGTGGATGTAATAGATGGAGAGCCGATGAATTTCAGTCTCAGCTTTGCATGTCCGGACTGCGGTATCAGCATTGAAGAGGTAGAGCCAAGAAGTTTTTCATTCAACAATCCTTTTGGTGCATGTCCGGAATGTTTTGGTTTGGGATATAAAATGGAGTTTGATGAAGATCTGATGATTCCGGACAAGTCTTTAAGTATTTCAGATGGGGCGATCGCAGTGCTTGGCTGGCAATCCTGTACAGATAAGGGAAGCTTTACCAGAGCGATACTGGATGCACTTTCAGAGGAATATCATTTTAGCCTGGATACTCCTTTTGAACAGTATCCCAAAGAAATTCAGGATGTAATTATTCATGGAACGAAGGGCAGGGAAGTAAAAGTTCATTACAAAGGACAAAGAGGCGAGGGAGTCTATGACGTAGCATTTGAGGGACTGATCAACAATGTAGCCCGCCGTTACCGGGAGACTTTTTCTGAATCCTCTAAGACAGAGTATGAGACATTTATGAGGATTACTCCCTGTCCGGCATGTAAGGGACAGAGGTTAAAAAAGGAGTCTCTGGCAGTTACAGTGGGAGATAAGAATATTTATGAAGCGACCAATATGTCGATTACCAGATTTCGGGATTTTCTGGACGGACTTACGCTCACCCATATGCAGGAGGCAATCGGTGCTCAGATTTTAAAGGAAATCCGGGCACGTGTTACTTTTTTAATTGATGTGGGACTGGATTATTTGTCCATGTCCAGAGCGACCGGAACTCTTTCCGGAGGTGAGGCTCAGCGAATCCGGCTGGCGACGCAGATTGGATCAGGACTGGTGGGTGTGGCATATATTCTGGATGAACCCAGTATCGGTCTTCATCAGAGGGACAATGACAAGCTTCTTCAAACTCTGCTTCATCTGAGGGATTTAGGCAACAGTGTGCTGGTAGTAGAGCATGACGAGGATACCATGCGGGCGGCAGATTATATTGTAGATATTGGACCGGGAGCAGGAGAGCATGGAGGACAGGTAGTTGCGGCAGGTACGGCAAATCAGATTATGAAATGTAAAGAATCCATAACAGGCGCCTACTTAAGCGGCCGAATTAAAATTCCAGTTCCTTCTGAGCGAAGAACACCTTCTAACTGGCTGACGATTCGGGGAGCCAGAGAAAATAACCTGAAAAATATTGATGTAAAAATTCCTCTTGGGGTGATGACCTGTGTTACGGGAGTTTCCGGCTCCGGCAAGTCTTCTCTGGTAAATGAAATTTTATACAAGGCTTTGGCAAAAAAATTAAATCGTGCCCGTACCATTCCGGGAAAACATGATAGAATTGAGGGAGTGGAAAATCTGGATAAGATTATTGCCATTGACCAGTCTCCCATTGGTCGGACCCCCAGATCCAATCCCGCTACTTATACAGGTGCGTTCGATCTAATCCGGGATCTATTTGCATCTACCACAGATGCTAAGGCGAAGGGATACTCTAAAGGCCGATTTAGCTTTAATGTAAAGGGCGGACGCTGTGAGGCATGCGGCGGAGATGGAATTATCAAAATCGAGATGCATTTCCTTCCGGATGTATATGTGCCATGTGAAGTCTGCGGCGGTAAGCGGTACAATCGGGAGACACTGGAAGTAAAATATAAGGGGAAGAGTATTTATGATGTCTTAAACATGACTGTGGAGGAGGCGCTGACATTTTTTGAAAATGTACCTACGATTGCCCGAAAGATTCAGACCCTTTATGATGTAGGACTTTCCTATATCCGTCTGGGACAGCCATCCACAGAACTTTCCGGCGGAGAAGCGCAGAGAATCAAACTGGCTACGGAATTGAGCAAGAGAGGGACAGGCAGAACTATTTATATTTTAGATGAACCCACTACCGGCCTTCATTTTGCAGATGTACACAAGTTGATCGAGATTTTGCGCCGCCTTTCCGATGGCGGCAATACAGTAGTAGTAATCGAGCATAATCTGGATGTAATTAAGACTGCGGATTATATTATTGATATTGGCCCGGAAGGAGGAGATGGAGGAGGAACCGTTATAGCAAAAGGGACACCGGAAGAAGTGGCGGCAGAGCCGTCTTCCTATACAGGCCAATATGTGAAAAAGTATCTGGAAAAGACTTGAGATGATAAGAATCGCTGTATGGCTACTTTTGTGCAGTTTTTTTATAAAAAACTCTTGCTATTTCGACTGTTATCGCATATAATGAAGGTGTACCAAAGATAAAAAAGAGATTGTACTTTTCTGTACAGTCTCTTTCATTTTTTATAAAAGACTTGTATCTCCAAATAGGAAAATGGTTTTACAGAAATTTAAAAATCCAAATCTGCAAGTCTGAAAAGGAGTTCCACATGAACAAAGAAATGATAATAGTTTTGGACTTTGGCGGACAGTACAATCAGTTGATTGCCCGCAGAGTCCGCGAATGCAATGTATATTGTGAAGTTCATCCTTACACTTTGGATTTGAAGAAAATCCGCCAGATGGCCCCTAAAGGTATTATTTTTACCGGCGGGCCAAATAGTGTTTATTTGGAAGAATCTCCCCACATTGCAAAAGAAATATTTGAGATGGATATTCCAATTTTAGGCATCTGCTATGGGTCTCAGCTTATGGCTTATACGTTGGGAGGAGAGGTAGCGACTGCTCCAGTCAGTGAATACGGAAAGACAGAAGTAGAAGTAGATCCAACATCGGTTCTTTTTGAAGGAGTATCTTCTTCTACGATTTGCTGGATGAGCCATACGGATTACATTTCCCAGGTGCCGGATGGATTTTCTGTTATTGCCCATACCCCGGTCTGTCCAACTGCAGCAATGGAATGTGCAGAGAAGAATTTATATGCAGTCCAGTTCCATCCAGAGGTACTTCATACCACAGAGGGCATAAAGATGCTGTCCAACTTTGTTAATAAGGTCTGCAAATGCAATGGAGACTGGAAGATGGATTCTTTTGTGGACAATGCTATTCAGGAAATTCGTCAGAAGGTAGGAACGGGCAAGGTGCTGTGTGCTCTGTCTGGCGGCGTAGATTCTTCTGTTGCAGCCGTTTTGCTTTCAAAAGCAGTGGGAAAACAGCTGACCTGCGTTTTTGTGGATCATGGATTGCTTCGCAAAAATGAGGGAGACGAAGTAGAAGAAGTATTTGGTCCCAATGGAAATTATGACCTGAATTTTATCAGAGTAAATGCACAAGAACGTTTTTATAAAAAACTGACTGGTGTAACCGAGCCTGAGCAAAAGAGGAAGATTATAGGCGAAGAGTTTATCCGAGTATTTGAAGAGGAAGCAAAAAAGATTGGCTCTGTGGATTTCCTGGTTCAGGGAACCATTTATCCGGATGTAATTGAGTCTGGTCTTGGTAAGTCTGCAGTAATCAAATCCCACCACAACGTAGGAGGACTTCCGGACTGCGTAGATTTTAAGGAAATTATTGAGCCACTGCGTATGCTGTTTAAAGATGAAGTCCGTAAAGCAGGACTGGAATTAGGAATTCCAGAGTACCTGGTTTACCGTCAGCCATTCCCAGGTCCAGGTCTTGGTGTCCGCATTATAGGTGAAGTGACTGCCGAGAAAGTACGTATCGTTCAGGATGCAGACTATATTTATCGAGACGAAATTGCAAAAGCCGGTCTTTCCCGCGATTTGAGCCAGTATTTTGCAGCCCTTACTAATATGCGCTCTGTAGGTGTAATGGGCGATTTTAGAACCTATGACTATGCAGTTGCCCTGCGTGCAGTTATTACTTCTGATTTTATGACTGCAGAGGCGGCTGATATTCCCTTTGAGGTTCTTCAGAAGATTATGAACCGCATTGTCAACGAGGTCAAAGGAGTCAATCGAGTCATGTATGACTTGACTAGTAAACCGCCGGGAACGATAGAGTTTGAATAACGGACAGAACCCCGGAAATGCTGATAAAATGGGCATTTCCGGGGTT
>CAUWCT010000078.1:0-12563 GCA_963557065.1 uncultured Lachnospiraceae bacterium | reverse complement strand
TAGCAGCCAGGGCGATAAAAGCCGTCATATCCCCCGTCAAAAAGCAGAGGATGCCCATTCCAATAACAAGCAGGATAACGAACACAATCGTGCATCCCATATGATATCCACCTCCTTTCAGGGACTGACTTCTTATTTCAGACTGTTTTGTCCGGCTCTGATGAGAATTTCCTTTGCGCTGCGGAGAATTGCCGTATCGCCGGCAATCTTTTGACGCTGTTCTTCAACAGGAATGTCTATGTAAATATGAAAAGGATTGCGAAGCTGGCTGCAAGTTACATACAGGGATTTTTCAGAAAAGGAAAGATAAACGTTTCCTTCCATAGCTTCCTGAAAAGCTGTAATCTGCTCCATCACCTGGGGTGTCAGGATGTAAAAAGCATTCTGCTCGTTCTCTGCAAACACTGCAAAATTTTCGTTGAATACACTGTTTTCTGTCTGAATTGACAGCGGGACTCTGGTTTCCCTGAGTTTAGACAGTGCTTTTTTGGAAAACACCTGGACAAAACCTTCGCTGATCTTCCGATTATCAAAACAGGAAAAAACAATGACCTGTCCCTCAAATAGAATTTTTGGGGTAGAACTTCTTGCGGAAGCTTTTTCGCCAGTGCAGACATTGACAGCCCGGAAGGGAACTCCATCCAGCTTGCCGGACAGTTCATCCGACGATTGATAAAAGACCGACTGGCCTCCGGGGATTAACTTTAAACGGTTCATTTCCTCATAAGAAAGACCGCCTCCGGCATTGTAGCGCAATTCGGAAAAATCCGGCAGTTGTCGGAGAGTGTCCAACACATATTTGTTTTTGAAATTGATACAAAAGAGGTCATAAGCTTTTTTATAGACCAGCATATAGTAAAAACCAAAAATAGCACCCGCAAAAATCACGCCGAGCATCATGTCTCCGATCAGACCCCAAAAGGCCCCCTGGGTTGCTGGGTCTCCAAAGCCATATTCGCTGATGGAGACAAACAAAAATCGGTTTTTTACCAGTGCCAGTCCTATAAATAAAATCAGGCACACCGGGAGCAGCATCCGCAGAATCTTATGCTTTTTAACAGCGTTCTGTCGCAGCTGTTCCAGCTTGACACCGCTGATATTCTGTTCTGCCATTTTCATACATCTTTTTTCCTTTCTTCTTAAAACTGCACCTTAAAGTCTTTTTTCTTTTCTTCCACAGTATAAAACTTCGCTTCTTTCATGCCATGAAGTTTTGCTAAAAGCAGGTAGGGAAATGTGTTAATTCTCTGGTTATACAAAGATACATTAGAGTTGTACAACCGTCTCGCCGCTTGTAAGTGTTCCTCTGCGTCAAAAATATCCTGCTGGAAATGCTGCATGGACGCATAGGAATAAAGGGTTGGGTATTGCTCAGCCAGTGCATTGATGGCAGAGTTGACCCCGGTGAGTCCCTGCTGGGCGGAAGCAAGCAAGCCAAGTTTCCGATCCAGACTTACCTGATGTCCGATCAGCCCGTCGCCTCCCATACCCGGTGTTTCCGCTCCAAAAGAGTGATCCTGCCCTCGCTGCTGATCCAACTGCTGCCGGATTGTTTCCATCTGCTTTTGCTGTTCGGCAATCGTCTCGCTGATTGCTTTGACCGCTTCCTCAGACAGTTGTTTCTTTTCCTGAAATATGCTTTCGTTCAGTTCTTTCCCCGCGCGGGTAGATGTGACTTCTGTGTAGATCTGATACTCATGTGCCAGATACTTTTTTACTGCTTCAATTTCTTCTGACAGCATGTCGTAGCGTTTCTCCAAAGCAACATCAATGCCTGCGCTGCCTTCCTGCACCTTGACGGAAAGCCGCCGCAAACGGTTATAGAATTTAATGTAAAGAATGAGTAGTACTGCGATGACTGCCACTAAAATAAATATCCACATTATGAACCCTCCCGTACATTGGAATATTTCATCCAAACGCTCAATTTCCTGTGTTTATTATAGCAAACCGGAAATCTTTTGTAAAACGGTTTTGGGCGGCTTATTTTTCTGTTTTTCAACGGTTTAATCTTCTTGGAATGAGGACATAACCCCTGCTTGGAGCTCCGATCTCCCGGGGCAGCCGCGGGAAGGGGTGGCTGGGATGAAAACTTACATTTCAGTGGAGAGCGGCTGAAGGATTTACGGGTGGAACGGGGATTGAAGTTGGAAGAACTGGAGAAACAGGTTGCCTTTCAAAATAAAGCTGGCCAGATTCTATCAGGTGACAGTGGACTACCTGCTGGGCCTGGCCGACAACCGGGTGTATGAGAACACGCCCCTTGCGGAACTGCTGGCAGATGCGGAAATCTATGTGGATGGGATGACAACCATGCGCTTTCATGATATGAACGCCGCCCTGGCCGCTGTGCGGGCTATGATACTGGAAGCCCATCCCGAAGCCGCCGCAGACCGCTATCTGAAAATCCTGGAAGCCGGACAGATACAAGAGGAAGATTTTTTCTGCCATGTGATGCACAAAATATGGGACGCCATCCTGCAAGGCGTTCCAGCTCAAATATAAACGGCTCTCGGAAGAAGAACACACCATCTTGAAAAAGCTGTTCCGCAAGTCTCTGCTTATCAAGCACTCCGGCATGAATTTTAAGTTTGAATATATATCCAAGATGGATTTCTATTTGGAAGCTTTAGATAGACAGGTAAAGAAGGAAAATGAAAATCCGAGCGTTGGCGTATTGATATGTACATCTAAGAATGATGAGGTGGTAGAATATGCTATGAGCAGAACGATGTCACCTATGTTGGTATCACAGTATCAGTTATAATTGCCGGATAAGGCAATTCTTGAGAAAAAGTTGCAGCAGTTGGTTAACATTCCACAGATTGAGGAGTAATTCTCATGGGTAAGAGAAATGAGGTATCCCTGTGTGTAGTAAAAAGATTTTAGGCGGCTGCAAAGCAGCCGCCCGTATTTATGCGTATCTCCAGAAAGCAATAATCCCTGCTACCCACGTGTTTCGGAATCTAAGAAGAGAGACTGGCAGCAGCCATATTGGCAGAGGCATTTCTTCCCATATTGTTGTGATTTCCTAAATTGGAATCAACAGGCGTTTGTTTTGGCCCGTTCCCTCCATCCTCTGGATGAGAGGGATTTTTTTTCAGGTTTTTCTGGGCAGTGGCAAGCATTAATTTGATGCGGTTTAACTGATTGACTTCACTGGCTCCCGGATCATAGTCAACGGCAATAATGTTGGACTGGGGGTAGCTGCGGCGAAGTTCTTTGATTACGCCTTTTCCCACAACGTGGTTGGGCAGACAGCCAAAGGGCTGGGCACAGACAATGTTCTCCACCCCATTGTGGATTAACTCCAGCATTTCTCCGGTAAGGAACCATCCTTCTCCGGTCTGATTTCCAAGGGACACGAACTCTTTGGCCATATCTGCCAGATTGCGGATATTGGCAGGCGGATCAAAATGGCGGCTCTGCTCCAGTTCCTTTCTGGCAGTTTTGCGGAAGTATTCCAGCAGGGCAATGCCCATGTTGCACAGACGGGCAGTCGAGCGTTTGCCGCCTAAATGGTCTGCCTTAAAGTTGCTGTTATAAAAAGCGTACAGTAAAAAATCCATTAAATCCGGCATGACCGCTTCTGCGCCTTCTGACTCCAAAAGTTCCACAATATGGTTGTTGGCCAGAGGAGAGAATTTGACTAAGATTTCTCCTACAATCCCGACTCTGGGCTTTTTTACGGCCAATCTGGGCAGATTGTCAAAATCCTGAATAATGCCCCTTACGTTGCGGCCAAATTCCATCATAGAAGCGCTCTTTTTGGACAGAGAAGCACAGCAGATTGCCTTCCATTTTTCATGGAGCTTATCAGCGCTTTTCGGTACTGCCTCATAAGGGCGGGTAGCATACAGGACTCTCATAAATACATCGCCGTATACCACAGCCTGCATGGCCTTGGTGACAAGGGGCAGAGTGATGGTAAATCCCGGATTGGTTTCCATGCCATTGGCGTTGACAGAGATAACCGGAATCTGTTCCATCCCGGCTTTTTTTAAGGCGCGGCGGATAAAGCCGATGTAGTTGGATGCGCGGCAGCCGCCTCCGGTCTGTGTCATAAAGATGGCAGTGTGGTTTAGATCATATTTACCGGACAGCAATGCATCCATAAGCTGTCCAATCACAATTAAAGATGGGTAGCAGGCATCGTTATTTACATACTGAAGTCCTATGTCTACCGCACTTTTATTCTGGTTTTGAAGAACCTCTATCCGGTATCCGAAGGAACGGATCGCCGGCTCCAGCAGGTCAAAGTGAATAGGAGACATCTGGGGACACAGGATGGTGTAATCCTTTTTCATTTCCCTGGTAAATACCTGACGGTTATAAGCGCTGGAAACAATTTTTCGGGTGTAGTGTTTCTCATCCCGAACCCGCAGCGCAGCAATCAGAGAGCGGATGCGGATGCGGGCAGCTCCCAAATTGCTTACTTCGTCAATTTTAAGCACTGTATAGATCTTGCCGGATTTGGTAAGAATATCATTGACCTGATCAGTGGTTACAGCATCCAGCCCGCATCCAAAGGAATTAAGCTGGATAAGATCCAGGAAATCACAGGTTTTTACATAGCTGGCAGCTTCGTACAGGCGGGAATGGTACATCCACTGATCCGTGACAACCAGGGGGCGTTCTGCTTTTGCAAGATGAGAGACCGAATCCTCTGTTAAGACTGCAAAGCCGTAAGAAGTAATGAGGTCAGGAATGCCATGGTGAATCTCCGGATCTGCATGATAAGGACGTCCGGCCAGGACAATGCCGCGGCGGTGATGTTCTTTTAACCAGGCAATGGTTTCCTCTCCCTTTTTTTCAATATCCTTATGACAGGAGGAAAGTTCCTGCCATGCCAGATGAGCGGCTGCTTTGATTTCTTTTTCTGTCATGGGAGCCGCAAAACCGGAGTCAGGTCCGAACTCTTTCATAAATTCGCTTATAAGAGCATTTGTCAGAATCTCTTCATTGGTAAATGCCATAAACGGATTAAGGAAACGGACGCTGTTTTCTTCCAGCTCTTCCATATTGTTTTTAATGTTTTCCGCATAAGAGGTTACCATGGGGCAGTTGTAATGGTTGCCGGCCTCCGGTGTCTCGTTGCGCTCGTAAGGAATACAGGGGTAGAAGATAAATTTAATCCCCTGCTTAATCAGCCAGTTGACATGGCCATGGGCAAGCTTGGCCGGATAACATTCCGATTCGCTGGGAATGGATTCAATGCCCAGTTCATAGAGCTGTTTGGAAGACTGGGCGGACAAAATGGTGCGAAATCCCAGTTCTTTAAAGAAAACAGCCCAGAAGGGATAGTTTTCGTACATGTTTAAGACTCTGGGGATTCCCACAGTGCCGCGGAATGCCTTATCTGCACTTAAAGGTTCATAGTCAAACACCCGGTGATATTTATAGTCGAACAGATTGGGGATTTCCTTGCTCGTTTTTTCCTTTCCAAGCCCCCTCTCACAGCGGTTTCCGGATACAAAATGGCGTCCGCCGCCAAACTGGTTGACAGTCAGAACACAATGATTGATACAGCCTTTGCAGCGGGTCATGGAGGTGGTGTAGTTTAAATCAATGATTTTATCCAGAGGAAGCATGGAAGTTTTCCTGGATGCGTCAAACCGCTCTCTGGCAATCAGGGCAGCGCCGAACGCGCCCATAATCCCTGCAATATCCGGGCGGATGGCGTCGCAGCCGGCAATTTTTTCAAAGCTTCTTAAGACTGCATCATTATAAAAAGTTCCGCCCTGGACTACAATGTGTTTTCCCAAATCAGAAGCAGAAGTAATTTTGATGACCTTAAACAGGGCATTTTTAATAACCGAATAGGCAAGACCGGCAGAAATATCAGAAACGCTGGCGCCCTCTTTTTGGGCCTGCTTTACATTGGAATTCATAAATACTGTACAGCGGGTTCCCAAATCAGTAGGATTTTTTGCAAAGAGGGCTTCTTTTGCAAAATCTTCCACGCTGTAATTTAAAGACTTTGCAAAGGTTTCGATAAAGGAACCGCAGCCGGAAGAGCAGGCTTCATTTAACTGAACGCTGTCTACAGTGCCGTCCTTAATGCAGATACATTTCATATCCTGACCGCCGATGTCCAAAATACAGTCCACATCCGGCTCAAAAAATGCAGCGGCATAGTAGTGGGAAATGGTTTCCACCTCTCCTTCGTCCAGCATAAATGCGGATTTTAACAAAGCTTCCCCATAACCGGTGGAACAGGACCAGGCAATGTTGGCAGTGTCCGGAAGCAGTTTTTTAATTTCGCGGATGGCTGAAATGGCAGTCTTTAACGGACTTCCGTTATTGTTGCTGTAGAACCGGTAAAGAAGGCTTCCATCCTCACCGACTAAAGCCGCTTTGGTAGTAGTAGACCCGGCGTCAATGCCTAAAAAACAGTTGCCTTTATAGGCGGACAGATCGCCGGTTTTAACACAGTGTCCCTCATGCCGTTTCCGGAAAGCCTGATAATCTTCCCGGCTTTCAAACAACGGCTCCATGCGTTTTACTTCAAAGTCCATTTTGATGCCGGAAGAAAGAAGATGGATTAAAGAATCCAGGCTTACCGGTTTGGCATTGTCAGCTGCGTTCATGGCAGCGCCGATAGCGGCAAACAGATGAGAGTGATCCGGTGCAATAATCTGCTCTGGTTTTAAGTTCAGAGTACGGACAAAAGCATTCCGAAGTTCTGAAAGAAAATGGAGAGGTCCTCCCAGAAATGCTACATTTCCCCGGATGGGTTTTCCGCAGGCCAGGCCGCTGATGGTCTGATTGACAACTGCCTGAAAAATAGAAGCGGCCAAGTCCTCTCTGGTAGCGCCTTCATTGATTAAAGGCTGAATGTCCGATTTGGCAAAAACGCCGCACCGGGCTGCGATAGGATAAATGGCCTGATAGTTTTTTGCATATTCATTTAATCCGGAAGCATCCGTTTGAAGAAGAGATGCCATCTGGTCGATAAATGAACCTGTGCCACCTGCACAAATCCCATTCATCCTCTGGTCAATGCCGCCTGTAAAATAGATAATTTTGGCGTCTTCCCCGCCAAGTTCAATGGCCACATCGGTCTGGGGCGCATAGTCCTGCAAAGAAGAGGCAACCGCCACAACCTCCTGCACAAAAGGAATGTCCATGTGCTGAGAAAGGGTCAATCCGCCGGAACCGGTGATAACCGGACGGACATCTGCAGTTTTGAGGGTGCTTTTGGCCTTTTCAAGCAGGTGTGCCAGAGTTTCCTGAATATTGGCAAAATGCCGTTCATAGGCAGCAAAACATATATGGAAATGTTCATCTAAAATTGCAATTTTTACAGTAGTGGAACCGATGTCGATTCCAAGCGTATTGGTTAAACTCATATAGTAGGGAACCCCCTGTCTCCTTTGTAAAGCTGTAAGGCAATATTCGGCTCTAGTTTAACATAAAACAGATTAGAATACAATTAGTAGCATCTGTTAAAAAAATGTAAAGAAAGCATAAATATTTTTGGAGACTGTGTAAAATCCGGCAATTTGTTTGACAAACAACATAGCGGTTAGTATAATGGTAAGAGCGTTAAAATGGGTGAAATGGGCAGGAAAGGAGGAAGGTCATGATTCAGATTTTTAAGACAGACGAGGGGATGGTCCGTCAGGCTGATGAGATAGAGCCAAATTCCTGGATTGCGCTGACCGATCCCACAGCAGCCGAAATCCTGGAAATTGCAGACAGATTTCAGATTGATCCTGACCATTTAAGGGCGCCTCTGGATGAAGAAGAGCGTTCCCGTCTGGAGTTTGAGGATCACTATTCCCTGGTATTGGTGGATATTCCATCTATCGAAGAGCGAAACGGAAAAGACTGGTATGTAACCATTCCCATCGGGATTTTAATGACAGAGACCAACATTATCACCGTATGTCTGGAAGAGACTCCTGTGCTCAATGCCTTTATGGACGGACGGGTGCGGGATTTCCACACATATATGAAGACCCGGTTTATTCTGCAGGTTCTTTATAAAAATGCGTCTCTGTATCTTCAATATCTGAGAGTTATTGAAAAAAAGAGTGAGGTTATCGAAAAACAGCTTCACAAGTCCCAGAAGAATCAGGAATTAATTGAATTGCTGGAATTGGAAAAATCCCTGCTGTACTTTACCACCTCTCTCCGCTCCAATGAAGTGGTGCTGGAAAAACTGATGCGCAGTGAGAGGATTAAAAAATATCCGGAAGATACGGATCTGCTGGAAGACGTTATTATTGAGAACAAGCAGGCAATAGAAATGGCAAACATTTACAGCGGCATTCTGGGAGGAACCATGGATACCTTTGCTTCCGTTATTTCCAACAATCAGAACCTGGTTATGAAGTTTCTGACAACGGTGACGATTGTAATGTCCATTCCCACCATGATTTCCAGTTTTTACGGCATGAATGTGAATGTACAGGGGATGCCCTTTGCACAGAGTCCCTATGGATTTTTCATTATTATAGGCTGTTCCATCGTGGTCTGTCTGACCATTGCCTGGATTTTTTCAAAAAAAGATTTGTTTTGATAGGAGAGTTCGATGAAATTTTTTTATAAGCTGGAACGTAAATACGGAAAATATGCCATTCCTGATTTAATGAAGTATATTATTATTCTGTACGGCATAGGTCTGGCCATTTCTCTGTGGAATCCCATGTTTTATTACCGGTATCTGAGTCTGGATGGCTGGGCGATTATGCATGGACAGATTTGGAGGATTGTTACATTTTTGTGTTATCCGCCGGCGCCTGGGATTTTCTTTGGAATTCTGGCATTGTATCTGTACTATTCTATGGGGCAGACCCTGGAGCGGGTATGGGGGGCGTTCCGGTTTAACGCCTATTTTCTGCTGGGGATTATAGGACACGTGCTGGCAGAGATTATTCTTACCCTGATTTTTGGACAGAGTCCCAGACTTTTGCCGGTGGCTCTGGATTTTTCTCTGTTTTTTGCGTTTGCTCTGACCTTCCCGGATGTAGAGTTTTTGCTGATGTATCTGATTCCTGTTAAAGCCAAGTGGCTGGCAGTGGCTGAAGGAGCGATTTACCTTTATTATCTGATTACTGGAAATATGGTGACCCGGATTGAGATTCTCCTTACTATGGCCAATGTGATTGTGTTCTTTTTGCTCACCCGCAATTACAGCAGGATTAATCCAAAAGAGATAAAAAGAAAACATGATTTTAAGGCCCAGGTTCAGATAAAGCCGCAGGGAAGGACGCGTCATAAATGCGCGGTCTGCGGAAGGACAGAACTGGATGGACCCGGAATGGAATTTCGTTACTGTTCAAAGTGTGAGGGGAACTATGAGTATTGTCAGGATCACTTATATACCCACCAGCATGTGACAAAAAGCAGTAGCCAGTAAAATTTGGAGGTAGAAAGAAAGTGAAAAAGACAAAAATTATCTGTACAATGGGGCCGAATACGGACAATTATGAGATTATGAAGGGCCTGGCGCTCAACCATATGGATGTGGCACGCTTTAATTTTTCCCATGGCAGTTATGCAGAGCACAAGGCACGTCTGGAACTGCTTAAAAAGGTGCGCAAGGAAGTGGATCGCCCCATAGCGGCGCTTTTAGATACCAAGGGACCGGAGATTCGTACCGGTCTGCTTAAAGATCACCAGAAGGTTATGCTTGAAACAGGCCAGACCTATACACTGACTACCCGCGAGATAGAGGGAAACTGTGAGATTGCGCATATCAATTACAACGGCTTAAACGAAGATGTTTCTGCAGGAAATAAAATCTTAATTGATGACGGCCTGATTGAACTGGAAGTAAAAGAAGTAAGCGGAGAGGATATTGTCTGTACCGTAGTCAATGGCGGGGAACTGGGAGAGAGAAAGGGCGTTAATGTGCCAAATGTCAAAATCAAGCTTCCTGCACTGACAGACAAGGATAAAGACGATATCCGCTTTGCCATGAAAGAGGGATTTGATTTTATTGCAGCCTCTTTTGTGCGGACTGCAGATGCAATTCGCGAAATCCGCCGGATGTTAGAAGAAGCGGGCTCCTGCATTCAGATTATTTCCAAAATTGAAAATGCAGAAGGTCTGGAAAACCTGGATGAGATTATCGAAGTAAGCGACGGTATTATGGTTGCAAGAGGCGATCTGGGCGTTGAGATTCCGGCACAGAAACTGCCATATGTTCAAAAGCAGATTATTCAGAAATGTAATGCAGCCGGAAAAGTGGTAATTACGGCAACTCAGATGCTGGATTCCATGATCCGCAATCCGAGACCAACCCGCGCTGAGGTAACAGATGTTGCCAACGCAGTTTATGACGGTACAGACGTGGTAATGCTGTCCGGTGAGACGGCAATGGGCAAATATCCGGTTGAAGCATTAAAAATGATGGTTCAGATTATTGAAGATACGGAGTCCCATTTGGATTATTCTGATTACCGCAGGAGAAAGGTGAACGCAACCAAAAACCACAACGTCTCCAATGCAGTGTGCTATGCATCTGTTTCCACAGCTCACGAACTGGGAGCATCTGCTATCGTGACGCCTACTATCACCGGCTTTACTGCAAGAATGCTGTCCAAGTGGCGTCCGGCAGCTCAGATTATGGGAATGTCCCCCAGCATGTCAGTAGTCCGCCAGATGATGATTTACTGGGGCGTGAAGCCAACCTGGTCCCGCCGTGCGGATTCTACGGATGAACTGATTGAATCCTCCATGGATGAATTAAAGGAAAAAGACCTGGTAAAGAGCGGCGATTTAGTAGTGGTGACTGCGGGTGTGGTAAACTTTGCAAACCGTCATGAACCTGCGGCTCAGACCAATATTATGAGAGTTGTTTCTATTTAAAATAATGTAACCGTTCAGAACCGCCGCGTTCTGTTTACAAAAGGCCGGTGCGGCATGCTTGGAGGTACAGATTATGGAAAAAAGACCATTTGTAAATTTGAAACAGGCAGAGGGAATTGCCAGAGCCTGTCCCACTCCGTTTCATCTGTATGATGAGAAGGGGATCCGGGAAAATGCCAAAAGGCTGAAGGAAGCGTTTTCATGGAACAAGGGGTATCGGGAATATTTTGCAGTAAAGGCAACCCCAAATCCATTTATTTTAAATATTTTAAAAGAATACGGATGCGGTACTGACTGCTCTTCCATGACAGAACTTATGATGTCAGATGCCTGCGGATTTTCAGGACAGGATATTATGTTTTCTTCTAATGATACTCCGCCGGAAGAATTTGCTTTTGCAGAGAAACTGGGAGCGATTATTAATTTAGATGATATTACCCACATTGCCTGTCTGGAGGAGACTTTAGGATATATTCCGGAGACCATTAGCTGCAGATATAATCCGGGCGGAATTTTTAAAATCAGCAATGGAATTATGGATAATCCGGGAGATGCCAAGTACGGTATGACAACGGACCAAATGTTTGAGGCGTTTCGGATTTTAAAAGAAAAAGGCGCCAAAAATTTTGGAATCCATGCTTTTCTGGCCAGCAATACGGTTACCAATGATTATTACCCAATGCTTGCCAAGGTGCTGTTTGAACTGGCAGTAGAACTTCAGCAAAAAACAGGAGCGCATATTAAGTTTATTAATCTTTCTGGCGGTATCGGCATTCCCTATCGTCCGGATCAGGAGCCCAATGATATTTATGAAATTGGAGAGGGCGTGCGCAGGGTTTATGAAGAAGTTCTGACTCCGGCAGGAATGGGAGATGTGGAAATCTATACAGAACTGGGCCGTTTTATGCTGGGGCCTTATGGATGTCTGGTGACAAAGGCCATTCACGAAAAGCACACTCATAAGGAGTACATCGGAGTAGATGCCTGTGCGGTAAACCTGATGCGTCCTGCCATGTACGGAGCATATCACCACATTACGGTTTTGGGAAAAGAGGATGCCCCCTGCGATCACAAGTATGATATTGTAGGTTCCTTATGTGAAAATAACGACAAATTTGCCATTGATCGGATGCTTCCGGAGATTCATATGGGGGATTATCTGGTAATTCACGATACGGGGGCTCATGGATTCTCCATGGGTTACAATTACAATGGGAAATTAAAATCTGCGGAACTTCTTTTAAAGGAAGACGGCACAGTGCAGGAGATCCGCCGCGCTGAGACTCCAAAAGATTATTTTGCCACCTTTGATTTCTGTGATATTATGAAACAATACCTGTAGCAGCAAATTTTGTTATAGATAAAAAGCAATAGGAGGCAGCAAATACGACTGGTACTTGCTGCCTCCTATTTAATTTTCTAAAAATGGGCGGAAAAAAAGTCCCGTATGTGATGGGTACGAGACTTTACTTTTTTCCGAACTTTGATTTCAAAAGGATTCAGGAATAACTGCATTTCTTATGGTCTTAGTATAGCATAAGCTGGAAAATAATGTTTGAATGTTCTTTGAAAAGATTATTAAGAAATTCTTAATTTATTGAAAATATACAGATGCTAATTATTGGTGTGCTGTACTCTTTTCCGAACTGGCAGCAGGAAGAGGTCTGGGTCAAAACGCCTGACCCAGACCCCGTCTTTGGGATTTAGCACTATAATTCTTTTGGAGTAAATTACTATCTGAC
>CAUWCT010000077.1:0-12863 GCA_963557065.1 uncultured Lachnospiraceae bacterium | reverse complement strand
TCTTTGCAGTAATTTTTAAGATATGGCTCAATTTTTGCAATATCCTCTGCCACGTCTTTTCCCTCTCGGATTGCTTTGCAGAGTTTTGCTGCCCTCGAATAACAAACATTTGGACTGTATGTTTTCTTTCTCCATCGTTTTTCATTTTGTTCCATTTTTCGCCTACACCTTGACTTTCTATACTTGTATTTCCGGTAACATAGATCACATCATTTTCATATAGGTTAATAAAGTTTTGTTTCGTCAGAGCCATCAAAACTTCTTCACCAATCCGACAATCTAACGATTCAGGAGATCGCCTCCTCGCCTATGTAGAAGCGTTGCCTTTCAAGTATAATTCCATCAGAGTTTTGGCGATTGGATCGTTCCTCCAATGAAAATTATCATCCGGCAGCTGCCCATATGGGAGTACAAATTCACTTGGTTCCGCCCAATATGACCACTTGCGCCCCGGCAGATTCATGATACAATCCTGTTTCATGTCTAAAACATCTTCCATCAAATATCCCCATGATTGAATATCCAAGCACAGTTTTTTTCCATTGTCAAAATACGGTACACCATACCTGCCTTTTTGATGATAAATTCCTGAAAATTTTATTCCGCAACGTTGCAAATATAAAACTGTCGTTTCCCAGGCCGCCATGGTTTCCTCGTATTTTACCCACTGTATCTCATTTTCTCCTAATCGTCCATCTTCCAAGTCACCAATCAACTTATAATTTTCATCGTGCCATGAAGTAAATCCAATAAGTTCCATATAATCTCCCCCTTAACAGACCCAATTATCAGAACTTTCTTTCCTGAATCCACCCAAAATGGCAGCAGGCCTTATAAATTCCATGATCCCCAACATCTGCCGTCACATAATCTGCCGCTTCCTTTAGTTCTTCTATGGCATTGCCCATGGCAATCCCAATCCCGGCTTCTTTTACAATCTCATAGTCATTCATACTGTCACCGACGGCCACCGAATCTTCTATCCTGACTCCAAAATGATGGCACAGCCGCTTTAATCCTTCGGCTTTTGATGCCTGTTTTTCAACGATATCCGCTCCCGTTTTTCCTGAGAACATAGGCAGTTTCAATTCAGGAAACTGCCTCTCTATATCCTTTGCCCCTGTCTCGTCTCCTAAATAGGACAGAGTATGAATGGGATGGTTTAACAATTCCCAGGGGTCACGAAACCGTCTCATACATTCCCCCCAGCGCTGTCTGTCCATCTCTCTTACCCGTTCCGGATTTATATAGTAGTCCTCATCACCGATCGTAACACCGATGCAGTATCCATGTTCTCCGGCATAACAGAGCACATTTTTCAGCAATTCTTTTTCCATAAAATGTTCAAATAACAGGGTGTCCCCCACTGTAATCTTCGTGCCGTTTAAATGAATGATGGCGTCTGCTTTTACAATATCTTTAAACTGTCTGCTGTAATGATTGTCCATATCCCTTCCAGTCCCCAGGACAATGATAAACTGATCCCGTAATTGCTCTATTGCATAAAGAGCGCTTTGAGGAATAGAAAACGTAGAATGGTCTAAAAGAGTTTGATCTAAATCAAAACTGATGATTCGTCTGCTCATGGTTCTCTCCGTACTTGTTCTTTTGTTTTAATGAAGTGTTCATATTTACCATATCAGCAGGAAAACAAGCGGCTGCGAAGCAGACATTTGTTTTCACCTGATATGGTAACGACAAAATGGTTTAGCTGCCAAAGGCAGCAACAGATGTGCGCAGCACAGCTGCATTTTGGAGTTATTATACCATATTAACCGGCAAGCCGTCCAGGTCTTTGGGAACGTCTATATCTTTCAGTTCTTCTGAAGAAGCCTCTACCATCAAGGTTTCCCCCAGGTGTGTTTGCAGCACTTTTTTCCCTCCCTGATCTCCTGTTAAAGCCAAAAGCTCCGGGATTGCCTTCGGTGAAAATGACACCGGATTGCAGGGTTCTCCCTTAAAAGAAAGGCTGGCATAGGGGCTGGATTTTACAGCATTAAAAAACCGTACCAGGGTATCTGCCTGCAAAAAAGGCTGATCAGAAACAGAAAATACCAGCCGGTCTGTATCTGCAAATCCATTGGGAAATCTTTTTGCCGCTGCATCAATCCCTGCCTGAATGGAGTAAGAAATCCCTTTCTCACTCTCTGGACTTTCCACCGGGACAAATCCCATACTTTCTGCTGCCGTAAGGATTTCTGCATTTCTTCCAACCACAAAAACCAGGCAGTCCCTGACCCTGTCCGCTGCCTCTTTCCAGCTTTCAAAGCTGTATGTATATAATGGCTTTTCCCCGATTTTGGCAAGCAGTTTATTTTCCCCCTGAAAACGGCGGCTGTTTCCAGCCGCCAATAAAATAATCCCGATCATGTTTTGACCTTTCCGTCTTCATCTGCCATCACAATCTTTTCCGGAGTAATGGGAAGTTCGCGAAACCACTTTCCAGTTGCATTGTAGACCGCATGGGCAAGGGCCGGAGCCGGAGTATTGATTACGATTTCCCCGATGGACTTGGCGCCAAAAGGCCCGGAAGGCTCGTAACTGCTCTCAAATTCCACCCGAAGCTTTCCTGTATCCATACGGGTTGGAATCTTATACTGCATCAGGGAATTTTCATATAGCCGTCCCCTGTCATTGTACTGGACATTTTCATAGAGAGCCATTCCGATTCCCTGGGCCAGTCCCCCCTCTGTCTGGACTCTTGCCAGGTTGGGGTTCACCGGCGTACCGCAGTCTACCACTGCCGCATAATCCACAATGTCAATATGCCCGGTTTCTTTATCCAATTCTATTTCCACCATGCCCACCATAAATGGCGGCGGGGAAGATGGAAAACTGTTGCTTTCCGTCACTGTCAGCGCCTGGGTATTGCCGCACATTCCCTTAGTGCCGATTTCCTGAAGGCTGACCCGTTTCTGATCCGCCATCTTGTATACGCCGTTTCCGTCAAACTCTACTTCTTCGACAGATACCTTAAGGAGTTCTGCTCCGATAGACTTAATCTGCTCTTTCAGTTTCAGGCAGGCGTTTTCCACTGCTTTTCCGGTTACATAGGTAGTGCTGGACGCATACGATCCAGAATCATAAGGAGAAGAATCTGTATCTGCGCCCAGAACTGCAATGTTGTCTACCGGACATTCCATGCACTCTGCCGCCATCTGCGCCAATATCGTGTCGCAGCCGGTTCCCATATCTGCTGCGCCAATGGACAGCGTATAATATCCTTCTTCATTCATCTTGATCGTAGCAGATCCCACGTCTACACCGGAAATGCCGGAGCCCTGCATCGCCATTGCAACTCCTACGCTGCGGACTTTTCCGTTTCCCATATCCCGGCAGGGATATTTTTCATCCCAGCCAATCATCTCTCTGGCCCGCTCCATGCAGCGGTTTAAGGCGCAGCTTGTGGCAGTCTCATTGTAGTAAGCAGGCATAACCTGACCTTCTCTTACCATATTCATCTCCCGCAGTTTTACCGGATCTATGCCCAGTCTGGCTGCCAGTTCATTGACTGCCGATTCCATGGCAAAGATCCCTTGCGTTGCCCCGTATCCCCGATAGGCTCCGGCAGACATAACATTGGTATACACCACGTCATAGGAAAACCGGTGGGCTTCCACCAGTCCGTACAGTGGAATGGATTTATGTCCGGAAAGTCCAACCGTTGTCGGGCCATGCTCGCCGTATGCACCAGTATTGGACAGGGTATGCAGATCCACCGCCCGAATCCGCCCGTCTTTCATGGCGCCTACCCGCACATGGACTTCCATCTCATGGCGGGGACTGGAAGCCGTCTGGCTTTCTTCCCTTGTAAAGATCATTTTAGACGGCTTTTTGGTCTTCCAGGTTACAAATGCAGGAAATACCTCTGCCACAACGGTCTGCTTTGCGCCAAATCCGCCGCCGATTCTGGGCTTGGCCACCCGAATCCGGGACTTTGGTACACCCAGGGCATTGGAGATAATGCGGCGCACATGAAACACAATCTGGGTAGAACTTAAAATGTTGAGACGGCCGTACTGGTCAATGGAGCAGTAGGTACGGAACGTCTCCATCATTGCCTGCTGACAGGCTTTGGTGTGATAGGTCTGATCCACGATCATATCGCATTCTGACAGGACTTTTTCCACATCCCCGCATCCACTTTCCCCGCTGGCGCACAAATTTCTCCGGTTATCCGCTCCCACCGGGCAAAGGGATTTCCAGTCATCCTCCGGATGAACTAAAATCCGGTTGTCCTTTGCTTTCCGGAAATCCAGAACCGGCTCTAATATCCGGTACTGAACTTTGATCCTCTTTAATGCCTGATCCACACAAATTTCTGTCTCTCCTGCCACGATGGCAACCGGATCACCCACATAGCGGACATGGCGATCCAAAATCAGCCTGTCATAGGGGCTTGGCTCCGGATAGGTCTGGCCGGCCATAGTAAACCTATGTGCCGGAACATCCTTCCAGGTATAAATCCCCTCAATTCCCGGCACTTTTAACGCTGTCTCACAGTGAATTTCTTCTACTATGGCATTGGCATGGGGACTTCTTAAAACCTTTACAATCAGGCAGTTTTGCGGCGCAATATCATCCATATAGACGGGTTGCCCGGTTAAAAGGGCCATGGCGTCTTTTTTTCGGATCGGCTGTCCTACTGCTTTTAACTTCATGGCCGTCCCTCCTTTTTCCATTTTAAAAATGCCTGGATTCCCCGCATCTGTCCCTCATAGCCGGAACAGCGGCACAAATTTCCTGACAGATATTCTTTGATCGTCTCTTCGTCCGGATCCGGATATTCCCGAAACAGGGCAATCGCATTCATCATCAGGCCGGGATTGCAGAATCCGCACTGCTCTGCCCCCTGATCCCCGATAAATGCGCCAAATTCTTCTGCTTCTTCTCTCAATCCTTCCAGCGTCTCTATCCTGTGCCCATCCGCCCTTGCAGCCAGAACAGAGCAGGAAAGCACCGGCTTTCCATCCATCATAACCGTACACAGGCCGCAGTTGGAGGTTTCGCATCCCCGCTTTACGCTGGCGCATCCATGACTCCTTAAAAAATCAATTAAAAGCAGGTCACAGGCTATCTCCTCTTCTATCCTTTTTTGGTTTACCCATATGCTAACCTTCAATCTGTCCGCCTCCTATCTGCATCACTGCCCTCTTTGTCAAGACCTTTGCCAGATGCTTCCTGTATTTGGCGCCTGCCCGCATATTGCTTCCGGTTACAATCTGCTCTGACACGTAAGTTCCAAAAGCATCAGCCTTTTCCTCTGTGATGCCCTTTTGTAAAATCCCGTTTTCATCCCGCACCAGCACCGCCCGTCCTGGCCTTGCGCCAATGGCAGCGCAAACGGAACCGTCTCCACTTTTGCTGACTGCACAGGTAAGAACCGGAAAATCCGTACTGGAATTTCGCAAAGACTGGTAAGCATTTTTTAAGTTGGTCTTGGGAACGAAAATCCTCACTAAAATATCCCGATCTGCCGGCATTTTTATAAACTCTTCCAGGCTGACTCTCCCTGCATGATACAGTTCTGCCTCTGCTCCCAGAGCCAGAAATTCCGTCAGAACATCAGAAAATCCAAACCGCCCGAAAATGCTGCCTCCCACTGTTGCCAGGTTGCGAAACTGCACTCCTACGATGTGGCGCAGACACTCCTTCATACTTCCATTTGTATACCGGGCAAGTCCCGGATGAAGTTCCAGCTGGCGCAAAGATACCATGGCGCCGATGCAAAATTCCCGCTCATCTTCTTCAATAGTATCCAGTCCCAGTCCTGACAAATCAATGGCAGTCTGCACCCGCATATGGCTCATTTTCAGCCAGAGCATTCCGCCGATAATCCGGCTGCTTTTTTTCTGATTTAATTCATAAGCTTCCTCCAAGCTGGCTGCTTTCACATAATTCTGAATCGTCAGCATGTCTTTCTCCCTTCCATACGTAACCGTTCTGCCATGTAAAAACGGTTACCTCCATATGATCGCCCGGCTCTCTCCCTCTTTAATCAGGCGGACTTCCTGTCCGTAAAGACGCTTTAGTTCAAAGATAAGCCGGGTTTCATAATCCCTTTCTCTTTTACAGATACCAGATACCATACGGCCCTGCTCCATCAATAAAATCTCATCCCCATAGGCATCTGCCAAAGCCGGGTCATGTACACTCATTATAGCATATTTTTTATTCTTTTTCAGATATTCCTTTAACTGTCCCAAAAACTCATGACGCTTTGCAAAATCCAGTCCACTTTCCGGCTCATCCAAAATCATCCACTCTGCCTGCTGAACCCTGGCTCTGGCCAGATAACAAAGTCTTCGCTCCCCCCCGCTTAAAGCATTCATGGGACGCATTGCAAGATGGCCGATTCCCAGTTCCTCCAGGGCCTTTTTACTGTCTTCATACTCTCTTTTGCCCGGCATCTGCCAGAATTTCAGGTAAGGATTTCTCCCCATTGCCACAAATTCCAAAACCTGGCAGTCTGCCGCCTGGCAGTCCTGGGGCACATAGGAAATGATTTTTGCCCGCTCCCGTTCCGAAAGGCAGAAAAGCCTCTGCCCATTTACTGCAATCTCTCCCTGATCCGGCTGATACAAACCTGCAATGCTCTTTAAAAGCGTGGTTTTTCCGGCGCCGTTTTTTCCAAGAATTACAGTAAGAGGCTCCTTTGCAGTAAAGGAAACCCCTTTTAAAATCTCCCGGTTTCCCAATTTAAGCGACAGGTTGTCTGCCTTTAGTTGCACAGCCGTCCCTCCTTTTTCTTAGAAACAATCAAACGCGCTGCTAAAAGAACTGCGCCGGAAAGGGATGTGAAAATGCTGATGGGAATTTCCGCTTCTGCTAAAGAACGGGCGGCAAAATCGGCGGCAAGCAAAAATGCTCCTCCTCCCATCACACCTGGCGCAAAGCATTTTTTTAAATCTCCTCCCCAAACCTGCCGGATTAAATGAGGGACAATCAATCCCACCCAGGATACCGTTCCTGCCACTGCTACTACTGAAGCCGCTAAAAGTGTTGCCAGCATTACTGCCGTCAGACGCACTCTTTCTGCAGGCAGTCCCAGGCTCTTTGCCTCTTCATCTCCCAAAGACAAAACCCCTATCTTCCAGCGCATCATCCAAAGAATTACAATGGAGATGAAAACAGGAACAACTACCGTTTTCACATCTTCCCAGTCTGCCGTATGGAAGCTTCCCATGAGCCAGTAGTCGATAGACGGAAGCTGTCTGGATGGGTCTGCCCCATATTTTATCAGCATCAGCCCGGCCTCTGCCATTGCGCCTACCACAATGCCGGAGATAAGCAGGGAAACTTTTTGCTGTCCCCCCACTGCTTTGGAAAGAGCCACTGTCAAAAGAGCCGCCAAAAGACCTGCGCTAAATGCAGATACCTGAATCATGGCAGCCGTCCCCCCTAACAAAATGGCGGCCGCCGCACCTGCAGAAGCGCCGCTGGTTACTCCCAACACATCCGGAGACACCAGAGGATTGCGGAAAATGTGCTGATAAATCATGCCGGATATGGATAATGCAGCTCCGCATATTAAGACTAAAAAAGTCCTGGGCAGCCGGATCTGCACAAAGACCCGCTCTCCCATTCCTTTTTCCATCCCTGTTAAAATCTCCCAAAGATCCTTTACAGTCAGGGGATACCTGCCCACGCACAGGGACAGCATTACGGTTCCCAGCAAGATTCCGGCCATAGCCCAGAACTTTTTTTGTTTCATTTGATTCCTCTTTTGAACGGTTCCTGTCATTTTATCCGAAACCGTTTTATGAAAGTCCCAGATCCTCATCTGACACAGAAATGTCAAAGAATTTCTGGTAAAACTCTATTGCTTCTTTTCTATATTCTTCTGTAGAATACAGCTCCGGATGGAGCACACTGGTCAGCCATAAAACTCCCAAAACAGATGAAGGCGTCGGGTAATCCCATGCCTCAATCTTAGACGGAAACGTGTAAACCTGTCCATTTTTCACTGCTTCTACCTGTGCCAGTCCTTCATTTTCTGTAAAGCTGTCCAGTCCATAATCTGCATAGCTGACTCCAAAAATATAATCCGGATTCCACGCTGCCAGCTGTTCTGCAGAGATCTGCGCCCAGTAAGCATCTTCTAAATCTGCTGATACACTGATGCCTCCTGCCATGGAAATCAAATCATTCTGGTACATTTTTGAAGTACAGGTGCGTAAATAATCCGATCCGGATGCCAGATAAACAGAAGGTTTCGGGGCTTCTCTGGTCAGTTCGTTGGCAAACTCCATTTTCTCATGATAATAGTTTAGCAGTTCTTCCCCTGTCTCGTTTGTCCCTGTAATCTCTGCCAGCAGGCTGACGCACTCTTCAAACTCCTCCTGAGTTTCCGGATTTACCACCACTACCGGAATCTCCAAAGTCTCAAATGCTGCCACATTTTCCTCCAGACGTTTGGGAAGGATAACCACATCCGGTTCCAGTGATGCAGTCTCTTCTATATTAATTCCTTTTCCGGAGCCGACAGCCGGAAGTTCTAACAACTGGGGAGCCGCCATGTGATATAAGGGCCTGGTGTCCCCCTTCATCTCAATTCCCACCAAATTGTCTTCACAGCCCAGTGCAATCAGAAGGGCTGTAGAAATATAATAGGAAGAAACTATCTTTTCTGCAGGCGCCTCCAAAGTCACTTCCCTTCCCGCCTGATCGGTAATGGTAATGGGCGCCGTCTCTTCCTTCATCGGTTGGGCAGATTCTGTGGCTGTCTCTGCTGCCCTTTCTTCTTTTCCAGAGCCGCCGCAGCCTGCCAGTAAGGACATGGATAATGAGGCAGCCATCAAAACTGCAATGGATTTTTTTTAATATTTTCTCATGCTGAAGCCTGTTCTCCTTTTTCCTTCTCGTCAGGAAGAAGTACGTTAAGTAAAATTGCAACCAGGGCAGCCGGTACAATACCGGAACCGCCAAAAATCAACTGAACCGCTTCCGGAAGTTTTGACAAAATATTGCTGCTTGCACCGATTCCATATCCCAGTCCCAATGCAACCGACACAACGGTAATGTTTCTGGGGGTAATGGCATGCTTGGTAATCAGTTGGATACCGCTGACTACAATGGAGGAAAACATCATAACAGCCGCTCCGCCCAGCACGCTTTGGGGCATAATGGAAATAAGTGCTGCCAGTTTTGGGAACAGCCCGCAAAAAATCAGGAAAATACCCCCAAATGCAAGAGCGCCGCGGTTTACTACCTTTGTCATGGTTACCAGACCTACGTTCTGACTAAAGGATGTGTTGGGCAGCACTCCAAATAAAGCTGCAAACGCAGATCCCAGACCGTCACAGATTACTCCGCCGGAAAGTTCGCTGTCCGTTGCCTCTCTTCCCATACCGCCTTCTGTTACGCCGGAAATATCCCCGACCGTTTCCACTGCTGTTACAATAAACATAATTCCCACCGGAAGAATGGCCTTCCAGTCAAATACCGGTTTTACCGGCATCAGCTTTGGCACTGCAAACCAGTCTGCGGCAGCTACCTTGTCCCAGTTTAACACCCAAGCCTTTACATACTCTGTGCCATCTGCACTGACTGCCGTTGTAGGCAAAACCATGCCCATAACTGCTGCTGCAATATAACCCACGACAATCCCGATTAAAATTGAAGAGTAGCTGGTCAGTCCTTTTGTCCCATGTTTTAAACCAATGATTACAATCAGTACCAGAGTTCCTAAAAATAAATTTTCATAAGATCCAAAATCCAGCGCCTTATCGCCGCCTCCAAAAGAATTGACGCCAATGGCAATGAGAGAAAGGCCAATGGAAAGCACCACTGTACCGGTTACTACTGCCGGAAAAAACTTTCTCAACGGCTTTAAGAAAAAGCCTAAAATACTTTCAAAAATTCCTCCCACAATGGAAGCGCCCATCATCGCCCCATAGGTAAGGATTCCGCCTCCCATAGTGGCTGCAACACTGTTAAATACACCGATAAATCCGGAACTGGTTCCCATAATAATCGGGACTTTTCCGCCTATGGGACCAATGGCATAAAGCTGCACCAATGTCACAACGCCGGCCATCAGCATTGCATTCTGCAAAAGAACCACCTGTAAATCTGCAAACTCACTTCCTACGCCAATCCCGCACGCTCCGGTAATGACTAAGATGGGGGTCAGATTGCCTACAAACATGGCCAAAACATGCTGAAGTCCCAGAGGAACTGCGTGTTTGAGAGGAAGTTTCCCGTAAAACTCATAGGCTTCCTTTAAAGAACCCTGCTCTTTCATACTGCTCATTTCTCCTTTGTTTTTGTAATTGCTCCTAAACAACGGGTTATATTGTATCGGCTTTATTTTGGAATGTCAAGCAAGCAAACCTGCAATAATGAGAAATGTGACTCTGTTTCCCTTTTCTTCTTATTAACAGTATAAGTGCAGGTAATAAATATCACAGCATCCTCATGCAGGCGTATCGCTCCTGCATATGGATGCTGTGGATGCCGGAAAGAAACGTTCTTTATCCGGGCATTCTTAATTTTATCCCCTGTTACTTACACCCGCACCCGGAATTTGGCTTTCTGTCAAACGCCGGGTTAAATGCATAGAAGTTTTTAGAATCCAGATGATCATTCACGATCCTTAAAACCTCTCCAAATCTCTGGTAATGGACAATTTCCCTTTCCCTTAAGAAACGGATAGGATCCGCTACTTCCGGATCTTTTACAACACGCAGAATGTTGTCGTATGTGACCCTGGCTTTTTGTTCGGCAGCAAGATCCTCGTTCATATCTGTAATGGGATCGCCTTTTGACTGGAATTCACAGGCATTAAACGGAATTCCGCCTGCCGCCTGAGGCCAAAGTCCAGTGGTGTGATCAATATAATAAGGCCCAAAGCCAGACTCTTCAATCTGTTCCATGGTCAGATTTCGGGTAAGCTGATGAACAATGGCTCCGATAATCTCAAAATGCCCCAATTCTTCCGTACCAATATCTGTCAGAATTGCTTTCCCCTCTTTATAAGGCATGGCATAGCGCTGGGATAAATACCGCAGGGCGGCAGCAGACTCCCCGTCAGGCCCGCCGTATTGGCTGATAATAAAGGATGCCAGTTTGGGATTTGGCTGAGAAATCTTCACCGGATACTGAAGCCTTTTTTCATATTTCCACATTATTCACATCCTCCTTCCCATGGCCATGGAGCATCCACCCAGTTCCAGTAATTGGTTGTATTCACATCACTCATCATTAACGGCCCGCTTTGATTTTCATAAGCAGCAACCGCCTGATCATAGCGCATTTTCGCTTGCCTGTAATAGGCCAGTGCACCTGTATCACAGGGATGGGTATCTAAAAACAGTACCGCTTCATCTAAGGCAAAACCGGCTTCATTTACCGGCATCAGCAATGGGTCCATATTGGGATTTCTCATGATCCGCACCTCCTTGGATAAAATGGAAGGTCTAAATCAGGGAAAATCGTGCCCTGGCGAAATCCCTGCTCCATAGGATATACTCTCTGCCACTGCTGCCATGGAACGTAAGCCATCGCAACCGTATAATTCCGTTCCAAATGGCCTGGTGCAGTATTGGTACAGGTATTCTGTACCGAAAATCCAGGCATACCAAGGGGTGCACCCATCTGATTCTGAAACATTGCAGGCCCCTGGCATGACATCTGAGGCATTGCCTGGCCTGAATTTGGTACCTGCGGCATCACAGGATTCTGGCCTGATACCTGGGGCATTACAGGACCCGGACCGGGTACCTGCGACATCACAGGCATGGGACAGGATGGTGGCACATTCATATTTGTGCAGGGCATTGGCGAATTGCAGGCTTTACAGGATGCCGCCTCCACTATCTGACGGCTTAAAACAGGCTGCGCCGGAGATACAGCATGAAGATCCGGCATAGGTGCGCCGGGTATTGAGCCAGTTATTCCCGGACGAACTGTATTCATGTTTTTTCTAGGCGAACAGCAATCCATAACATTGCTCCTTTCAGAAAATAATGGCAACAGCCAAGGATGACAGAAAAGAAACGCCATCCTCAACTGTTACTATTACTCTATGAAACCAGCAGGAAGAAGGTGAGAAGAACACTTTGTCTTTCTGTCCCATATAATACAGTACAACCTGAAAAATTAAAGGAGATTTTAAATATGTGTGGATGGAATCAAAATTGCTGTATGTGCAGAAGATGTGCGACATTCAGATGCGGAAACAACTGCGGTAATTGGCAGGAAAACCGATGTGAAAACAGATGTGGGAATCAATGCAATAACCGATGCGAGAACAGATGCGGCAATCAATGGGATAACCGATGCGAGAACAGATGCGGCAATCAGCGGGATAACCGATGCGAGAACAGATGCGGCAATCAGTGGGATAACCGGTGCGAGAACAGATGTGGCAATCAGCGGGATAACCGGTGCGAGAATCCATGCGACAACCAGCGGGAAAGCAGATGCTGCAACCGATGCGAGACTCAGTGTACCTGTCAGAGAACCTGCCAGGCCACAGCCAATAATTGCACAAATGTAGCTTCTTATAATCAGGGTGTCAATGATGGCTGCCGCGTATGCTACAACAACGGATTTGCTGCCGGATACTCTGCCGGAACAACACAAACGACCCAGGCTGTCCAAACTGCTGCCCAAAATGCAGTACAGTCCGCTGCCCAATGCTCTGCCTCTGTAAACACCTGTACTTCTAATACAGAGCAGTCCGACTGCTGCTGCAAGGAAAAATGTCACTGTATTTGTACCTGCTAATTGAATTGTGGAGAATCTCGCAGGAGAGATTCTCCAATCAAATAAAAAAAGAGTCTCAAACTATAAGACTCTTCTCATCGGAGTAACAGGATTTGAACCTGCGACCTCTCGGCCCCCAGCCGAGCGCGCTA
>CAUWCT010000076.1:0-13266 GCA_963557065.1 uncultured Lachnospiraceae bacterium | reverse complement strand
TCCGGGACATTTTCATTTATGGTATATTAGGACATTATCATAAATGGCTTATAAAGAACGAAAGTTTTTGGAAGAATTACTTGCAATTTCAAACCCTTTGTGATACACTGTGATAGTTGTGATTAAGACGAGATGGTCCTCTGTTACGGGAAAGCGTATTAAGAACATCCAATAAACTTAAGGAGGTTCACACGATGAACGAAATTATCAAGAATATTGAAGCAGCTCAGTTGAAGGAATCCGTACCGGAGTTCCATGTTGGCGATACTGTAAGAGTACACAACAAGATTAAAGAGGGTAACCGCGAGAGAATCCAGATTTTTGAGGGTACGGTTATTAAGAGACAGAACGGCGGTGCCAGAGAGACCTTTACTGTAAGAAAGAATTCCAACGGTATCGGCGTTGAGAAGACCTGGCCATTACACTCTCCATCTGTAGCAGATGTAGAAGTTGTAAGAAAAGGTAAAGTAAGAAGAGCAAAACTGTACTATTTACGTGATCGCGTAGGTAAAGCAGCAAAGGTAAAAGAATTAGTTCGCTAATTCCTGAAGACAGAAGGGGCTGTCGCAACGTTTCATTTTGCGACAGTCCCTTTTTAACATGAGGTGAGAACAGTGAAATTTTACGAAAGCGAGGAATCAACCCTGCTTCGCCGCATTTCCGGTTGGGTAACAGATATCGTGGTAGTCATTGCCATTGCCTGCTTTACTGTTTACGCCTTTGGAACCCAGATTCCCATAAGCGGCAGTTCTATGCAGCCGGCGCTGGAGACAGAAAACGTAGTTCTGATGAACCGTCTGATCTATGATTTTCAAAAACCGGATCGGTTTGATGTTGTGGTATTTCAGCGGGGAGATGGAAAATGGAATGTAAAGCGGGTAATCGGCCTTCCCGGAGAAACGGTGCAGATTAAAGATGGAAGGATTTATATCAATGATGTGCTGCTGCAGGAAACGGAAGATACAGCTTTAATTACCTCTGCCGGTTTGGCAGAACACCCTGTAATCCTTGGGGAAGAAGAGTATTTTTTGTTGGGAGATAACCGGGACAGCAGCGAAGACAGCCGGTTTGCCAATGTAGGCAATGTAAAAGAAGATCAAATTATAGGGAAAGTATGGCTTCGGCTATTGCCGATTCTTGATATTGGACTGGTAGAATAGCAGAAGTTTTCAGATAGAGGGACATATGAATATACAGTGGTATCCAGGGCACATGACTAAGGCAAAACGTGCCATGAAAGAAGATATAAAATTAATTGATTTGATTATTGAACTGGTAGATGCCAGAGTGCCTCTTAGCAGCCGTAATCCGGATATAGATGAACTGGGAGCGGCAAAAGCCAGAATGGTACTCTTAAATAAGTCGGATTTGGCAGATGATGAGGCAAATGAGCAGTGGTTCCGCTATTTTACAGAAAAAGGATTCCATGTCCTGAAAGTAAACTGCAAAAGCGGAGCCGGATTAAAACAGATTAATGCAACGGTTCAGGAAGCCTGTAAAGAAAAAATCCAACGGGATCGGAGAAGGGGAATTTTAAACCGTCCTATCCGCGCCATGGTGGTGGGAATCCCCAATGTAGGAAAATCCACTTTTATCAATGCATTTGCAGGGCGGGCATGTACCAAAACCGGCAACAAGCCTGGAGTAACCAAGGGAAATCAATGGATTCGCCTGAACAAAAGCCTGGAACTTCTGGATACTCCCGGAATTTTATGGCCCAGATTTGAGGATCAGAAGGTAGGACTGAATCTGGCATTTATCGGCTCGATCAATGACGAAATTTTAAATAAAGACGAACTGGCATTAGAGCTCGTCAAGGTGCTTGCAGACCGCTATCCAGGGGCTTTAAAGGAACGATATCAGATAGAAACGCTTCCGGCAGGCAGTGAGATAAAAGACTGTATTCCAGTCCTGGAACAGGTGGCGGCGGTGAGAGCCTGCCTTTTAAAAGGCGGAGAACCGGATCTTTCTAAAGCGGCTTCGATTCTGCTGGATGATTTCAGAAGCGGCCGGTTAGGAAAGATTACGTTAGAACTGCCAGAACCGGAGCAAACGCTAAAGGAGACGTTAAGGGAACAGGAAAAATGAACAGACGGCAGAAAGAAACCCTCTGGACAGAAGTAAAAAGTTTCTTTTGCTATCTGGCTGTAACCGTTCTCTCTATTTTGTTTTTGATTACATTTGTCATTCAGAGGGCAGATGTATATGGCGATTCCATGGAACCGGCTTTAAAAGATGGGGATATTCTGTTGGTAGACAAGCTGTCATACCGGTTTTCCGATCCAAAACGGTTTGATGTAATTGTGTTTTCCTACCGCTATCAAAAGGGCCGGTATTATACCAAACGGATTATCGGCCTGCCTGGGGAAACGGTACAGATTAAAGAAGGCGCTGTATGGATTAACGGGGAAAAACTGGAAAAAGATGTGAGTTCTGAACCCATTAAAAAACCTGGAAGAGCCGAAGAGATCATTACACTTGGAGAAGACGAATACTTTGTGTTAGGCGATAACCGGAATGACAGTTCAGACAGCCGGGATACAGATGTAGGAAATATTAAAAGAGACGATATAATCGGCAGGATTTGGTTTAAAATCTGGCCGGTCGGATAAGCAGGAGGAAGTATGGCCAGGGTATTAAAGGGAGAAAAACTGGAACAGGAATTGCTGCGTCTGGAGCAGATGAAAGTTTATGAAACACAATATGAATCAGTGGGGATTTGCTGTGGTATTGATGAAGCAGGAAGAGGCCCCCTTGCAGGCCCGGTGGTCGCAGGTGCAGTGATTTTGCCAAAGGATTGCCGGATTCTGTATCTGAATGATTCCAAAAAACTTTCTGAAAAGCGGAGAGAAGAACTATTTGCAGAGATTAAAGAAAAAGCGGTTTCCTGGGCAGTAGGAGTTGCCAGTCCTCAGGAAATTGATGCGATTAACATTCTTCAGGCCACGTACAGGGCGATGAAGCAGGCGGTGGAAGGGCTGACTCTGACCCCTGACGTTCTGTTAAATGACGCGGTCACCATTCCGAATCTTTCCGGACATCTGCTGCAGGTACCGATTATCAAAGGAGACGCCAAAAGCGTTTCTATTGCAGCCGCCAGCATTCTTGCAAAAGTCACCAGAGATCATATGATGACAGAATACGAGAAACTTTATCCGGAATACGGATTTGCCCGCCACAAGGGGTATGGCACAGCCGCCCACATTGCGGCCATCAAAGAGTTTGGGCCATGCCCCATTCACAGAAAAAGTTTTATTACCCGATTTGTACAGGAACCAAGAGAGAAGGAGCCGGATATTTGAACAAAAGGCAGATAGGAGGCCGCTATGAATCTATAGCGGCGGATTATTTAATCAGCCGGGGCTATGAAATCGTAAGCCGCAATTATCAAAACCACAGGCGCGGGGAGATTGATCTGATTGCCAGAGAAGGAAAGACGCTGGTATTTATAGAAGTAAAATATCGAAGGGATTCAGGAGCCGGCGAGCCGGAAGCAGCGGTAGATATCCGAAAACAGCAGAGAATCCGAAAAGCGGCGCTTACCTATCTGTATGAAAACAGGCTTTCCCTGGAGACCCCATGCCGTTTTGACGTGGTAGCGGTACTGGGAGAGCAGATCCGGCTGATTCGGGATGCATTTTAAGATGTCAGAATTGTGAGAGTGCAAAGCACGAAACAATTCGTCAGGCATCTTTTGACCCCAACATCATTTTAAGGAGGGAACAAAAGGATGAAGCAGGGGCGAAATCTTCAAATCGCAGTAGTGACAGGGGCTTCTTCCGGAATGGGGAGAGAAACCGTTATTCAGTTGGCTGACCGGTTTGCCTTCCTGGATGAAATCTGGGTCCTGGCAAGGCGGACGGATCGGCTTTTTTTGCTGGAGCCCCAGGTTCCGGTAAAACTTCGCATATTCGGGGCAGATATTACAGATAAAAAGAAACTGATCGGTTTTGAGAGCGCATTAAAAGAACTCTCTCCGAATATCCGCTTTTTGGTCAATGCTGCCGGATACGGAAAGCTGGGTCTGTCAGGAGCCATTGACAGGGAACAGGAGACCGGAATGGTGGATGTAAACTGCAAAAGTCTTGTCTATATGACCAGCCTGTGCCTTCCTTATCTGGCAGAAAGTGGAAGAATCCTTCAGTTTGCCTCTGCGGCAGCTTTTGTGCCCCAGCCGGATTTTGCTGTTTATGCAGCGTCCAAAGCCTTTGTTTTAAGCTACAGCAGGGCATTAAACAGAGAATTAAGGCCGCGCCGCATCACAGTGACAGCTGTCTGTCCAGGCCCGGTAAAAACAGAGTTTTTTCAGGTGATGGAAGAGGAACTTGACAAAAAGCCATATCCCATTTATAAACGCCTTTTTATGGCAAAACCGGAAAAAGTGGTAAAGAAAGCCATAGAAGACAGCGTTTTGGGAAAAGACATTTCCGTATATGGGATTGGGATGAAAGGATTTGAACTGCTGTGCAAGGTGCTTCCTCAACAATGGATACTGACTTTGATGGAAGTCCTAAAGAGAGGAGAGTAAAGGATGAAACGAATTCAGAAAGGCTGCTATGGATATCGGGAATACCGGAGAAAGATACAGATTCTGGAACTTATAATCGGCGCAGCCATGATTATTGGGCAGCTTCTGGCCAGAAATTTTACAGATAATCAGGCTGCAAAAAATATTCTTACAGTAATGGCGGTTTTAACGGTCCTGCCAGTGGCCAATGTAGCCTCTCCATTTTTGGCTTCATTTCGCTTCCGGACGCCCAAAAAAGAGTTTTATCAGTCTGTTCTTCCATTTGAAGAGAAGTGTGTTGTGCTTTATGACTTAATTATCACTTCCAAAGAACAGATCATACCTCTGGATGCAGTGGCTGTTCATCCCACTGCAGTATGCGGATATTGTTCAAATCCCAAGGTTGACATCGCCAGGGCGGAAAAATTTTTAAATGATATGTTTACCGCTCACAGACTGGATGGAAATGTACGGCTCGTAAAAGATTCAGGCGCTTTTTTGCGCCGGTTAAAGGGATTAAAGCCGTCCTCTGCTTATGAGGATGACGGCAGCGTGGATTACGCATCTGAGCTGCTGAAAAATTTGTCTATGTAGGAGGTTTTTATGCGCCAACTGTCAGTAGGCCCCAATGAAGCCGGGCAGCGTCTGGACAAGCTTTTAGCCAAATATTTAAGTCTGGCGCCCAAAAGTTTTCTCTATAAGATGATGCGCAAGAAAAATATTGTGCTCAACGGGAAAAAATGCGAGGGTTCAGAGCGGCTGAAAGAAGGGGATGAGATCCGTCTGTTTTTGTCAGAAGAAACCATAAAAACCTTTTCTTCTGTCCCAAAGGGGAAAGAATCCTCTGCTGCTTCCTCTTTTCCCATTATCTATGAGGATTCCCACATCCTTTTAATCAACAAGCCCTCCGGTCTGCTGTCCCAGAAAGCAAAAGAAGGAGACGTATCCTTAGTCGAGGAGATTACAGCTTATCTGCTGGATTCCGGCCAGCTTACCACCGATCAGCTTCTTACCTTCCGTCCTTCTGTGTGCAACCGCCTGGATCGGAATACCAGCGGTCTGATTGCTGCCGGAAAATCTCTGGCAGGGCTTCAGATTCTGTCCCAGGTTTTCAGAGATCGAAGCGTCCACAAATATTATCAGTGCATCGTGTCCGGCCGGGTTACAGAGGAGAGAACGATAGAAGGATTTTTGAAGAAAGATGAGAAAACCAATCAGGTTTTTATTACAAAGAATCCGACACCAGACAGTCAGCCGATTGCCACCAGATATACTCCCTTATGGGAAAACGGTGAATATACCTGCTTACAGGTGGAACTGCTTACAGGCCGGACCCACCAGATCCGCGCCCATCTGGCATCCATCGGCCATCCCATTGTAGGGGATTTCAAATACGGAAAGAAGTCTGTCAATGAAAAGGCGAAAAAAATGTATGGCATTACCTCTCAGATGCTTCATTCCTGGAAACTGGTTATGCCGGATTCCCTGCCCGATCCCCTGTCTTATCTTGCGGGAAAAACATTTACAGCAAAACTGCCGCCGGAATTTTTGAAGATACAACCTCGTTGACTTTTTGGTTAGCCGCGAGTACAATAGAAACAACTGTTTTCCAGTTATCATAAAAAAGAAGGGGTAGAAGACATGAAATACCGTTTTTTCAGACAAATGACAACCTTCTGCCTGTCTGCAGTGCTGGTTTTTTCCAGTACCTGTCTGGTACAGGCGGCAGTAAACAATATTCATAACAATCCGGACGTTTATGTGAGCGGAACCCAGATTAATGGGGTAAACACAGCGGGAATGACCCCGGACGAGGCAAAGACGGCAATAGAAGCCTTTTACGGCAGCCAAAAAACTCTTACTTTGGTGGGAAAAGATGGAAAAGAAGAAGTGATTTCAGGCGCAGATATTGGTCTGACCGCCGTATTAAGCAGCGGACTTTCTGAGATTTTGGCACAGCAAAATGAAAACGACCGTATTTCAGGACCTGCAGTAGACAACCGGTTTGAGATTCCCTTAGATGTTTCCTACAGCGAAGAGGCCCTTGCAGCAAAACTGTCCTCGTTATCTCTGGTAACAGGGGAAGATGTGGTAAAGACAGAAAATGCTCATATTGCAAAATCAGAAGACGGAGGGGGATTTATGATTGTCCCGGAAGTTTCCGGAACGGATCTGAACATGGAGAAACTGATTCCGGCAGTGCGGGACGCCTTTGCATCCGGACAGTCATTTTTAAATCTTCAGGAAAAGGGATGCTACAACGAAGTAACCGTCCATGCAACCGATGAAGCCCTGGTTTCTCTTTTGGAAGCCATGAACCAGTGCGGCAATATGACCATTACGTACCGGTTTGGGGACGCATCCGAAGTTCTTACAGGTGATGTGATTTCCACCTGGATAACCGGGACAGATGGCGCTTCTGTAACAGTCGATCCGGCGCAGGCCGCCGCTTATGTAAAAATGCTGGCAGATAAATATGACACTGCCGGAAAACCTCATGTATTCCGCACTGCTTCCGGACAGGATGTGACAGTCACCGGCCCATATGGCTGGAAGATTGATCAGGCTGCAGAGACCAATGCGTTAATCGCAGCTATCCAGACCTGCCAGAGTTCCGAGAGGGAACCAATCTATTCCCAGACAGCTGCCAGCCGATCCGGCAATGATTACGGCATGACTTACGTGGAGGTGGATCTGGGCAATCAGCATTTATACCTGGTAGAAAATGGTCAGTGCATATTGGATACGCCTTTTGTGTCCGGCAATGTATCGAAGGGGTGGACAACACCGCCCGGTATTTTCGGACTCTATTATAAACAGAAGGATAAAGTGTTAAGAGGAGAAGATTACGCCACTCCGGTAAAATACTGGATGCCTTTTAACGGTGGAATCGGACTTCATGACGCAGATTGGCGCAGCAGCTTTGGCGGGGACATTTATAAGACCGGGGGTTCCCATGGATGTATTAACCTGCCGCCGGCAAAAGCCGCCATTGTTTACGAACATGTATACAAAAACATGCCTATTATCTGCCATAACTAAACTATTACAATCGGAGGAAGCTTACAATGGGAAAGATTATTTTAACCGGAGACAGGCCCACCGGACGCCTTCATGTAGGGCATTATGTGGGATCATTAAAAAGAAGGGTGGAACTGCAAAATTCCGGCGAATATGACCAGATATTTATTATGATCGCGGATGCGCAGGCTCTTACCGACAATGCAGATAATCCGGAAAAAGTCCGTCAGAACATTATTGAAGTGGCGCTGGATTATTTATCCTGCGGTCTGGACCCGGAAAAATCCACATTATTTATTCAGTCCCAGATTCCGGAATTGTGCGAACTGTCCTTTTACTATATGAATCTGGTTACTGTATCCCGTCTTCAGAGAAATCCAACGGTTAAATCCGAGATTCAGATGCGCAATTTTGAGGCCAGTATTCCGGTGGGATTTTTTACCTATCCCATCAGTCAGGCTGCAGACATCACTGCTTTTCAGGCCACTACTGTACCGGTAGGCGAAGACCAGATGCCTATGTTGGAGCAGACCAGAGAAATTGTTCACAAGTTTAATACGGTATACGGCGAAACCCTGACGATGCCGGATATTTTACTGCCGGACAATAAAGCCTGTCTGCGTCTTCCAGGCACAGATGGAAAAGCAAAGATGAGCAAATCTCTTGGAAACTGTATTTATCTGTCCGACAGCGAGGCAGAAGTAAAGAAAAAGATTATGTCCATGTTTACCGATCCCAACCATCTGCGGGTAGAAGATCCGGGACAGGTGGAGGGAAATCCAGTCTTTATTTATCTGGATGCATTCTGCAGGGAGGAACACTTTGCAAAGTACCTTCCAGATTATCAAAACCTGGATGAATTAAAAGCCCACTA
This sequence comes from uncultured Lachnospiraceae bacterium, assembly GCA_963557065.1. Lineage (GTDB taxonomy): Bacteria > Bacillota > Clostridia > Lachnospirales > Lachnospiraceae > UMGS1370. The sequence continues at coordinate 4,864 of CAUWCT010000076.1, read as the reverse complement.
TACAAGAGGGGGCTTAGGCGATGTAAAGGTAAAGAAATTCTTAAATGCAGTTATTCAGGAAGAGTTGGAACCAATCCGTCAGAGAAGAAAAGAGTGGGAAAAGAAGATTCCGGAAGTATACCGGATTTTAGAGGAAGGAAGCAAAAAGGCAAAAGCAACAGCAGCCGAGACTTTAACTGCCGTAAAACGTTCTATGAAGATCAACTATTTTGAAGATCAGGAACTGATTGCAGAGCAGGCAAGACGATTTACAGAAGAATAACACAACTCTTCATCCACGCGTAAGCGTGCAAGAAGAGGCATGCAAACAATTACAAACTATCAAATAAAAACACCGGATTCTGATAAAAATGAGAATCCGGTGTTTTTATTCGATGGGAAATTCCCATCTTTTATTGAAACTTTTTTGGGAGAATGACCGTCTAATAAGTAGAAAGCAAAAAGGAGGAGACAATGACCCAGAGAGTGGAAGAAACGATTCAGCAGACTCTTTTGGAACACTATGACCGGTATTACCGGCTGGCCTACAGCTATGTGAAAAGCCAGGCGGACGCTCTGGATGTGGTTCAGGAAAGCGCCTACAAGGCAATTCGAGACTCTAAAAAAGTGGAGAATGAAAGATACATTTCTACCTGGATCTACAGAATTGTGGTGAATACAGCCATAGATATGCTGAGAAAACGCAAAAAAGAAGGGGAGCATTCCCCAATAGAAGAATTTGAGGCGCCTGTGGAAGACCGGTATTCAGATCCCGATTTGGAAGCAGCCCTTGACCGTTTAAAAGAAGAAGAGAGAACAGTAATTGTCCTTCGATATTTTGAAGAACTCAGTCTGGAAGAAATTTCCAGAGTGACAAAAGAACCGTTAAGCACCATAAAATCCAGACTCTACCGAGGGTTAAAGCATCTTCGGGTGGATTTGGAAGAAGGCGTACTAACTGTTTAGCTAGAAAGGAGATTGTAATGAATCGTAATATCCAGGATTTTAAACACGAGTATGATACTATTCCGGTCCCGCCGGAAGCCAGAGATCGGATTTTAATGGGAATCCGTCAGGCAGAAGAAGAACAGAGAGAAGAAAAACCAGAAAAGAAAGGATTTGTGATGATTATGATGAAAAGAACTGTTGCTACAGCCGCCGCAGCCGCTGCAGCTATTACAATCTTAGTAAATGTGAACCCATCTGTAGCAATGGCTATGGGAAAACTGCCGATTATCGGGCCGATTGCTCAGGTAGTAACCTTTCGGACCTATGAATCGAAAGAAGGTGGATTTGAAACAGAGATTCAGGTTCCGGAGATAGTGACGGATCAGGGATCTGAGAGTGCCAATAAGGCGATTGAGGACTATGCAGGTGAACTGATTGCTCAGTACGAGGCAGATCTGAAAGCTTCTGAGGGTGAAGGATATGAATCTGTTACCTCAACCTGGGATGTTCCTTTTGAAAGTGAAACTATGCTTAGCATTCGGATCTACACAGAGCTGATTATGGCCAGTGCAGAGCAGCGCATTAAAATTTTCAACATTGACAAGGCAACCGGAAACATTCTTACTTTGTCTGATTTGCTGGCAGGAGATACGGAAAAATTGTCCGCAATCAGCGACAATATCAAAGCGCAGATGCGGGAACAGATGGCAGCAGATGACAGTAAATCCTATTTTCTGGACTCTGATTTGGAAGATACCAATTTTAAGGGCGTGACCGGGGAAGAAGATTTTTACTTTAATCAGGACGGCAGACTGGTAATTTCTTTTGACGAATACGAAGTCGCGCCCGGATATATGGGGGCAGTTGAATTTACCATTCCCTTGGATGTGACTGGAAATTTAATGAGATAACCGCCACAGGTTTTATACAGGCCAAACCATTTGCAGCTTGACAAGTGGTTTGGCTTATGCTATATTAATACTGTAATACATAAGTATAACAGTAATGAGGTGGTGAAGATGGGATTTCAGGAAAATCTCCCCATCTATGTCCAGATTGCAGATGATATCAAACAGGCGATTATCAGCGGGGATTTGCGTGCAGGAGACAAACTTCTTTCCATTCGAGAATACTCTGCCAAATATCAGGTGACCGCCCTGACGGTTCAGAGAGCAGTAGCTTTGTTGGAAGCCCAGCAGATTGTCACCGCAAGAAAAGGTGTGGGAAGCTTTGTAAATCTGGATGCTCCGGCACATTTGCAGGAAGAGATGGTAAAAAGCGAGGTAGAAGAGTTTTTAAGGCGCATGAAAAAAATGGGATTTGATGAAGAAGAGATTTTGCAAAAAGTAAAGGAGGGACTTTCTTATGAATGATCCATGTATCTGCTTTGACAAGATTTACAAAAACTATCTGAATACTTCTGTTTTTTCCGGCCTTTCTGTCAAGTTTCCATCTGGACGGATCATTGGCCTTTTAGGTGAAAACGGAGTGGGAAAGACGACCCTGTTAAAAATGGCTGCCGGGATTTTAAAACCAGATAAAGGAGAGATTCAGATTTATGGTCTGCCTCCGAAATCATCGTTTGCAGCAAATGTTTCCTGGCTGCTGTCACCAAAAGATTTTGCTCCATTCTTTCGGGTAAAAGATGCGTACCAGTATTATCAGGATTTTTACCCGGATTTTGACAGCAAAAAGGCCTTGAAACTAATCGAGCAGTGGAAGCTGCCTATGGACCGGAAACTTGGCCAGCTGTCCGGAGGAGAAGCCGAGCGGCTGTGCCTGTTTTTAGCCCTCTGCCGAAACGTTCCCCTTTATTTAATGGATGAACCGGCAGCCGGTTTTGATATCAAATTAAAGCGGGATTTAATTCGTATTTTATTGTCCCAATTAGATGAAGATGCTACAGTGATTCTGGCCACTCATCTGCTTAGGGATTTTGAAGATATTTTTGATACGCTGGCTATTCTCACAAAAAATGGTGTCTGTATGGCAGACACAGATACAGTCCGCGAAAAAGGTATGTCTGTAGAAGCGTATTATCTGGAGGTGATTGCATGAATACAACGAAAGCTGTTATAAAGTGGGAGAGCCGGAAACGGCTGGAAACCTGTTGGCGTCCGTTTTTGATTATGGGGATCATACTGGCAGTCCACGCCTTCCTGCCGGCAGAAATCAAGGCTGGAAATTCAGGCAGGGAGCCGGGCAAAGATGTGCTTCATTTTTGGGTTTCGATTCCGTCAGTGATTTTCTTTGTGACTGGCTGGTACTTATTTTTAGTATATCCGATCACCTCTCTTTTAAATTCCTTTCGGCCACCTTATGAGACTTTAGGGCGGATAACACCTGGCCCCTTTGCCCGCACCCTGGCGGTTCGGATTTTGCTCACTGTTCCCATTTGTCTGTTGGCGCTGATAGCAATAAATCTGGAAGCCTGGAATTTAAGCCGTTTCCAGGCAGCACCTTCCTCCAACCTGTTTATTTATCATTCTCTGGAAGAAATAGGGCCGAAAGTCCTGAGAACAGCAGTTATCCTTCCGGTAACAGCCGTATTTTCCTGGATGATATCCCGGATATGGAGTCCTAGCATGTTCTGGACAGAACTGTCTTCCCTTATTTTATTTCTGTTGCTTCTGTTTTTCCACGATATGGTTTTAAGTATTGGTTTAAGAAATGGGAGCTTCTGGCAGATTGGTATTGTCGAGATTGGATATGCAGGACTTTTATTTTTCGGAACAGTGAAAGCGTATGAGTAGAGATTTGAGATGGTTTTCTAAAAAGAAACGGCAGTATTTAGGGCAGCAGTGAGAAGGATTTTGCTGCCCTGGATATTGTTATGGACTTTAAACAGTAAAGTACCAGAAAGTAGCCACAATCATGAGCACAATGCAGAACAGGATTCCCCGTTTCATATCCTGGTGAAAGTTCTTTACAGCAGATTGTTCCCGGACACATGCCTTTTGGGGGTTACTTCCCTGGTAGTATATCCCCATATGGACCGGGGGATCATTCTTATAGAAGTCTATTGTATATTCTACATCCAGAGTATACATGGTTCCATCGGCTTCATATTCGTATGTACCATAATAGTTTCCGCCTTCTGTATAGGTACGGAGCAGATTGCCTCTGGATACCCATGCCTTTTGAGCAGCCTTGTTTACAAAAGCTCTGGGAGAAGTGGAATATATCAGTTTCCCTGCTGCAACCAGTATGATAATGCCTATAATAAATTGCGCCATTCTTATCCTCCTATTCTACAAGACCCAGCCATTTAAAAATCCATATCAATGCAGCCATCACTGCAAACGCATACGCGATGGATATCAGACAGCCCCGCTCCAGCTTTTCACTGTCAGTGGCTTCATTTTCTGTCAGAGCCTTTTTGGGATTTCCCTTTTTGTAATAGATCATCTTTGTCTCCGGAAACGTGTAATATCTTCTGCCGGGAGGAAGTGAGACCCTAAGACCCTTTGTGTATTTTTTTCCGTTTACGCGGTACAGATACAGCGCATGCTTGGTCGGGTAACGGCTTTCCGTATTGGAACTTTTGCTGTTTCCGGAATAAATCCATGTATCTACCAGAATCGCCTGTACCATACACTGGTTTTCTCTGGCAGTTTCTATAAATTTCTGTTTAGGCGATTTTCCCTTAAATTTCTTTATTGCAGTCAGTATCCCTACAGCTATTCCGCATCCCACAGGGATCATAGTTATAAATTCCTGCAAGCTTATCATTTCTCATCCCCTCCTGAAATAAAATTACCATAACTTCATTATACCATACAGGCATTAAAAGCGCCATTTATTTATTTGTTATTTTTCAGAAGCGTGGTATAATAACTCCAAAATGCAGCTATGCCGCGCATATCTGCCGCTGCCTTTGGCAGCCCGTCTTTGGGATTTAGCACTATAATTCTTTTGGAGTAAATTACTATCTGAC
>CAUWCT010000075.1:0-13392 GCA_963557065.1 uncultured Lachnospiraceae bacterium | reverse complement strand
AGAATAAGTCTGTAAGCTGTTTTCTTGCTTACAAACTTATTATACGAGGAGGAACGAGCATGAGAGTGAGGGTATCCGACTATATTGCAGAGCGGCTGGTGGAAGCCGGCATTAGTCAGGTATTTACTGTAACCGGAGGCGGAGCTATGCATTTAAATGACGCCCTGGGCCATAAGGAAGGACTGCATTGCCTGTACAATCATCATGAGCAGGCGTGTGCCATTGCAGCAGAAAGCTATGCCAGGATTCATAATCAGATTGCTGCGGTCTGCGTCACGACAGGTCCCGGCGGGACGAATGCCATTACCGGCGTGGCAGGCGGGTGGCTGGATTCCATCCCCATGCTGATTCTTTCCGGACAGGTCCGTTACGATACAACTGCCAGATGGTCGGGCCTTGGGATTCGCGCTATGGGTGATCAGGAGTTTGATATCTGTAAAGCGGTTTCCTGTATGACCAAGTATTGTGAGATGGTCATCGATCCCATGCGGATTCGGTTCTGTCTGGAAAAGGCTTTGTATCTGGCAAAGACAGGTCGGCCGGGCCCCTGTTGGCTGGATATTCCGCTAAATGTCCAGAGCGCATTTGTGGAAAGTGAAGATTTGATCGGATTTGACAGAGAGGACTATGAGGCAGGAGGCACAGGCTGGCAGCTGTCTCCTTCGGTCCATGGGGTCACAGAAGATCAGGCCGGGCATGGCGAGGTAAGGCCGCTGAAAGCGCCTGCAGTTTCCATAGAGACAGTCAGAGCGATTGTGGACAAAATCCAAAAGTCCGTCAGGCCGGTATTCAATGTAGGAAACGGAGTACGGATTGCCGGAGCCCATGAAGTCTTTATGAGAGTGGCAGAGCGTCTGGGGATTCCGGTTGTCACAGGCTGGAATAGTCAGGATGCGATTTACGATGAACATCCCTTGTATACAGGACGGGCAGGAGGCATGGGCGATCGGGCCGGCAATTTTGCTGTACAGAACAGTGATCTGGTATTTTCGGTGGGGAGCCGTTTAAGCATCCGTCAGGTGGGTTATAATTACGAGACCTGGGCTAGAGCCGCCTATGTGATCGTCAATGATGTAGACGCAGAGGAGTTAAAAAAGCCGTCTGTTCACGCAGATATGCGGATTCATGCAGATGCAAAAGAACTTTTGGAAACGCTGGAACTGTATCTGAAAAAGGAACAGGAGGCAGGGAATCTTCCTCTTCCGGTTTTTGGAGGCGGAAAGGGGCTTCGGGATATGGACTGGCGTCAGACCTGCCGGATGTGGAAGGAAACCTATCCGGTGGTTCTGCCAAAACACATGAATCATGGAGATGACGAACCTGCCAATGTGTATGCGCTGGTAAAAGAATTGAGCAGTAAGCTGCAGGAAGGCCAGATTACAGTAGTAGGAAACGGTTCCGCATGTGTTGTAGGCGGCCATGGCTATATTATAAAAAAAGGTCAGCGGTTTATCACCAATTCAGCGATTGCGTCCATGGGATACGATCTTCCGGCTGCCATTGGCGCATGTATGGCAGATCACAGCCAGGATATTATCCTGCTGACCGGAGACGGCAGTATCCAGATGAATCTTCAGGAGCTGCAGACCATTATTCACCATAAGATGCCCATCAAGATTTTTCTGATCAACAATGGCGGTTACCATTCTATCCGCCAGACACAGAAAAATTTCTTCGGAGAACCGTTAGTAGGAATTGGGGCGGACAGCCGGGACTTGAGTTTTCCGGATATGGAAAAACTGGCGGCTGCATACGGCTACCCCTATGTGCAGGCAGCTCACAACAGTGAACTGAAAGAAGCGGTTTTAAAGACCCTGGCTTTAAAAGGACCGGCGATCTGTGAGGTTTTTGTCAGCATGGATCAGAATTTTGAGCCAAAGTCTTCTGCCAAGCGCCTGCCGGATGGCACGATGGTGTCCCCGCCGTTAGAAGATTTGTCTCCATTTCTTTCAGAAGAAGAAATGGATCAGAACATGATAATTCCCCGAATCAAAGGGTAAGCTATAGAAAGAAGGAAAAAGAGGTTTGAATCTGGTTGTGACTGGGGCCACCAGTTTTCTGGGGACTCCTATGGCAGAATACTGTTTGAAAAAAGGGCATCGGGTATTTGCAGTGGTACGGCCCTTCTCATCGAATATGGCCAGAGTGGAGACCCTGCAGAGACGGTTTCCCGGTCAGATGGTCCTGGTTCCTATGAGATTAGAAGATTTGGAACACATTTCGGATCTGGTAAAAGAGCCATGCCAGGTGTGGATTCATTTTGGATGGGACGGAGCCGGAAGCAATAACCGGACCCAGCAGGAGATCCAGCAGAAAAATGTAGGAGACAGTCTGTGTGCCTTAAAAGGCGCCGCCAGATTAGGCTGCCGCCGTTTTCTGTTCAGCGGTTCCCAGGCAGAGTATGGGATACGGGACAGTCTTATGAAAGAGACGGATGTTTGCCGTCCGGTTTCTGAGTATGGCAAGGCGAAGACAGAGTTTTACCGACAGGCGACAAAGGAGATAGCCGGGCAGAGGGAAATCTATCAGGGGATGGAGTATGTCCATGCCAGGATTTTCAGCGTGTATGGCCCTGGAGATCATCCCTGGTCATTGGTGGAAACCTGTAAAAAAGCGTTTCTGGCAGGGGAACACATGGAACTGGGAGCGTGTACGCAGCAGTGGAATTTTCTTCACAGGGATGACTGTATCCGCGCCATGTACCAGCTGGCAGAGACAGAAAAGAAAATTGGATTTTCAGCAGAATCTTTGGAAGAAAACGGCATTTACAATGTTTCCGCATCTGAGGAGGAAACCAGACCCCTCAGGGAGTACGTGGAAGAAATGTACCGTCTTTGCGGAAAAACGGGGACATTTCAGTATGGAAAGCGGCCGCCTAATGCAGAAGGGTGTGCAAACCTGATTCCGTCTTCCAAAAAGATTCGGCAAACCCTTGGATTTGTGCCAAAGATCCATTTTTCCAGGGGATTTCAGGATTTGATAGATGGGAGATAGATATGAATACAGATTTAAGACGGACGCATTGCCTGGCCTGCAAAGCCAGACTTTCAGATACCCCATTACTGACTCTGGAGGGGATGCCGGCATCTGCTCAGGATATACCGGATGCTTCCGGGGTAGAGCAGGATGAGGGGATTTCCCTGAATCTTTATCAATGTCCGGACTGCGGTCTGGTACAGTTTGACTGTCAGCCGGTGGAGTATTACAGGGATGTGATACGGTCTGGAGGGTTTTCCACTACTATGGTAGAACTTCGCCGCCGCCAGTACAAACACCTGATAGAAACCTATCAGTTACAGGGCAAAAAGATTCTGGAAGCCGGATGCGGCAGAGGAGAATTTTTATCGGTTCTTGAAGAGTTTCCGGTTTTGGCATATGGCATTGAACACAGAGAGGATCTGGCAGAGATTGCCCAAAAAGACGGACTTTCGGTGTGGAGACAATTTCCGGAAACGGAAGATACAGTGATTGAAAGTCTTCAGGGAAAGCCACCCTATGATGCGTTTCTTTCCTTTAATTTTCTGGAACATCAGCCGGAACCGGACAAAATGCTTCGCTGCATTTGGAACAATCTGGCAGAAAATGGTCTGGGACTGGTGACAGTGCCCAGCCTGGAATATATATTAAAATATAATGGTTACTACGAACTGATACGGGATCATCTGGCCTACTATACATTTGATACCCTGAGAAATCTCATGGAACGAAATGGGTTTGAGATACTGGAAGAAGAGATGGTAAACCGAGATACCCTGTCTGTGATTGTAAAGAAAACGAAACTGCACAGCGGAATGGGAAAAATCCGGGAAAAGACAGGGCATCCAGTGGATATAAGCGGTCTGGTGGCCAGCCGCCAGGCCATTGACAAAGAGGTAAACTGCCTGATAGACAGCCTTCACAGAGAGGGAAAGAGTCTGGCCATCTGGGGGGCCAGTCATCAGGGATTTACTCTTGCAGCGACCACCAGACTGGGGCGAAAGGTGCAGTACATGATGGATTCGGCGCCTTTTAAGCAGGGGCGGTTTGCTCCGGCTTCCCATATTCCCATTGTGGCGCCGGATCATTTTCTAAAAGAGCCGGTAGACGCTGTTTTAATTGTAGCCCCGGGATACACAGATGAGATTGCACAGATGATACGGACCAAATACGCCTGCGGCCCGTCCGGGGAGGCGACAAGGATTTTTACTCTCCGTACCAACCAGATTGAGGATATTACGGTTCCAGAAGAAACGTCCCCCAAAGTCGGGCAGGAAAAGGTAGTCATTACCGGTGCAACCGGGTTTATCGGGCGCAATCTGGCATCACTGTACCTGGAAAAAGGGACTTTGGTATATGCACTGGTGCGTCCTGATTCTCCCAATCTGGATCGGCTTCCCAGACACGAAAACCTGATTCCGGTGTTTGGTGATTTGGAGCATGTTTCTGACTGGGCGGAGGAAATTGGACAGGCGGACGCTTTTTTCCATTTGGCATGGGGAGGAGTAAACCGTCAGGAGATTGACTCTCCGGAAGTCCAGAGGCGGAATGTAGAGGCGTCATTGGAGTGTGTAAAGGCAGCGGTCAGGTTAAACTGCCGGGTGTTCATGGATGCCGGGTCGCGGGTAGAGTACGGCATTACAAAAGACGGCGTGATGCAGGAAGATATGGAATGCCGGCCGGTCAATGAGTACGGAAAGGCCAAACTAAGCTTTTATAAACAGGCAGCGCCTCTTTGCAGGCAGTATGGGATGACCTATTTTCACTTGAGATTTTTCAGCGTATACGGTCCTGGAGATCATCCCTGGTCGATTATTTCGACTCTGACCAGAGATCTGCCCCAGGGTAAGACCGTTTCTTTAAGCGCCTGTCTTCACCGCTGGAATTTTATGTATATCAAAGATGCCGCAGAAGCGGTTTACCAGCTCCACCAGAGTGCAAAACATATAAAACCAGATGGAAAAGAATCCGGACTGGCAGTCAATATTGCAAGTCAGGATACCAGGGTTTTAAAGGAGTTTGTGGAGGAAATCCATGAACTGGCAAAAGGAAGAGGAAAATTGGAGTACGGTACGTTTATTCAGGCAAAAGAAGGGGCGCTGTCTGTGTGCCCGGATATTTCCAGGTTGAAATCTTTGACAAACGGCGCCTGGAAGGAGCAGTATAGCTTTTGCCAGGGGATTGAAGAAACCATGAGGAAAGAAGAGAAAAAGCAGGAATGAAAAAGATTAGCATACTGATTCCATGTTATAATGAAGAAGAAAATGTAGGCCCCATCAGTCAGGCAGTGGTGTCCATTTTGGAAAAGGAACTGCCTGCTTACGATTATGAACTGATCTTTATAGACAATGATTCCCAGGACAATACCAGGCCTCTTATTCGGGAACTTTGCAGGCAGAATCCAAAAATCAAGGCAATTTTTAATGCCAAGAATTTCGGACAGTTTAATTCCCCTTATTATGGAATGCTTCAGGTGACGGGGGACTGTGTTATCGAGATGGTAGCGGATTTCCAGGACCCGGTAGAGTTGATCCCCCAATATGTCCATGCCTGGGAAGAGGGATATAAAATCGTGATTGGAATCAAGACCAGCAGCAGGGAAAATCCGATTATGTATTGGCTGAGAAGCTGCTATTACAAGATGATCAAAAAGTTTTCTGATGTAGAGCAGATTGAGCATTTTACAGGTTCCGGCCTTTATGACAGGGATTTTATAGAGGTTTTAAGAGATCTGAATGATCCGACGCCATTTCTTCGGGGAATTGTAGCGGAACTGGGATATAAGCGCAAAGAAATCCCCTATGAACAGCCAAAACGCAGGGCGGGGCATACCAAAAATAATTTTTTCAGCCTGTTTGACGCTGCGATGCTGAGTATTACTTCCTATACCAAAACAGGACTTCGGATAGCCACGATTTTTGGAAGCGTCTGTTCCTTTTTCAGCATTTTAGTCGCATTTATTTATCTGATTATGAAACTGATCTGGTGGGATCGGTTTCCGGCAGGCATGGCGCCTATGTTAATCGGAATGTGTGTGTTGGGTTCCATCCAGATTTTTTTCATTGGTCTGGTGGGAGAATACATTTTAAGCATTAACCAGAGAGTGATGCACAGACCGCTGGTAATTGAGGAAGAGCGGATTAATTTTGATGCCGGGGATGGGAAAAAAGAGACGGCGCAGCAAAAGGCTAACAAGCAGTACGGAGAAAACATATGAGATATAACGTAGATGTGGTGCGGATTCGGGAAAATTCTATTACCTTAAACGGCTGGGCAATCGGTAAAAGCCCGGAAGACGAGGTGAAGTTTTCCATAGAAGACGCATCCAGAAAGCCGGTGGCATTTCAATATGTGCCCACCAGAAGAGATGATGTAAGCCAGATTTATTTTAAGCAGATTATAGACAGGGATTTTGGTTTTGATATTCGTTTTCAGTATGAGCGAGGCTGTGATTACTATCTGGTAATCCGGTGTGGGGGACGGAAGGCGCGGATTAAATATAATGAAGATTTAATTGCCAAAAGGACCAGCGTAGCTTATAAAAGAAGACAGAAGATCAAAGATCTGATGAACATGGAAACGGTTCATGTGGCCATGGATTTCTGGAAAGAGAATGGACTGAAGGCACTGATTTTAAAGTCCCGCCATAAGCTGCAGGGGATTGACAATGATTACGATTACAGCGAATGGTATGAACTGACAAAGCCTTCAGCAGAGGAACTGGAAGCCCAGAAAAGCGCCCATTTCGATTACGAGCCAAGACTTTCCATTGTGATTCCGGCTTATAAGACGCCGGAGCGTTATTTAAAGGAAATGCTGCAGTCCATTCAGGAGCAGACCTATACCAACTGGGAGGTCTGTGTAGCGGACGGCAGCCCCAGAGGCGAAAGTTCGGAGCGGGTTTTAAAGAAATTTGCCGAGCAGGATAAGCGGTTTAAATATGTGATTTTAGGGGAAAATAAAGGAATCTCCGGCAATACCAACGCGGCTATGGAGATGGCAACAGGAGACTTTATTGTGTTGGCAGATCATGATGATACCCTTACGCCAAACGCCTTATATGAGTGTATAAAAGCGATGAATCTGGACCCTCAGATTGATGTGATTTATTCGGATGAGGACAAATTGGACATGGATGGAAAGGCGCTGTTTGATCCTCATTTTAAACCGGATTTCAATCCGGATTTGCTTACCAGTGTCAATTATATCTGCCATTTATTTGTAGTCAACAGAGACCTGGTAGAAGCAGCAGGCGGATTTCGTCAGGAGTTTGACGGAGCCCAGGATTATGACTTTATTTTCCGGTGTACCGAGGCTGCCAGACGGATTTACCACATCCCCAAAGTGCTGTATCATTGGCGGTGCCATCAAAACTCAACGGCCAGCAATCCGGAGAGTAAAATGTACGCCTTTGAAGCAGGAGCCAGGGCAATTAAGGCGCATTTTGAGCGTCTGGGAATTGGCGTGGAGTCTGTGGAAAAAGGGGTGGATTACGGAATTTACCACACCCGGTTTGCTCTGAAGGAAGAGCCGTTAGTATCAGTGATTATCCCCAACAAAGATCATCATCCGGATTTGGATTTGTGCATTCGTTCCCTGATGGAAAAGGGGACTTACAAAAATCTGGAATTTATTGTAGTAGAAAACAACAGCACAGAAAAGGCAACTTTTGACTATTATGAACGGCTCCAGAAGGAGTACGAAAATGTGCATGTAGTTACCTGGAAGGAAGGATTTAACTTTTCTGCCATCAACAATTTCGGTGTTCAGGCGGCAAAAGGAGAGTATCTGTTATTTTTAAATAATGATACGGAAATCATTGAAAAAGACGTGATACAGGAACTGTTAGGTTACTGCCAGAGGGAAGACGTAGGGGCAGTGGGAGCGAGACTTCTCTATCAGGACGATACAATTCAGCATGCCGGTGTGGTAGTGGGATTCGGCGGCATTGCCGGTCATACCTTTATTGGTCTTCACAAGGCGGAAAACAGTTATTTTCACAGAGCCATGTGCGCCCAGGATTACAGCGCAGTGACGGCCGCCTGCCTCATGACCAAACGCAGCCTGTTTGACCAGGTTGGAGGTTTTACAGAAGAACTGGCAGTGGCCTTTAATGACATTGATTTTTGCATGAAAATCCGATCTTTGGGAAAATTGGTGGTTTACAATCCGTACGCATTGCTGTATCATTATGAATCGAAGTCCAGAGGTTTGGAGGACACGCCGGAGAAAGTGGCCAGGTTTAACCGGGAGATTGCCATTTTTGCAAGGCGGTGGCCAAAGATTTTGAAAAATGGAGACCCTTACTACAATCCCAACTTAACTTTGAGAAAGTCCAATTTTGCTCTGCGGGATTTAAAAAAGGAAAAGATCGGAGAGCCGTACCGGTTAGAAGTGGATGTAGAAAAAGAGGCTGACACAAATTAAAATGAAAGTAACGATTATTATTCCCAATTACAATGGCCTTGCATTTATGGAGCCATGCATGGAGGCGTTAAACAATCAGACCTATAAAGATTTTTCTGTACTGGTAGTGGACAACGGCTCTACGGACGGCAGCGCAGAGTGGCTGAAAGAGCGAGAGATCCCATCGATCTTTTTAGAGACCAATACCGGATTTTCCGGCGCAGTCAATGCAGGAATCAAAAAAGCCGCAACGCCTTACGTGATTTTATTAAACAATGATACAAAGGCAGATCCGAATTATGTAGGGGAACTGGTGCGGGCCATTGAAAAGTCGCCGAAAATATTTTCTGTCAGCAGCCGTATGATTCAGATGCATCATCCGGATTTGATGGACGATGCCGGAGATATGTACAGCGTGTTGGGCTGGGCATACCAGAGAGGCGTGGGCCAGCCCACAGGCCGTTATGACAGTCCGGCGCGGGTGTTTTCCGCCTGTGCCGGAGCCGCTATCTACAGGCGGGACGTGTTTGAGAAAATAGGGTATTTTGACGAAATGCATTTTGCCTATCTGGAAGACATTGATGTAGGATATCGGGCAAAGCTTTATGGATATGACAATCTTTACTGCCCAACAGCAAAAATTTTCCATGTGGGAAGCGGCACCAGCGGTTCCAAATATAATTCTTTTAAAGTAAAGCTGGCAGCCAGAAACAATGTATATTTAAATTATAAAAACATGCCGGCAGGACAGCTTCTTATCAATGCGGTTCCCATTGGGATAGGGATTGCCCTGAAATACTGGTTTTTTAAAAAGAAGGGGTTTGCCGGAGATTACATGGAAGGCTTAAAAGAGGGAATCCGCACTGCAAAGACCTGCAGAAAGGTTCCGTTTTCGTTCAGCCGTCTGTTCCGGTATGGGGCCATTGAGTGGGAACTGATTGTGGGTACATGTTTGTATGTCTATGAATTTTCCAGGCGCAGGTTTGGAAAATATGAGAAAGAAACCAAGGTGATGAAGCCATGATAAAGGACAACCAGAAACGATTTAACCGGTTCCATGTGGTATTGGATGCCCTGGTGACAGCGGCAGCTTATATTCTGGCATGGTACCTGATGCTGGAAGCCAGAATTTTCCCGATAGAGGGACAGGTTCTGGCGCCCCGGTATTACTTTCTGGTACTGATTTTTATTATACCCGGATATTTGCTCTTATACGGGATATTCCATCTCTATACGCCCAAACGGGTACAGGGAAGGCGGGCAGAATTTGCCAATATCTGCAAGGCCAACACAATCGGCCTTCTGGTATTTACAATGGTGCTTTTTGCCATCCGAAACAAAAGCCCGTTTTTAAATGAGTTTGCAACCAGAGTGATTCTGGCTTTCTTTATTCTCAATATTGTGCTGGAAACGGCTGAGCGCAATGCCATCCGCATGGTGCTGCGTTCCCTCCGTTCCAAGGGATACAATCAGAAACACATTTTACTGATTGGCTACAGCCGGGCAGCGGAAGGGTTTATTGACCGGGTTTTGGCAAATCCGGAATGGGGATACCGTATCCGGGGAATCCTGGATGATCGCCGGAAACCGGGAACCGAATACCGGCAGATTCCGGTGGTAGGAGAGATTTCCAAGCTGAAAGATTTTCTGGAAACCAATACATTGGATGAGATTGCCATTACCTTAAGCATTAATGAATACGCCAATCTGGAGCAGATCGTGGCTGCCTGTGAAAAATCAGGGGTTCACACCAAGTTTATTCCGGATTATAATAACTTTATTCCCACCAGGCCGTATACAGAAGATTTGCAGGGACTTCCTGTTATTCATATCCGCCATGTACCTCTTACAAATTTGCTGAATGCCACTATGAAACGATGTGTGGATATTATAGGTGCATTGACAGGACTGATTGTATTTTCGCCGGTTATGCTGATTACAGCAATCTTGATCAAACTGACGTCCCCGGGTCCGATTTTTTACAGCCAGGAGCGGGTGGGACTTCATAACCGGACTTTTAAGATGTATAAATTCCGCTCTATGGAGGTGCAGAAGCCTTCTGACGAAAAATCCAAGTGGACGACCCCCCATGACCCAAGGGTGACGCCAGTAGGAAGATTTATCCGCAAGACCAGCATTGATGAAACGCCGCAGTTTTTTAATATTCTGATTGGAGACATGAGCCTGGTAGGCCCCCGTCCTGAACGGCCGTTTTTTGTAGAACGTTTTAAAGAAGAGATTCCCAGATATATGATCAAGCATCAGGTGCGTCCGGGGCTGACCGGATGGGCACAGGTCAATGGATACCGGGGAGATACTTCCATTACCAAGAGAATTGAGCATGACCTGTATTATATTGAGAACTGGAGCCTGGGATTTGATTTTAAAATTATGTTTTTGACCATATTTAAAGGCTTTATCAATAAAAATGCTTATTAGTTTTGCGCAGAGAGGTTGATTTATGAACTATTATGATGATGAATTAGAGAGAGGACGGGATGGCAGAGACGGCAGACGCGAGGTACCCCGCCGTCCAGCCGCAGGGCAGACGCCTGGCGGAAACAGGGAACAGACAAATGCCCAGACCCCGGCAAGAAGGACTGAACGGCCAAGTGGTTTCAACCAGAGCCAGGGGAATGTACGCCGTCCAGCGTCCGGTCAGGCTTCTTCACGTATTCCGGAAGGAACCCGCAGACAGGCAGCAGGAGCACAGGATATTTATGGCGCAAGGGGAGCCGGGACATTCGGTCAATCGGTAAGAGGGACATCCGGTCAATCGGTAAGAGGGACATCCAGCCAGCCGGTAAGGGGTACATCCGGTCAGCCGGTAAGAGGGACATCCAGTCAGCCGGTAAGAGGGACATCCGGTCAGCCAGTAAGGGGAACGTCTATCCAGCCGCAGAGCGGCGTTCGTGGCCAGAGTCAGGGAAATGTCCGGAGTCAGGCCCAGACAGGAGGAAGGAATCCTATGCCGCCTGGCAGTCAGCAAAGACAGGCCGGGAGAGTTTCCGGAGGAACTGGCATTAATGGAGCCAGCACCAATGGAAATGTCGGCAATGGTCAGGGAAATTTAGGACACAAGAACAGCAGCGGAGGAAGGGTTACTGCGACCAGTAAAGCGGCCAAACAGCAGGCAAAAAAGACTGCGAAAAATCGCAAAAAGCGCCGTCTGATTACGCTGGCTGTGGCAGAGTGTGTTGCTTTGGTCTTTATTTTTACTTATGCATTTTTTGCAAGAAAATGGAGTCTGATCGTCCAGTCTTCAGACTGGGATGAAAAGGAAGTTACTAATCCGGTGTTTTCCGTAGAAGTGCCGGAATACATGAAGGGTCACTGGACTTTTGCGGTCTTTGGCGTGGACAGCCGGGATAAAAATGTTTTAAAAGGTACCAATTCAGACGTAATTATGATTTGCGACGTCAACCAGGATACTGGAGAGATTAAGCTGGTTTCCGTATTCCGCGATACGTATCTGAACCTGGATGATAAAGGCACTTACAATAAGATTAATCAGGCATATTTTACAGGCGGCCCTACCCAGGCGGTAAAAGCGCTGAATAAAAACCTGGATTTAAACATTACCGATTATGTGACCTTTAACTGGAACGCGGTTGCTAATGGCATCAATGCTCTGGGCGGTATTGACATGAATATCAGCAAGGCGGAGTTTTATTACATCAACTCCTTTATTACAGAGACGGTAAAAGGAACCGGCATTGGTTCCCACCAGCTTACCCATGCAGGAGAAAACCATCTGGATGGCGTTCAGGCAGTTGCATATGGCCGTCTCCGTCTGATGGATACAGACTATGCCCGTACAGAGCGTCAGAGAAAAGTCATTGAAGCTGCATTTAATAAAGCACTGAAGGCGGACTGGAACACTCTGAACAGTGTAGTGGGAGCAGTGCTGCCTCAGGTATCTACCTGTATTGACATCAATGATGTATTTGGAATGATGAAGAATATAACCAAATACCACATTGGCGATACGATGGGATTCCCTGCTGCAAGAGGAGAAGCCAGCATTCCGAAAAAAGGCGCCTGCGTTATTCCGCAGACGTTGGAGAGCAATGTCATTGCACTGCACGAGTTCCTGTTTGGAGAAGAGGGTTATGAACCAAGCAAGACGGTAAAAGAAATCAGTGCAAAAATTGCCAGTGATACGGGGATGTACAAAGCAGGAACTGCAATCAATCATGTTTCTACAGATAATGGTGTGATTCCCAGCAGCAAGGCGCCGGCAAAGACAACTGAAGAATCGGATGAGGAAGAAAGCAGCAAGCCTGTTTTTGAGACAGATGAAGAAGGAAACTTCTACGATGAGGAAGGCAATCTTGTGGATGAAGAAGGAAGGCGGATTGACGAATACGGTTTCCTGATTGATGAACAGGGCAGGAGAATCGACGAAGAAGGCAATCTGTTAGATGAGCCGGGCGAGACGGATGTGGATGGCAATCCGATTATTGACGGAGAATATGAAGATGAATGGGGACGTCCCATTGCTCCAACTGCTCCGGGAGAATCTGCTTCACAGGGAAGGCCCGGCTGGCCAACAAGACCGGCAAGGCCGGGAGAAAGTACATCTCCTTCCAGACCGTCCGATCCATCTCCAGGAGAGACAAGTGGGGTGAATCGTCCGGGAGGTCCGGGAACTGAGACTCCTACAGAGGGGATTGGTCCAGGCACAGGACTGGAACCCGGAGACGGGCAGAATCCGGGCGGCGGTACGATTCCGGGAGGTTCGGAAAATTCCGGAGGACCAGGAGTAAGCAATGAACCGGGGGCTCCAACTTCTGCTCCGTCTCCATCGCCAGGAGGAGAGGCAGGTCCCGGAGAAGCACCAGGAGGTCCTATATCTGGTCCGGGAGAAAACTCAACCGTTACGCCTGTCCCTACAGAAAATTACGATAATATAGGACCGGGCATGTAAGGTTCAAATAA
The DNA here is from genome assembly GCA_963557065.1 of uncultured Lachnospiraceae bacterium. Lineage (GTDB taxonomy): Bacteria > Bacillota > Clostridia > Lachnospirales > Lachnospiraceae > UMGS1370. Next base: position 69 of record CAUWCT010000075.1, on the reverse strand, counting down.
TAATTATAAATTAGAACAGTTCAGCCATGCATCTTCTTGCCCGCTTGCAGCGGACAAGAAGCGTCTGGC
>CAUWCT010000074.1:0-13820 GCA_963557065.1 uncultured Lachnospiraceae bacterium | reverse complement strand
CACGTATCCAGCTTGGAAGGCTGGTGTTCTACCATTGAACTACACCCGCATATTCAGTCGGGGTGACAGGATTCGAACCTGCGACCTCCTGGTCCCAAACCAGGCGCTCTAGCCAAGCTGAGCCACACCCCGTTATACTGGGTACTCACCACTTTTCTATCGCTTTCCCTCAACGCAAGAGTAATTATATACCATGTGTTTTCAAATGTCAACTATTTTTTTGATTTTTTTGAAAAATATATGTAATAGCTCCGCCATGCGAAAATTCAGACAGGAAAACTCTTATGAAAACAAGCTGTGGGCGCTTTTTCCTGTCTGAATCTTCATAGGTTGGGCACCGATGCTTCTTGTCCGCTACAAGTAGGCAAGAAGATACATGACAGAACTGCTACAAAATATATTCTTACATAAATTTATACCTATTTTGTGCTGGTCTTTTTTCACTCTTTATGCATCATTCACTCATTAATACAATTCAAAAACTGTTATATCCGAAGCGAATACATAATCATCATCTGAAGGTTTCGCAGATTTATAGCGAATCTCTATTTTGACATCAGGACGCCCATTTACAAGATTTTTTAAATTTAATGTATGATTGCTAATGGTCCTCCATGACGTTTCTCCTACCTCCCGATATTGCATATCACTTGACACACCTGATAATACAAACGTCGTCGGATCATAATTCAGATTAGAGGGTGCTGCTGGTCTTGAATGAATAACAAATTTTTTAATTTTCCCTACCGGATATCCCTCTCTTCTCATATATCGAATATCTATCATACATGTTTCATCTGCAGATAAAGAATCTGCAAATTCTGATAGCGAAATAACTTTCATATCACCAACCTGAACAAATTCTCCTCCATCTATTCGATATTCCATAGTGTTTTGCAATGAAGCTATTTCTTCTGTATTAAAATTAACTATACAACCAACCTGCGAATAATACGTTCTTAAAGTCAGTGAATATTCCTTTGACACAAATTCTGATTCTGTTGCCTTTTCTCGTATATAATAAGATGTATTATTTTCGGGGATATCCACAATTAATGAATCGCCCGTTAAAGGAAGCCATTCCGTCTCATTCCTCTGTCTATACTCCATAGTTGGTCCCACTCCAACCAAACGTGCTTGCGTCTCTGGAACGCTTTCATCATTATATACAAATTTTATTGTAGATGGCAGCACCTTACGTCCCGGAATCTCTATCTTAGCAGATGCAGAAAACGGATGTTCCTGTGTGGCTTTTTCTCTAATATATATCGTTCTTGGCGAAGAACTAATTAAACTTCCTAATGCAAATTCTCCACTATCTGACAAAACTATATCCTGATAACTTCCTGTAAGAGATCTCGCGTATTCATAAACCTTCGTTGCGTCAAATCCAGCAATCGTTTCTGTCTGATAGTTAATCGATAATCCTCTTGGCGCAGCTGTTAATTTGGGAATTACAAAAGTAATCGATTTAGAATACGCATTGGTATTTGTTGCCTTATATCTAACTTGCACAGTCACGTCTTTTTCTTCTGATACATTGTTTTTAAGATTCACTGATGCTGATGTAATCGATTTCCAATTTTCCATTTCATCCGTCTTATATTCCATGCCTGATTTTGTTCCCTCTAATGTAAATGTAACTAAATTAAAAGTTACTTCTGACGGTGGTGCAAGTCGTTTATATAAAGTTATTACTTTCTCGATACCTGCCGGGGCATTATCACTTCTATACCTTACTTTTAAATCTATGGAATCACTCTCAATGGCATCTATTATTTTTGACATGTCACCCGAAACAATCTCTTCTGTTACTGTCGTGTACTCCCCTTCTCCTATACTATATTCCATCTCTGTTGTTAGCCCACTTAATATTTCAGTGTTCCTATTATAAGAAACCTGAGGAGCCCCTTTACGAACTGGGATTTTTAACTCCTTATACTGAGATTCAGAAGTACCATCTCCAGCTTTATATCTTACAAGACATATCTTTCCTTGTTGCTCTGGAGTCAGAAATATCTCCTTCTCCGGGCATGGTTCCCACGTAAGTGCATTACGAATATATGGATCGCTAATGATGGTATATTCCATTGAACTGTCAACACCAGTCAATATATACGAATCTGGATAATCATTTCTATAAATAATCTCTGGCGTTTGAGGTGCGCCTGCTCTTTCATCTTCTAAAGGTATAAATATATCTCTGATAATTTGTCTTGCCCCACCATTTGGTCTCGTTGTATTTACAACAAATTGAATATGTAGTTGCGAAATATCCGGATTTGTAATTGTAATTTTATTTTTGTACGTAAATTCAAGCAAACCGCCATAGTTATCATAAATAATATCATACGGCGCCCCCCAAGTAGCCATGCTGCAGTCTGATGATTTTTCATATATATTTCCGTTCGATCCCCTACGCCTCAAAGCAATAACCAAACCTTCACGTTTATACGTATTTTCGGCTGTAAAACTAGTCCTGTCAATGCTATTTTGTGATGTTGGAAACTTCTCTACTATCTCATTCCCTAAAGTATCATATCCAGATATCTGCACAATATTAAATTTGCTAATAGGCTCTACCCTTGCTCGTTCTTCATCCTCTTCTATTTCAATGCGAATATCCGGTTCTCCCTCTGACTCATCTTCTTTAAATTCAGAATTCCCTTGAGTCTCTCCCCCATTTTTTCCTTCTAATGCAGATTCAGTCTTTAACTCTTCACTTTCCGCATTGTTTTCTAACAAGTTCTTGATATCTTCTGGGGTTTCATCTATAGACACAATACTATGTTCTGATTCTTTTAAAACCCTCTCATCCCCAGCTGCATCTGTCTCTAATACATTGCCTGTATTTAAAATATTCTCTTATGCAGCATTAGATTGAATCAAAAAGAGACTTATTGAAAACACCATCGTTACGGTCGATAGTTTTCTAATTATTCTTCCCATGTTTTTCATATTCATCGCCTGACCCTCCTCACCTTATGGCAAAATTCTATATTCAGTTTTTTAGCACCTCTTCTAAAAAGCTGTCCATCCCATCTATAATGTGCTCATAGTATGGCTGATCTGAAGCTGATTGAAGCATGTTTTTTGCCTCTTCTATTATTTCTGTCCAGTTGGGGGCATAACCTTTTCCTGCTCCGACTCCTTTTGCATACGACATATACATGTCCAAAAAACGTGGATGTTGGCTAATCGACATATTGGTGCCATAAAGCGCTGTTTTATTTGCATTTTCTACTTGGCTGAATACCTGCATTTTCATAGATTCCAAAATATCAAGTTCCCCATTCTTTGTCAGACCGCATCTGCGCATTTCATCTATCATCAAAAACTTCGATTCCATAGAATGGGCGCCTTTATATTTATTCATAATCTGCGCTCTGAGTTCTTCATCTGTACATGTTCCATAATATGCCTCCCGGTAGCAATCCTCAATCTTTGACTGCAGTGGCGCAATCCCTCCCTTTCCTATATATTTCATACCCTCTCTGCTATAATGCTCTCCAATGATCATGTGAGAAGATAAATATGGTTTATACAATCCTGACATAACAAGATCAAACTCGTCGAATGCGGCCCGGTACCGATCTGTTAGAAGTTTTACCTTTTCAATGTCACTTAGCGCTCCCCAGTCAGTCTCTTCGTTCAGTTTTTCCATTTGCTCAAAACGCTCTTGTATCGTTCCACTAAATTGACTTTGTGTACGAGCCAAGTGATGCACAAAACTGTCCTGGGAATTTATTTGTGCATCCTTTTTTTCCTTCAGCTTTAAATCTTCCAAAAATTTCCCGCTGCCTTCTTGGGAACTTTGTCTGATTTGAAATTGTGAAGGAACACCTGTTGAAACATTTTGAATCTTCATTTTCGTCATCACTCCTTATAAAATAATTCTAAATAATTATTACAAAAAACATATTTTTCCCACTAAATAACCAATAAAATTAATATTATCTTCGTATTTTTAAATTATAAATCAATTTTATCTATTTTTCAACTCATTTATGTTATAAATATAACAAAAAAAGGCTTCTGCCTTCTCTCCAGAAAAGCAGAAACCTTTTCATACACTCTGTTTTAACCTTGCCCTGTTTTAACCTTGCTCTGTTTTACCAATCCGTTTCCACATAGAACTGTTCAAAGCGGGCTTCTCCTCTTTCGTCCAGTTCCATTATCATATAAGACGGCTTTCTGCCTTCCTGTCTGGGATAAGAAAGACTGCCCGGATTTAAGACCACAACATCCTCTCTTATTTCACAGCAGGGACGGTGGGTATGGCCGAACATAACAATATCCAGCTTGCGCTCTGCGGCCTCATTGGCAATTCTCTCAATTCCCAGGGACACATTATAATAATGCCCATGAGTCAGAAGCGCCCGGTATTTCCCGATCCGGATTTCCCGCTCTCTGTCCAGCATAGAAAAAAAGTCATTGTTTCCCCGTACCATCTGAATGTCACATTCCGGATTTAACCATTCCGGAATAAACTGCTCGCTGCCCTCTGCATCCCCCAGATGAATAAACATATCCAGTGGCTTTACCTGTTCGATTACTTTTTTTAGATTGTCATCTTTGCGGTGTGTATCACTGACAATTAAAATTTTCATACTCATTCTCCTCTGTACCTCTTAAAAAGTTCTTCCTTCATAGCCCGCAGGGCTTTTCCCCTGTGGCTGATTTGATTTTTCTGCTCCAGCGTCAATTCCGCGCTGGTAACTCCAAGTTCTGGTATATAAAGAATGGGATCATATCCAAATCCTTCCGTTCCGGCAGGTTTTTCCGCAATACACCCCTCCATGGTCCCTTCTGTGTGAATCACTGTTCCATCCGGCAAAACCGCTGCAATAGCGCAGACAAATCTGGCTGAACGATCCTTTCCCGAAACACCTTTTAGCCGGTCAATAATCGCCTGATTCTTAATCGTATAGGAAGTGTCCTCGCCCAGATATCTGGCCGAATAAACTCCCGGTTCTCCTCCCAGATAGTCCACTGCCAGTCCAGAATCGTCTGCCAGCACAATGCCGCCGGTATGCTCCCAGACGGCTCTTGCTTTTATCTCTGCATTCTTTGCAAATGTCTCTCCATCTTCTATGATCTCTATCTGGACTCCCGCTTCTTTCATGGACAAAATCTTCATGTCTAAATCTGCCAGGATCATCCTGACTTCCCGCATCTTTCCTTCATTTCCAGTTGCAAATACTATGGTCTCGTTCATGGTGTTCTCCTTGTATACGCTTTTAAGCAGATATTACATTCCATAGTCGTTTCTGTCCGCTCAAAGCGGACACCGTCATAGCTTAAATATCCCTCTCCGTCTGTAATATCCACTGTGCCTTTTCTCTCATCCGCCTGGTACTCTATAGCCATTGGCTGGATACTTCCTTTTGTGGTGATTTTTAAAAGCAGTCCAAACCGTTCTCCTGCTTCCATCTTTACAGGAGTTTCAAAATCAATGGTATAATATCCCATCTCCTGCAGGGTTCCTTTTGCCAGCAGGGTGCGATCTGAAAACTCTTCATCCGGACTTAAAACTCCATAAATCTCATATTCCGTCTCAGGCCCTGTAGCATAAAAGCCTGCTGCGCACAGCCATTCGTCTTCCCGGGCTTCATATACATTGGCTCCATACGCCGTTTCTTCTCCATACCCGGCCTGGCCGCACCACCCCCACAGATCGGTCTGATAAATTCTGTCGTAGTTATCCGGATTATCGATTCTGGAGTAGACCAGATTGGTTTTTCCTATATTGGCATCATAATAGGAAACGTAAAAATATCCATCTTCCCCAAACTTTTCTCCCCAGCTGCCGGCACACAAAAAAGCGCCGTCTCCCGGCGGGGTAATGGTAAAATTCTCCTTTGGATACAGATCGTCCCATCCCACAATGACTGTATCGTGGTTGGGCTCTGCCTGGCCGTCATAGTAATATGCCGCCTTATCCTTTTGATAATATTGGGATTCACTGTCTAAGTTTTCTATTGAAGTATAGAGGGCGCTTTGAACGCCGCCCGTCTCATACACCGCTTTTTTAATCGCTTTTCTGTCGTTTGCAGGCAGTATCCTCACTTCCTGAACATGCTTTACCGGTGTAAGATTATCCGGCGAAGCGCCGTCATTATAAGGGTCTGCTTCTTCTGTTACAGGTCCCTGCCAGGAAAGCAGATAAGCCAGAGACATCAGATAATCTCCCCCTGCATTTTGCCCCATATGAAAACTGTTTTTAAGAGACATATGATCCTCTGAAAAATTCCAGCTTTCCTGAGGCAAAAGAGAAGATTCTGCTGCTTTCAGAGAAGCAAAGGCCCAGCAGGTCCCTAAATTCTGCTGATCTTCTATCTCCGGCGCTCTTCCTGCTTTTCTGTAATCATAAGCAGTTGGCAGACTATCATCCCTCTGACAGCCAAAAAGCCCTGCTGCTGCGAGGCATATGGCCATTTTCTTTGCCAGTCTGACTCTATTCACCGGCATTGTCTCCCTTTTTTGTCAGAACGCCCTTTTCCCGTCTGGGCGGCTTTGGTCCCATAAACTGATAAAAGTAGGTTTTCATCATGCCATTATAAATCTTCCTGTTTTTATCCGCCTTGCGTCCTATGGCTTTTTCTGCATCTGTATAAGCAGTAATCAAATACATGGACCAGGAATCCAGAGCCGCGTATCGTTCTCCGATCTCCCGATACAAAGCCGGCAGATTTTCTTTTTCTTCGATTCTTTCTCCGTAAGGAGGGTTGGAAATAATAAATCCATATTTTTTCGGATGGCTCAATGCGCTTACCGGGCGCTGCTGGAAATGAATCAGGTGATCCACTCCTGCCGCCTGGGCATTGGCTCTAGCTGCTTTCACAACATCTCCGTCAATATCATATCCCTGAATATCTGTCTGAACAGAGCGATCCACCAAATCCTGAGCCTCGTCCATGGCCTCATACCAGAATTTTCGGGGAATCAGCCCTTTCCAGTCTTCTGCCAGAAAGGAGCGCTCCATACCGGGGGCAATATTAGCTGCCATCATCGCCGCCTCAATGGGAAAGGTCCCGCTGCCGCAAAAAGGATCTACCAAAATCCGCTCCTTATTCCAGGGAGTCAGATACAAAAGGGCAGCTGCCAGAGTTTCCGTAATGGGCGCTTTGCTGGTAAGCGTCCGGTAGCCCCTTTTGTGAAGAGAATCTCCGCTGGTATCAATGCCAATGGTTACTACATCTTTAAACAGAAAAACTCTCAGCGGAAAACCTGCTCCCGTCTCCGGAAACCAGGAAACGCCATAATGGGTTTTCATCCGCTCTACCATGGCCTTTTTCATAATCGACTGAATGTCTGAAGGGCTGAACAGCTTGCTTTTAATAGAAGAAGCTTTGGCTACCCAGAATTTGCCATCCTGGGGCAGGTACTCTTCCCAGGGAATCGCCCTGGTTTCCTGAAACAGTTCTTCAAAGGTGGTGGCTGTAAAACTTCCCACTTTCAAAAGCACCCGCTCCGCAGTGCGCAAAAATACATTGGCCCGGCAAATGGCTTCCTCATCTCCGATAAAGGTGACTCTGCCGTCCTCTACTCTGGATATCTCATAGCCCAAATCATAAATTTCTTTTTTTAACACCGCCTCCAGACCAAAATGGCAGGGTGCGATCAGTTCCATTGTTTTCAAATTCGTATCCTCTCTCAAACAGGTTCCCGGAAACTACAGCCGGATTTGTTTTATGATTTCTCCTTCCAGAGAATAAATCGTAAACTCCTGATCCTCTAAAATCCCATAGGTATTTGGGTTTCCGCCTTTTGGAATCGAAACAGAGCCAGGATTCAGCACTGTAATGTCCCCGACCTTTTCTGCTTTTAACAGGTGGGTATGCCCATGGATTAAAATATCGCCCGGCATCATGGGTGGAAGGTTGTCCTGATTATATACATGGCCATGGGTGGCATAAAACGTTTTTCCGTTGAGTCCCAGAAGGGCATAGTCAGCCAGTACGGGAAATTCCAGTACCATCTGATCCACTTCTGTGTCACAGTTTCCCCTTACTGCATATATCTGATTTTTGTACTCATTGAGCATGGCAATGACCTGCTTGGGAGCATATTCCTCTGGCAGGTCATTGCGGGGACCATGGTATAAAATATCGCCCAGAAGTACCAGACGCCCGGCGCCGGATTTTCGGTATATTTCCAAAAGTTTTCCGCAATAGTAAGCGGAACCATGAATATCGGAAGCAAACAGTACCTTCATTCTCATTTCCTCTATACTTTCTTTTATTTGGTGTAACTGTTACATTTTGGTTACTATTTTATAGCCAAGGACTTGTCTTGTCAATTACGAATCATATGACGGCCTCTGTAGTGAGCGATACCGCTCATTACCGATGATGCAAAGATTCCCTGCTCCGCTGCCATCCGCGCTGCCTGAAGGCTCGTGCCGCCTCTGGCGCAGTAAAAAATCAGCGGCGGCGCCGGCTGTAATTCTGAAAGTCTTTCCTCCAGCTGGCAGTATGGGATATTCACTGCTCCTTCAATATGAAATTTCCGGTAATCGGCAGGCGCACGAAGATCGATTAACTGCATGGCCATATTCCGGTCCAGCCTGTATTCCAGCTCTCTTAGTGAAATCATGCCAATTTCCATCTTCTCACCCCTTGTGTTCGTATATAACCAGTATATTCAAAACAGGCTCTGATTGTCCCAGGCCCATTACAGGCAAAAAGGCCCATCCCGCACATTTGCGGAACAAGCCTTTTCCATTCAATATCACTCCTTCAGGTCTGAGATTAATCTCTGCTAGAGTTTCTGCTGGAGTTTTTACTGCTGTTTTTGCTGGAGTTCTCTGACTTATTCTGGTTGTTGTTCTTGTTAGAGTTCTCAGCGTTGTTGCGACAGTTCTTAGAAGTATTGTCTTCCATATCACGATAATTGTTGTTCATAGCCATACCTCCTGAATAATTTTTGCAGCAGCTATGATATCTGTGCTGCTTTTCTGCTACAAAATCAGTATGGCTCAAAACGGCTGCCTTTATACAAACATTTATACTTTACTCACCTAATACGTTTACGATTTTTACAGGAGTACGGTAATTCCATGGAGAAAGCTTTACACCGGTTTCTTCTGTGGATGCGTGGATAATCTGGCCATTGCCAATATACATGCCCACATGGTTGATGCTTTTTCCACTGCCATAGCAAATCAAATCGCCTGGCCGCATCTGCTCGGCGCTGATGGGAATCCCGGCATTGGCCTGACCGCCGGAAGTTCTTGGAATCGAAACCCCTGCGCCGTTTAACATGACAAAACGGGTAAATCCGGAACAGTCCACTCCCGTCAGGGGATTGGTGCCGCCGTAACGGTATCTGCATCCTAAAAATTGCATGGAATAATCAACAAGCTGCTGTCTGCGGCTAAGAGCAGCATCCGCTGCCTGCTCTGTCCTGGCTTCTTCCAGACTGGCCGCCGCTGTCTCAGAAGCTGCCGCCAGTTCCTCCTCCTTCGCCTCTTCCAGTTCTACGGCATCTCCTGCCTGAAGATACCCTTCTTCTGCGCCTACCTGCACTTTCAGCCATCCGTCTTCTGTCTCTTCTACGAAAGGAAACTTTTCATCGGTATCTGCTTCCATCAGAAGCTGACCGTTTACCGTATCTGTGTGGATCATTGCAGATTCTCCTACTACTGTTACCAAATACTGCACAGGCTCGGTACCGGGTCCGGTAAAAACTGCATTGGAAGTATGGATAGTTCCTGCCAGGGATACCACAGAAGTTGCTGCAAACGCAGAACAGAATGCGAAAACTCCAGTTGCCTTTTTAAAAATGTATTTCATATGTACTCCTAATCTTTACGTTTATCTTTTAAATTATTACATAATTGTTAAATTTGTTACGGTGCCATTATATACTTGATTCTGTTTCGTGTCAAGTGTTTTAAAAAATACTATATAAAAACGGCGCAGATCTCTCCGCACCGTCTCCAAAATCTCTTATTCTGTTTCTAACTCTGTTTCCTGTTCTGTTTCCTTTTCTGTATCCTGCTTTGTGAGAATTTCCATAAATTCCTCACCGGTAATCGTCTCTTTTTCTAACAGATATGAGGCAAGTTCATGGAGTTTTTCTTCATTTTCAGCAAGAATCTCCTTTGCTTTTTCATATTGGGCTTTTACAGTGGCAATTACTTCATCATCAATCTCTTTTGCCGTCTCCGGGGAGCATGCAAGGGATGTATCCCCGCCCAGATACTGGTTGGTCACTGTCTCCAGCGCCACCATACCGAACTGACCGCTCATGCCGTATCGGGTAATCATGGCTCTGGCAAGTTTTGTGGCCTGTTCAATATCATTGCTGGCTCCTGTGGTAATGGAGTGGAAAATCAAGTCCTCCGCAGCCCGTCCTCCGGTAAAGGTAGCGATCTTATTAAGAGCTTCTTCTTTGCTCATCAATACCCGTTCCCCTTCTTCCACCTGCATGGTATATCCCAAAGCCCCGGAAGTCCTTGGAATAATGGTAATCTTGTGTACCGGAGCCGAGTGACTCTGGCAGGCAGCCACTAACGCGTGTCCTATCTCGTGGTAGGCCACAATCTTTCTCTCCTGCTCTGAAACTGCCGCATCTTTTCTCTGATAGCCTGCGATAACAACTTCCACGCTCTCTTCCAGATCTTCCTGGCTTACCACATTTCGTCCCATTCGCACTGCCCGCAAAGCGGCTTCATTGACAATGTTGGCAAGTTCTGCGCCGCTGGCGCCGGAAGTAGCCCTTGCCACCGTATTAAAATCTACATCATCCGACAATTTTACATTGGCCCCATGGACCTTTAAAATTGCCTCTCTTCCCTTCATATCAGGAAGTTCTACCGGAATCCGGCGATCAAACCGTCCCGGACGAAGAAGGGCCTTGTCTAAGGACTCCGGCCGGTTGGTGGCAGCCAGAATCACAACGCCTTTTTTCCCGTCAAAACCGTCCATCTCTGTAAGCAGCTGATTTAAAGTCTGCTCCCTCTCGTCATTGCCGCCTACGCCTCCTGCCCCGTCACGCTTTTTGCCGATGGTGTCGATCTCATCTATAAATACGATACAAGGCGCTTTTTCATTGGCCTGCTTAAACAGATCCCTTACCTTGGCTGCGCCCATACCTACAAACATCTCCACAAATTCCGAACCGGAAATGGAGAAAAACGGCACATGGGCTTCTCCTGCCACCGCCTTTGCAAGCAGTGTTTTTCCGGTACCGGGAGGTCCTACCAACAAAGCGCCTTTTGGAAGAGTTGCACCGATGTCTGCATACTTCTGAGGATTGTGGAGAAAATCTACAATTTCCTTTAATGCCTCTTTTGCCTCTTCTTCCCCTGCCACATCCGCAAACGTCTTTCCAGTCTCATTTTCCGCATAGATCTTGGCGTTGGACTTTCCAAAGGTCATGGCATTGCCGCCCATCCGCTTACTCATAATCCTGGACATGAGCACTCCAATCAGCGTAAACATCAGAATGGGCATAATCCATGTTAAAAAGAAATTGACTAACGGGTTGGGTTCTGTTGGAATCTCAGATGCAAAAATAACTCCCTGATCCTGAAGAGCCTTGTTTAACTCTTCATCCGGCCATACCCAGATACCTGTTTTGTAAATCCTTGGCTCTCCATTTTCATCCTTGGCAATAAATACCAGCGTATTCTCATTTTCCTTTGATACAGTGGTTACCTTACCTGCATAAATCTGCTCCTTAAACTGGTTGTAGCTCACCAGTTCCACCTTGGGCTTAAACAGGGAAGAAAAACCCAGCGCATTGATCACAAAGGTAATGACCATGATAATCAGATAATAGTACAAAAACAGTTTCATCGGGTTTTTGCCCGAATTGCCCTTGTTGCTGTTATTGGGCTTTTTATCACTCGTCTCCATATGAAGTCTCGCTCCTTATATTTTTTCAGTCAGCTTAAAAATATCTTCTTTTTCCATAATTGTCAATACCATATGGTAACTCTTTATTTACTTTTAACCTTTATTGACTTTTCTTCTCCAATATGCTAAGACTTAGTTACAAAATTGTCGCAAAATCAGGAGGCACCCTATGCATTCCAAAACTGAAATTCAGCATTTTTTAGAGTTTTCCATGAAATTCTCAGCATTCAGCAAATGTCATTTTCACAGAGAGCAGGAACTTCGGGCCGATTCCCTGGCATTTCAGGCTCTGGGCAGTCTTTTTGCTCTTTCCAGGCAGGAACTGACCATGTCCGAACTGGCCAAAGAAATGATGATCACCAAACAGCAGCTAACCAAATTGATCAACGATCTGGAAGGCAGAGGACTGGTAGAGCGAATCCACAATCCAGTCAACCGCCGCCAGGTCTATATACGGATTTCTCCGGATGGAATCCTTGCCCTTAAAACAGCACAGGCAGCTATGGAAGAACAGACTGCCGCCATGCTGGACAATTTTACTCCCCAGGAGCAAAAAGAAATCGATCTGTGTCTGGTACGCCTGACAAATCTGTTTTCCAGGCTGGAGGGATTTAGAGAGCCTTGTCAATCTGTGGAGACAACCTGTGAATAAACAGTCCGCTGCGCAGTTTCGGTTCAAACCAGGTAGATTTCGGCGGCATTAAAAGACCTGCATCCGCCACATGCAGCAGTTCCTCCATAGAAGTCGGATACAGGGAAAAAGCGGCTTTCATATCCTGATTGACCCGCCGTTCCAATTCTTTTATTCCCCGAATCCCCCCTATAAATTCGATCCGGCTGTCTGTCCTGGGATCTGTGATACCTAACACAGGAGCCAGCAAATGATCCTGAAGAATCGAGACATCCAGCCCTTTTACCGGGTCTGTGCTTACAATCTCTTCTTTCGCCGTAAGCATGTACCACTCTCCTTCTAAAAACATTCCAAAACGGCCTTTTTGCTCCGGCACTGCACCGGAGCGGATTTTCTCTATCTCAAATTTTTCTCCGGCCAGTTTTAAAAACTGCTCTTTATCCAAACCGTTTAAATCCTTTACCACTCTGTTATATGGCAAAATCTCCAGTTCTTTATCCGGAAACAGCACTGCAAGAAAGAAATTAAAAGGTTCCTCTCCTGTATATCCCGGATGTTCCCTCCGGCGTTTCAGGCCAACCTTCACCCCGCTGGCAGCTCTGTGATGGCCATCCGCTATATAAAGAGCCGGAATTTTTTCAAACGCCTGTTCCAGTTTCCTGATTTGAGCATTTTGAGACAGCTTCCACACCGTATGTCCAACCCCATCTTCTGATACAAACTCATATAATGGTTTCTGCTTTACTGCCTCCTCTACCAGATTTTCAATCTCATCTTCTGCCCGATAAGCCAAAAAGACAGGGCCCGTATGGGCATCTGTGATGTCAATGTGGCAAATTCGATCCCTTTCCTTTTCTTTTCTGGTATTTTCATGCTTTTTGATTACCCCTGACAGATAGTCGTCAATGGCGCAGCAGGACACTACCCCCGTCTGACTTCTGCCGTTCATGGTAAGGCGGTAGATATAAAAGCACTGTTCCTTTTCTTCCATAAGAACTCCGTCCAAAACCCATTGCTCTAAAAGCTGTTTTGCCTTTTGGTAGACTTTCTCACTGTACATGTCCGTATCTTCCGGAAACTGGGTCTCCGGCCTGTCAATCTTTAAAAATGAAAATTCCCGCCCATTTGCAGCCTGTCTGGCTTCGCTTCTGCTGTAGACATCATAGGGCAGCGCCGCCACTCTGTCTGCCAGTTCCTTTACAGGGCGAATACAATAAAACGGTTTTACAACTGCCATTTTTCTCTCCTTTCATATCCGATTTTCACAGAATCTTCGCATAGCTGAACCAATGTCATTTAGTTAATTTTATATCCATATGGTT
>CAUWCT010000073.1:0-14129 GCA_963557065.1 uncultured Lachnospiraceae bacterium | reverse complement strand
AAATTTTTGTTTTTGCTAAAATTAACTAAATGACATTGATGGCTGAACTGTTACACAAAATCGGCATCAAAAAAGAGAGCGTGCATATAACAAAAACATACCTTGGTATGCGTCCACTATTTGCTTTACTCTCATTCTCTCTCAAAGCACTCTGTATTTTCTTGATGTATTAATGGTATCACAAAACGTTCAACCTTGCAAGTGATTTTTGTGTATTTTTACTTATTTTTTACCTGAATTATTCCTCCTTTTTGCATATTTTGATTCTTTTCCAGAAAATATTGATTATTTTTTCACAATTATTCCTGCATTTTTACTGCTCTTCACTGGCAATTTCCACATCACTCTCCATATATTTCTCAAACACTCTTCGCAAAAACAGGGATGCCAGATAACTTCCAAAGGCAAACCAAATCATAAACAGTTCTGCAAAATACCAGGTAAGCACTGCGCAAATCCCGTAAATAACCAGAATTGTCACTGACACATACAGATTTCCCATCGCCATTACAAAGGCATCTTTTACTGTTTTTCTGAAGGAAATTTTAAAAAAAGCAGTCAGAGGAAATACGTAAATCATCGTTAATAAATAGACAAAAATAATGCTTGCAATCAGTACCCGGACTGCCCATTTTATTGTCCCGGAGAAGGGAAGAAACTGACAGCCATACAAGTCCACTACTAAAAACAGCCCTGTCAGCACAGCAGCAATCCATAAAACAGTGGCGGAAACAAAATTCTTTTTAAAGGCTTCCCAAAAAGTTTTCCAGACATATCCCTCCTCATCTCTGGTAAGCCTTAATGTATATTGAAACAGCGCTGCTGTAGATGCCCCGGCAGTAATAACCGGAAGGGAAAACAACGCCCACAAAATTCCCAAAAGACACAGATTCATCACCTTTTCCATAAACATAAAAAACTTATTCTGCGGATTAAAAACCCCATTGATATCCATATAACTCATCCTTTCACAAATGTCTTTCTGTTTCCAGTATATCATTTTCCGGCTATTTATGCTAGAATATATCAACACCACAACAAAGGAGCATCAATACATGACAGTAAAGGACCGCCTGATTCGTGACATCAAAAAAGACAGAGAAACCCTGAAAACGTTGACTTTCCGGCAGAAAATCCGCTTTATTCTTGACTATTACAAAGGCCAGATGTTTGCTCTGTTTGTCTGCCTGCTATTTCTTTTTTATATTGGGGATTTGCTCTATCAGAGCAGCCAGATCATTGATCTGCAGGGTTTCTTTATCAACGACCGCCAGAATCTCTTTCCTGCCGAAGAGTTAATCGAAGATTTTTCTGCTTATCAGAATACGCCTTCCGGACACCGGATTTGTTTTGAGGATTCTCTATATGTAACATTAGGTTCCAGCAATGAATACAATGCCGCCAGCCAGGAAAAGATTGTGGCCTATGTTGCTGCAAGGCAGCTGGATTTTCTTATTGCTCCGGAAGAACTGGCCAAATATTATGCAGATTCTTTTCTTCTTTACGATTTGGAAGAGCTCTTGCCGGCTCCTTTAAAAGAACAGCTTCAGGAAGATTTCTATTATGCAAAAGACGGCACCGGACAGGAAAAAGCCTGTGGTTTGAACCTGCGCCGTTCCCGTTTTTTAGACAATCCGGTATACGACGGCGCTGAAGATTATTATCTTCTGGTTCTCTCCTATACTCCCCGAACCGATGCCGTAGTTTCTTTTATTGAGTATGCTTATAAATGGTAATCGTTCAGCCTTGCATCTTCTTGCACGGCTGAACTGTTACTATAAATAGATGCTCATCTCTCCCAGAGATTCAAACACTCCATCCGGCTTTGTTTCAGACATTTCCAGATCAGAGAGTCCGGTCTCTCCTGTAAGGACCAAAAGTCCTTTTCCTCCATGGTTTACACCTGTTGCCACATCTGTATACAGACGGTCCCCGACAAAAGCGGTTCTCGCTGTGGGGATGTTTGTTTTATCCGCAATCATCTCTGCTGTCTCTTTATAGGGTTTTCCCAGGTATCTGGGTTCCACTCCGGTAGAAAGCGTCATTGCAGCGCAGATGGCCCCGCAGTCCGGGATAAATCCGGTGTCCGTAGGGCAGTTAATATCCGGGTGGGTGGCGAGAAACAAAGCTCCTTCCCGAATCATCGTGCATCCCTTTTCCAGCTTATCATAGGTAAGGGTCTTATCAAATGCCGCCATAACGATCTCTGCCTTTTCTTCTGTCAGAGGAACCTTAGCCTTCCTCATACTTTCCTCCAGCGGAGGCGTCCCCATCAGAAAAACAGACTTACCCGGATAGTGATGATTCAAAAAACGAATCGCCACGTCGCCGGAAGTCATAATCTGATCTCTGGTAATATCACACCCCATTTTCGCCAGTTTGTTTATATAGTTTTCCGGCGATTGTGATGAGTTATTGGTAAAAAACAAAAACTGTCTGCCTTTTTTTCTGCAAGTTTGGATAAAATCCAGCGCACCGTCAATAACAGAATCCCCCATATAAAAGGTTCCATCCATATCCAGCACAAACAGGTCTATTTCTTCCAGTAATCTTTTCTTCTCGTCCACTCTTATCCTCCTGCCAGCAAAAAGTTTTCCAAGTCCTATGCCACCGGCACATCTTTTGTTGCTATCACCGGCACTCCTGTTCCTGCACAGTCCTCAATGATTACATCACCGATTGCCACCGGAGCCGGAACGGTTACCTTACGAATTTCATCCATGATTTCAAAAATCTTGCCTTTTGGAATATCTTCTCTGGTCTTTACAGATACCATCTCAATGGCGCCGCCTGCCACATGCACGCTGGAAGTCACAATTCTGGTAGGACTTAAAACTTCTTTTCTGGCATAATCGTCGCCTCTTTTACAGGTATTGCCTGTTACTTCAATCTGGTCTCCATCCATTTTTACTGTCACAGGGCAGCCTAACGGGCAGCCGATACAGATTAATTCTCTTACCTCCATGTTATTCCACCTCCGTACAAATCACAATATTCTTCAAATCGGGATAGTCTGCAAAACTTTCCTTCTTTAAGATTATCTGCTCCATCTCTCCGGGAGCCAGCACTTTTTTCTTTCTCTTAGAAACCTGAACTCCGTCATAATAAACGGAAATATAGCGGTCTTTGTAAACATCCGCCACGCGGAAACGCACTGTAACCTTATCCTGCATATTGTTTATATCAAGCGACTGGGGAACCGTATAGCGAATGCCGTTTTCTGCCTTTAATTCTACTACACGTCCTGCTTCTCTTTCTTTTCCTGACTGTACATAAGCAGCCGCATTGGTTCCTGCCAGCCCCGCCTCTTCCGATACATAGTCAACCAAATCGTGAACGTGAAGGACATTGCCGCAGGCAAATACGCCCTCTGCGCTGGTTTCCAACTGATCGTTTACTTCCGGCCCGGAGGTAATCCGGCTCATGGAAACACCGATTCCTTTGCTCAGTTCATTTTCAGGCAAAAGACCTACGGAAAGCAGCAGAGTATCGCAGCTGTAGTGTTCTTCTGTTCCCGGGATTGGTTTGCGGTCCGGGCCTACCTCTGCCAGAGTAATACCGGTCACTCTCTCCTTGCCTTCAATGTCCACAACCGTATGGCTTAATTTTAACGGAATGCCATAGTCGTCCAGACACTGTACAATATTTCTCTTTAAGCCGCCGGAATAAGGCATCAACTCTGCAACTACCTTTACCTTTGCACCCTCTAAGGTCATTCTTCTGGCCATAATCAGACCAATATCCCCGGAACCTAAGATGACAACTTCTTTTCCTACGCTGTAGCCTTCAATATTCATCAGACGCTGGGCAGTACCTGCAGAATAGATGCCTGCCGGACGATAACCCGGAATATTTAAAGCACCTCTTGCCCGCTCTCTGCATCCCATGGCCAGGATAATCGCCCTGGCTTTTATAGTAGTCAGACCGTCTTCCCGGTTAATGACTGTAACTTCTTTCTCTTTGTTGATGTCAATGACCATGGTGTTTAATTTGTATGGAATCTTTTCCTCTTCCACCATTTTAATGTAGCGGGACGCATACTCCGGACCTGTCAGTTCTTCCTTAAATGTATGCAGACCAAACCCATTGTGGATACACTGATTTAAAATACCGCCCAGACAACTGTCCCGTTCCAGAATTAAAATATCCTGCACTCCGGCTTTTCTTGCTGCCACTGCTGCTGCAAGGCCTGCCGGGCCTCCTCCAATAATTACAATATCATGTGCTGTCATATTGCTGCTCCCCCTTATCTATCTTTGCTGCCGGTCAACATATTGGAACCAGGTGCATTTTTACAGATGTCTTCCATCTTTATGCCCCGTTCTCTGGCCAGAATTTCCATGGTTCTTGGAGTACAGAAACCTGCCTGACAGCGGCCCATGCCCTGACGTACCCGGCGTTTGATTCCGTCTAAAGATACTGCGCCTAATGTCCGGTTGATGGCATCCATAATCTCACCCTCACTGACGCCCTCGCAGCGGCATACAATCGCCCCGTACTCAGGACGTTCCTTAATCAGGGCAGCCCGTTCTTCTTTGCTCATCTTTTCAGGACGTACAAATCCTTTTCTCCTGCCGTTCCAGCCTGCTTTCTTTGCTGCACCTGCTTTCTTTGCTACCAGTTCTGCCACATATGCGCCAATGGCCGGCGCGCTGGTAAGTCCAGGAGACTCAATGCCGGCTGCATCAAAGAAGTTTTCTGCGTCTTCTGCTTCGCCGATTACGAAATCATCTCCGTCTTCATGGGCACGAAGACCGGAGAAGGAAGTGATCACCTGGCGGAAGGGAACGTTCTTGACGCTGATATTGGCCTTTTCCATTACAAATGCCAGTTCCTCTGCGGTAGTCTTTGTTGCCTCTTTGTCCTCAATATCAGAAGCAGTCGGACCTGTCAGGAGATTTCCATGAATGGTGGGTGTAACCAAAACGCCTTTTCCCAATTTTCCGGGAAGCTGGAAAATGGTTCTCTCCACATGTTTTCCTGCCTCTTTGTCCAATAAGCAGTAATCGCCTTTTCTTGGAGTGATGTGCAGCTTCTTTTTGCTTACCATATTGTGAATCTCATCTGCATAAACGCCTGCCGCATTAATCACATAAGACGCATGGATGAGTCCATCATTCGTAGTCAAATCGTAACCCTTTTCTGTCTTCTTTACATTCTCCACCTTTGTGTTGAAGATAAATTCCACGCCGTTGTCACAGGCATTTTCAGCCAGGGCAATGGTTAGACCGAATGGGCATACAATACCGCCTGTCGGCGCATATAAAGCAGCAACTACCGTATCTGTCAGGTTTGGCTCCATAGCTCTTGCCTCGTCTCCGGTAATGATTTTCAAATCCGGAACCCCATTTGTAACGCCCTTGTCATACAGAGCCTGAAGAGACGGCATATCTTCCTCGGCAAAACACAGAATCAATGAGCCGTTTCTCTTAAATTCAAAATCCAAATCTTCTGCAAGCTGTCCCATCAGGCGATTGCCTTCTACATTAAATTTTGCTTTTAAAGAACCTGGAGCCGCGTCATGTCCGGCGTGAACAATCGCACTGTTGGCCTTAGACGTACCGGAACAAACATCCTCTTCCCTTTCCACTACACAAGTGTGCAGATCGTAGCGGGAAAGTTCTCTGGCGATGGCGCAGCCGGTTACTCCGCCGCCGATAATCACCGCATCGAAATTCATTTCCTTCATTTCTTCTCCTCCATTTATTGTAATTTTTTATTATTCGTTAATGGTCATAACATTTTTTTCTTCCGCCAGACTGGAAAACAATGCAGATTTGTCAAATCCAGGCGGATAAATTACTTCAAACTCCAGTTTAATCTCATCTTTTTTATTTTTATGGATCTTGGTACAGGCAATTTCCACCTTTCGCTGTTCCAGAAAATCTTCCATTTTTTTGACGGCGCCTTCTTCCTGGGCTATGGTCATCCAGATGATTCCGCTGGACGCCACATCTGCAAAACGGGAAATTTTATGGGTAATCCCCTGCATAATAATCATCATCAATGCAGAGGCGATCCCTATCACGTAAAGCCCTGCCCCCATTGCCAGACCTACGCCTGCAGTTGTCCAGATACCTGCTGAAGTAGTAAGGCCGCTGACCAGATTGTTGCGGACAAAAATAATCCCTGCGCCTAAAAATCCCACGCCGCTGACTACCTGAGCTGCAATACGGGAACCGTCAAATTTTCCCACTTCTGCGATATCTGCAAATCCATATTTAGAAACTACCATCATCAGAGCCGATCCCATGGCAACGAGGGCATGGGTCCTGACTCCTGCCGACTTATTCCTGTTTTTTCTCTCATTTCCAATCAGAATCCCCAGAATGCAGGCAATGGCAATGCGCAAAAGCAGTTCGGACTGGTTAAACACCTCCTGCGCTGTACTTAATCCTAAAATATCAAATGATAGTTCCATCCGATACCCCCCTGTCTCTTTTCTGTCTTAATCCTCCGACCAGCAAAGGGCGCATTTAACTGCTTTTTTCCATCCTTTTACCAGTTTCTTCCTGTACTCTTCTTCCATTGTGCTGGAAAAAGTATTGGAAATCTTCCAGTTTTTCCTGATATCTTCTTTGCTTTTCCAGTATCCCACTGCCAGACCTGCCAGATACGCTGCTCCCAGTGCAGTAGTCTCAATACATTCCGGGCGGACAATTTCTTTATTCAAAATATCAGCCTGAAACTGCATTAAAAAGTTGTTGGCACAAGCGCCGCCGTCTACCCGAAGCTGCTTTAAGCTAATGCCGGAATCCTGATGCATGGCTTCTATTAAATCGCTGACCTGATACGCCATGGATTCCACTGTCGCCCGGATGAACTGCTCTTTGCTGGTTCCTCTGGTCACTCCCACAATGGTTCCTCTTGCGTACTGATCCCAGTAAGGAGCGCCCAGTCCTGCAAATGCCGGAACCACATATACGCCTCCTGTATCCTCTACTGCTGTACAGTATTCTTCTGTCTGGGCTGCGGTTCGGACCATACGCATCTCGTCTCTTAGCCACTGCACCGCTGCGCCTGCCACAAACACGCTTCCCTCTAACGCATACTGCGTTTCATTTTGTGTGCTCGCCGCAATGGTTGTCAGAAGGCCATTTTGAGAACGGACCGCTTTTTCTCCTGTATTCATCAATAAAAAGCAGCCGGTTCCATATGTATTTTTCATCTCTCCCTCTTCAAAACAGCACTGACCAAACAAGGCAGCCTGCTGATCACCGGCTGCTCCTGCAATGGGAATTTTTCCTCCCATTACATCAGAAGAAGTATAGCCGTAAATACAGCTTGACGGCTTTACATCCGGAAGCATGCTCTTTGGAATGCGGAAATACTCTAAAATCTCATCATCCCAGCATTTTCTGTGAATGTCAAACAGCATGGTGCGGGCCGCATTGGTATAATCGGTTACGTGAATACATCCCTTAGTCAGATTCCAAATCAGCCAGGTATCCACAGTGCCAAACATTAAATCGCCCCGCTCTGCCCGTTCTCTGGCTCCGGGCACATTGTCCAGAATCCATTCAATCTTGCTGCCTGAAAAATAGGCATCCGGAATCAGTCCGGTCCGCTCAATAATCGTTTCCTCAAGTCCGTCTTCTTTCAGTTTTTCAATTCGATCCGCCGTCCTGCGGCACTGCCACACAATCGCATTGTATACCGGCTCGCCCGTATCCCGGTCCCATACAATGGTGGTCTCCCGCTGATTGGTAATGCCAATCGCTGCAATATCGCTGTAGTGCGCCCCGATCTTTCCCATGGCCTCCATAGTTACAGATAACTGTGAGGACCAAATCTCCATAGGATTGTGCTCTACCCACCCCGGTTTGGGGTAAATCTGGGTAAATTCCTTTTGGGCCACACTGCAGATGGTTCCCTGCTCATCAAACAGGATACATCTGGAACTGGTAGTCCCCTGATCCAAAGCAATTACATATCTTCCCATACTGTTCTCCTTTTGCCTCTGCCCGGCAGTGTCTCGCTTTTACGCTGCTGCGGCCAAATTGCTATGTTTGTTAATTTTTTGCCAAAGCATAAAGAAAAAGCAGGGGATGTGCAGAAATCTGCAGCCATCTACCCTGCTCTATCATCTCTAAGGCAATCATTATTTATCTGTTGTTAATTTTAACATGTATTCTCAAAAATTGCAAGCTTAGAATCGTTATTTTAGTAACAGTTCAGCCATGCGAAGATTCAGGCAGAAAAACGCGTCGAAAGCTTGTTTTCATAAGAGTTTTTCTGTCTGAATCTTCATAGGGCGGACGCCAGACGCTTCTTGTCCGCTGCAGGCGGGCAAGAAGATGTATGGCTGAACTGTTACTTATTTTACACCAAATGTTTGTCCAATGTAAATCCTCTTCCACGAACCTCTCTGACTCCATTAATGATTATAAATGCCTTGGGGTCAATCTGCTGTACATACTGGTTTAAATGGTTCATATCCCGATTGTGGAGGACACAGAGCACCGCCTTCTGGTCCAAATGCTGAAATCCTGTCTGAATCGGCACAAAAGTAGAGCCCCGATCCAAATCTTTTTGAATAATCTCATTGATTTTTTCGTATTCCTTACTGATAATCAACACCTGGACATCTCCGCCACCAAACACCAGCACCTGATTGACCATAACAGAGGTCAGGAGTACAGACAAAATACCGTATAAAATCTCTTCTGCTCCTGTAAATAACACCTGAGACAGAAGAATAAAGACATCCAGACAGTACATGGTCACTGCCACCGGAATGCGCAACTTCTTATTTAGAATCAGGGGAGGAATATCCATACCTCCGGTCGATCCGCCAAGACGCATCACGATTCCCAGTCCCAATCCGGTCAGAGAACCGCCAAAAATCGCAGCCAGCAGCCGATCATCTGTAATGTGTCCCAACGCCTCCATACTCAGCATCCAATTTAGCAAAACCGGAAACAGCAGGGTGCTGATAATGGTAGTCAGGGCAAACCGTTTGCCCAGAATCCACAATCCCAGAAAGAACATTACTACGTTAATACAGGCAACCGTTATGGATACATCTACATTTAAAAAGTATTCGATGCTTCTGGCAATACCAGTGGCGCCTCCTACTAAAAAGTCATTTGGGATCGAAAACGCGGCCAGTCCAAAGGTAAATATTAAATTTCCTAAAATAATGCCCAGCACTTTGGCTATGCTTCCTCCTACTTTCACTTTTCTCCCTCTTTTCTAATGCAATCTGTCTTTTATTTATCTGTATGTTTGATGGAAATTCCCGTAAATCCGTAGAAAACAGAGAATAAAGGCGTCAGCCACAAAAGGGGTACAAACAGAATATACTGAGACCATGCCACACCCAGCGTTCCTGCCATATAGCTTCCGTATCCATGCCATGGAATCATAGGCCCGACCAGGGTGCCGCTGTCCTCCAGACACCGGGACAATATCCTGGGATCAATCTTTCTCTCTTCAAATAAAGGCTTCATCAGGGTTCCTGTCAACACATGAGACATTGGGCTGGAGCAGCTTACAATACTGGTTACATAGCCAACCATAATTGTTGCAAAAATCAGTGCGCCGTCGCTGTGAATGTGTCTGGTAAATACCGATAAAATATTGCTTAACACGCCCAGTTTATTCAACATGCCCCCCATACCTACTGCAAACGTAATAATTGCCACATACTGAAGCATGCTGTTCATACCACCCCGGTTCAAGATGGATTTTAATACGCCAATATCTGTATCACAGGTAAATCCATTATATCCTACGCTTAATACAGACTTTAAATCTGCTCCCTGAACAAAAATTGCTACCAGAGCGCCTGCCACTGCTCCGATTCCCAGGGCTTCAAATGCACCAACCCGAAACATTAACAGCACAATAATCAGAACTGCCGGAATCAGCGTTTCCCATCCAATATGGAAGCTTCCCTCCAGATAGCTGATGTATGTATTTAAATCTCCCGGATCGTAACTGCCGCTGGTCTGGGAAAATCCCAGAACGGTAAAGAAAATAATGCTGATAAGCATTGGCGGAAGCGTGGTCCACAGCATGCTCTTTACGTGATCCCCCAGCTTTGCGCCTGCCACTGCCGGAGCCAGATTTGTTGTATCGGAAAACGGGCTTAATTTATCGCCGAACATAGCGCCGCAGATAACCGCACCCGCTACCATACCGGGGTTAATGCCCATAGCATGGCCGATTGCCATCATCGCCACACCTGCACTTCCGGCTGACCCATAAGAAGTGCCGGTTACCAGACTTAACACTGCTGTAAATAACAGAGAAAATACCAGCAGATAGGATGGATTAATCGCCTTTAAGCCATACACAATAATCGTTGGAATTGTACCCGACTGCATCCAGGCTCCAATCAAAACGCCGATTGCCATTAAAATTGCCATGGTCGGCAATACAACCTGGAGCGCCTCAAAGGCTCCTTTGTGTATCTGCTCATAATCCACTTTAAATACCAGACAGGCCCCATAAATAATAATCCATGAGAAAAACAGGCCAATCATAGGACCGCCCACCTTTAAGGTAACACAGACTGCAACTGAAATAATAATCAAAATCATGACTATCGCAGACTGCCATCCGTTTAGGGTCTTTAACTCCTTTTCTTTGTTTTCCATACCATTCCCTTCCCTTTCTTTCATTTATTATTTTTTAACATCCCTCACAGTTTAGAAAATGTTTTGAAAGACGTCACACTTTCATCACATCTTGATGTTAAAATCACATATGTCAAGAACAAAAAGGCATATGCCTTTTCACTTAGACTTTTTCATACTCAAAGCCGACAGGACTTCCTGCCGGCTTCCTCCCATTTTCAGACCTTTTTAAACTGCTTTGTCAGGTCTGCGGTTTAATGTCAAAGGCAAATTAACCCCCAGCGGATTGATAATCACTCCTGCTGCTTCTTTTGGAAGCATCTGAGGAATCTTTGCCGCTTCGATTACCATGGGATTTAGTTTATTTTCCCTGTTAAATTTCTGAAATTCCAAAATATCCGTAAACAACGGCTGAAACACTGCCCCTGTTTTCAGCTTCATAAGAGGAATCCCCTTATCCTCTGCCTGCACCGGCACAATATATCTGCCCTTTCCGAAGTGGTTTGCAGCCTCCTCCTGGAGTTCCCGCACCTTTTCGTTGGCAGGGTCGGCAGGCTGACCTTTTAATTCCTGCATCAGATAGATAGCAGTCAGATGGAGCGCCGGATTCTCTACCCACACCTTTCCATCCGGAAGTTCTTTGGGATCTCTCCTTTTTACAAATTCATCAAGCTGAATCAGATACTCTTCTCCTTCTCTGAACACAAGGAGGGCATTCACCCCCATAGCGTATAAGTTTGTATAAAATACCAGCAGATGTTTCTGTTCCAATCTGGCAATGCTTACCGGAATCTTTTCTTCCATCAGGCTTTTTGCCTTTGCTTTTGCCTCTTCCATATCAAAATACAGCAGAATTTCATCATCAAACGTCTCCGGATGACAAACTACATAAGGCTCTTTGGTACACACAGACATTAAAACATAGAGTTCGGATGCAGTCCGAAGCTGTTCAAAAAGAGCCGGCTTTTCGATTTTTCCACTCTTGTCACTCATGATTTGCTTCTCCTTCAGCGATTTTTTCATACGCTCTCCATTATAACATCTATAATGGCGAAATTCTATAGAAAGAAATATGTTTTCTTTATTCTTTTTTTATAGAAATATTATTCCTGTTTTCTTTTATATTTATGTTTACCTGCTATACTTACGTTACCATACTTTACAAAGGACGGTAATTCCATTGAAACTATTCGCTTATTTTATTATTCCCCTCTATACACTTTTATTTGCCCGCGGCTATGGCTGGTTCACCACCAACTTTTCCGTTATCGCCAGTTCCCTGCAGAAAGGCACAGGTTTTGCCATCTGGGGCATTTTAATCAGTCTTTACCTTTATTTTATGCACCGCAGGCTGAAGGCTGTGATGCAGCTTCCAAAAGGCTGCCGTTTTCTCCTTCCGGCGTCTCTTGTTTTACTGTTCTGCGCAGTGACCACGCCCTATCTGCCCAATGATATGCCTTTAAAAGCATATCTTCATATTGCATTTGCCTTTGTCTTTGGAGTTCTGGTTCTTGTATATTTTCTCTGGATTATTACTATCCAGTACCGCCAGTCTCCTCTCCTTTACCGGCCGCTTTTGGTCGGAATCATCGGCATCATCATCGGTTCGTGCATTCTCTTTCTGGCTGCCGGAATTGTCAGCAGCGCCCTTGAAACCTTTTTAACCATTACCATATCGATTCTGGCATACCGGCTGTGGGAAAAAGCAGCCGGTACGTTCCTGTCTGCCGCAGCAGTTCTTCCCCTGTTTCCCCCTGTACGCTGATGCTAAGATTTTTTCTTTTTATTCTTTTTTGGTACAACCTGCATCTTTTCCTTTTTTAGTACCTGACAGATATTTTCCTTTATCCGATTTGATAAATACGCATACTGAATCAATTCTTCTTCATTAAAACCGGCGAATCTGGCGACTTCATAGTCTTTCTGGGCAATGGACAGTTCTTCCAGCACCGGTTCTGATGCCGGAAGAAGTTCGACCTGGACCTGATCTTCTACTTTAATCAGTTCTTTCATGGTCAATTTCTGCAGCGCCAGAGCCAGACGGCTTCTGGACATATTCGTCACATCCGATAGTTCTTTTAAGGTATCAATCCTGGGTTTCTGACTAAAATAAATCAACAGACTGACTTCTGATAGAGACAGACCATATTTAATCGCTACAGGGTCCAGGTAATGGTCTAACAGCTTTCGATCTCGATAAGAATCCAACAGAACGCCTTCTCCATCCAGCGCTCCATGGCTTACGGTACTTCTCTCGTCTCCCAGTTTTGTGGAACCTGGGAAAATAGAAAGAGGAACCGCCCCATCTCCTGCCGCATCCAGCAAAAAGCGATATACTGACAGTCGGTTTTTCTCATAATCTTCCTCTGTGAGAACGGATTTATAAAAATCATGGTAGTATTCAAACACCATCCGTTTCATTTTGATAGTCTTTGTCAGGCTCAATCCCTGACTGACCAGAGAGCCTTTTGTTTTCACATAATAGTAAATAGGGACCCGAAGCGCATAAACTGTCTTCGCATGGCGCAGGTATTCCAGATTAAACATAAAATCTTCACACCAGCTAATCGCTTTATCCATCGCAAGGTGATACTTCTCAATGATCTCCCGCTTAAACAGCTTATTCCATAAGACTCCATAATAAAAATCCGCAGGATTTTCCATCATAAATCCTGCAAATTCCTCCAGGGTCAGGACCCCGTCTTTTTCTATATCGCCTTTGTGGGAAAGGCGATCCCCAATCACGCGGTAAAAGTCTGCAATGACCATATCGCATCCGCTTTCTTTCGCCGCCCGCACCATCAGACTTGTGGCATCCGGCGTAATCCAGTCATCGCTGTCTAAAAACTGGACATACTGACCTTTTGCCTGTTTCAGTCCCAGATTGCGGGTGTCGGAAACCCCTGTATTTTCTTTGTGGATAACCTGTACGCGGCTGTCTTTTTTCTGATATTCTTCACAGATCTCGCCGGAAGCATCTGTACTTCCATCGTCAATGAGCAGCAGTTCAAAATCCATATACCCCTGATTTAAAACGCTCTCCACGCAGCGCCGTATGCTGTCCTGTGCGTTATAAACCGGAACAATCATGGTTACCATCGGACTCATGAATGATTCAATCTCCTTTCACAGCAAATAGCATCCGTATACACTGATGCTACGTTTAGAGAAAGTATAGCATAAGGTTATATTTTTTCCAATGCTATCTTAACTGCCTGTTACTGCATTATGTATCCGTTCTGTATTGTTTATCAAATAAATCAGGGTTCAAGCAAAAAACAGAGTTTTCCGTTAATTTAATTAAATTCCGGAAAACTCTGTTATAGGAGAAAAAGTTTCCTGTTTTTATCAGAAGTATACACTTCCCCTATCATGCCTAAATTTTATCACAGCCACTTTTTTGTTGCAAGGTCTAATCATCCCATTCATTCAGCCTCTGCACTATCACAATATTTGACCCGAACTGGATCTCTATCTTATTTTGGTTAATAACCCCGTCTTTGGGATTTAGCACTATAATTCTTTTGGAGTAAATTACTATCTGAC
>CAUWCT010000072.1:0-14644 GCA_963557065.1 uncultured Lachnospiraceae bacterium | reverse complement strand
GGGAAATTATCAATAGTTTTTTACAAAATTTATGTTTTTTTCCTTATGTAACAAATATTTCTAATTTCTCTGTCGGAGCATGATTACCTCCATCACACAGTTAGTATAATACAGTCCTTCAAAAAATGCTATAACTTTTCTCTGTTCATTTTCTTACGTAATTATTACGAAAAATACATTTTTTTCATTTTTTGTTTTTACATAAGTACAATCTGCTATGAAAACCTATGATTTTCTCTGATTTTCTTATGACTTTCTTAATTTTCCCAAAAAAGGATTCCTTTGGATTTTCCATTCAAAACAGTTGTCTTTTAAGGTTTTTATGATATAATGTTCATATTATTTATTATTTTATTTTTTCTGAACATTATTTATGTCAAAAATAGCAGAAAGGATTTTCTATATGAATCGTTATGGATTATTATGCCGCTGCATTTTGGAACATCCGAATGCCACCCAGAGAGAGATTGCTTCTATTTTAGAAATCTCTCTTGGATCCGTCAACACTCTCATCAAAGAATGCACTGCGCATTCCTACCTGACTACCAGCCCTGAGGGGAATTATCAACTAACCTCTTTTGGAATGGAGTTTATGAAACAGTTTCGGGTAGATGCTGCCCTGATTATCGCTGCTGGTTTCGGTTCCCGTTTTGTCCCCCTTACTTTTGAAACACCTAAAGGACTATTAGAAGTATTTGGTGAGAGAATGATTGAACGGCAGATTAAGCAGCTGCATGCGGTCGGGATTACTGATATCACCATTGTTGTGGGATATTTGAAAGAAAAATTTGAATATCTCATTGATAAATATGATGTAAAGCTTCTATATAATCCGGAATACTCCTGTAAAAATACGTTAGCCACCGTATATCGTGCGAAAAATGTTCTTCAAAACCGCAATGTTTATCTATTATCTTCTGATAACTGGATGCGGGACAATATGTTTCATACCTATGAGTGCTTCGGCTGGTATTCTTCTGTATTTATGAATGGCCTTACATCAGAGTGGTGTCTCTCTTTTAATAAGAAGGGACACATTACAGGAACCAGTATCGGAGGGCATGACAGCTGGGTCATGTACGGGCCTGCTTTCTTTTCCAAAACCTTTTCCAAACAGTTTTTACCTGTCTTGGAATCCTATTACAAAATCGGAGGAACCGAGCAATTTTATTGGGAACAGGTGTATGCAGACATCCTTTCCGGCGATGCAAGACAACGAATTGTAAATGCAGGGCTTCCTCTTCCTGAATTTCTTTCTTCCAAATCTCCTGAAACGGTTTTGGATATGTCTGTTAATTGTCAGCCGGATAACCAGGTCTATGAATTTGAAAATCTGGAAGAACTGCGCCTTTTTGATCCCAAGTACCAGAGTAAATCCGATAATAAAGCAATGGAACTGGTCTCTCAGGTTTTCGATATTCCGGAATCTGAAATCCGCAATATCCGCTGCCTGAAAGCCGGAATGACCAATCAGTCCTTTCTGTTTGAGGTCCATAAAAAGCACTATCTCTGCCGGATTCCCGGACCGGGAACGGAACTTTTGATTAACCGAAAACAGGAAAAAGACAGTTATGATGCCGTTGCCTCCCTGGAGATCACAGAAAACATCATCTATTTTAATGGAGATACGGGATACAAAATTTCTGAATATTATGAGGGTTCCCACAATGCCGATCCGACAAATCCAGAAGAAATGAAGCAGTGTATGGCTCTTCTAAGACGTCTTCATCACTGCAGTATCCACGTAAATCATGAGTTTGACATCCATGAGCGAATTCATTTTTATGAAAATCTTTGTCTCAAATATGGTTCCATTCCTTTTGACGACTATGAAACTGTATCGGAATGGATGAGCGAACTTTTAAATCTTCTGCCCAAACAAAGAAGTGAAAAGGTACTCTGCCATATTGACAGCGTTGCCGACAACTTCCTGTTTCTTCCAGACGGCAGTATCCGGCTGATTGACTGGGAATATTCAGGTATGTGTGATCCTCTAATTGATGTGGCAATGTGTGCAATTTATTCTTATTATACTTTAGAGCAGGCCTATGAACTGCTGTGCTTTTATCTGGAGAGGGAACCTTCTGTCAGGGAGCAGCTAATCTTTTACTCTTATATGGCATTGGGCGGATTCTTATGGGCCTTGTGGGCTGTGTACAAGTCCAATATTGGTCAGGAATTTGGTGAATATACGATTATTATGTACCGCTACGCCAAAACCTGCTACCGTAAAATTATTGCCGACATTCTGTAACAGTTCAACCATGCATCTTCTTGCCCGCTTGTGGCGGACAAGCAGCGTTGGGGGGCTGCCCTATGAAGATTTAGGCAGGAAAATTCTTATGAAAACAAATTTTCAACGTCTATTCCTGCCCAAATCTTCGCACGGCTGAACTGTTATGATATTCTGTAAAAAATGTAAGGAAAATGTTAGGCGTTTTTTCCTATTTTATGTTATACTGATAAAAGAACTGCATTTATCTAAGGTTTACCTATGAAAATGCTTAGTAAGGAGGGCACTTATGAGGCGACACCTAATACCGTTTTTTGCCGCAGCCGGACTGACAGGAGTTTTAACTTTAACTTCGGCGCAGGAGACTTTGGCTGTTACGTATGGTTGGAACAACAATAACGGCAATTATACCTATATCGAAGATAATGGTTCCATTCACAAAGGATGGATTCATACCAGCGACGGATATTATTATATGGATCTTTCTTCCGGTCTGATGACCCGCGGCTGGAAACAAATTGATGGCAAATGGTACTATTTTAAGGCAAACGGCCTGATGGCTACCGGATGGCAGCAGGTTGATAATAAATGGTACTATCTTTATGATACCACTGGCGTCATGGTAACCGGGTGGTTAAAAATCCGGAATAATAGTGGCTATGACTATTATTATCTGAAGGGTGACGGCAGTATGGCCACTGGCTGGCGGCAAATGGACAATGCCTGGTACTATTTCCGGGAAGATGGCCGATGCGTAGTAAACAACTGGAATCAAATCGGCGGTCAATGGTATTACTTTGTTTCCAGCGGAAAAATGGCTACCGGATGGCAGCAGGTGAATGATTCTTACTATTGTCTGAACACTGACGGACGTATGCTGACCGGATGGCAGACCGATGGTACAAACCGCTATTATCTGGATGTTTCTACTGGTAAGATGGCGCAGGGATGGACTCTGATTGACAATGCTTACTATTATTTTAATGAATCCGGACATATGGCTACTGGATGGATTCAAATTAACGGACAGTATTTTTACTTAAATCCTTCAAATGGGCAGATGTATGCAAATACTTCTCTCACTCTCAATGGAGTCACGTATACCTTTGCTGCCAATGGTGTATGTCAGAATGTAGGCAGTCAAAATACGCCTCCTGCAGGAAATGGAAATGTCTCTACAGGAGGCCCTGGCTCTTCCAGCAGCGGAGGTCCTGGAGGATCGGATGTAAATTTCAACGCACCAGGAAGTTCAAACTCTGCTCCTGGCACCACAACTCCCAGCAATCCTTCCAGTGGAAACAATAATAACCACTATAACAGTGATGAGTTGGTTCCTTTTTTAACGACCGGGCCGAAAAAAGATAATTGATACAATTCAAAAAAGCTGGCATTTCACAGAGGTTTACTTTCTGTAAGATGCCAGCTTTTTTGCTGTAAATGATTTAGATGGTGCTGTTTTTAGATGTCATCTTCCTCAAAGTTCAACACTTCTTCTGCATCCTCCGGCTGGATATTAATGGGCTGAAGGATTTCGCTTTCGTCTAATGGAGTTTCTCCATTTTCCAGATCTGTGCTTAAGTGAACATCGCGGTAGCGCTTCATACCGGTTCCGGCAGGAATCAGCTTACCGATGATTACGTTCTCCTTTAAGCCAATCAGCTTATCAACCTTGCCGTTGATGGCTGCCTCGGTCAGAACCTTGGTAGTCTCCTGGAAGGATGCTGCAGATAAGAAGGAATCGGTTGCCAGAGATGCCTTGGTGATACCCAGCATAACCTGCTTGCCTTCTGCCGGCTTTTTGCCTTCTGCAATCAGCTTTTCATTCATGTCGTTGAAGTCCAGGACGTCCATGGATACGCCTGGCAGCACATCGCTGTCGCCGCTTTCCTCGATCTTGATCTTCTTTAACATCTGACGAACAATCATCTCAACGTGCTTGTCGTTGATTTCTACACCCTGGAGACGGTATACACGCTGTACTTCCTGAAGCATATAATCCTGTACGGCACGAACGCCCTTAATCTTTAAGATGTCGTGCGGATTTACGCTACCTTCTGTCAGCTCGTCACCGGCTTCCAGTACCTGGCCGTCCTGAACCTTAATTCTGGAACCGTAAGGAATCAGATAGGTCTTGGAGTTGCCAGTCTCATTGTCTGTGATCGTAATTTCACGTTTCTTCTTGGTATCTTTGATTGCAACTACGCCGCCAAATTCGGAGATAATTGCAAGTCCCTTCGGCTTACGTGCCTCGAAAAGCTCCTCGACACGAGGAAGACCCTGGGTAATATCGCCGCCCGCAACGCCGCCGGTATGGAAGGTACGCATGGTAAGCTGTGTACCAGGCTCACCGATAGACTGGGCTGCAATGATACCAACTGCTTCGCCTACCTGTACAGGCTGTCCGGTTGCCATGTTGGCGCCGTAACACTTTGCACATACACCAATGTGGGACTTACAGCTTAATACGGTACGAATCTTAACAGAGTCTCTGCCCAGTTTCTTTAATACCTTCATAACGGCTGCAGCACGCTTTGGCGTACACATATGGTTTGCTTTTACTACTACTTCTCCAGTATCCGGATCGGTAATGGTTTCTGCAATGTAACGGCCGGTCAGACGCTCTTCCAGACTCTCGATGGTTTCCTGTCCATCTGTGAATGCCTTGATTTCCATGAATGGAATCTCTTTGCCTTCGCAGCAGTCTGTCTCGCGGACAATCAAGTCCTGGGAAACGTCTACCAGACGTCTGGTCAGGTAACCAGAGTCCGCGGTACGAAGTGCGGTATCGGACAGACCTTTACGCGCACCATGAGCGGAGATGAAGTACTCCAGTACGTCCAGACCTTCACGGAAGTTGGACTTAATCGGCAGCTCGATGGTGTGTCCGGTTGTATCGGCCATCAATCCACGCATACCTGCTAACTGCTTAATCTGCTTATCAGAACCACGCGCACCGGAGTCAGCCATCATGTAGATGTTGTTGTACTTATCCAGTCCGGTCAGCAGATCGTGAGTCAACTGGTCGTCCGTATTCTTCCAGGTTTCGATTACTTCTTTATAACGCTCTTCCTCTGTGATTAAACCACGACGGAAGTTCTTTGCAATCTTATCAACCGTTGCCTGTGCATCTGCAATTAACTGCTTCTTAGATGCTGGTACGGTCATGTCGGAAATGGATACCGTCATAGCTGCTCTGGTAGAATACTTGTAGCCGATTGCCTTAATATCATCCAGAGTTACCGCGGTCTGGGTTGCGCCATGTACGTTGATAACCTTTTCCAGAATCTGCTTTAACTGCTTTTTGCCGACATGGAAGTCAACTTCCAGCAGCAGTTCGTTGCCTTCGATGCTTCTGTCTACGAATCCTAAATCCTGAGGTACGATTTCATTGAAGATGAAACGGCCTACTGTAGACTCTACGATTCCGGACTTTACAGTGCCGTCCGGCATGGTCTTCTGGACTCTTACCTTTACTCTGGAGTGCAGGGTAACAGCCTTGTTTTCATAAGCCAGAATCGCCTCGTTAACGCTCTTGAACATCATGCCTTCGCCTGCTGCGCCAGGTCTTTCCTGGGTCAGATAGTAGATACCAAGAACCATATCCTGGGAAGGAACGGCTACTGGACCACCATCAGACGGCTTTAACAGGTTGTTTGGAGAAAGCAGCATGAAACGGCACTCTGCCTGTGCTTCTACAGACAACGGCAGATGAACTGCCATCTGGTCACCGTCAAAGTCTGCGTTAAATGCAGTACAAACCAATGGATGCAGCTTAATTGCCTTACCTTCTACCAGGATCGGCTCAAATGCCTGGATACCCAGACGGTGCAGGGTCGGAGCACGGTTTAACATAACCGGATGCTCTTTAATTACATCCTCTAATACGTCCCAGACCTCTGGCTGCAGACGCTCAACCATCTTCTTTGCATTTTTAATGTTGTGGGCAGTTCCATTGGAAACCAGCTCTTTCATAACGAATGGCTTAAACAGCTCGATTGCCATTTCCTTTGGAAGACCGCACTGGTAAATCTTTAATTCTGGTCCTACTACGATAACGGAACGTCCGGAGTAGTCAACACGCTTACCTAACAGGTTCTGACGGAAACGTCCCTGCTTACCCTTTAACATATCGGATAAGGACTTTAATGCACGGTTGCCTGGGCCGGTTACTGGTCTTCCACGGCGGCCGTTGTCAATCAGGGCATCTACTGCTTCCTGAAGCATACGCTTCTCGTTGCGGACAATGATGTCCGGAGCGCCAAGCTCCAGAAGACGTGCCAGACGGTTGTTGCGGTTGATAATTCTTCTATATAAGTCGTTTAAGTCAGAAGTTGCAAAACGGCCGCCGTCTAACTGTACCATTGGACGGATATCCGGAGGAATTACCGGAATCACGGTCATAATCATCCACTCTGGCTTGTTGCCAGAGTTGCGGAATGCTTCTACTACTTCCAGGCGCTTGATAATACGCGCCCGCTTCTGACCAGTAGATTCTTTTAACTGCTTTCTTAAATCTGCAGAATCTTTTTCCAAATCAATGGCCTGCAGAATTTCCTGAATGGCCTCGGCACCCATCCCTGCGCGGAATGCGCCGTAGCCATATTTATCAATCTCTTCTCTGTATTCTTTCTCAGACAGGACCTGCTTGTACTGAAGGCTGGTCTGACCTGGATCCAATACGATATAAGATGCAAAGTACAGAACTTTCTCCAATGTTCTTGGGGAAATGTCCAGAATCAGTCCCATACGGCTGGGGATTCCCTTAAAGTACCAGATATGGGATACGGGAGCGGCCAGGGCAATATGGCCTACCCGCTCTCTACGAACGCTTGCTTTCGTTACCTCTACACCGCAGCGGTCACAGATAACGCCTTTATAACGAATCTTTTTATACTTGCCGCAGTGACACTCCCAGTCCTTGGTGGGTCCAAAGATTCTCTCGCAGAACAGGCCGTCTTTTTCCGGCTTTAAAGTTCTGTAGTTAATAGTCTCCGGCTTTTTCACCTCGCCATGGGACCACTCCAAAATCTTTTCCGGAGAAGCCAGGCCGATTTTAATTGCATCAAAAGTCAACGGCTGATAAGTTTCATTTGTCTCTGGCATGAGCGGTACTCCCTCCTATTCGTTATCTTCAAAATCAGAAGCATCGTCTGCATCGAAGCTGTCATCAAAATTCAGATCTAACTCCCCGTCTGCATCAGAATCTTCTACATAGTCATCTTCAACGGCAACCAGTTCATTATCCTTGAACTCCTGCTCCTGGTAACCGTAATTGCCAAAGGACTCATCCTGGCGGCTGTGACGGTCTCCCTCAATAATGGAGCGCAAATCGGTATCGCCGTAATCAATGTTTTCTGTCATTTCAACTTCCGTATTGTCCTCACGCAGCACTCTTACGTCCAATCCTAATGACTGAAGCTCTTTTAAAAGTACCTTGAAGGACTCCGGAATACCCGGCTCCGGAATGTTCTCGCCCTTGATAATTGCCTCGTAGGTCTTTACACGTCCTACAACGTCATCGGACTTAACAGTCAGGATCTCCTGAAGGGTATAGGATGCACCATATGCCTCCAGAGCCCAAACTTCCATCTCTCCGAAACGCTGGCCGCCGAACTGAGCTTTACCGCCCAGAGGCTGCTGGGTTACTAAGGAGTATGGGCCGGTGGAACGTGCATGGATCTTATCGTCTACCAGATGATGCAGCTTTAAGTAGTGCATGTGTCCGATAGTAACCGGGCTGTCGAAATACTCGCCGGTACGTCCGTCACGCAGACGAACCTTACCGTCTCTGGACAGCGGTACGCCCTTCCAGAGAGCGCGGTGCTCTAAGTGGCTTCCCAGATAATCCATAACGCCTTCATCCAGCACATCTTTATATTTCTCCTGGAATTCTTCCCAGGTTCCATTTACATAGTCGTTTGCAATATCCAGAGTATCCATGATGTCGTTCTCGTTTGCGCCGTCAAAGACCGGAGTTGCAATGTTAAAGCCTAATGCCTTGGCAGCAAGGCTCAAGTGAATCTCCAGCACCTGTCCGATGTTCATACGGGAAGGTACGCCCAGAGGATTCAGTACGATATCTAACGGACGGCCATTTGGAAGGAATGGCATATCTTCTACTGGAAGTACACGGGAAACGACACCCTTGTTGCCATGACGTCCTGCCATCTTATCACCTACAGAAATCTTTCTCTTCTGGGCAATATAAATGCGGACAGTCTCGTTTACGCCAGGAGACAGCTCGTCTCCGTTTTCTCTGGTAAATACCTTGGCATCTACGATGATACCGTATGCACCATGAGGTACTTTTAAGGAAGTATCCCGGACTTCTCTTGCCTTCTCACCGAAGATTGCGCGAAGCAGTCTCTCTTCTGCAGTCAGTTCGGTCTCTCCCTTTGGAGTTACCTTTCCAACCAGAATATCGCCGGCGCGGACTTCTGCACCGATACGGATAATTCCTCTCTCATCCAGGTCTTTTAATGCATCCTCACCTACGCCAGGAACGTCTCTGGTAATCTCTTCCGGTCCTAACTTGGTGTCACGGGCTTCTGCCTCGTATTCTTCAATATGAACAGAGGTATAAACGTCTTCCTGTACCAGACGCTCGCTTAACAGAACCGCATCCTCGTAGTTGTAGCCTTCCCAGGTCATGAATCCGATTAACGGGTTCTTGCCCAGAGCGATTTCGCCCTTGGAAGTGGACGGGCCGTCTGCGATAACTTCGCCGGCCTGTACATGGTTGCCCTTAAATACAATCGGCTTCTGGTTGTAGCAGTTGGACTGGTTGCTTCTCTTAAACTTAGTCAGATGATATACATCCTTGTTGCCGTCAGAGTCTCTCTTAATGATAATCTCATTGGAAGCAGATCTCTCTACTACACCGGCATTTTTTGCCACTACGCACACGCCGGAGTCAACTGCCGCTTTGCTCTCAATACCAGTGCCAACAACTGGCGCCTCAGTAGAAAGCAGCGGAACTGCCTGACGCTGCATGTTGGATCCCATCAGAGCACGGTTCGCATCGTCGTTCTCCAGGAAAGGAATCATGGAGGTTGCCACAGAGAATACCATCTTCGGGGAAACGTCCATCAGGTCAATGGCTTTTTTCTGGAATGCAGAAGTTTCTTCTCTGAAACGTCCGGAAACGTTGTTGTTGATGAAGTGGCCTTCTGCGTCTAACGGTTCGTTTGCCTGTGCAACTACGAAGTTATCTTCTTCGTCAGCAGTCAGGTATACGACTTCGTCAGTTACAATTGGATTTAATGGATCGGATTTGTCCAGAACGCGGTATGGCGCTTCGATAAATCCGTATTCATTTACTCTTGCATAGGTTGCAAGAGAGTTGATCAGACCGATGTTCGGTCCCTCAGGCGTCTCGATGGGGCACATACGTCCGTAGTGGGTGTAATGTACGTCTCGAACCTCGAATCCGGCACGATCTCTGGACAAACCTCCAGGACCTAATGCGGAAAGACGTCTCTTGTGGGTCAGCTCAGCCAGCGGGTTGTTCTGATCCATAAACTGGGACAACTGGGAGCTTCCGAAGAACTCCTTCACTGCTGCAGTTACCGGCTTGATGTTGATTAAGGACTGGGGAGTAATACCCTCCATATCCTGGGTAGTCATACGCTCTCTTACCACACGTTCCATACGGGACAAACCGATGCGGTACTGATTCTGAAGCAGTTCGCCTACTGCGCGGATGCGGCGGTTGCCCAGATGGTCGATATCATCTGCCGCACCAACTTCCTGCTCCAGATGCATATTGTAGTTAATGGATGCTAAAATATCTTCCTTGGTAATGTGCTTTGGAATCAGCTCGTGGATGCTGCGGCGGATTGCTGCCTTTAATTCTTCTTCATCAGAAGTTCCAACTTCTGACAGGATAGATTCCAGCACAGGATAGTAAACTAATTCTGTAACTCCAACCTCTTCCGGATCAAAGGAAACATAAGAAGCCAGGTCTACCATCATATTGGACAGAACTTTCTGTTTGCGCTCCGGTCCCTCAATCCATACAAATGGAACTGCTGCATTCTGAATCTTATCTGCCATTTCCTTATCCAGCTTGGTGCCGGCCTCTGCCAGAATCTCTCCTGTGGTGGTGTCAACGACATCTTCCGCCAGGGTATGGCCTTTGATTCGATTCTTAAATGCCAGTTTCTTGTTAAATTTGTAACGGCCTACTTTTGCCAAGTCATATCTTCTGGGGTCAAAGAACATGCTGTTGAGCAAGCTTTCTGCACTATCAACGGATAACGGTTCGCCTGGACGGATCTTTTTGTATAACTCTAATAAGCCATCCTGGTAGTTGTCAGAAGTATCCTTACCAAAGCTGGCTAACAATTTCGGCTCTTCACCGAACAAGTCAATAATCTCTGCATTGGTGCCAAAGCCCAGCGCACGAATCAAAACCGTAACCGGAACCTTTCTGGTACGATCCACACGAACATAGAAAATATCATTGGAATCCGTCTCGTATTCCAGCCATGCGCCGCGGTTTGGAATCACCGTACAACTGTACAGTTCTTTTCCCACCTTGTCATGGGCAATGCCATAGTAAATACCCGGCGAACGAACCAACTGGCTGACAATAACCCTCTCTGCTCCGTTGATAACGAACGATCCTGTATCTGTCATAAGCGGAAGATCACCCATGAAAATCTCATGTTCATTGATTTCGTCTTTATCTTTGTTGCAAAGTCTCACCCTTACTTTTAAAGGTGCTGCATAAGTAGCGTCCCTCTCTTTGCACTCTTCGATGGTGTACTTTATATCATCCTTACATAATGTAAAGTCTACAAATTCCAGGCTTAAATGGCCTGCAAAATCCGCAATCGGAGAGATGTCTTCAAACACTTCCTTGAGTCCTTCGTCTAAGAACCACTGATAGGAGTTTTTCTGAATCTCAATCAGGTTTGGCATCTCTAAGACTTCTTTCTGTCCTGAGAAGCTCATTCTTACGCTCTTACCGGCCGGCACCGGACGCATCTTGCTTTTCTCCATTGACGTTTCACCCCTGTTTTCTTTTTCTTTCACGTTTTATTTTTGGGCGCAAATAGCCTATAAAGGCACAAATCGCCACAATAGTGCACATTCCAGTTTAGCACAGGCTTGTCAAGCTGTCAAGTACAATCTTAATAGAATTTTCACTTTTACTTGCCTTTTTTCATTATAAATGGTATAATCTTACCGATACTAAGGAAACTGTTGGAGGTATTGCCCGATGAACTGGAACTTAATTTTAAACGTAATTCTCTGGATTCTGCTTATCGCTGCAATCATTCTGGGAGTGCTGTACTACTTCGGACGCAAGTTAGAAAAAAAGCAGGCCGCATCTCAGTCTATGATGGAAGCTGCCAAGCAGACTGTCTCAATTCTGGTAATTGATAAAAAGAAATTAAAAATTAAAGAATCCGGCCTCCCCAAGATGGTTTATGAGCAGACCCCAAAATATATGCGCTGGGCAAAGCTTCCGATTGTAAAAGCGAAAGTTGGCCCGAAAATCATGACCCTCATTGCGGATGAAAGAGTTTACCAGGTTCTCCCTGTTAAAAGCGAAGCCAAAGTTGTTATCAGCGGACTCTATATTACTGATTTAAAAAGTGTCCGCGGCAAGTCCATTCAGCCTGCTTCAAAGAAGAAACGCTTACGGGACAAGCTGATGTTCTGGAAAAAGGACAAGAAAGAAGAGTAAATAAATACGGCTGCTGTACAAGTTATTAAGTACGGCCGCCGTATTTTTCTCTTTATGCAATTATTCAAAAAGCAGCTTTCAACTCATCAAATCTACTGCCGCCTGCCCCTTGGACTGAACGTTTACCACAATGCTGCATTCGGATATATGTTCATAGTTAATATCCAGCGAATAGCTGACCTGCACGTTCAGCGCATCTTCTCTTTCTTCGACCTGAATGTTGTTTGTGTTCAGTCCAATCATCATTTCTCCCATAGGAGTGGTATAGGATGTCACACGTTTTTTGTCTTTTTCAAATACCATGTGGACATTGGAGATGCCATGCTTAATTACATCTATTACATCCTCTCCCACTTTAATCGTATTTTTAACCGGATTGCTGTACCCTTCTATCATTTCATCGTAAACGATGTAATGTTTTCCGTTTTTTCTATAATAATTTCCCGGAGTGATCACCTGAATCTCATCGCTCTCACCGCCCATGGACTGAAGTCCGCTGACTGTGACAAGTACCTCTTTTGTCATATAACTCTCCTGCTTTCCAAAAAACAGTAACAATTCAGCTATGCGATGATTCAGGCAGAAAAAGGTGTTGAAAACTTGTTTTCATAAGAGTTTTTCTGTCTGAATCTTCATAGGGCGGATGCCAGGCGCTTCTTGCACGCTTACGGCGGGCAAGAAGATGCATGGCTGAACTGTTGCAAAAATGCAGTGCTATCTGCACCATCCATTAATAGGTTTCAATGTCAATCTTTCTGGTTTCTTTTACCTGTTCCGGAAGAATGGCGGAAGCGAAACTGGTAAACTTTTCTGCCAAATCGCTTACATAAAACTGGTATTTTTCCCCCTGTCCCGCTTCCCCTGTGCCAATCAAATCATTCTGTTTCAGCAGCTCTCTTAATTCAACTGCCGTCTCATAGGCCGGATTGACCAGCGTAACCCCTTCTCCCATGAGACGCTTGATAGCAGAACGCAGCAGCGGATAGTGGGTACACCCCAGTACCAGCGTATCCACGTACTTTGCCTTTAACTCGCTGAGATAACGGGAGGCAATCTCGTCTGTAACCGAATCGTGAAACAATCCCTCTTCCACCAGAGGGACTAACAGCGGACAGGCTTTTCCTGTCACCTCTGCCCCCGGCAGCATTTCTTTAATTACAGTTTCATAAATACCGCTTCGTATAGTCCCCTCTGTGCCAATAATGCCAATCCGGCCATTTTGAGTGGCTTTTACTGCGCTTACTGCTCCGGCCCGGATCACTCCGATAATCGGAATATCCAACTCTTTTTTTACCTCTTCTAAAGCATAGGCGCTGGCTGTATTACAGGCGATTACAATGGCCTTTACCTGTTTGCTCTCCAAAAAACGGATAATCTGTCTGGAATACCGCAAAAT
Source organism: uncultured Lachnospiraceae bacterium (assembly GCA_963557065.1). Lineage (GTDB taxonomy): Bacteria > Bacillota > Clostridia > Lachnospirales > Lachnospiraceae > UMGS1370. The sequence continues at coordinate 1,318 of CAUWCT010000072.1, read as the reverse complement.
GGTATCTCTGGATTTGCTTCCATATGGAACTCTGGCCGTATCTCCAAAATAAATGAGCTGTTCATCCGGCATCTGCCGGATAATCTCTCTGGCTACTGTGAGACCGCCTACCCCGGAATCAAATACGCCAATAGGGGCATTTCTGTCTGTCATCTGAAAACCCTCCTGTTTTCTTCATGCAGTTTTGCCGGCCAAACCCGTCAGCGCGCCAGACCATGCTCAATCAGCCGGTTTACCAGAGTCTTTTTATCAACGCCTCTTGCCTCCCAGAGCATGGGGTACATACTGATGGCAGTAAAACCCGGCAGAGTGTTGATCTCGTTAAACACGACTTCTCCATCCTCTTTTACAAAAAAATCCACCCGCGCCAGACCATAGCCGTCCACTGCTTTAAAAATCGCAGCGGCATTGTTTCGGATGGTCTCGGTTGCGTTGCCCGGAAGTTTCGGGTCCACTACGGTTCTGGACTCCTCATTGTAATATTTGGCGTCAAAATCATAGAAATCTGCTGCTGCCAAAATCTCTCCTACTCCTGAAGCTTCTACCGGAACCGTTCCTCCGCCAAATACCGCGCATTCTACTTCCCGGCCCAGGATAGTTTCCTCCACCAGAATCTTTCTGTCATGGCGGGATGCCTCTATAAGTCCCTCGATCAGAGCATCTCTGTTTTCCGCCTTGGACACTCCTTTGGATGACCCGGCATTGCTGGGTTTAATAAATACCGGATAAGAAAAACGCGACTCAACACGTTTTACCACATCATCCATGTGAGAAAACTGTTCTTTCATCACCGGCTCGTAAGCAGCCTGGCGAATTCCCAGATCATCAACAATGATCTTGGTATACAGCTTGTCCATGGAAACTGCAGATGCCAGAACTCCGCATCCCACGTAAGGAATGCGGGCCAGTTCCAGCAAGCCCTGAACGGTTCCGTCTTCTCCGTATAATCCATGAAGCACCGGAAAGGCAGCTGCAATGGGAACTTCCCGCCAGCCGTCCTTTTCTTTAATCAGTGCACATTTCTTTGTGGCATCCGGAAGAATTACCGCCTCTTTGCGGCTCTCTTTCCAACTGTTGTCCCGAATGGAATCCAGCGACGGGGCATTTAGCCAATGGCCATCTTCTGTGATTCCTATGAGCAGAAGATCATATCGATCGGTGTCAATCTGTTCCACAATATTTGCCGCGGACATACAGGAAACTACATGTTCAGAGGATTGACCTCCAAACAGCACTGCTACTGTTTTCTTTTCCATATTCTCTATCTCTCTATACTTTCTTATTTATTTTGCACAAAAAGCCTCTATTTTAGCTATTC
>CAUWCT010000071.1:0-15324 GCA_963557065.1 uncultured Lachnospiraceae bacterium | reverse complement strand
CCGGGACATTTTCATTTATGGTATATTAGGACATTATCATAAATGGCTTATAAAAAGTATTCTAAATTTTTGCGGCTCGTTGACAAGTTCTGCTTTTTCTGATATTCTTAAGTCGATTATGCGTAAAAATTTAGGAGGTAGATCATGAATCTTGCAAGTTTAGAAAAGACTTGCCGCGCAGTGCGCCGCGATATCATCAATTTAACCGCTGACGCAGCTTCCGGACATCCGGGCGGCTCTTTATCTGCAGTTGAGATCCTTACTGTTTTATACTGCGATCAGATGAATATCGACCCCAAAAACCCACTCAAAGAAGATCGGGATCGTTTTGTATTGTCCAAAGGCCATGCTGCTCCTGCGCTGTACGGCATTCTGGCTGAACGCGGATTCTTTGACAAAAGCGAGTTTAAAAGTTTCCGTAAAATTAATGGTATGCTTCAGGGACATCCGGACTGCAAGCGCTGTCCTGGCGTAGAAGCTTCTACCGGTTCTTTGGGACAGGGTGTATCAATCGCTGTCGGCATGGCTTTGGGGGCAAGGCTTCAGGGCAAAGGCGCAAAGGTCTACACTCTTTTAGGTGATGGGGAACTTCAGGAAGGCCAGGTATGGGAAGCCGCCATGGCTGCAGCCCACTATAAATTAGACAATCTGACTGTGATCATCGACAACAACGGACTTCAGATTGACGGCTCCAATGACCAGGTTATGAGTCTGGGCAGTATTTCTGACAAATTCAAAGCATTTGGCTTTGAAGTCATTGAGATTGACGGCAACGATTTGCAGGCTGTCAGCGATGCATTCCAGGTTCCGGTTTCCGGCAAACCAAAATGTATCCTGGCCCACACTGTAAAGGGCAAGGGCGTTTCCTTTATGGAAAATCAGGTTGGCTGGCATGGCAAAGGCCCCAATGAGCAGGAGCGCCAGGCATCACTGAAAGAATTGGAGGATTGATTATGAGTGAGAAGAAAGCCATTCGGGTTGCTTACGGCGAGGCCCTGGAGGAATTAGGCGCAGTCAACGACAAAATCGTGGCTCTGGACGCGGATCTTTCCCACTCCACCATGACCTACAAGTTTGCTGACAAATTCCCGGAACGTTTCTTTAACGCCGGTATTGCAGAGGCCAATATGGTAGATATGGCTGCCGGTTTAGCCGCTATGGGGTATATTCCCTTTGTAAGCACATTTGCAATATTCGGTACCGGACGCGCTTACGACCAGGTCCGCAATGGATGTGCTTATTCCAAATTTAATGTAAAATTTGCTTTTTCCCATGCAGGCGTTACTTTGGGAGAAGACGGCGGAAGCCACCAGGCCATTGAAGATATTGCCCTGATGAGAGTCATTCCAGGCATGACTGTAGTGGTTCCCTGTGATGCGAATGAGGCAAAGCGGGCAGTAAAAGCCCTGGTAGATATGAAGGGGCCTGCTTACCTGCGCACAGCCAGAATGCCTTCTGTTGTTTTTGAAGAGGATATGCCTTTTGAACTGGGCAAAGCCAATGTACTTTGCGAAGGCAGCGACGTTGCTATCTTCGCCTGCGGCATTATGGTAAATGAATCCCTGGAAGCTGCCAAAGCCTTAGCAGCCGAAGGTATCCATGCGGAAGTTATCAATGTCCATACGATTAAACCCATTGACAGAGAAACGATTTTAAAGAGCGCAGGAAAGTGTAAAAAAGTGCTTACGGTTGAAGAACACTCTGTTATCGGCGGTTTAGGCGATGCAGTAGCAGATGTTCTGATTGGAAACGGTGATTTCAAATTTAGAAAAATTGGAATCGCAGACAAGTTTGGTCAGTCCGGTACTCCGGCTGCTCTGTTAGAAGAATATGGTTTGACTTCCAGACATATTGTGGAAGCTGTAAAGAGTTTATAAAAACGTGATATGCAAATGAAAAGGGGCTGTCGCTTTAACGATTGGTAAATCGTGAAGCGGACAGCCCTTTTTTGAGGTGTGTTGCCCCTGTAGTTTCCCCATACAACGGCAAACGACTTATTTGCCGAACAAATCGCTGTGTGTGCCGGTACGGGCCAGCGTCAGAACCAGAACATTTTTGTTTTTTTCATCTTTTCAAGTCGGCAAATAACTCGTCAAGGTCATTGTAGCCCTTTACAGACGGGTCTTTTGCAATCCTTTCTGCTTCCAGCATAGCAGCAACCGTTTCCTTATTGGGCCGTTCAAGCTTCACTTCAAAGGGGATGCCGCCCTCACGAAGCGACTGACGCACAAAGATGTTAAATGCTGTAGTCAGGTTCATACCGAGTTCATTAAACAATGCGTCCGCCTGCGCTTTCAAATCTGCGTCCATGCAAATACTGATGTTTGTAGTATTTCCAGTCATCCTATCAACCCCTTTCCTCTGGCAATTATAGTATATGCCATTTGCACGAATATTTAGCAATATATTAAATCATTAATAAAACAATCTGTTTACAGCGCTGAAAATGCCTCGGATGGACGCTCTGGTGATGTTGGAGCTGATGCCTACGCCATAGGTCGCCTTTCCGGTTGTCAGATCTACCAGATGGATATAGGATGCAGCCTGTGCGCCGGAACCAATGGACAATGCGTGTTCGTTGTAGTCCATAACCCGAATCTGGATTCCCAAAGCTTCTTCCAGTCCTCTCTGAACTGCGTCAATGGGGCCGTTTCCAACCCCTTCAAAGGTCTTTTCAACTCCATGGTCCATAAAAGTAACCCTGGCAAGAGTTGCAAATTCCCCATTTCCAACATCTGTATCGCTGATGCGGCATTTGATAAAATGCATTGGCTCTTTGCGCTCCAGGTAATTGCTGCGGAACTCTTCCATAATCTGCTCCGGAGCAACCTCTCCCTGCTTCTCCGAAATCTTCTGAATAATATCCGCAAACTCTTTGTGCATTCCCTTTGGAAGTTTGTATCCGTAGAAAGTATCCATAACAAAAGCTACGCCGCCTTTTCCAGACTGGCTGTTGATCCGGACAATCGGCTCGTACCTGCGGCCAATATCGCCTGGATCAATGGGAAGATAGGGAACTTCCCAATACCGGCTGTTTCTCTCATGCAAAGCCTGCATTCCCTTGTTGATAGCATCCTGATGAGAGCCGGAAAAAGCAGTAAATACCAGTTTTCCTGCATACGGATGTCTGGGATGGATGTCCATTTTGGTGCACCGCTCATATACCTCTATACTCTCTGTAATGTTTTCAAGATTCAGCTTTGGATCAATCCCCTGAGAGAACATATTGTAAGCAATATTCATAATATCCACATTGCCGGTGCGCTCGCCGTTTCCAAACAGCGTTCCTTCCACACGCTCCGCGCCTGCCAACAGGGCTAACTCTGTTGCGGCAATGCCGGTTCCCCGGTCATTGTGAGGATGGATACTCAGAATAATGCTTTCCCGGTTCTTAAAGTGAGTATTCATCCATTCCACCTGATCCGCATACACGTTAGGGGTATTCATCTCCACCGTAGCCGGAAGATTGATAATCACCTTTTTGTCCTTTGTGGCCCCCCAGGTCTCCTGAACTGCAGTGCACACTTCCAGGGCATAGTCTAACTCTGTGCCGGTAAAGCTTTCCGGAGAGTATTCCAACTGGAGTTCCCCTGTATAATCCTTTGCATACTTCTGCACCAGCCTGGTGCCGATTACTGCAATCTCTTTTACCTCTTCTTTGTCCTTATGAAATACCACATCCCGCTGAAGGGTGGATGTTGAATTATAAATATGTACAATTACTTTTTTTACACCCTGAATGGCGTCAAACGTCCGCTTAATCAAATGTTCCCTGCACTGAACCAATACCTGAACCACCACGTCATCCGGGATCAGTTTGCGCTCCACTAACTGGCGAAGAAAATCATATTCGATCTGAGATGCTGCCGGAAATCCCACCTCAATTTCCTTAAATCCCAGCTTGATTAAGTGCTGGAACATCTCTATTTTTTCCTCTACTTCCATGGGCTCCACCAAAGCCTGATTGCCGTCTCTCAAATCCACGCTGCACCAGACAGGCGCTCCCCCAATCTCCTTATTGGGCCATGTGCGCTCCGGGAAATCCACTACAGGAACCCGTTTATATCTCTCATAATTTAACATGACTCTTCCCCGCCTTTCCTTTTCTCTGCCGTAACTCTTTCCTTACTCCACAAAATGCCCCTTTGTTGCCATTACCTGAATCACCTGATCCACGTACTTTTCACAGGTTTCATGGTCTGGCGCTTCTACCATGACCCGCACCACCGGCTCTGTACCGCTCTGGCGCAGCAGAATACGCCCTGTCTCTCCCAGACTCTCTGCCACTTTTTCCACTTCTGCCTTTACATCCGGATCTTCCTGGGCCGCTGTTTTATCTTTTACCCGGACATTTTTTAAAACCTGAGGATAAATGGTAATTTCAGAAGCCAGCTTATCCAACGGCTGTTTCTTTTCCAGGATCACTTCCATCACCTTTAAAGAGGTAAGGATTCCATCTCCGGTCGTAGCGTTTTTACTGAAAATAATGTGGCCAGACTGTTCGCCGCCCAGACCATGTCCATTGGCAGACATATTTTCATAAACATATTTGTCTCCAACTGCGGTCTTTTCGTAGGAAATTCCCTCTCTGTCAAAAGCTTTATAAAGACCGAAATTAGACATAATCGTAGTCACTACGGTATTGTTGGGCAGTGTTCCCTGCTCTTTCATATATTTTCCGCATATATACATGATCGTATCGCCGTCTACCAGATTGCCGTCTTTATCCACAGCCAGACACCGATCCGCATCTCCGTCATATGCAAATCCCACATCACAGCCTTCCCGTTTTACAAATGCCTGCAGGTTTTCGATATGAGTAGATCCGCAGTCGGTATTGATATTTAACCCATTGGGTTCGTTGGCAATCACATGTGTCTCCGCCCCCAGTGCGTCGAATACATTTTTTGCAATCGCAGATGCGCTTCCGTTTGCACAGTCCAGCGCTACCTTTGTATTTTTAAAAGAACGGGTTGCAAGAGAAATCAAATAACCAATATAGCGGTTTCTTCCCGCTGCAAAGTCCACTGTACGGCCAATCTGATCCCTTTTTGCAAGTGGAATTTCTTCCAGTTCTCCATCCAGATATTTCTCGACTTCTGTGATAACGCTCTCTTCCAGCTTCTCGCCCTTTTCATTAATCACTTTGATTCCATTGTCGTAATAAGGATTATGGCTGGCGGAAATCATAATTCCACAGTCAAACTCTTCTGTTCTGACCACATATGACACACTGGGAGTCGTAGTAACATGGAGAAGATAGACATCTGCTCCGGAAGCAGTGAGACCGGAAACCAGCGCATATTCAAACATATAGCTGCTGCGTCTGGTGTCTTTCCCAATTACTACCCTGGTGCGTTCATCCGGTTTTCTCTGTCCATAATACCAGCCCAGAAAACGTCCTACCTTAAACGCGTCCTCTACGGTCAGCGTTACATTTGCCTCGCCTCGAAATCCATCCGTTCCAAAATATTTTCCCATTTCGCTGTCCTCCAAACCCTGTCTTTCTTTTTGCTGTCTATCCAATTTCTTTCAGATAACGGCTCAACGCGTCCTGCCAGGTCGGCAGCAGAGCAAAGCCTTTTTCTACCAGCTTTGAGCGATCCATCCGGCTGTTTTTCGGACGCTTTGCCTTAGCCGGGAACTGGGAAGAATCTACAGGAGTTACCTTTACATCCGTCATTCCTGCCTGGCGGAAAATCTCGCAGGCAAATTCATACCAGCTGCATAATCCCTCATTGGTCGCATGGTAGCGGCCATATTCTTCCGTCTGAATCATATCCGCCAAAAGACGGGCCAGATCATAGGTATACGTAGGAGAGCCGATCTGGTCATCTACCACACTGACTGCTCCTTTTTCTCTTCCCAGGCGAAGCATGGTATTAATAAAGTTTTTGCCGTTGGCCCCAAATACCCAGGCAATCCGGACTGTAAAAAACTTTTTTACCAGCCGTTCAATATAAACCTCTCCCTCATATTTGGTCAGGCCGTAAATATTTAAAGGTTCTCTGTGATCATCCGGCTCCCATGGACGGGTTCCCTCGCCGTTAAACACATAATCTGTGCTGATATACATCATTTTAATATCCAAATCCCGGCAGACTTCCGCAATATGTTTCGTGCCTTCCGCATTAATCCTGCGGCACAATTCTACATTGTCTTCTGCTGCATCTACGGCAGTATAGGCAGCGCAGTGAATCACCGCATCCGGCGCTGCCTCTGTAATCACTCTGCGGCATGCCGCTGCGTCGGTAATATCCATCTCTTCTACATCTACGCCAATATACTCTATTCCCCGTTTATCCAATTCATTCATTAAATCATGGCCTAACTGACCTTTTGATCCGGTTATCAGAATTTTCATGTCCCGTCTCCTCCTGCTGATTAATAAAAACGCCCGAAAACTCCAGAACTTCCCCACAGCAGAAAAACCTGCTGCGCGGCTTTCCTCTTCTGTTTCCAGGCGCCCCGTTGCGCGATAATCATAATGCTCAGCCATGCACCTTCGCATGGCTGAACTGTTGCTATTTATAATTTATTGCCATACATCCTGTCAAAATACTGGCTGTATTCTCCGCTGATGATGTGTTTCCACCAGTCTTCATTGTCCAGATACCACTGAATGGTCTGCTCCATTCCTGTATCAAAGTTGTACTTGGGCTCCCAGCCAAGTTCTGTCTCGATCTTCTTCGGATCAATGGCATATCTTCTGTCATGCCCCAAACGGTCTGCTACAAAGCGGATTAAGCTTTCCGGCTTGTTTAATGCCTTTAATACTGTCTTTACCACCTCTAAGTTGGTTTTCTCATTGTGCCCGCCGATGTTGTAGACTTCTCCCTCTTTTCCTTTTTTCAGGATTAAGTCAATGGCTTCACAGTGGTCTGCCACATGGAGCCAATCTCTCACATTCTCTCCTGTTCCGTATACCGGCAGTTCCTCGTCTGCCAGCGCCCGGCTGATGATTAACGGAATCAGCTTCTCCGGGAACTGGTAGGGGCCGTAGTTATTGGAACATCTGGAAATCGTCACTGGCAGCCCGAAGGTTCTGTGGTATGCCAGTACAAATAAATCTGCGCTGGCCTTTGCGGATGAATAGGGGCTGGAGGTGTGAAGCGGAGTTTCCTCGGTAAAGAATAAATCCGGGCGGTCTAATGGCAGATCTCCGTACACCTCATCTGTAGATACCTGATGAAATCTCTTGATTCCGTACTGCTTGCAGGCATCCAGAAGCGTGGTGGTTCCCATTACGTTGGTCCGCACAAAAATCTCCGGATCTGTAATCGAACGGTCCACATGGCTTTCTGCCGCAAAGTTGACAATCACATCCGGCTTTTCCGTCTCAAAGAGATTGAAAATAAACTCTCTGTCTGCAATATCCCCTTTGATAAACCGGTAGTTTGGCTTATCCTCTACCGGCTTTAATGTCTCTAAATTTCCTGCATAGGTCAGCAAATCCAGGTTGATAATCTCATCTTCCGGATATTTGTTTACCATATAATGTACAAAATTGCCGCCGATAAATCCGGCTCCGCCTGTTACGATAATTTTCATAGCGTCCTCCTGGTCTGCTTTTAATTGTACAGCTTATCTACATATTTTCCATCCAATACGTCTTTTAAATACTTGCCGTACTGGTTCTTCTTTAATACCTCATAGGCCTCAAGCACCTGCTCTCTGGTAATCCAGCCGTTTAAATAGGCAATCTCTTCCAGACAGGCAATCTTTCTGTGCTGATGGGTCTCCACCGTCTTGACAAAGTTGGTAGCCTCTACTAAGGATTCATGGGTTCCCGTATCCAGCCAGGTAAATCCCTGGCCCATCAGGGTTACGTCCAGTTCCCCATTCTCCAGATAAATCCGGTTTAAATCCGTAATCTCCAGTTCTCCTCTGGCAGACGGCTTTAATGCCTTTGCATACTCTACCACCCGGTTGTCATAAAAATACAGGCCGGTTACGCAGTAGTTGGACTTTGGATGTTCCGGCTTTTCCTCAATGGAAATAGCCCGTCCGTTTTCATCAAACTCCACAATGCCAAACCGCTCCGGATCATCTACATAATAACCGAAAACCGTCGCCCCTTTTTCCTTTTCCGCTGCTGCGCGAAGGCGCTTCTTTAAGCCCTGGCCATGGAAAATGTTATCGCCCAGAATCATGGCTACAGAATCCTCACCGATAAACTCTTCACCAATAATAAATGCCTGAGCCAGTCCGTCTGGACTTTCCTGAACTGCATAGGACAAATTAATGCCAAACTGCTTTCCGTCCCCCAAAAGCGCCTTAAATCTTGGCGTATCGTCCGGGGTGGAAATCAGCAAAATATCCCGAATCCCGGCGTTCATCAATACGGAAAGGGGGTAATAAATCATAGGTTTGTCATAAATTGGCAAAAGCTGTTTGGATGTTACCTTGGTCAGGGGGTAAAGTCTGGTTCCGCTCCCTCCTGCTAAAATAATACCTTTCATCATATCCTCCTGGTATGCCGGACGATATGCCGGCGCACATATGGTCAGTTGTGTACTGATGCTAATAATACCATAGATTCAGGGTTTTTGCAAATCCGGCAATCGAAAGATTTTGTCTTAGTTCTCGTTTAACTTTGCCAGTTTTGCACTCTGATCGGCAGTAATCAGCGCATCTAAAAGTTCCTGCAAATCGCCGTTCATAATGTCGTCAATCTTATACAGAGTTAATTTGATACGGTGATCCGTCACTCTTCCCTGGGGGAAGTTGTACGTACGAATCTTTTCAGAGCGATCTCCTGTACCAATCTGACTGCGGCGGGCGTCTGCCTCTTCGTTCTGACGGCGCTCCATCTCTAAATCATACAGCTTGGAGCGCAGCAGACGGAACGCCTTGTCTTTATTCTGCAGCTGGGATTTTTCTGTCTGGCTGTAAATCACGATTCCCGTAGGAATGTGGGTCAGACGCACTGCCGAGTCTGTAGTATTGACGCACTGACCGCCGTTTCCGGATGCTCTCATAACGTCAATACGGATATCTTTGTCGTCAATTACAATATCAAAATCCTCTGCTTCCGGCATAACGGCAACGGTTGCAGTCGAAGTGTGAATACGGCCGCCGGACTCTGTCTCCGGCACACGCTGTACACGGTGTACGCCGGATTCGTACTTAAACTTGGAATATGCGCCTTTTCCGCTGATCATGGCCTGAACTTCCTTAAATCCGCCGATGCCGTTTTCGTTGACACTGACCAGTTCAATCTTCCAATGCTGGCTTTCTGCATAGTTGACATACATCCGGTATAATTCAGCTGCAAACAGAGCCGCCTCGTCTCCGCCGGCTCCGGCGCGGATCTCCAGGACTATGTTCTTTTCGTCATTGGGGTCTTTTGGCAGCAGCAGGATCTTAATGGTCTGCTCCAGTTCCTCCACCTTCTTTTTGGCATCTGAAAGTTCCATCTTTGCCAGTTCCCGCATCTCTTCGTCAGACTCTTCTTCCAGCATTGCCAGACTGTCCTCTATGGCCTGTTTTGCCTTTTTATACTCTTTATATGCTTCTACAATGGGAGCCAGATCCGCCTGCTCCTTCATCAATTTCTGAAACTTCTTCGCATCAGATGTCACATCCGGACTGCTCAGTTCCAGCATCAATTCTTCATAATGAATTAAAATATCTTCTAATCTGTCAAACATGGGTACCCTCCTGCGGCCATTTCGCCGCTGCTACCCGGTCCTGGCCGGGGATATCCTTGATTATTTCTATATCTATAAAACCTGCATTTTTTAAAAGTTCTGTTACTGCATCCCCCTGATCGTATCCGATTTCCAGATAGATACGGCCTTGGGGATTTAAAAAGCTGCCGCTTTCTGCCGCCAGTCTCCGGTAAAACTCCAGTCCATCTTCCATGCCATCCAGAGCAAGTCTCGGTTCATGATCTCTCACTTCCGGCTCCAGTTCTTCGATTACCCGGCTTGGAATGTAGGGAGGATTGGAGACAATCATGTCAAATTTCTGTTCCTTCGGAATATTTTGGAACAAATCGCTTTCTATCAGGCAAAACTCCAGATCCTTTTCTTTCTGCACCTGCTTTGGAAGCAAACGTTCTGCATTTTTTTCTGCAACCGCCAATGCGTCAGGAGAAATGTCCGCTGCGGTTATTTGTCTGAATTTTCCCAAAACCGCCAGACTCAATGCGATACACCCGGAGCCTGTGCACATATCCAACAGCGCCGGCCCTGGTTTGTCTCTGTCCGGCTTCCCGGACTGCCTGTTTCTTGTTTCATCCGCAAGAACCCGCTCCACCAGGGTTTCCGTATCCTGTCTGGGAATTAATACATCTGGACTTACGATAAATTCCAGTCCCATAAACTCCTGAGTCCCCAGGATATGCTGGAGAGGAATCCGTTTTCCCCTGCGCTCTATTAATTCCAAAAACCGTTTCTCGGTCCGGCTGTCCGCTTCTCTGCTTCTCTCAATTAAGAACATGGCCGGACTGATGCCTGTTTCCCATAAAAGCAGATACCTGGCATCCAGTTCTGCCTCTGCGATCCCTTTTGCTGAAAGTCTGGACGCCCCTTCTGCAAGAAGTTCCAAAAGCGTCATCCCTCTGCCCCCATTCCGGCAGATTCAGGAAAATTTTCTTTCAAATATGCCTTCCAGTCAAATACCTCTTCGACTGCTGTGATGGCAACCTCAATCATAGAATCATCCGGCTCTGTCGTGGTCAGCGCCTGCATCCACATACCCGGACGGCTTAGTGCATTGATTACGCAGGAATTACTCCGGCCCGCCAGTCTTAAAAATTCATAAGAAACGCCTGCAATAACCGGAATTAAAATAATGCGGCTTGCAGCCCGCAGCCATACGTCTTCTACCCGGATCACCATAAAAAACAGAATGCTGATTACCATGACAATCAGCAGAAAACTGGTCCCGCAGCGCTTGTGTTCTTTGGAACTTTTCCGCACATTTTCCACTGTTAAAGGCAGTCCGTGTTCCACACAGTTAATACACTTGTGTTCAGCTCCATGGTACATAAAGGTGCGTTTAATATCTTCCATACGGGAAATCAATTTGATATACAGGATAAAAATTGCAATCCGGATCACGCCTTCCAATATGGCCATCACTGTCTCTGATGGGATAAATTTCCGGAAAATATCGGACAAAAACATGGGAAGAACCATAAAAATGGCTATGGCCATTACCATGGAAAATACCATGACAAACGCCATCAGAACTTTTTCCAGTTTTTCTCCAAATACCTTATCCAAAAACAATTCAAATTTCCCCGGCTGGCTGTCCTCATCATCTTCAAAAAAGCTGGCAGACCAGGTCAGGCTCTTCATTCCCAAAACCATGGAATCTGCAAAATTAAATATGCCCCGGATAAATGGCAGGGATAAAATCTTTACCTCTTCTGTTAAACTTACATAGGTATCTTTTTTTACTTCAATGGTCCCGTCAGGTTTGCGGACTGCTGTGGCATAATCATCTCCGTTTTTCATCATGATTCCCTCAATCACTGCCTGACCGCCGATACCAGAATATTTCAAATGAATGTCCTCCTACATCTTCGTGCGAATACGCATCCTGTGGGGAGCACCTTGTTTTGTACAGCAGAACCGTTGTGAAGTAATTTCCTGTTATACAAAACAAGGGCTGAGCAAGTGTTTCCACTAAGCTCAACCCTATGTGCTCAAACTTATTTGCCAGCGTTAACGCCGTACTTACGATTGAACTTATCAATACGTCCACGAGCAGCGGCAGCTTTCTGCTGACCTGTATAGAATGAATGGCATTTGGAACAAACCTCAACGTGAATGTCCTGCTTGGTAGAACCAGTTACGAATTCATTACCACAGTTGCAAACTACCTTTGCCTGATAATAGGCTGGATGGATTCCCTCTTTCATGATTTTCACCTCTCTATTCTTATTGTGCGGTTTCCGACCGCAAAATGCATTGCTGCATCTGTCACGACTTGTGCTGTATGCACAGCTTAGTAAGTATATCATAGAAAATCAGGGATTGCAAGCACTAAAACCGCACTTTTTTCGCCATTTCCACAAACTCCCGGTTGTTTCTGGTCTTTGCAAACAGATCCAAAATCTTTTCTACAGATTCTTCTGGTTTCAGGGTATTGGTCGCCTTGCGGATAATGTCTACCGCTTCTGCCTCTTCCCTGCTTAACAGCAGGTCATCCCGTCTGGTTCCGGATTTTAAAATATCGATTGCCGGGAAAATCCTCTTTTCTGAAAGTTTTCTGTCCAGCACCAGTTCCATGTTGCCGGTCCCCTTAAATTCCTCATAAATTACATCATCCATACGGCTTCCGGTATCAATTAAGGCCGTCGCCAGAATGGTAAGACTGCCGCCTTCCCTCATATTTCTGGCTGCACCGAAAAACCGCTTAGGCATATGAAGAGCCGCCGGATCCAGACCGCCGGACAAAGTCCTTCCAGACGGCGGGACTACCAGATTGTATGCTCTTGCCAGACGGGTAATGCTGTCAAGCAAAATAGTCACGTCTCTTCCATGTTCTACCAGACGTTTTGCCCGCTCTACTACCATTTCAGAAACCCTCTTGTGGCGCTCCGGCAGTTCGTCAAACGTAGAGTAAATCACCTCCACATTGGGCCCTGTAATGGCCTCTTTAATATCCGTTACTTCCTCCGGGCGCTCATCAATCAGCAAAATAATCAGGTGCATGTCCGGCTGGTTGGTGGTAATCGCCTTGGCAACCTGTTTTAAAAGGGTTGTTTTTCCTGCCTTGGGCGGGGACACAATCATGCCTCGCTGGCCTTTTCCTATGGGAGCCAGTAAATCCAGAACTCTCATAGCTACCGTATTTTTCCCTCCGGGAGTCTCCATATGAATGCGTTGATTTGGAAAAATTGGAGTCAGATTTTCAAAATTAGGACGGCGCTCCGCACTGGCAGCGGGATAGCCATTGATGGACGTAACATATAAAAGAGCGGCAAATTTTTCTGTAGGCGCCTTCACTCTCCGGTTTCCGCGGACAATATCTCCCGTTTTCATATTAAAACGGCGAATCTGGGAGGGCGCAACATATACATCATTTTCTCCCGGAAGAAAGTTTTCACAGCGGATAAATCCAAATCCGTCTGCCATTACTTCCAGAATACCGTTTGCCTCCAATCCGCTGTCTAACTCTGACAGTTCTTCCTGAGGGGCTGCCTCTGTCTGACTGCTGCGAACGGCTCCCTCTCTGGTTCCGTTTTCCTGGCGGTTATTTCTCGGCTGATGCACTCTGGCCGGCTGCACCGCTTTCTCCTTTTCTTTGTCCTTCGCTTCATTTTTATCTGTTCTGTCACTCTTATCAGCAGTCTGGCACAACAGTTCCACCAGATCTGCTTTGCGCATTGCACTGGCTCCTTTAATGCCCTGTGCTTTGGCTAATTCTTTTAATTCTGCTAACGGCAGCGTATTCAACTTTTCACGCATAAATAATTCCTCGCCTTTCTTTTATGTAATCTGTCTATTTTATTTGCATAGTATTGGGGAATTCTTTTAGAATCAGGGATGTGCTGCCAGAAAATCTCTCCGGCATCCTTAGTTAATAAAGCCATTTTTCATAGAAAAATGAACAGATGGCAACTCTAATCATTATTATATATGATACGTGAAAAAATTGCAAAGGAAAAATCATTGTTTTTAGATAGAGTTTGGTAACAGTTCAGCCATGCGAAGATTCAGGCAGAAAAAAGCATTGAAAACTTGTTTTCATAAGAGTTTTTCTGTCTGAATCTTCATAGGGCGGACGCCAGACGCTTCTTGTCCGCTACAGGCGGGCAAGAAGATGTATGACTGAACTGTTACAGAGTTTGTAACCGCCTTTGTACTTATGCCGGTATGTTGAAAACTTTCTGAAAGAGCCTGCACTTCTGACTTGTGATGTGATGGAACTTCTCACCTTTCTGTTCCACAGCGAAGCCGCCTGGGAATACCTTATGCTTCAGGCTGTTACCAGCCGACAAGTTTCATAAATATGCTATCTTTTTGATAGGCAATACAGTATAATGATGTTAATAACAAATCGGAAGTTGCTATGAGGTAATTATCATGGAAAGGAATATTGAGTATATACAACTATTTATGGAATACGAATCTGATGATATTCCAATGGTATATTTTTATGAAGTCGATGTGAATGATGACCGTTTTGCCCTAAGAGCGATAGAAATTTTTGTAGACAGGACAGTAAAGTTTTATAATGACCTATATTGTGATGTTGTAGAAGTGTGTCCAGTTCCAACTGTTGATGAATTAAACGAAAATGTTTGGGGAGAGGGCTTTTATGCAACTATTATTTCTAAAGATAAATTTGACGAAATATGGAATACAGGAGTTTATAATGAAAGTCTAACAGCTACTTAACTTCCAATTTATGGTGGAGTTGAATAGAGTAAAAAATCGGTGTTTGAGGAGAAATAGTTATATGATTATTGATAGTTGGAAAAACGGTCAGTATAAAGAAATCTGGGTTTATTTAGAAGAAACAGAAGATGATGAACGGGCGATGTGTGGCTTGATAAATGGTGATTGGGGTTGGCTCAATTATTATAACGAGGAAGGTGACGCAGGATTAAGCTCCAGAAATCCGAACTATACCGGCACAAATGATGAAACCATGAATTTTATAATAAATGGTGAACTTGACCCATATCCTTTATCTTGTGTATTGCCCGCAGAACAGGTGATGGAAGCCCTTGAATATTTTGAAAAGTATCATAAGCTGCCTACATTCATAACATGGCACGATGATAATTTCGCTTAGAAACTTCCAGTTTATCAGGAAGTTAAGAAAAACAGAAAATCGGGAGTAGAGAGATACTTTAATATGATAAAATATGAGACGGAAGTATTTGAGCTAGATAACGATAATATATTATTGGAAAAATTTATGCGTTTTATAAGAGAAATAATTCCTCATCAAAATCTGGGTTTTAACAAACTCTCTGAAATACAAAAAGTAGCAGTAATAGCGTTTTGTTATTGTTCCGAAGTAATGCGTGAAGGGCATATTGGCTTTTTAGATCTACATGGGAAATATATTAGCCAATCCGCAGTTATAATAGCTTTAAAAAAAATAGGTGTATCGGATAGATATTTAAAAATTGTGGAAGAACTACCAAAAGAGTTTGTTTCTCCCTCTGAAATCGTAGACGAGTGCACGAGTGAAGAAGAATTTGAAATGAAAATGGAACAAATGAGCAGTATTTATGAACAATTTGACCACCAATTCTATCAATATGGAGATGAAGAAATCATAGAAAGAATATTGATTTATATTCGTCAATATCATCTGGAATTTTTCAGTTATAAATAAATTACAAAAATG
>CAUWCT010000070.1:0-15427 GCA_963557065.1 uncultured Lachnospiraceae bacterium | reverse complement strand
GACACATCAAAATCTTTTTCAAAAGGTTCTTGACATATCACCAGAATGCTTTTCCACAATAAAAGAGGACAGCACACCGGCTGTCCCCTGACCTTTTTGTATTATTTGCAATACTAAATCCTCATAATCCTATTCTTCTTAAAAGGGTTTCCCTGATTTCCTGGAAGGTGTCCTGAATGGGGGCTACGCATCCCTTTTCCACATCATTCTGGGCCTCTGCCAGCATTTTTAACAGTTCCAATTCTGCTTCCATTTTCTTCCCTCCCGTCTTTTAATATCAATATTATATTATTATTCTGATATAGATACAACCTTAACCAATCAGTCCCATCCTTTTTATCAATTGAATGGCATCTGAAAAACCAGCCAGATACAATGCCTCCTGTTCCTCGGCCTCCCACGCCTCCTTTGCGGAAAAGTACTGGTCAAATTCCTGTTCCACCTCCTTTCCCTGTTTTTTTAACACCTGTTCCCACTGTTCCACAGCCTTCTGATATGCGTTTCTCCGTTCATCATCCTGTTTGTATTTTTCCTGAATCACGCTGCATATCCGTTCGTTTAACATCATTTTAAAAAATTCTTCTGTTCCCATTCCATCTTCCTTTTTATGCCGCCAAAATCTGGAATCTCCGGCTCTTTACCTCTTTGGAAAACTCCGTGTAAATATCCGGCCGCTCTGCCTTTAATCGTCTGGTATCAATTTTGGTGCTCTCCACGTTGCTCCAGTGAATCCGATAATCCTCTCCTATCGCCCACTCGGATTCTCCCATTTCTTTTTTGATGGTCTGTTCGATCTGGTTCTTCTCCTGTTCCAGTGCTTTTATCTGCTCCACAATCTCCTGGCGGCGTTTTAAATCCGTCTGGAAACCGGAAAGCTGAATCTCCATGCCCTTTCTTGCCGTATGGAAATGCTGATTCAACAGCTCGGTATACGCATCTGATCCGTCTGCCTCCGGCAGTACGCCTGCCTGTACATAATTCTCCCAGAAGTTCTGTTCGATTTGAATCAGGTTTTGAATCAGTTCCTCATCCCGTTCAATCTTCGTCCACTGAAATCCCTGCCCCAGAATCACTACTGCCAGATACCAGCAGTCCGCATTAGTCACGGCCATGTAATGAACACACTGAATCAGGTAATGGGGAGGGATCTGTCCATCCTTCCATTTTCCGGCGCTGTATGCACTGGCTGTCTTACATTCCAGCCCTGCACGTTCCCCCACAATCATACGGTCTACGTCTGCTACCATAAACGGATGCTCCTCGTGCTGATACATATAGTTGCTCCGTCTTACCTTTAACCCTGTTTCTTCCATAAACCTCCTGGCTACATATTCTTCCAGATCCCTTCCCTGACGCATGGATTCATTATCTATTTCTTCCACATCCTCTGTAATCTTATCCAGATACACATGGGCGGCTGTCCGGTACGGATTTAATCCGCATACGGCTCCTGCATCAGAACCGCCGATTCCCTGCTTGCGGTAACGCAGCCATTCTTCTCTTGATAACTGTAACGTTGACACTAATTTTTTCATATGCTCTTCTCCTATACTGCCATACAAATGATAATAATAATCTGAATCATGCTCTTCTCCTTTATGCTGCTGTAGTCTCTTGAACGATTAATTTTCCTTCTTTCCGAAAGCTGTAAAAACAGTCTTCTCCCACCACGATATGATCAACCAGCGTAATGCCGAGAATCTCTCCTGCCTTCCATAACCGTTCCGTAATCAGGCGGTCTTCCCTGCTTGGCCTGCAGTCACCGGACGGATGGTTATGAAAGCAGATAATATAGGACGCATTATTTAATACCGCCATTTTATAAATATCCCTTGGCTCTATATAACAGTGGTTCAATCCTCCTACTGCCACAATCTCCAGCGCCAGAGGTTCCATCTGGTTATTTAAGGCCAGAACCACCAGCATTTCCCGATCCGCTGGCCTTAACAGCGGCCTTATCATATCTGCCGCTTCTTCCGGCTTCCGGAATTTTTTTGTTCCATACAGGCAACGGCTTTCCTTTACCATTTCCAGCCGGACAATTCCCACCTTCTTTTTCGGAACAGGCCGCTTTATTAAGCGTTCCAGCCGTTCTTTCTGACTTTGCTCTCTCATATTTTCTCCCTTCTTTCTTATGCAGCTGTCCTGGACTGGGAGCGTTTCAGTCCGGTCATGGCATCCCTGTACTGCTCTGCCGTCATCTGGGTAATATCCGCAAGATGGTATCGTTTCAGAACTTTCTCCAACGCTACACCAGTCCGGTCTAGCTCCTTTTGCATGTCCCGTTTCATCTTTGCCGTAAGCTGCTTCTTTACTGTTTCTGACGGATCGGCACCATTGCTTTTCGGTGCTGCAGAAGCTGGTTCCTGTTCCTTCACTTCCTGCTTTGTTTCTCCGTTTGCGGCTGGCACAGGTTCCCCAATTACCCGTTTTACAAATACCGGCCTGTTAGCGCCGTTGCGGATTTCCAGCCCGCAGATTTCCCGATTCTCATTGTAAGAGATAGCTGCTACCGTAAAGTGTTCCGGTGTGGTATACCGCTTTCCATCATACTGAATACTCACTCGGTCTGCCGGAATCCAGATAAACGGTGCGGAGTAAAGTTCCCGTCCAATTCCCCAGTTAAAACAGGCCCGCTTAAAGGAATCGGAAGCCGCCCCTTTCTCCTTTTCCGCAAAGCTTTCCGTCCCCACGTCCTGCTTGTTGATCCACTGCTTTTTTTCTCCATCCCAGACCTCTACCGTACAGTACAGCCTTCCGCCAATCTCCTGATGGGTTCTGCGCCACCCAAAGGATGTAAAACTTTCATCCAAAATGTTCTGTGCTGCTCTTGCATCCATAAACAACAGCAGACTCAGGCCTTTCTCGCTGATTGTTCCAATCCGGCACTCGATCTCATCCGGCCGGAGCAGCCTGATTTTCTTCTGTTCCATTCCAATCACTCCTGTTCCTATTTTTGCATAAAAAAGAGAGTACCATTGACTGATACTCTAATCTTATGCAAACATTTCTACGCTGCTTTTACCATCTCATAAGCCCTGTCAATCATGGTATTTCCGTCAACCGTCTTTCCAAACAGACTTTCCCGATAATTGGAGCGTTCCCTTAACGGTCTGGCATGGGTGGCAAAATCACTGACTGCATTTACAAAGCGGTAAGCGTTCTTTCCCACATGTGCCAGATCCGGCGCTTCAAAATAACGGCACTTCATATCCTCTTTCATTTTAAGGATATTCTTCTTCTGGGTTTCACTGGCATTATCCAGAAGCGGAAACAAACTATCTATGTACTCCAATACCTGACGGTCTGAAAGCTTCTGGCGGTTTAATAGGTCAATGGCTTTTCCCAGTTCTGCCATGTACCGGTCTGCATATAAAAGGGTATTTCTGGCGTCTTCCAGCTTGCCATGAATATCCCCCGTATGGATAGTTGACCAGCTTCTCTTTGCTGTAGACAGTGCCAGATTCAGCGTATTCTGGCACACAACCCTGATTGGTGTCATGGCTGCCTTAATTGCTCCGGTTCCATCATGGCTGTTCATAAAAACCAGATACGGCGTGATTTCATCCCCACTGATAATATATCTCTGGGGAAGTTTTGCCAGAATCCAGGTACGGCGGCCGTTCTGCAGACTTCCAGCCGTCTCATAGGTAACGCCCTCACCCAGCAGTTCATCTGTAAAGGCGAAGGCGTCTTCATTCTGTACCACCTTATATCGGTCTGACACTACTCCCAATACCTGATTATCCGTATCCCTTACATTCGCTTTAAAACCGGAAACAGAAAGTCCGTCCTCCGTAAAAAGCGGTTTTTGAACCACCCTCCAATCCAATCCGGCAAGGGAAAGGGCTGCGCTGGAAGTCGGAGCTTCCAGTACCCTTGTTCCCAGTCCGTGCCAGGGTGCTGTCCTTGTGTAAAACATTGTTTCAACGTTTGCTGCCATTTTCAATTCCTCCTTTGATTTATTTTTTTGCATAAAAATACCCAGGCCATATCTGACCTGGGCTGGTGTTATTCATCATCTTTCATTGCATCAAGGATGACTGCAAGAATGCTGAGAATAACTGTGAGAATCCGCTTGTCCACTTTAAAGACCTCCTTATGAATTACTCACAGTTATAATATCTGTCTATAATTTTGAAAAATGAAAGAAGCGGCAATTTTCACCGCTTCTTCCAAATATCTAATCCATTGCTACCGTGGAAAATCCTCGGTTTTCTGATAAACCCCTTCAAAGCCTGGGAAATCCATGCCACCTGTATTATCTGCTGACAGAATCTCAATCTGATCCTTTCCGTTGTATTCAAAACGAACACTTTCCTCAAATTCGCTGCTTGCTAACATCGTACCATCATCCAGATGCGTAATTGTACCGGAAAATTCTCCATAGCTGTCCAGATAAGAACCAGACAGGGAAAGGTAATCTTCACCACTATCTATATAGTAACCAATTTCCGCTGTAATGCCGCCTTCGCCTAAATCCAGATAGTACATGCCATACATCCAGTCTTCTTCAAATGCCTGTCCTGAACCGGATTTTCCACCCCGAACCTCTGCCAGAAATTCAATATTCTTTTTCTCGTAATCATTCATAATGCTGCTTTCGATTGCGCTAAATTCCTCAGCAGAATATTTCGGTTCATACCAGGGTTGGGATGAAAAGTGTACATTTAAGTCTTCTGACTGGAAAATTCTTCCATGACGTGCATAAATCTCATTCAAGGCAATCCTGATTTCGTCCTCGCTTAACCCAGCCACATCCTCTTCCGCCAGGTAACGTGTATCACTGTCGGGAAGAATATATTCGGAAGCATCCATCCTATTCTCTGCCGCCATTGCAGCAGCTGTTTCTACTACCTCTGCTGAGTAGGATCCAGCAGCCATGTCTTCTATACTTCCCCTCTCTTCATTCTGCAACAGCTTTTGGGCCTGGAATTCCTCATACCCATCATAGAACTCCTGTATATCAGAAATCATATAATACACTGGTGCTTCTCTGGTGAATCCATCTCCATCTATCAGGCTTTTCGTTTCTTCCAGAACAATATAATTCAGTTCATAAACCCCTCTTTCAGAAAATGGATCCTGATGGTCTGCCCGGAGTACCATTGCCATATCTCCCGGAACTGGAGAACCCAGCAAATATTCGACATCATAGGCGATCCAATCGCTTTCCTCTACCTGCTCCAAATGGTCCAGTTCTTTTTCAATTGCCCCGACCACCGTATCGTCATATCTGGTTTCCAAGCGTTTTGCTATATAAAGAGGACCATACTGTAGATTCTCCATTGCATATTCCCAGTCTAAAATTTCTGTTCCAAGATGCAGCCTGGTTTCACTAATGCCTTCGCCTTCAGTTTCCTCCACACTAGCATCACTTGAAGCTGCTGTTGTCTGCGCATTGTCGCTACATCCAGAAACTGCAAAAATAATAGATAATAAAATTCCTGTTCCTAAATATCGTTTTATCATATCCTTTTTCCCCTTTCTACGTGTCTACGCTTATTCATCTGCCAGCGGAAGTGCTGCAACATAAACAATCATATTTTCACTTCCATTGCTTCGAATCCATTGGATCTCATCGGATTGCAGATGTTTCGCCTTCTCTTCCGCTTCATCCTTTGACTCTGCATAAACCATACCATACCCATATCGAGCTATCGATGCCTGGAACCGTTTCATCCCTCTTCGCCTCCTCTCTTCTAGTTTTAGAATAGCAATCTCCATTGACATCTTCTGTCATTCCCAACAAAATGCCAAATTGGGGGCATAAAAAAAAGCCCTGTGACAATGCACCTGGCTCAAATTAGGGCTGCTATTCTTATCTATAATATCTATCCAGAAAAAACTCGTTTTCATCATTATAGCTGATCAATGATTTCAGAAAGAGTCTTTATCAGCAGTAAAAACTTTTCATACTGCTGATCATCAGCCCTTCGGCGAATATCCTGCAGCAGCGTCCCCAGCGGTCTTCCTTTCTCCGGGATCTCCCCATATACCAGATAATCCAAAGATACTCCTAGGCCTTTGGATATTTTCACAAGGGTCTCAACGCTCATCTTTTTGTCCCCACGCTCAATATTCCCGTAAAAGGAATTGGTAATATCACACCGCTCTGAAGCTTCTTCCTGTGTTAATTTTAAAGTAGTTCTCACCTTGCGTATCCTACTTCCAATCAATGTATAATCCAAACCGTTCATAAACTACCTCCATCATTTAATTTTACGGATATCCCAGACAATTTGAAGCGTCTAACAGGGGAGTTGAATCCTTGTCTATTAGCATTATTTGTGATAGAATAAAAATAGATCGAATTCCTTTTTTTCAGTGACATCTGGTGTCATCGGAATGTGCTATAATTTGTATCAAGCAACTGAAGGGAGGATTCTGCTTTGAACTCTGGTACAAAAAAACATGACCGAATACTGGAAATATACAGCCGTCTCTTATCCGGTGAAACGATCCGAAAAACAGATCTAGCCGAAGAATACGGAGTTAATCCCCGTTCGATTCAAAGAGACATTGATTCTATTCGAGATTTTTATGCGAACAGGTGAATTTGCTGAAATCCGATATGACCACGTCCAGAAAGGCTTTCGTCTGGTCAATTCTAAAACCGTTGCTCTGACAAATGCAGAGCTTTTTGCCATATCAAAGATTTTGATGGAAAGCCGTTCTCTCTGTAAAGAAGAGATGGAGCACATTGTTGAGGAATTGATCGAAGCCTGCCTTCCTGCTAATGAACGGAAAAAGATGGCAGACTTGATTCGTAACGAGCTGTTTCATTATGTAGAACCACGGCACCAGAAAATGCTGATTGACCGCATATGGGAACTTGGAACAGCGGTATACCAGCACCATTTCGTTCATTTGGACTATCAAAAGACAAATGGAGAAGTCACTCATGCCAATTTGAAACCTGTAGGAATTATCTGCTCAGAATACTATTTCTACTTAATTGCCTATATTGGGGAACATGACAAAAAGCACCCTGGGTATCCTACCATATACCGGATTGACCGGATTGTTTCTTACCGAATTTCCAAAGAAACCTTCCATGTTCCCTACAAAGATCGGTTTGAAGAAGGTGAATTTCGGAAGCGCATTCCGTTCATGTTTGGTGGAAAGCTACACAAAACCAGTTTTACCTACACCGGAACAGATGTCAACGCCATACTGGACCGCCTGCCTACAGCCAACGCAGTGAAGCAGGAAGACGGAAGTTATCTGGTAACTGCGGAAATATATGGGGAAATGGGGTTGAATTTGTGGATGAAGGGGCAGGAGAATATAGAAATATATAAAATAACATAGGAGAAAACGAATCATGTCAGATGAATGGAAATACTTCACTGCAGCACTTGATTTTCAAGAGCATCCGGCAAAATGTTTAAAATTAAAAGAAAAAAAAGAATATTGGGTGGCCTTGATATATATTTTGCATCAAGTATTAGACGAGTATAATTTCGATGACCAAGTGATATTCTATCAATATATTCAAAATCGTTTAGAGCAATACAAAGAATTGCTTTTAGTGAATGAAGATATATCTTTTAAGAACAATGAAATAGTAAAAGATGCCCACAAAATAACAGCACGCTGTTTGTCTCGCCTTTACAAAAGCAAACAACTATCTTGTATTTTATGTGATATAGGACTTCTTTTGTTGGATCAGCAGTTAATTTTACACGCAAAGGAGGTAATTAATTCCTTTTTATCTAACAAAAAAAAGGATGTTGATCTGCTTTTTGATACCTTATCGAGAAACGATGATCAGAAATTATTTACATATGTACAACCGCTTGTATCGCAATACCGATCAATTTGTGCATTTGAAAACAACAGACAACGCCGTTTCATTGTTACAGCAAACATTAGTGCTGGAAAATCCACATTAATTAATGCACTTATTGGGAAACCTTTGGCACGAACCTCGCAGGAAGTTTGCACCGGTAATATATGCAATTTATATAATAAGCCGTTTGAAGATGAGCGCATTCATTTGAAGACATCGTCTGTCCAGTTCAATGCAAATATGGAAAGCCTGAGAAATTATGATTGGAAAAACAGTATTTCGATAGCATCCTATTTTTCGGGAATAGAGCCAATCAAAAATCGTATTTGTATTATTGATACGCCGGGAGTGAATGCGGCATCATACCGAGAACACAGCGAAATTACACACAAAGCATTACTAAACTGTAAATATGATAAACTGCTTTATGTGATCAGTCCTACGAATCTTGGTACGGATGCAGAGATGCGACATTTAAAATGGGTTGCAGATAATATCCCAAAAGATAAGGTTATTTTTGTCCTAAATAAATTGGACAATTATAATAGTAATTCTGACAGTATTGAAGAAAGTGTGAAGGAGCTTCGTTCGGATCTGGATAAACTTGGATATGATAATCCGATCATTTGCCCAATTTCAGCATACTTTGGTTTGCTGATAAAAATGAAAAATACAGGACAAATACTTTCAGAAGATGAACTGGATGAATATACAATGCTTGCAAAGAAATTTAAAAGACCATCGTATGATCTTTCCCATTTTTATGATAATGTAACATATTTTACTCATGATACAGAGTATATAAAATTAAGCAAAGCATCGGGGCTTTATGGTTTAGAAAAAATAATTTATGGAGGGGCACATATGAAGAAAGTTTTTATTAAATACAATCCGTATAAGCTGGAAACTGAACTTACCGTTGATGGAAAAAAACTGGCACAAAATAGTAAAATTGGAGAACTAATATTTCAAGGTTCTCGCCTGCAGGAATGGGTGGAAGAACTTCCTCAGATTTTAATTGATGAGTATAATGACACAGATTATGATATAACATTTCACGGAACTCTTTTGGATTTTGAAGATTTAACAGAAGTATTTACACAGGCTTTTGACCGTAGAAAATTTACAGTAAAATTTGAACGGATTCCGGCAAAAGAAACTTCTGATAAAGAAGGACTGATAGACGAGGTCTTCAAGGAAATACAAGAAGGGCCTTTTGCGGAGCTAAAGGATAAAGAGATCCTCAGTGCTTTTGAACACGCAAAAAGCAGCGATTTTGAGGTGTGTGTAGTTGCAACGATGAGTACTGGAAAATCCACACTAATCAATTCCATGCTTGGAGCGAAGTTAATGCCATCAAAACAGGAAGCATGTACGGCAATTATTACAAAGATTAAGGACACAAAGGAAAATGATACCTGGCAAGCTGAGGTTTATAGTAAAGATAATCTGCTGATTGAAACTCATGAGGATCTCACATATTCTACAATGACAAGACTTAACGCTGATGAGAGAGTTTCAGTTATTAAAGCCAATGGAAATATACCGTTTGTGTCTTCGGAAGATGTATCTCTTGTACTGATTGACACGCCAGGTCCTAATAATAAAAGAAATGAAGAGCACAAAAAGGTTCAGAGTGAGTTTTTGAATGAGTCCTCGAAATCTCTTGTTTTATATATTATGGAGGGTACGTTCGGCTCCGATGACGACGATGCTCTTCTTCATCGAGTAGCTGAAAGTATGAAGGTTGGGGGAAAACAGAGTAAAGACCGATTTATCTTTGTTGTGAATAAAATGGACGACCGTCGGAAGGAAGATGGCGATACTGCACAGACTCTGGATAGAATCCATGCATATCTCAAGGGGCATGGAATTACCAATCCGAATCTGTTTCCTGCAGCGGCATTGCCGGCACTGAATATTCGCCTGATGCAGAGTGGGGTCGAAATGGATGAGGACACAAGAGACGAAACAGAAATGAAAGTTCGTAAACTGAATCGAAATGAAACTCTGCATCTTGAAAATTACGCTTCTCTTCCTGCAAGCATTCGTAGTGATATTGGTATGAAACTGGATGAGGCTAAGAATAATAGCGATGCAGCGACAGAGGCTTTGATCCATACCGGCGTTGTTTCCGTTGAAGCGGCCATTCGCCAATATGTTCAGAAATATGCAAAAACAGCAAAAATTAAAAACATCGTTGATACCTTCATGCATAAATTAGAAGAAGTCGGTGCTTTTGAAAAAACCAAACAGGAACTTGCCAAGAATATTGAGGATGGAGAACGCATCGCCTGTCAAATAGAAACGATTCGTAAAAAAGTGGATGATATTGAATCTGCGAAAGAATTTGAAAACGCAGTTAATGATGCCGTAATCAAAGTGAATGATGATGCAAAAGAGATTATTGACAAGATTGTTCAAAAATATCAGGCTATAATTCGTCAGAAAATTGATCTTTTACGTGGCCGTGAACTTAATATGGACGAAGTTAGGGATGAAGTGCATCGTTTAATGCAGTATGCAAAAACACTGGAACCGGCTTTTCAAAATGATCTGGATAAGCTTATTCGTGGAAATTTAATAGCAACAAGTAATGCTTTACTTCAGGAATACAAGAAAAAATTATCTTCTCTTATAATTGAAATCGATACCTCGCGTCCTGCCGGTATCTCTATTGATCCTCTTAAACTTATGAGTGGACGTATTCCTGATGCTGACAAATTCTCTGCGACAGAACTTACCCAATCTAAAAAGGTTGAGGATGGAAAAGAGTGGATTAAAAACACAGATAAGAAATGGTATAAACCCTGGACATGGTTTCAAGAAGATGGATACTACAGAACTAAATACAAGACTGTAAAATATGTTCCCGCAAATGAGTTGGCTCAGGTATTTTTTGCACCAATAAAGGAAGGTGTAATAGCCAATGGAAACTTTGCTCAAAAATACGCAATCAAACAGTCAAACCACATTGCCAAAGTATATGACAATGAATTTAAAAGATTAGATGCTATATTGAAAGAAAAGTTATCTGAACTTGGAAGGTATGCAACCGATAAAACCCTGGCAGAAAAACGTATCAAAGAAACAGAAGCTCGGTTGAAATGGCTTGAGGATATTCAAAAACAGGTTAATTCGATACTTGAAATATAGGAGGAGGTTAGTTTTATGGCTTTAACAAACGCATTTTACGAAGCAGTTCAGTCTGGAAATGTTCGCCGTGTAAGGATTATGATGCAGGATAGTTTGCTCGTTGATCCGACCTTTTCGGAATTCAACGCTATGGAAAAAGTAGCTGCCGCAATGACGGGGCTTTATGATAAACACGATGGGAAAGAGTTTATTGAAGACCAGACTCTATGGAGTGATGAGTATATGGATAGCGTAATGGTGAAAGTTCTTTCTAATTTTTCTCATGAAAGAATAAATCATTTGAAAGAAGTTGTCCGCTACCTTAGACCAGTAACAAAAACGGCACCTCTGAAACAGGAGCAAACAAGCTGTCGAACGGTTAGTACCAGGCAGCATAATTCCTACAAAGAAGAAAAACGCAGATGCCAAGAACAGGGTGATTATCAAGGCGCCAAAATCGGTGCTGGTGCGATTGCTGGTGCTGCGATCGGAGGTGTGGTCACAGCTGCTGCAGGAGCCTCTACCGCTGGTGTGGTTGGCGGAATTGCTGTTGGTGCCGCAGTTGGCGGCGGTGTTGCTGCTTTGATTATTGATGGAGGAAAACACAATGAGTGATATACCTATCCTTCAAAAGAAGGACTTTCCTTCAGGGTTTTCTGATGTTGCCTACATGCCAGAACAAGTTAAACAGAATCTCCCAACTATAAAGAATCTGAAAACACAACTAGAGGAAGCAAGTAAGCTTGTGGATGACATCATCCTAAAAAAATATCTGCACAAACTTACCGACTTTGAAATTATTCCTTTAAGTAATGAGTTTAAGCAAATCAGTGATATCCGTTTATTTAAAATTACGGAAATGGTTTATCAGAAAGATGAATATTCAACATATAAGTTTGCTTCCGTATTCAATTCGGTGCAGAATTTGAATTGCGGTATATTCATTATTGCAAATAGCGATGGCGAAAAAACAGACTTCTATATGGGAGTACGGTCATTAGATGATAAAAGAACTACAAAATCTCTAAAAGATACATTAAAAAATGCCTTGATTGGTCAATTTCCCGGAGTAAAATCTGTGGACTTACTTGACCCGCAAGCGGAGGCATTTTTAGCTGAAATTCCAACTAAAAATATAGCCTCAGTCTCTTGTGTTGCCAATAATAAGGATGAAGACTTTAAGGACAATGAAACTTTCATACAAGGTTTAGAAAAGCTGGCTCTTGCTATGCAGGGGCAAAAATATACTGCGATTGTTTTGGCAAAGAGCACACCGTCCGAACAAATTGACGAAATTCGCAGGGCTTATGAAACAATTTACACCCAGCTTTCTCCATTTGCCAATATGCAGTTATCCTATGGTACAAACACGGCTCTGAGTATTTCTAATGCTCTATCTCGTGGAACAACTACTGGAACATCTTATACAAAAACTACTGGAATATCAAAAGGAACAAGTTACTCCAAAAGTACCTCTGAAACGGAGTCTGTTTCTAAATCCGATACATTAGGTGTTTTGGCCAAAACAGTGGGGACTGTTGCTCTTGGTGCAGCAAGCCTGATTACCGCACCTCTTACCGGTGGCGCAAGTATAGCTGCAGCAGGAGCAATTACAGCAGGACAAGTTGTTTTGGGTGCATATACTCCTTCAACTAAGACTACCGGTCAATCCACAACGGAAAGTCAATCTGAGAACGAAACCTACAGCAAAAGTGAATCCTTGGGTAAAAATGAAAGTCTTTCAGAAAATGAAACACATACTCAGGGACTGTCTTCTGGGCAAACAGAAAATATGCAGTTAACCATGCAGAACAAAACTTTACTTAACACACTTGATAGGATTGATCTGCAATTAAAGCGATTGGATGAATGTGAAAGCCTTGGAATGTGGGAATGTGCCGCATACTTCCTCTCTGATAGCCAAGAAACGGCCGAAATGGCTGCTGGAACTTATAAAGCCCTGATGAAAGGCTCTAAGTCCGGTGTTGAGACCTCTTCCATA
This sequence comes from uncultured Lachnospiraceae bacterium, assembly GCA_963557065.1. Lineage (GTDB taxonomy): Bacteria > Bacillota > Clostridia > Lachnospirales > Lachnospiraceae > UMGS1370. The sequence continues at coordinate 2,495 of CAUWCT010000070.1, read as the reverse complement.
AATTATTGGGGACATCATGATATGGCAAAATTGCTGATTTTGAGAGACTATATTACTAATTTTATTCATCCAGTCTTTGCTTATCCTTCTGCACATAGCTATTTGTCTGTTACAGCATCTTCACTTTTGAGCAGTAATGAACTGGCTATTCAGATGGGCTTGCCGAGAAAATCAGTGTGTGGCTTTCCTGTAATCGAACATGCTGATTTTGGCAAAGAAGTAGTTTCTTATGGAAAAAAAATGAACTGTAGGGAACTACGCCTTGGCAACATTTTTACCATGGGTACTGAGACAAATACCGTTGTAAACCTCGACATTGATTCTCTGACTATGCATACATTTGTTACGGGTTCTACCGGTTCAGGAAAAAGTAACACTGTGTATGAGATTCTGAATCAGTTACACAGCATTTACAGAATACCGTTTCTTGTAGTGGAGCCGGCGAAGGGGGAATATAAAAATGTATTCGGACAGTTTGCTGATGTGTCTGTCTACGGTACGAATCCCAAGAAAACTTCTTTGTTAAAAATCAATCCTTTTAGTTTCCCAGAGGATGTTCACATCTTGGAGCACTTGGATAGATTGGTTGAGATTTTTAATGTGTGTTGGCCTATGTATGCAGCTATGCCTGCTATTTTGAAAGAAGCTATTGAAAGAGCATATATAATGACAGGCTGGGATTTGGCCACTTCTGAAAATAAAAACAGAAACAAATTCCCAAACTTTGCAGACATACTTGAGCAAATAGAAATGGTTATAAACGAATCTAAGTATTCTGCTGATAGCAAGGGCGATTACTCGGGTGCTCTCTTAACGCGTGTGCATTCTTTAACAACCGGATTGAATGGTCTTATCTTCTGCAACGATGATATTCAAAATGAGGATTTGTTTGACAAAAGCGTAATTGTTGATTTGAGCCGTGTAGGTTCCACAGAGACTAAGTCTCTTATTATGGGCTTACTCGTTATGAAGCTTAACGAATACCGTATGTCTTCTGGCAAAATTAACAGTTCTTTGTCACATATTACCGTTTTAGAGGAAGCCCATAATTTGCTAAAAAGAACATCTACAGAACAGAGTTCTGAGAGTTCTAATCTTCTTGGAAAATCTGTTGAATTACTTACAAACTCAATTGCGGAAATTCGTACTTATGGTGAGGGCTTCATTATTGCAGACCAATCCCCAGGGCTACTGGATATGTCTGTTATCAGAAATACCAATACTAAAATCATCCTCCGTTTACCAGATCGCAGCGACCGCGAACTTGTTGGTTACTCTGCAGGACTTAACGATGAGCAGATTGACGAATTATCGAAATTGAAACGTGGTGTTGCCGCAGTTTATCAAAATGATTGGATCGAACCGGTTCTTATACAAGTTAATAAATGTGAACTTAATGAAACAACTTATAATTTTTCCACTGTTGTTTCCGAAACAGAAAAACGTAATATCCGGGAGCAGTTATTAAATCTGCTAATTCAAGGCAGAGTTCGCGAAAAACTTAATTATTCCATTTCAGATATTGAAAAGGGTCTCGGATCGCTTACCCTTTCTACTATGAATGCAGAGTTTATCGAAGAACAAATTGCAGAGTACAGAGACCACAATTCTCTTGAATTGTGGTCAGATGAAAACTTTAGATGGTTGTCCAGACGATTGACTGATATTCTCGGCGTTAGATCAAATGTAGAAAATTGTGTACTGACTGCTTCCGATACTAACGAACTGACAAATATGCTCAAAAAAATCGTACTGAAAATTTCACCGGAGGCTTCTGAAGAAAAAATCGTTACATTAAGCCAATGTTTTATGAAGGATATGAGTATCCAACAGGATGAGAATGAACTTAGGCAAAAGATGTATGTAACATGGATAGAACATATTAAGAAAAAAGGAGTTATATAATGATTGGCAATTTCAAAGATATAACCGAAGCACTCCCAAATCGTTTCGCTGAATGTCCTCTTGGAAAACAGCTTGAAGACAAAGATATTAATATTGATATCATTTATAATGACTGTGATAGCCCTTTAGCTTTCTATCTGGATGATTTTTCCAATAAATGTCGTGATGATAATGGGAAACCATATCGAACTGAGGAAGGATATTTTATACCCAATAATACATATGTTTTGGAAGGGAAAGTCTATAAAACAGATGATAATGGCAATGTTTACAGCATTGATGGTAAGCTTCTGCCTAACACGACCTATGAATTGAATGGAAATATTTATACAACTGATGAAAAAGGAAGAATTATCAGTTGTGAGGCAAATCCTAAACGAAGCCCTGAAAATGCCCGCGACAATGATGCTCAACGACAAGCGGGGGGAGAAGATCGTAGACCTAATGACCAGGGAGGACATATTGTCGGCCGTGATATGAATGGTGATGGCGGTAACGGTAATCTTATTCCTATGGATTCTAAAATCAATCAAAGCTGCATATGGCACATCTCAACGGCCGGGTTTGCGGAGCAAAACGGCCGAAATGCG
>CAUWCT010000069.1:0-15584 GCA_963557065.1 uncultured Lachnospiraceae bacterium | reverse complement strand
GACAGACAGACAGACAGACAGACAGACAGACAGACAGACAGACAGACAGACAGATAACCTGTCTTTTTAGTGTGCCATTTTTTATGTTTGATAAATACATGGACTACTCTGTATAAAGAGTGGTCTGTGTTTTTTTATGCCTGAATTTATAAAAAAGCAGTACAATTACACAAAGGAGGAGGCATTTATGAAGAAGTACGGATTGCTGCAAAAAGTTATGAGTTTACTATTGCCGACAATCATCATTACAGTAGGATTGGGGGTAGGGGTGCTAAGCAGAAATGCATCTGTGGCCATGACAGAGCAGGGGAGACTTCTGCAGGAGAAAAGTTTAGACAACGTGTTGTATCAGGTAGACGGATGGCTGAAGGAAGCGATTGCAGATGTAGAAGCAGAGAAAGCTATTTTGCAGTATTCTGTCAAAAGTAAGGCATCGGAACAGTTTTATATTGAGATGAGAGCGGGCAAGCATGAAGCATTTCCGGCAGGAGTTTATGTGGGAACTACAGAGGGAGAATTGATTCATGCCACATATGTTCCGGATGAGGATTTTAATGTTCTGGAACGGGATTGGTATAAAAATGGTCTGAACTCGGATGAGGTGAAGATTGGAGCTGTGAGTTTTGATGCAGACAGCCAGACCTATGTGGTAAATGTTTCAAGCGCCCTGAGAACAAGCGATGGCATACTCAGAGGCGTAATCGGCGCAGATTTATATCTGACAGAGATTTCCAAGCTGGTGCAGGACGTAAAGCTGCAGAAAACCGGCGGAATGATGTTAGTCGATCAGGATACCCAGATTATTTTAGGCCACAGAGATCAGGCGGCAGTCGGAAAAACGCTTAATGAAATGCAGGGAAGTCTGTACCAGGCAGTTATAAATAAGATTGCATCAGGTACAGAGGGAGAATTTGCCTTTAAAAATGAAGATGGACAGGTAATTACAGCATGTATGAAAACGATACCGAATACAAAATGGAAACTGATTTCTTATGTGCCGAAAGCGGAAGTAACCCAGGGGATAAGAAATTTTACCAGACAAGCAGGAATCGTTGCAGTATTTGCTATTGCAGTTCAGACATTGGCTATGGCATGGTTGATTAAAAAATCAGTGATTAAGCCAGTAAAAGAGATCACAGACGTGGCAAATGAACTTGCCAATGGAAATATGGATGTCAGACTGGATTCCCGTAAGAGAGATGAGCTGGGTGAACTGAGCAGGGATTTTAATAAAACAGTTACAAGACTCCGCAGTTATATGGATTATATTGATGAGATTTCCAGGGTACTGAGCGGAATTGCAGAAGGAAATTTGAAGTTCCAGCTTTCCTATGATTATGCAGGAGAATTTAATAAAATTAAGGAAGCTCTTCTGAAAATATCCGATTCGCTGGTAGGATTGGTAAGACAGATTGATCTGACATCCAGCGAGGTGGAAGAAGGGGCAAGGCAGATGGCAGGCAATGCCCGGTTATTTGCAGAAGGCGCTACAGAGCAGGCAAGTTCGATAGAAGAACTGACAGCAGCAGTCCATGACTCGGCGTCTCACATTAAGACCAGCGCGCAGATGGCGAATGAGGTAAGCGGCTATCTGACAGGAACAGCAGATGATTTTGCAGAGAGCAATCATAAGATGCAGGAGATGGTGGACGCAATTGAAGAGATCAGCAGGAAATCTGATGAAATCAGCAAGATTATCAAGACGATTGAAGATATTGCATTCCAGACAAATATTTTAGCTCTCAACGCTGCAGTTGAGGCGGCAAGGGCAGGCAGCGCAGGAAAGGGATTTGCAGTAGTTGCAGATGAAGTGCGGAATTTGGCAAGCAAGTCTGCTGATGCGGCAAAAAACACTGCGGATTTGATAGAGGGAACCCTGGAAGCTGTGGAAAGCGGAACAGCAATCGCCAATGTAACCGCTCAGTCCATGACAGATGTCAGTGCAAAGATCGCAGGCGTAACAGAAAAGATGGATCAGATGGCTCAGACAGCGGAGGCACAGCTGGAGATAATTGAGGAACTTAGCAGCGGTATGGATGAAATTGCAAAGATTGTGCAGACCAATGCAGCAGCGGCACAGGAAAGTTCTGCAGTCAGTGACAAACTTTCCGGTCTGGCGGGAAAACTTCACGAACAGGTGAAGGAAGTAAAGATATAGACACAGTCTGAAACGGAAATCCGGACGAAAAAACAGGAACTATAGTTTCCTGGCAGTTCGTCCGGCTTTTTATTGCAAGAAGGTTTTTGTTCATGTATAATAAAAAGAGCAGAACTTTGGAAAACTGTCTGTAGGAAACAGGCAGATAGAGTTTAAGGAGGAAATTCATGAAATTAAACTATGAAGGATTAAAAGACGTACAGGGCTGGGAAAAAGCCGGAGTGGCTCTTCCGGGCTTTGACTGGAAAAAGATGTGTGAGTCAACCGAAACAAATCCGGTGTGGATACATTTTGGAGCTGGCAATATTTTTCGGGGATTTATCGCAGATTTACAGCAGACCCTGTTGGAGCAGGGATGCGAGAGCAGCGGTATTATAGCGGCAGACACATTTGACTATGATATTATTGATAAAATCTATACACCTTATGACAGCATGACCATGATGGTCAGCTTAAAGCCGGACGGCAGTACGGACAAGAAAGTGATTGCTTCCATTGCAAAAGGGCTTCGGGCAGACAGCAAAGATGAGTCTCAGTGGGACGAATTAAAGAAGATTTTTGCCAGTCCGTCTCTTCAGATGGTAAGCTATACGATCACAGAAAAGGGATACAGCTTACGGACTATGAGCGGAGAACTTTCCGGTCTGGCATTAAAAGATATGGAGGAGGGCCCGAAAGCGCCGGTTCACGCTATGGGTGTTACGGCAGCTCTTTTGTATGAGCGATACAAAAAAGGAGCGGCTCCCATTGCTGTAGTCAGCATGGACAACTGCTCCCATAACGGAGAAAAGCTGAAAGCCGGCGTTACGGAGATTGCAAAGGCATGGGCAGACAGGGGACTGACAGAACCTGGATTTATAGAATATCTGGAAGATGAATCCAGAGTCTCTTTCCCATGGAGCATGATTGACAAGATTACTCCAAGACCGGCAAAAGAGATTGAACTTCAGTTAGAAGAACTGGGCATTGAAGAGATGGCTCCGGTCGTTACCGGCAAAAATACCTATATTGCGCCTTTCGTAAATGCAGAGATTCCCCAGTATCTGGTCATTGAGGATCGATTCCCCAATGGACGTCCGGCTCTGGAAAAAGCAGGCGTTTATATGACAGACAGAGAAACTGTCAATATGACAGAGCGCATGAAGGTTACCACCTGTCTCAATCCGCTTCACACTGCTCTGGCTGTTTACGGCTGCCTGCTGGGATATAAGAGTATTGCAGACGAGATGAAAGATAAAGACCTGGTGGCTCTCATTGAGCACATTGGGTATGATGAAGGAATGCCGGTTGTAACCGATCCTGGCATCATTAAGCCAATGGACTTTATCAAAGAGGTGGTAGAGGAGAGACTTCCCAACCCATTTATTCCGGACATGCCTCAGAGAATCGCTACAGACACCAGTCAGAAGGTTTCCATCCGTTTTGGTGAGACGATTAAGTCTTATATGGCTCATCCGGATATGGATGCGTCCGGTCTTACCTATATTCCTCTTGCTCTGGCAGGATGGCTGCGCTATCTGTTAAAGGTAGATGATGCGGGAAATGAAATGCCGGTGAGTCCGGACCCGATGCTTGATCAGTTAAGCCAGGCGTTAGAGGGAATTAAAGTAGGAGAACCGGATAGCCTGAAGGGACAGTTAAAACCGGTTCTGGAAAATGCCGGAATATTTGGTGTCAGCCTTTATGAAGCAGGACTGGGAGAAAAGATTGAAGATATGGTTCGCAAGATGTTAGCAGGTCCCGGTGCTGTCAGAAAGACTCTGGAAGAATATTTGAAGTAATGATAAAGAACATCGTATTCGATATGGGAAAAGTGCTGGTAGCTTATGAAGCAGACGCGGTCGCCAGACATTTTATAGAAGATGAAAAAGAGCGGAAGGAAGTCTGCACCAGCGTGTTTGTATCGCCGGAATGGCTGATGCTGGACATGGGAGTGATCGCAGAAGAGGATGCGTTAAAGAAGATGCAGTCCCGCCTGTCTTCAGAACATGCAAAGGAGATGGCCCGTCTTTGCATGGAACACTGGCATGAATACAACATGTGGCCCATAAAAGAGATGGGAGAACTGGTACGCCTGTTGAAAAAACGGGGATTTGGCATCTATCTCTGCTCCAATGCGTCTTTGCGCCTTTTGGAATGCTATAAACAGGTAATTCCGGCTATTGACTGCTTTGACGGGATTTTGTTTTCAGCAGAAGAACAGTGCATCAAACCTCAAAAAGAGATTTATTTAAAGCTGTTTGAAAGGTTTTCCTTAAAGCCGGAGGAATGTTTTTTTATTGACGATCTGGATCTGAATATTGAAGGAGCAAAGAAGTGCAAAATGGACGGATACTGCTTTGCAGACGGGGATGTGCAGCGGTTGAAAAATGCCCTGGCACAGCTTCCGGATCCGGAAAAATGACGCTTTTTTTCAAAAACAGCAAAGTATAAAAGAAGAGCCGCAGAGTATAGATGGTTGTCCGTCTGTACTCTGCGGCTTATCTGGTTTATGGATACTGGAAAACGATTAGAACTCCGGCTCAATCAAACCGTATGTATTGCCTTTTCTCTTATAAACAACATTGACTTCCTCAGTCTCTGAGTTGAGGAACACGTAGAAATTGTGGCCCAGCAGTTCCATCTGGAAGCAGGCTTCCTCCGGGTCCATAGGCTTCATACCAAACCGTTTGGTCTTTACGATTTTGATTTCGTCTTCATAGGAAACAGGATCTTCTTCCAAAAACTGGGCAGAAAATGCTGCCGCTGCCTGTTTGCGGTCGATCAATTTGTTTTTATATTTCTTGAGCTGCCGCTCAATAACCTCCTCTACTAAATCAATGGAAACATACATATCGCTGCTTGATTCTTCTGCGCGGATAATGGTTCCTTTTACTGGAATTGTAACTTCGATGTTCTGGCGCTCTTTCTGCACGCTTAAAGTAACAGTGACCTCGGTGTCGGGATTGAAGTAGCGATCCAGCTTACCAATCTTGTCTTCTACGACGCTTTTCAAAGCGGGAGTGACCTCAATATTTCTTCCTGTAATTATAAAACGCATTCACATCAGCTCCTTTTCTTGGGATGCCATTAGTATATCATATTTAGAGGGAAAACTCAATAAAAAAACATAAATTGTCTTGACAATTTGTCTAAAGATTTTATAAATTTTCTTTTCCGGCTGGACAAAAATATATTGCAAAACTACTTGTTTGACTCCGAAAAAGTCAAGAGGATTTATGAAAAATCTTGCAGAAATTTGTAACTTTGTGATAAATAGATAAAAAATGGAAGGGATTATGTTTTTTTACAGAAACAGACAAAAAGGGGAAAAAGATTGTGGATAATGTGGATAACTTGGTGTATAACTCTGTTTTCTTGCAAAATAAGCTTTTTTTTCAGGAAAACTTTGTCTATAACATGTGAATAACTAAATGTGGACAATGTGGATAAAAAGAAAAGAGAACATATATTTTGTACACAATGTCCAGTTGACCATAATTAGGGATCGGATCTTGATAAGATGTTAATTTTTTATGAACTCGTTGAATAAAACTGCGGTTGGTGATACAATAAATAAGATTATACCTAGAAAGCCTGCAAACCGGCTTTCTTTTAATGCCTGAGTATGAAATAGGAGAGCACCTATGAATTTGTTTGAAAAAGTATTTGGTACCCACAGTGAGCGGGAGCTGAAGCTGATTTACCCCATTGTAGACAAAATTGAAAAATTAAAGCCTGAGATGGCTGCCCTGTCAGATGAAGAATTAAAAGACAAGACCCGGATTTTTAAAGAGCGTCTGGCAAAGGGAGAGACTCTGGACGATATTTTGCCGGAGGCGTTTGCCGCAGTCAGGGAAGCTGCAAAGAGAACTTTAAATATGGAACATTTTCCGGTTCAGTTAATTGGCGGTATTGTGCTTCATCAGGGACGTATTGCAGAGATGCGTACCGGTGAGGGAAAGACCCTGGTGTCCACCTGTCCTGCCTATTTAAATGCGCTGACAGGAAAAGGAGTGCAGATCGTCACAGTCAATGACTATCTGGCAAAGCGTGATGCCGAGTGGATGGGACAGGTTCACAGATTTTTGGGCCTGACGGTAGGCGTGGTTTTAAACTCCATGACTTCTGATGAGAGAAAAGCTGCCTATGCCTGTGACATTACCTATGTTACCAACAACGAACTGGGATTTGATTATCTGAGGGACAATATGGCCATCTATAAAGAGCAGATGGTTTTAAGAGACTTGGATTACTGCATCATCGATGAGGTAGACTCTGTTTTAATTGATGAGGCCAGAACGCCGCTTATCATTTCCGGTCAGAGCGGCAAATCCACCAAGCTGTATGAAGTTTGTGATGTGCTGGCGCGCCAGTTGGTAAAAGGCGAGGCGTCCGGCGAGTTTACAAAGATGAACGCCATCATGGGCGAGGACATTGAAGAGACAGGAGACTTTATTGTCAATGAAAAGGACAAAGTAGTCAACCTGACAGAAGAAGGCGTTAAGAAAGTAGAAAACTTCTTCCATATTGAAAACCTGGCAGATCCGGAGAACCTGGAGATCCAGCATAATATTATTCTGGCTCTGCGCGCCAACAACCTGATGCACAGAGATAAAGACTATGTGGTAAAAGATGATGAGGTCCTGATTGTAGATGAATTTACCGGACGTATTATGCCGGGACGCCGTTATTCAGACGGCCTGCACCAGGCAATCGAGGCAAAGGAGCATGTAAATGTGCGCCGGGAGAGCCGTACTCTTGCCACCATCACGTTCCAGAATTTCTTTAATAAATACCGCAAAAAAGCGGGTATGACCGGTACTGCGCTGACAGAAGAAAAAGAGTTCCGCAACATCTATGCCATGGACGTTATTGCAATTCCGACCAACAAGCCGGTCCAGCGTATTGACTTAAATGATGCAGTTTACAAGACCAAAAAGGAAAAATTCCACGCAGTTGTGGAAGAGGTGGCAAAGGCTCATGAAAAGGGACAGCCGGTTCTGGTCGGCACCATTACCATTGAGACATCTGAAATGCTTTCCGGCATGTTAAAGAAACGGGGCATTCCTCATAAAGTATTAAATGCAAAGTTCCATGAACTGGAGGCTGAAATCGTAGCAGACGCCGGCGTACATGGAGCAGTTACCATTGCTACCAACATGGCCGGACGAGGTACGGATATTAAGCTGGATGAAGAGGCCAGAGCGGCAGGCGGTTTAAAGATCATTGGCACCGAGCGTCATGAATCCCGCCGTATTGATAATCAGTTAAGAGGACGTTCCGGACGTCAGGGCGATCCGGGTGAGTCCAGATTCTATTTATCTCTGGAAGACGATCTGATGCGTCTGTTTGGTTCAGACCGTCTGATGAAGATGTTTGAAGCCATGGGTGTGCCGGAGAATGAGCAGATTGAGCATAAGATGCTTTCCAGTGCCATTGAAAAGGCTCAGATGAAGATCGAGACAAACAACTACGGCATTCGTGAGAACCTGTTAAAATATGACGAGGTAAACAACGAGCAGAGAGAGATTATCTATGCAGAGCGCCGTAAGGTATTGGACGGAGACAATATGCGGGATGTGATTCTGCGCATGGTAACCGATCTGGTGGAGAATGCAGTAGATATGGCGATTCCGGACGAATTGACTGCCCCATCCTGGGATTTGCAGGAGTTAAATACCCTTCTGCTTCCGGTTATCCCGATTAAGCCGGTAACTTTGGATGATGAGCAGAAAAAGAGCATGAAGAAAAACGAGTTAAAGCACATGCTCAAAGAATCCGCCATCAAACTGTATGAAGAGAAGGAAGCTCAGTTCCCGCAGGCAGAGCAGATGCGTGAGATTGAACGGGTTGTTCTCTTAAAGGTAATTGACAATAAGTGGATGAGCCATATTGACGATATGGATCAGCTTAGAGAAGGCATCGGACTTCAGGCTTACGGCCAGAGAGATCCGGTTGTGGAATACAAAGTCAATGCATATGAGATGTTTGATTCCATGACGGCAGCAATCCGGGAGGAGACGGTCCGGATTCTGATGCACATCCGCGTAGAGCAGAAGGTAGAGAGAGAGCCGGCTGCAAAGGTTACTGGAACCAACCGGGATGAATCTGCACCGGCTGCCCCGAAGCGCCGCGCAGTTCAAAAGGTTTATCCAAATGATCCTTGTCCATGCGGATCCGGTAAAAAATATAAACAGTGCTGCGGCAGAAAACCTGTCTAAAAATAGTATTGCTGCCGGACTGTCATAAAAAATAAGAAAGCAGGTGAAACTTGTGGTCGAATTGGATCAGTTTAAATATACACTGTCCACATTCAAAAAACCTCTGGTGGAAGTGAGGGATTCACTTTAACTTAGATGCTAAGTTAAGGAAGATTGACGAACTTGATAAGAGTATGGAGGAACCCAGTTTCTGGGAAGATGCCGAGCGCTCAACCAAGATTGTAAAAGAAGCAAAAAATTTAAAAGATACAGTGGAAGGCTACAGGCATCTGGAAAATCTTTACGAAGAGATAGAACTGATGCTCGAGATGGGCTACGAAGAAAACACTCCGGAAGTCATCCCTGAGATTCAGGATATGTTAGATGAATTTGCAATGGGGCTGGAGAAAATGCGTTTATCCACACTTCTTACAGGGGAGTATGACAACTGCAATGCGATTCTGCGCCTTAATGCCGGAGCCGGCGGCACAGAATCCTGTGACTGGTGCAGTATGCTGTACCGCATGTATTTAAGATGGGCGGAAAGCCGCGGGTTTTCTGCGGAAGTTCTGGATATTCTGGACGGAGATGAGGCAGGCATTAAGTCTGTCACTGTTCAGATTAACGGGGAAAATGCCTTTGGCTATTTGAAATCAGAGAGAGGGGTCCACCGCCTGGTCCGTATTTCCCCTTTTAATGCAGCAGGCAAGCGGCAGACATCATTTGTGTCCTGTGATGTGATGCCGGATATTGAGGAAGACCTGGATGTGGAGATTAATCCAGATGATTTGAGGATTGACACTTACCGATCCAGCGGAGCCGGCGGGCAGCACATTAACAAGACGTCTTCTGCTATTCGTATTACTCATATTCCCACTGGAATTGTAGTTCAGTGCCAGAATGAACGTTCCCAGTTCCAAAATAAAGATAAGGCCATGCAGATGTTAAAAGCCAAGCTGTATATGTTAAAGCAGCAGGAGAATGCAGAAAAGCTTTCCGATATTCGGGGAGAAGTCAAAGAGATTGGCTGGGGCAATCAGATTCGCTCCTATGTTCTGCAGCCATATACTATGGTAAAAGATCACCGCACCGGTGAAGAAGTTGGCAATGCAGACAGTGTGCTCAATGGCAATCTGGATCCGTTTATCAGCGCTTATTTAAAATGGCTGAGTCTTGGATGTCCGGATAAACATGCGCAGATGACAGATTAACAACAAAGGTGATTACGGCCCGAACAGTTTGTTCGGGCTGATTTGCTGTGTGCGCCTTGCGGCGCACGTTTCTAACGGGTGAAAGTCCCAAATCCGCTGCTTGAATCCCGGAGTGTAATGCTCATGCTGCGCCTGTCTTTTTTCGTGAAAATTATTAATGATGACGTTGATATTTGGCTCTTCTTAACTCAAATATTGTATTTTAACTTTAAAAGAGTTATAATACAGAAAAAGAGTTAAAACTGTAGGTGAAGACATGGAATATCTTAATAAAGTCCTTGGAATCAAGGTTACTTATGAGGATGTGGAGTTTAAGCATTTACCCAATTTTATAGCCACAAGGTATCGTTTGCAGATGGTGTCTATGAATGAACAAAAGGTGATTTTCCTTTATCCTAAGACAGAACTGGAGCAGACCGAAGTGTTGAAAAAGCATATTGCTCGGATACAGAAAAATGAAAATCTGCCTATTGTGCTGGCGCTAAAAGAACTTGGCTTTCGCCAGAAAGAATATTTGCTGCGTGAAAAAATTCCATTTATTGTAGAGGGAAGACAAATTTATTTGCCTTTTATGGCATTGTATTTGCAAGAACGGTGCAATGCGGAAAAGCAGACAAGGGTGGAGATTCTTCCATCAGCGCAGATGCTGTTGCTGCATTTCATTTATGAGGGAGCACAAGAACTGACTACAAGTCAAGCTGCGAAAGATTTGGAACTGACCCCCACTTCTATATCGAGAGCATCGAAGCAGCTTGAGGAAATGGGACTGTTACAGATAAAGAAAATGGGTGTACAGAGGATTCTACTGTCTGAGGATTCTCCTAAAATGTTGTTCCGGAAAGCGGAAGATAAACTACTGAATCCCATAAAACGAACAGTTTATATTCCGAAAAAATTTGTGGGAGAAGATTTGCCGGAAAGTGGATATTCGGCATTGGCAGAGTGTTCTATGCTGAATGCACCAAACGTCAAATATTATGCAACAGAAAAAATCTCTCAATGGAAAGATGTTATGACAAACAGCTTGCAAAACTCGCAGATACAGGTGGCCGTAGAAATGTGGAGATACAATCCTCGAAAACTGTCCACACGAAATATTGTAGACGAACTTTCGCTGGCATTGGCATTGAGAGAAGATACAGATGAACGAGTTGAAGAGGCAGTAGAAGAAATGCTGAATGAACTGTGGAGGAAGATAGATGGTTACAGGAATTGACAGCTTTAAGGAATGGTTCAAGGGCAGTGAGGAACAGTATGCCATCATTGGTGGAACGGCGTGTGACATTCTGATGACGGAGGAGGGACTGGACTTCCGTGCAACAAAGGACATTGACCTTGTTCTGATTATAGAAGCAGTGGACGCAAATTTCGGAAAGAAATTCTGGGAATATGTAAAACAGGCTGGGTATGAGCATTGTAACAAAAGTTCGGGAGTACCACAGTTTTATCGGTTTAGCCATCCAATCTCAAATCAATATCCTGTTATGCTCGAACTTTTTACTCGAAAGCTGGATGCCATTCAGCTTCCAGAAGATGCAGTGTTAACGCCGTTGCCAATGGATGATGATATTTCGAGTCTGTCTGCTATTCTTTTGGACGATGATTACTATGAATTCTTGAAACAGGGAAAAGTTACTATTGATGGAGTGACGGTTTTGGATGCGGCTTATTTGATTCCGTTTAAGGCAAAAGCGTGGATAGATTTGACGGCTCGTAAAGCTACAGGTGAACACGTTGACAGCAAAAACATCAAGAAACATAAGAATGATATTTTTCGCCTGACAGAATTGATTGATCCTACGGTCAAGATAGCGGCTTCCCAGGGAGTTTATGCCGATATTCAAGAGTTTGTTCAGCGGATGCAAAATGAAAGTGCTGATATTAAGCAGTTAGGGGTGGTTGGAAGAACAAAGGAGAAGATTCTGGAAGAATTAAAAGAACTGTATGTGGTACAGTAATTTAATTTCCCCTCCTACTCGATTTCATAGGAAAAAACAGTTGCATACTTGAAATGAATGTGATAACATCTTTACCATGAGCACAAATGTACTCTATATACGGACATTCGGCGGGATAAGAGGAGAATCATGGAAGAGAAAAGCAAATATTTTGTGTTAAAACAGCGGGCGGTTCCTGAAGTACTATTAAAAGTAGTAGAAGCAAAACGACTTTTAGAGTCAGAGAGGGCGATTACCGTCCAGGAGGCAACAGACAGGGCGGGGATCAGCCGCAGTTCTTTTTATAAATACAAAGATGATATATTTCCTTTCTATGACAACACTAAGGGAAAGACAATTACTCTGGTTATCCAGATGGATGATGAGCAGGGACTGCTCTCGGATCTTTTGCATGTGGTGGCAGTTTATAAAGCCAATATTCTGACGATTCATCAGAGTATTCCGGTTAATGGTGTGGCGATGCTGACGCTTAGTGTGGAAGTGCAAAATCATACAGGAAATGTTTCCAGTATGATTGAAGAGATGGAGAGTATGGACGGTATCCATTATGTAAAGATTTTGGCCAGGGAATAGCACAACGATAGTGACAATTCAGCCATGGGAAGCTGAACGGTTACATAATATGGAAGGGGATCAGAAAAATGGGCGCAGAGGGAATGGAAGGCAAAAAGGCAGCCGCAGCGGTGATGGGATATGGGACCATCGGCTCCGGTGTAGTAGAGATTTTGGAGAGAAATAAAGACATTATTGCCCAAAGGGCCGGAAGAGAAATCGAGTTAAAATATGTTCTGGATCTTCGGGATTTTCCGGGAACTTTGGTGGAAAATAAAATTGTTCACGATATCAGGGTGATAGAAGAAGATCCGGAGATTGAGATTGTAGTGGAAACCATGGGCGGAGTCCATCCGGCTTATGAGTTTGTAAAGGCCTGCCTGCTGGCAGGAAAGCATGTGGCTACATCCAATAAAGCGCTGGTTGCTGCCTGCGGTACAGAACTTCTGGAAATTGCAAGGAAAAAGCATGTGAACTTTTTGTTTGAAGCCAGTACCGGCGGCGGCATTCCAATTATCCGTACTTTGTACCGTTGTCTGACGGGAGAAAAAATTGAAGAAATCACCGGTATCTTAAATGGAACCACCAATTATATTCTCACGAAAATGGATCGGTGTAAAGAAAGCTTTGAGCAGGCCTTAAAAGAAGCTCAGGATTTAGGTTATGCAGAGCGCAATCCAAAGGCCGATGTGGAGGGGTATGACACCTGCCGCAAAATCGCAATTCTGACTGCCATGGCCACAGGCAGAGAAGTAAATTTTGAGGATATTTACACAGAAGGAATTACCCGGATTACAGAGATTGATTTTCGCTATGCCGCAAAATTAGGCATGTCTGTAAAATTGTTTGGCTCCAGCCGCATACAGGAAGAAACAGTGACTGCGTTTGTGGCGCCTATGATGATAGGACCGGAAAATCCTCTGTATGGAGTAAGCGACGTGTACAATGGCATTATGGTAAAAGGCAATATGCTGGGGACTTCCATGTATTTTGGAAGCGGTGCAGGACGCCTTCCAACTGCCAGCGCAGTAGTGGCGGATATGATAGAAGCAGCAGTTTTTTCCGGGGAAAATATTCCTCTCGGCTGGACAGAGGAAAAACAGAAGATTTCTCCGATTACCCAGGGAAGTTTCCGCTATTTTGTGCGGATAAAAGGGGAAAACTCTTCCCGGAAAGAGGAGATTTCCAACATGCTTAAAGCAGAGCAGATCCTGGAATTGGAAGGGCTTTCTGAATTTGGAGTGCTGACCGGTATCATGACGGAAGAGGAATTTAATAAGAAAAAAGAATGTGTTTCCGGTATTATCAGTGTAATACGGGCAGAATAAAATGGCATCATTTTGCAGATTTGCTGCAAATCGGGAGGAGACCATGCTGATTGTAAAAAAGTTCGGCGGAAGTTCCGTCGCAGATAAAGAGAAAATTATGAATGTGGCCAGGCGCTGCATAGAGGATTATGAAAAGGGAAACGATGTGGTAGTGGTGTTATCTGCCATGGGAAAGACCACAGATGGCTTGTTGAGCAAAGCTTACGACATCAACTACAACCCGCCGAAAAGAGAACTGGACATGCTTCTTGTGACAGGAGAGCAGGTGTCGGTAGCGCTGATGGCTATGGCAATGCACTCGCTGGGAGTGCCGGCCATTTCCCTCAACGCAGCTCAGGTAGGGATGTATACTACAAGTTCATACACCAGAGCCAAGCTAAAAAAAATCGATACAAATCGAATCCGGCATGAACTGGATGCCAGAAAAATCGTGATCGTAACTGGTTTTCAGGGAATCAACCGGTATGACGATATGACAACTCTGGGAAGGGGCGGATCGGATACAACGGCTGTTGCGATTGCAGCAGCGTTGCGGGCAGATCGATGTGAGATTTATACAGATGTAGAAGGCGTTTATACTGCAGATCCCAGGATTGTTCCAAATGCCAGAAAACTTGCAGAAGTTTCCTATGATGAAATGCTGGAATTTGCGTCATTAGGAGCCAAAGTTCTCCACAATCGTTCAGTGGAGATGGCAAAAAAATACGGAGTAGAACTGGCGGTTCTCTCCAGCCTGACAAGGGCAGAGGGGACTATCGTAAAGGAGGAGACGAAAGTGGAGCGTATGCTGGTAAGCGGCGTGGCCGTTGACAAAAACACAGCGAGAATTTCAGTGCTTGGGGTAAAAAATGAACCTGGCATTGCTTTTCGCATTTTTAATATGCTGGCCAAGAACCAGATTAATGTAGATATTATTATTCAGTCTGTAGGAAGAGAAGATAAAAAAGATATTTCTTTTACAGTAGCCAGAACGGATTTAGCAGAAACACTGGATATTTTAAATGAAAATAAAGAGATATTTACAGCCAGTGAGATTACCTGCGATGAGACGGTGGCCAAAGTTTCCATTATCGGAGCCGGTATGGTCAGCAATCCGGGAGTTGCGGCCAAGATGTTTGAAGCGCTGGCCAACGGAGGTGTGAATATCAAAATGATTGCTACATCAGAGATCCGGATTACAGTTCTGATTGACGAGCAGGATGCCAACCGGGCAATGCGTCTGGTCCATGATGCCTTTGACCTTGCAGATTAATTCGTTGTCAGAGCTTTTTCAGACACTCAAAGACCTGCCCTGTTTATTTCGGCTTTTTACGGGCTTTTATTGTCCGGGCTGCGGAGGGACCAGGGCGGTGCAGTTTCTTCTTTCCGGTCAGATTGGAAAAAGCCTGTACTACCATCCCTTTGTACTCTATATGGCGGTTGTGATTGGACTGGAAGCAGCCGCTTATCTGGTCTGCAGGACTCGCCGGTTTGCGGGGAAAAAAGACAGATGGAGAGAAAATTTTGGGAAGCGTTACCGCCGTTACGCCATAGGAGGTTTCGTGGTGGTAATCGGAAACTGGATTATAAAAAATGGAGTTTTGATTATTTGGGGGATTGAAATGATACCCTGATGTCAGTTGCTTTTTGTCTGCCGCAGGCGGGCAGGAAGATGTATACTGAAGGTTATGTGTAAAAAGGGCCGCGTTCCGGGAAATGGAGCGCGGCCCTTAAACTTACTGCAGCATCTGGTACTGCTCTAAAATCTCATTAAAGAAAGAAGCATACCTTGGATCTTTCATTAAAGAAAGAACAAACAGGTAATAGGCGAAAAACGCCAGGCTGATAACCAGGCCAAGGGCGGAAAGGATAATGCCTGCGATAGCAAAACCGCTCATAGGCTTGCCTTTTTTGGAAAGGATGGCAAGGACAATGCCGCCAATGCCCAATAATACGGCAAGGGGAGAGGCGCAGCAGGAGATAATGGAAAAAATACCCAAAACCATAGAGGTGACTGCCATAGGATTGGTTTCCTTCTGGGGAGATGGCCCCTGTCCCTGCCCTGGAACTGTATAATAGGGATTTTGGTTAGGCCCCTGGTTGTATCCGTTATATCCGGACTGATTGTAAGCATTTTGCTGGGGCGGATACTGCCAGGCATTGTTGTCCGGCTGCTGGTAGCCATTGTTTGGCTGCTGATAACTGTTGTCCGGCTG
>CAUWCT010000068.1:0-16185 GCA_963557065.1 uncultured Lachnospiraceae bacterium | reverse complement strand
CGAATCGGGGCTAATGTTTCAGGTTTTTCGGGACATTTTCAAAAACGCTTGACACAGTTTTTTATTGATTTCCGATGCAGGCCGCTGCCACGCAAACCCTTAACACACCGGCACGTTTCAGCGCCTTTGCACAGGCATCTGCTGTGCTTCCGGTCGTGTATATATCATCTACCAGAATCACCCTGCGGATATGGGGTGGAACCGGCCCGGCCTCAAAAGCATCTTCCAGATTTTTAAGGCGCTCTGCGGCAGTTAAATCCTTTTGAGGAAGTGTCTTTTTTGTCCGAAACAGCAAATCCGTCCGAACCGGAATGGTTTTTCCGTACTGCTTTTCCATCTCTTCCGAAATCCTCTCTGCCAGTACCTCTGCCTGATTAAATCCTCTTTTTCTCTTTCTGGCCGGATGTACCGGCACCGGCACCAGGGCATCTGCCCAAAATCCGGCAAGCTGCCTGCCGCGCCGCTTTGCAAACGCCATTCCATAAAAATCCAGATATTCCCTTCGCCCCTGATATTTGATTTTTCCCATAGATGTACGGACTGCTTCATTGTAATTGCAGAGTGCAATCCCGCCATCAAACACATGGCGGCGGCGCAGACAATCCGGACAATACTCCGCTGTCTCGTCTGCCACCTGACGGCCGCAGGTTTTGCAGACAGGCCCCTCTACCCAGGAAATCTGCTTTTCACAGTCCGGGCAGATAAGTTCCCCTTTGGGCATTGCAATATCTCCGCAAACAGGACATCTTCTGGGATAAAGTCCGTCCAGCAATCCATTCCAGACCGCCTTCCTCCGGTTCCTGATTTGTTTCTTTCTATTCCCCTTTACGCCAATGCGCATATTTCTTTAATCCTCTCCTTTAAACCCGAATACCGTTTCTGTTCCATTGCATTGTTTGCCATGGCCTGAAACATCTCCGGAATCCCCACCAGACAGACACAGGTCTTTGCCCTGGTCACCCCTGTATAAATCAGATTGCGGTTCATTAACATCCTTGGGCCGCTGTGAATGGGAATTATTACTGCCGGGTATTCGCTTCCCTGGGACTTATGGATGGTAATGGCATAGGCCAACTCCAGTTCTTCTGTCTGCTTAAAAGAGTATTCCACCAGACGGCCCTCGTCAAACTCTACTGTAATGGTTTCTGCAAACTCATTGACCTCCCGGATTCTTCCAATATCCCCATTAAACACCCCCATGCCTTTGTCTACCGGCATGTTGTAACGGCTGCGGATCTCCCATTCTATCTGATAATTGTTTTTGATCTGCATCACCTTGTCACCGGTGCGCCAGATTGTCCCATTCAGTTCCTTTTCCGCCTTCTTTTTATCCGGGGGATTTAAAAAGGACTGAAAAATCTGATTCAGCCGCTCCACGCCCAAGGCGCCTTTTCTCATAGGCGTCATGATCTGAATGTCCATAGGATCAGCATCTACATATGCCGGAAGTTTTTTCTGAACCAGAGTAATCATGGCGCTGATAATGGCGTCCGGCGTATCTCTTTTGATAAAGAGGAAGTCTTTGCTGGGTTTTCCCAAAGGAATCGGCTGTCCGTCATTGATCCGGTGGGCATTGACGATAATATCGCTCTCTGCCGCCTGCCGGAAAATCTTTGTCAGTTTTACCACATTAAACTGGCCGGAATCAATAATGTCCCTCAGCACATTTCCCGGCCCCACACTGGGGAGCTGGTTGACGTCCCCCACCAGAATCAGTCTGGTTCCCACTGTAACGGCTTTTAGCAGAGCGTGCATCAGCCCAATATCTACCATAGACATCTCGTCAATAATGATTACGTCTGCGTCCAGGGGATTCTCTTCATTTCTCTCAAAATGCATCCCCACCCGTTCTTTTTCTTCCGGCATACCGGTAAGTTCCAGCATCCGGTGAATGGTCCTGGCCTCGTATCCAGTAGCTTCCGTCATGCGCTTTGCCGCCCTGCCCGTAGGAGCTGCCAGAAGAATCTCCATGCCTTCCATCTCAAAATACTGAATGATGGCATTAATCGTAGTGGTCTTTCCCGTACCCGGACCGCCGGTAATCACCATGAGGCCGCTGTTTACTGCCTCCAAAACCGCCTGCTGCTGCATTTCATCCAATTCAATCTGTTCGGATGCCTGGATTTGCTCCAGACGCTTTTCAATCGTCCCGCTGGGAATATCCCCTTTAATATTCAGATCCATCAGCATTTTTGCTGTATTCAGTTCCAGGTAATAATACTGGGAGGAATAAATGATCCGCTGCCCGTCCTGTTCCCGGACCATAATTTTTTTCTCCATCTGAAGATCCATCAGATGTTTATCCATATCGTCAGGATGAACCTGCAATAGTTCGCCTGCTCCGGCTTTTAGTTCCTGTTCCGGCAAATACGTATGGCCATTTCCCACTGCCTGAAGAAGGGTGTAAAAAATCCCGCTTTTAATCCGGTAATCCGAATCTGTAAACAGCCCCACTTTCCGGGCAATCTCATCTGCCATCTTAAATCCTACCCCTGGAATGTCATCCGCCAGCCGGTACGGATTTTCCTTTAAAATACTGTACATCCTGGAGCCGTATTCCTGATAAATTTTCACCGCCAGATTCATGGAAATGCCATATTCCTGAAGAAACATCATGGCCTGACGCATCTCCTTTTTGGCTGCTACCTGCTCCCCGATTAGCATTGCCATCTTCTCGCTGATCCCTTTTACCTCAGAAAGGCGTTCCGGCTCTTCCTCCATTACGCGGAACGTATCTGCCTTAAATTTTTTTACAATTCTGGCAGCCAAAGAAGCCCCCACGCCTTTAATTGCGCCGGAGCCCAAGTATCTCTCGATTGCCGCATTATCCTCTGGTGTCTGAATTTCATAGCTTTCTACCTGAAGCTGCTCTCCATACACAGGATGTTCGATCATAGTGCCTGTGGCCTCTACCATCTCCCCTTCACTAATGTAATGGAAGGTCCCTACCAGAATGGTTTCATCTTTTCCATCGGCAATGCTTAAAACTGTATATCCGTTTTCTTCATTGCGAAACTTAATCCGCTCTACAAATCCCTTTACTGTTGCCATACATGATTCCTGTCAGACAAAATCCACGCCCAAAAACGGCTGTCCGGACTTTGGGCGTGCATAAAACCAGATTCCCCCCGCGGATACTTAACTAAAGTCCTCTTTGCCCTCTCCATGGGCAAACTCAATAAATTTGCCAGTACCAATCGCCACTGCGGTAAGCGGATCTTCCGCTACCATGGTATTAATACCGGTTTTTTCCTCAATCAGGGCATCCAGTCCGCTAAGGAGAGAACCGCCTCCGGTCAGCACAATACCTCTCTCAAAAATATCCGCAGCCAACTCCGGAGGAGTACGCTCTAATACGCTGTGAACCGCATCTACAATCTGCATTGCCGGCTCTCTCAACGCTTCTAACGTCTCATCAGAAGTCACTACAATGGTCTTTGGAAGACCGGTTACCAGGTTACGTCCCCTGACTTCCATGGTCAAAACTTCCGGCCTGCGGTATGCTGCACCGATATTAATCTTAATCTCCTCAGCAGTTCTTTCACCAATCAAAAGATTATGTTTCTTTCTCATATAGCGGACCAGAGCCTCATCAAAGTCATCACCGGCCACTTTTATAGAAGTGCTGACTACCGTACCTCCCAGAGAAATAACTGCAATATCTGCAGTACCTCCTCCAATATCAACGATCATATTACCGCATGCCTTGGAAATATCAATGCCGGCTCCAATCGCAGCCGCTACCGGCTCCTCAATAATAGATACCTCTCTGGCTCCTGCCTGATAGGTTGCATCTTCAACCGCCTTTTTCTCTACTTCTGTAGCGCCGCTGGGAATACAGACGCTGATGCGGGGTTTGCGAAGAGTTTTCTTGCCGACTGCTTTGTTAATAAAGTATTTTAACATCTTTTCTGTAACTGTATAATCAGAAATAACACCCTGGCGAAGAGGGCGGACTGCAACAATGTTGCCCGGGGTACGGCCAATCATCAGGCGTGCTTCCTCGCCGATCGCCATAATCTTATTGTTGTCGCGGTCAATGGCAACTACAGACGGTTCCTTTAACACAACGCCTTTTCCCTTGATATAAACCAGGATACTGGCAGTACCTAAGTCAATTCCAATGTCATTGGACATCATGGTAAACATATATTAATTTCCTCCAAATTTAGCATCAATGTGCAAAACTGTAAATTAGTTGTAAGACTCCTATCTTATTATATACAATCCCGAAGAGTTTTCAAAGGGTTTTTTTAATTTTTATAGAGTTTATTCTTTTTTTATGACACCGTCATATTTCAGACACAATTACCCGATATACTATAAGCAAGTTATCCGAAAGGGTAACGAGCCTTTGTTTCAAGTGGTTACTTGAAATCACAAAGCTTTTTCATACTCATACCGGACGGTGCGAGCCGTCCGGCCCCCCTAAACATTTTCTTATTTATTATACCTACCATTCCCGAAAATCCCGCAGGCACCACCCTGCGGGATTTTTGCTGTTAAACATCCCGACAAGCTGCCAGGGGGCCGCTTTCGCGATTGCCCCCCCCAAGCCGCTATCTCGTCTATATCTTCAGCGACCACTCGCCGCAGTCCAGTACCCTGGTCGCCAGTCCCTCATAAAATTCCGGCTCATGGCAAATCAGAACCACACTTCCTTTGTAGGCCATCAGCGCACGCCGAAGTTCTTCTTTTGCGTCTATATCCAGATGATTGGTGGGCTCGTCCAATAACAGCACATTGGTTTCCCGGTTTATCAGTTTACACAATCTCACCTTTGCCTGTTCGCCTCCGGACAGCACCCGTACCTGACTCTCAATGTTTTTGGTGGTCAGTCCGCATTTTGCAAGCGCTGAGCGAACCTGATACTGAGTATAAGAAGGAAATTCTTTCCAGATCTCTTCAATACAGGTAGTCGTATTGCCCGGAGCCATTTCCTGCTCAAAATATCCCAGATACAAATAATCTCCCAGTTCTACAGTTCCGGAAAGAGACGGCACTTCTCCTAAAATGCTGCGCAGCAGCGTGGTCTTTCCGATTCCATTCGCTCCCTTTAAAACCAGCTTTTCTCCCCGTTCCATGGACAGATTAATGGGCTTTGACAGGGGCTCGTCATATCCAATTACCAGATCATGGGTCTCAAAAATGTATTTTCCGGCCGCTCTGGCTTCCATAAAGTGAAATTCCGGCTTTGGTTTTTCCTTTGCCAGTTCAATCACTTCCATCTTATCCAGTTTTTTCTGCCTTGACATAGCCATATTACGGGTAGAAACCCTGGCTTTATTGCGGGCTACAAAATCTTCCAGCTGGGCAATTTCCTGCTGCTGTCTCTTGTAGGCCGCTTCTAATTGAGCCTGTTTTGCTGCATAGACTTCCTGGAATTTATCGTAATCCCCTACATACCGATCCAGCCGTTGATTTTCCATGTGATAAATAATGTTGACCACACTGTTTAAAAACGGAATATCATGGGAGATCAGGATAAAGGCGTTCTCGTATTCCTGAAGATACCGCTTCAGCCACTCAATGTGCTGAACATCCAGATAGTTGGTGGGCTCGTCCAAAAGCAGAATATCCGGCTTCTCCAATAAAAGCTTTGCCAAAAGCACCTTGGTTCTCTGACCGCCAGAAAGTTCAGATACATCTTTATCCAGTCCCAGATCGTTTAATTCAAATGCTCTGGCAATCTCTTCTACTTTTGCGTCGATAATATAAAAATCGTGGGCCATCAGCAGATCCTGGATCGTTCCCAGTTCTTCCATCATGGCGTTCATTTCGTCCTCAGAAGCTTCTCCCATCTTGTCGCAGATTTCATTCATCTGTGCTTCCATTTCAAAAAGAAATGCAAAGGCGCTTTTCAATACGTCCCGTATGGTCATGCCTGTTTCCAGAACCGTATGCTGATCCAGATATCCAACCCGCACATTTTTCGCCCATTCCACTTTTCCCTCATCCGGCATCATTTTGTCTGTAATAATGCTCATAAAAGTAGACTTTCCCTCTCCGTTGGCGCCTACCAGACCAATATGCTCTCCCTTTAAAAGCCGGAATGAAACATCACTGAAAATCGCTCTGTCGCCAAACCCATGGCTCAAATGTTCTACATTTAAAATGCTCATAGAAAAACCTCTTTATCTTCCATCTGTTTTCGTTTATAATACCAGTAACCATTCAGAGCGCAGTATCCGCTCTGGAAGATACGCCGACGATACGCCGTCTCAAACGGTATCTCCCCCATTTTACATGACAGCTTTGATTCTTGCAAGCAGAAAGGATTTAAATATGTATACTTATCCATGGTATCACTGGATTACATTCTTTTATATATATTGTTTTTTAGGATGGATTGTGGAATCCACATTTGTTTCCCTGCAAAAGCGCCGTCCGGTCAACCGGGGCTTTCTCCGCCTTCCCATGATTCCTCTTTACGGCACCGGGGCGGTTATGATGCTGTGGGTCTCCCTTCCGGTTAAAGATAATCTGATTCTGGTATATATTGCCGGCTTTTTTGCCGCTTCTGTTCTGGAATATGTGACCGGCTGGATTATGGAACGACTGTTTAAGGTCCGGTATTGGGACTACAGCGACCAGAAATTCAATCTCAACGGATACGTCTGTCTCGGCACTTCCATTGCATGGGGCTTTTTGACCATTCTCATGACAGAAGTGCTCCACAAACCCATTGAAAAAGTTGTCTTATCTCTCAATCCGGCTGTTGAATTTTCTTTTTTGGCTGTTGTCTCTGTGCTCTTTATTACAGATACCATTCAATCTGTGCGTGCTGCTTTAGATTTGGGCCATGTATTGGAAACTCTGACCAAAATCAAAGCAGATCTGGACGATTTGCAGGTGCAGCTGGCACTGCTAAAGGCAGAAGCATCAGATCGGGCAGAAGATATACGGGAAGAAACTGCAGCTCTTTGGGAACGGCGCCGTCAGCTTAGACGCCGGCTGACTTCCCATCACAGAAGTCTTTTGCGGGGCAATCCGGGAGCCACTTCCAGACGGTTTAATGACGCATTTAAGGATCTGAAAAAATATTTAGAACAGAATAAGTAATTAAAAAACTGAGTCAGGGTAAAACGCTTCTCCCGGCTCAGCTTTTTTAATTCGATTTTATTTTAACATCTCATCTACCATGGCCTGAACTGCAGCACCCATATCTGCCGCCTTCTTGTCAGCATCCTCTAAGGAAACTCCCTTAACGCCATAATAGAACTTGATCTTCGGCTCGGTTCCGGAAGGTCTTACGCACATCCATACCCCGTCTTCCATATCATAGTACAGCACATTGGAGGACGGAAGCCCGGTCGGTCTTACTTCTCCGGTTGCCATATCTTTAATGGTATCCAGCTTGTAGTCTCTTGCAGAAAGCACTTTATATCCGCCTACTTCTGCCGGAGTATTTGCCCGCAGATTTTCCATAATTGCCTGAATCTTGGCAAGTCCCTCAATGCCGGACAGGCCGATGGATTTTACGGCATCTTTGTAGTAGCCGTATTTCTCGTACATTGCAATCATGGCATCCCACAAAGTCATATTCCGGGTCTTATAATATGCTGCAGCTTCGCACAGGGCAGCGGTTGCAGAAATGGCATCCTTATCTCTTGCATAGCTTCCGATCAGGCAGCCATAGCTTTCTTCCATGCCAAACAGGTATGTACCCCTGCCAGTCTTTTCATTCTTTAAAATCTGCTGGCCGATCCACTTAAATCCGGTCAGAACCTCAATCAGTTCTACACCATACGCCCTGGCAACTGCATCAATCAGGTTGGTAGAAACGATGGACTTTACAACCTGTCCGTCTGCCGGAATCTTTCCTGCCGCTTTCTTCTGACTTAATACGTATTCGCATAAAAGCGCACCGGACATATTGCCGGTCAGAGGAATATATTCTCCGGATTTGTCATCTTTTACATAAACGCCCAGACGATCTGCATCCGGGTCAGTTGCCAGAACCAGGTCTGCATGTTTCTCTTTTGCCATGGCAAGGCCCAGTTCAAATGCTTCCCTGGCTTCCGGGTTCGGATAGCTGACGGTCGGGAAATTGCCGTCCGGCAGTTCCTGCTCCGGAACTACGTATACGTGCTCAAATCCCAGTTCTTTCATAACCCGTCTGGCCGGAATATTTCCTGTGCCATGAAGAGGCGTGTAGATAATGGTAATCTGATCCTGCATCTCGTCAATGGCCTTCTGATTCACTACCTGAGCCTTTACCTGGGCAATATATTTGTCATCAATTTCCTTGCCGATTACTTCATATTTGCCTGCTGCAACGGCAGAAGCTTCATCCGTTGTCTTTACTGTGGAAAGGTCTTCGATTGCCAGAACCTCTTCTGTAACCCCCTTATCATGGGGCGGGGTAAACTGAGCGCCGTCCTCCCAGTATACTTTGTAGCCGTTATATTCCGGCGGATTATGGCTGGCAGTGATATTGATACCTGCGATACATCCCAGTTCCCGAACTGCAAAGGATAATTCCGGCGTCGGGCGCAGAGACTCAAACTTATATGCCTTAATGCCGTTGGCTGCCAGGGTCATAGCTGCTTCCATGGCAAATTCCGGAGACATATGGCGGGAATCATAGGCAATGGCAACTCCCTTGTCTGCTCCCCCCTGCTTGATAATATAATTGGCAAGCCCCTGGGTTGCGCGGCGGACTACATAAATATTCATCCGGTTGATTCCTGCGCCAATAATTCCCCGAAGACCTGCTGTACCAAATTCCAGATCCATGTAGAATCTTTCTTTAATCTCGTTTTCGTCCCCTTCAATGGCCTTTAACTCCGCTTTTGTTTCCTTATCAAAATACGGATTGGAAAGCCACTCATTGTAAATCTTCATGTAGTCTTTCATAAAACCTTTACTCCCTTCTCTGCCTCTGAAAGATGTCAAAAAATGCCTGCCATCTCTCTTTTTATCTATGCAAATTATACTATACGCCATACAAAAAAGAAAGCATTTTTTCAGTATTTTATCTCCTGCAGGAAGGCTCTTCTGGCCTCTTCCTGCTCCTGCAAAGCCTTTAATTTATCTGTGTTTCTGGCAGGTATCCATGCCTTATTTGCATTATAATAATAGTTTAACTGCTTCCAGTATTTTTCCGGGTACAGAAACAGATAATAAAGGCACTTTCTCTCCTTTTTTGACATGGGAAGAATCCTCTCATAAGCGTCCAGCATCATAGCGCCCAATTTCAGATTCCATCCATGCTTTTCCATAACTTTGCGCATAAACCGGTACAAATCTGCCGCCTGAACCCCCAGGTGCATCCGGTTATATTCCACAATCGCTACATACTGGCTCCCCATTAAAACATGGTGGTGATCCAGGTCTCCATGGCATAAAAACAGAGGCATTTCTTCCTCTTCTTCTATTGCCTTTAGTTCCTCTGCCGCCTCTTTTGCCTGCTCAAAAAAGCCCGAATAGCTGTCAATCACACATAATTCAAACTCGCTTTTGCCCCGTTTTCCACGAATAAAGCTTCTGGCCCTCTTCATTTCCCGGTTGTGGCGTCCCATTTCCTCATAAAGAGGTCTTGCCTGAATCGATCCCATGCTCCATTCTTCCTGAAATTCCACTCTTCTTAACATCTGATGAAGCATTCCGATTCTGGTCACTGCGCTGCGGATTTCCGAATACTCTTTTAAGTTGCACTCCCGATCTGAAAACCAGTCTTTTAACACAAAACAAGTCCCATCTCCGGCATTGGCAAACAGCCCGTCTTCTTTGCTTTTCACATACTGATCGGTTTTCAGGCCGCTGCTGTCTTTCAGCGTTTCCAGCACGTTGGCTTCAAATTCCAGCCGGCGGGCTGTCCCCCTGTATTCTTTTAAGATCCGGCATCCCTTATCCGTATCCAAAATCCATGCTCCCCGGCCTTTTTTCACCCCATAGACCTCCATGTCATACAGTTCCAGCACTTCTGTATACCGCTCTGTCATATCTTCCCCTCCAACTTCTGCTTTTTGTATTCTCACATAAGCTATTTCTAGGGTATGAACAACAGAAGCGAATTATGACTTAGGCGTTCTTTAATGCAAGCATGAGCAGTTGTTCTTTCTGATTTAATTCCGGATGTCTTAACACCACTTCCAAAAGGAGGTTTAAAATCTCCCCCACCTTTTTCCCCGGTTCAATCCCAGCATCCATCAGATCGCTGCCGCTGACTGCCAGCTGTTTTAAATAAAGGCAGTCTCCATCGTTCCGGATCTCTTTCGTCAGACGGCAGATTTCCCCCTGCGAATCCATGTTTTGAAGGAGTAATAAATCATCAAATAATTCCGGTGTCATCTGACTCATCACTTTGCGCAGAACCGGCTTTTGCGGTGTCAGGGGTGTTTTGACAAAGCGCAGCAATGTTTTAACCCGGCTGATGGTGTCATTATCTGATTTTAACTGCTTTAAAATCCTGCCCGCCCGCTCTTCTGTCTCATTTTGCAAAAAGGCAGCCCAGCGAAGATGCCTCTTTGCCAAAAGGCCGGGATCGATTGCCGGAAGCGGTCTTTTCACCTGTGCAAATTCCGGCGTAATAAACGGAGCCATCCCCGTCTCATAAACCAGGCGAATTCGGTTTGGATGATCGGATACCAGCAGTTTTCCAAGTTCCGCCAAAATCCTTTCTTTGCTCACATGCTCCAGATTGGGAGCAATTTCTGAAATTGCCTGATAGGTGTTCTTTTCAATCTCAAATCCAAGCTGCGCCGAAAAACGGACTGCCCGCAGGATTCTTAAGGCATCTTCCGTAAACCGGTCAATGGGATTTCCCACACAGCGGATCAGCCCGTTCTTTAAGTCATCCATTCCTCCAAACGCATCTACAATGCCGTCTCTGCTGCTGTAAGCCATGGCATTAATGGTAAAATCCCGGCGTTTTAAATCTTCTATCAGATTGGATGTAAACTGTACTTCTTTTGGATGGCGCCCGTCCTCATATTCTCCGTCAATCCGGTAGGTTGTGACTTCGTAGCCCACTTTATGAATCATAACCGTAACTGTCCCATGGGCAATCCCGGTGTCAATAGTTCGATAAAAGATTTCTTTTACCTGTTCCGGACGGGCCGAAGTAGTAATATCCCAATCCTCCGGCTGCCGTCCCAACAGGCTGTCCCGGACGCAGCCACCTACCGCACTTGCCTCATATCCATGTTCATTCAGCCTTGCAATAATCTCTTCTACTGCTTTTGGCAGTTGAATTGTCATAAGTGCTGCCTCCTTTCACGTTTTTAATATGCTTTGCCCCAGTATACCATCTTGGTTGCCGGTTTTCCGCAATATACACAGGTGTCGGATAATTGTTCCTGATTAAACGGCATACAGCGGGAGGTAACTCCTGCCTCTTCTTTTAACTTTTCTTCGCATTCCTGGCATCCGCACCACATTGCCTTGATAAATCCCGGCTTATTTTCTGCAATATCCTTTAATTCAGCCAGGGTAAGCGCTGTATACGTATGGGCATCTCTGTGTTTTCTTGCTCTCTCCAGCATATCCGACTGAATCCGGTCTAACAATTCTCCCACTTTACTTTCTAACTCATCCAGGCAGACAGACATCTTTTCATGGGTATCCCGGCGCACTAAAACTGCCTGGTTTGCTTCAATGTCTTTAGGACCAATCTCAATACGCACCGGAATACCGCGCATCTCGCACTCGTTAAATTTCCATCCCGGACTCTTGTCGCTGTCATCTACTTTTACGCGGAAGTCAGACAGACGTTTTTCCAGTTCAAACGCCTTGTCCAGGACGCCTTCTTTTCTCTGCTGAATCGGAACAACGACCACCTGAACAGGTGCAATCTTAGGCGGCAGAACCAACCCTTCGTTATCTCCATGCACCATGATAATTCCGCCAATCAGACGGGTAGAAATACCCCAGGAAGTCTGATGAACGTATTTTAACTGGTTATCTTTGTCGCTGTACTGGATGCCAAATGCTTTTGCAAATCCGTCTCCGAAATTGTGGCTGGTGCCGGACTGGAGCGCTTTTCCATCGTGCATTAAAGCTTCAATGGTATAGGTTGCTTCTGCACCTGCAAACTTTTCTTTATCCGTCTTGCGTCCGCGGATTACCGGCATTGCCAGAACTTCCTCACAGAAATCTGCATAGATATTCAACATCTGCTCGGTTCTCTCCTGCGCCTCTTTTGCTGTGGCATGAGCCGTATGGCCTTCCTGCCATAAAAACTCTCTGGAACGCAAAAACGGACGGGTTGTCTTTTCCCAGCGAACTACGGAACACCACTGATTGTAAACCTTTGGAAGGTCTCTGTAAGAATGAATGTCTCTTGCGTAAAAGTCGCAGAATAAGGTTTCAGAAGTCGGTCTTACGCACATCCTCTCCTGAAGGGGTTCCAGGCCGCCATGGGTCACCCAGGCAACCTCCGGAGCAAATCCCTCTACATGATCTTTTTCCTTCTGCAGCAGACTTTCCGGAATAAACATGGGCATGTAAACATTGCGTACGCCTGCCGCCTTAAACCGTCTGTCCATTTCCTGCTGGATATTCTCCCAAATCGCATATCCGTCCGGTTTAATGACCATACATCCTTTCACACTGGAATAATCAATTAACTCTGCTTTTTTTACTACGTCCGTATACCACTGAGCAAAATCCTCTTCCATGGATGTGATGGCTTCTACCATTTTCTTATCGTTTGCCATTGTGTTTCTCCTCTCGATTGTTCTGGTTTTACAGGATTCTCCGCCTGCGGCAGAACTCATTTGCGGCGTAATTCTATACCGCCGCAGGCATTGGCTCACTTAGCGAGATTTACAAGTTTCGTGAACAAGCCCTCTTCAGAGTTGCGATTCTGCACAAAGTGCTTTTATTTGACAGGAAATCCTATCAAATAAAAAAGCCATCCTGTCCCTATCTATCAGGGACCGAATGACTCGGCGGTACCACCCGGATTAGCGCTAAACAGCTGCTCTCTCTTTTTTCCGTTAACGCCGGAAACGCTCTGCTTTCGCAAAGATGCTCCAAGGCAGGTTCGGCAGACAGGGACACAGAAACCTCGCACCAAATAAGTTTCTTCTCTGGAGAGTGTGAATGCTTACTAATCCTCTTCAACGCTGCAGTCAGCTTTTGACTTCTGACTGAACTTGTTACAAATTTTACGCTAAGCTTGCGATTTTGTCAATGGGGTTTCTTGACAGCCTTTCCTCAAATTGCGTATAAAAATCCTGTTCTCCGTCATATGGCGTGAAATAAAATGCTTTGAGTATCTGCAGATTCACCGCTTTTGCCTTTTGGGGAGCTCCTCCGTTTTTAACCGCAGTTCTGGCTGCCCTCTGGAAGGAATGCCATTTTACCAAAAACGCTTCTTCTCTCTCAATATCCGGCGTATCAATCCATTTGCGCACCTTGACTTTTGTTCTGTCCGCTTTTTGACAGCCATTTATCAGATGAATATACCGAATCTGATCCCCTTCATAACTTCTTCCCAAAGGGAACAGCCTGCATATGCCGGGGCGAAAGCTGTGTATGCTGCACCGTCCATTTTCATCTAAAAATACACAGGCTTCCTCCTGCCCATTCATTTCCAATGCAGGCAAAATCAGTCCGTCTTCCACACCCAGTTTTATTGTTCCGGCCATCAGTTCCTCAAAAGAACGTTCCAGATGTGTGGTTAAATTGTAAATGTCTTTTGGATTTAAAACCAGCCCCTCCATTCCATGGCAGCAGGCGGAACACCCCTTGCAGTCTCCACATCCAACCCGTACCATATCATTTAATGAATAGACTCTCCCGTCTGTCATCCCCGGATTAAATTCCTGTTCTATTTCCATATGATTGCCTCTTTTCTGTTTTTTGCATATCTTTTTTTAATTCCATGTTTATTTCCTGCAATAGATATTATAACTCATTTTGACAGGTTTTGCCATCGTATATCGAATGATTAAACGTATCCGTTCAGCCATGCCAGCTCGAATCCGCTGGCGCTCCTTCTCGCTGGAGGGCTGGCGCCATATGTGAATAAAATAAAGAGGGAGTTTGCAGGGAAATGTAAACACTTCCCTGCAAACTCCCTCTTCACATTATACACGCATGGCTTGTAAATTAGCCAAAGTATCTCTTTAACAGACCTGCGAATGCTTTGCCATGACGAGCCTCGTCACGAGCCATCTCATGTACGGTATCATGGATAGCATCCAGATTCTGCTCTTTTGCTCTCTTAGCCAGGTCAACTTTACCAGCGGTAGCACCGTTCTCAGCAGCTACTCTCATTTCAAGATTCTTCTTGGTGCTGTCAGTAACAACTTCACCTAATAACTCTGCAAACTTGGAAGCATGCTCAGCCTCTTCCCAAGCTGCCTTCTCGTAGTATAAACCAACCTCTGGATATCCTTCTCTATGAGCAACTCTAGCCATTGCCAGGTACATACCAACTTCGGTGCACTCGCCTTCAAAGTTTGCTCTTAAGTCTTTAATAATATCTTCGCTAACGCCCTGCGCTACACCGATTACGTGCTCTGCTGCCCAGGTCATCTCATCTTCCTGTAATTTAAACTTATCTGCCGGAACCTTACATGCTGGACAGAACTCCGGAGCAGTCTCGCCCTCATGAACATAGCCACATACTGTACAAACCCATTTTTTCATAGTAAATATTCTCCTTTGCTTATTATAAATTTTATTTTGTTTGAATTTTAAAATCAGTAATGATTACTATTTTAATTTACCACACTTAACTGGTTTTGTCAACTGATTTTCCTGAAATATTTTCTTTTTCTTTCATATCCAGGCATTCACAGCATTCTCCATAAAACACCATCTCGTGGCCCTCTATCCTTCCAGGATAATAACGCCCTGCCAGAGTATTAATTTCCTCCATATGACTCATGGGAATGTCGGACACGCGTCCGCATGTTCTGCAGAGAAAATGGTAGTGGGGAGCCATATCTCCGTCAAAATGATCCGGCCCGCTGCCGCACCGCAGTTTTCGTACTTCTCCCAGTTCTTCCAGGAGATTCAGATTGCGGTATACAGTCCCAAGACTGATATTTGGATATTCTTCCCGGATTGATGCATAGATGGCATCCGCTGTAGGGTGATCTTTACGAGCCATCAAACAGGCCTTTATAGATTCCCTCTGCCTGCTGTATTTGATCGTCTTCATAACAGCATCTCTCCTTAATATTAGTAACTATTACTGATATTAGTATACTGGTTCTGTCAGATGCTGTCAATAGTTTTTTACTCTGTTACAGTATTTTTAATACTTCCAATCCCCTCTATTCTGCACTCAACCACATCTCCCGGTTTTAAAAATCTGGGCGGATCGAATCCCATTCCCACTCCTTTAGGGGTTCCGGTAGAAATAATTGTGCCTGCCTGAAGACTCATACCTTTTGACAATTCGCTTACAATGTGATCAATATTAAAAATCATATATTCCGTATTGCTGTCCTGACGCAGTTCTCCATTGACATAAGACCAAATCCCCAGTTTGGGAGGATAGGGAATCGAATCTGCTGTTGCAATACAAGGGCCCATTGGCAGAAATCCGTCCAGACTCTTTCCAAAATACCACTGTTTATGCCGGTTCTGGATATTGCGGGCACTGACATCATTGATAATGGTATAGCCAAACAAATACTCCTTCACCTTTTCCGGCGGCACATTTTTGGCCTCCTTGCGGATAATCACCGCCAGTTCCGCCTCGTAATCCAGACTGTCTGCAATGTCAAAATGACCAGGAATGGGATCTCCATCTGCACTGGCCTTGTTGACACGCTTGGAGAAATACACCGCATGCTCCCGCCTGCCGTCAAACTCCTGCTTTTTGAAACGGGCAGATTCTTCTGCGTGATCCATGTAATTGATCCCAAGACAAATCACGTCCTGTCTGGGATATTGGACAGGAGCCAGCAAATGTACCTCTTCCAGAGGAGCCGCCCCCTGAATCCCATAGGGTTCTTTTTTAGAAGTATAGTCTAATAACTGCAGTTCCGAGTCCCCAATCTCCTCGATCAACTGCCCCATCTCACCATAGTCCACCCCCATGCTTTTAACCGGGTAGACCCAGGTCTCATCTGCATTTAACACCCCGACTCTGGTTTTCTGCTCCCGCTCTAACTGATAAGTCACTAATTTCATAATCCCTCTCCTCGTATAATAAGTTTGTATAGGCGTTTGCGAAACGCCACAAACCGCATAAATGCGGTCTTTTTTGTTGCTCAA
>CAUWCT010000067.1:0-17590 GCA_963557065.1 uncultured Lachnospiraceae bacterium | reverse complement strand
TGATACCTCCCCAAAATATTTTTTCAAAAACTTACACAAAAAACTTGACAAACCCTTATCTTGGAGTTCATCAGTTTAATTAAACCTTATACAAAAAAGAGCATCAAACCCGAAATGAGAATGTCAAACAGGAATGATGCTCTCAAATATTATCCCTCAGTCGGGAACCCAAAAACCCAGCAATATTCCTCTGCAGTCAGTTTACTTTCTGCCCAGGAGCGGGCCTGTGACCCTGTCAAAGTCATGAACGGTTCCCTGGCGTAGGGATAATAAATCCCGCCGGTGCGGTACAGGAAGTAGCGTCCGTTCTTTGTCCGGTACAGTTCTTCCTGACAGGAGAAATCATCATCTCCTGCCAGTTCACTGTAAGAACCTAAGTGCTCTGCAATGTCAGTGTCATATAACATTCCGTCAATAATCTTCTTCATGGTATGTAGATTCCTTTCTTTTATTGTGCGTTTCTGATCTTATTAAACAGCCATTCCAGGTCGATATAACTTTCATCAAGAAACTCCGTCAGGTCAAGAAGAATATCGCCTTCCCTGTCAAAGCATTCTTCGGCATCCATTCCCTGCGTGTGGAATCCGGCCATAATGCAGTGGCCGTCCATCACATAGAGGGAGCGGACTGCGAAGCCGCCAAGGAGATAAAGGTCATAGGCTCCGTCAAATACTTCGATCCCGGAAGCGGTTCTTCTGATGATCTGGGAAACCGGTGTCTGATCCTCATGCGGGATTCCAAGACATTCTTCTTCATAAGTTTCCACGATCCTCTGGAATAAGGACTCCAGTCCTGCGTATTCGATGCCGGTTAAATTTGTTTCTTTTTTAATAGTGTTTTTCATAATCGTAATATCCTTTCATTCGTAAAAATATAGTGTTTGCTGCCCTCTTTGGGAGGTGGAAGAACTTGTCTTCTCTTAGTTAATATGTGGTGATTCAGTAAAAACACGAAAAAGAATTTTCTGAAAAAATACACAAAAATTAATTGGTAAAATTGTGTAAATTGTCAATATTCTGTGTGAAAAGATTTCACTCTTTCAAATGCTATCCATGGATACGAGGTGGTTTTTTGCACCTCTATTATTATTATGATTTAAAAATAAAGTTTGACAACTAAATACAATAAAAATAATTTTATTGAATTTTTATTAAATAATGTAAATTTACTTGTCATTTTGAAAATGTCATATCATAAAGGAAACCTCCAAAATCCACTTTACTGTAAAATGTAATCATGGTACAATTAGGCCATATAAAGGAGGTGCGAATATGCCGAAGATTATTCCGATCAAGGATCTGAAAAACACCGCAGAAGTTTCTGAACTGTGCCACGCTTCCGGCGAACCTGTCTTCATCACAAAGAATGGCTATGGTGATATGGTACTGATGAGCATGGAAGTATTTGAACGGAACATGGGAATGTTCAGGATTTATCAGGACATGGAAACAGGCGAACAGCAGATAAAGGACGGAAGGGTAAGGAATGCTAGAGAGCACATGGCACTATTGAGGGAGAAATATGGGTTATGAGTTAATGATTACGGAACAGGCGGCAAACCTGCTCGATAACCTGTTGTATTATTTATCCACTCGTTTTGGCAGCCAGTCCGTAGAGCATCTGTTAAAAGGCGTGTCTTCCGTTTATGACTGTCTTGAAAGGAATCCTTATCAGTTTCCGCAGTGTGAAGATTACTTTTTGAACCGGAGAGGTTATCGGAAGGCGAAGGTTCCGGATATGGCCTATGTCCTCCTGTTCCATATAGAGCAGAACAAGGTGTATGTGATGGGTGTCTATCACGAATTGGAGAAGTATGAAGGAAAACTGTAAACCGCTCATAAAAGGCCGGTCTTGAGAGTTTCACAGGACAGGTGATGGAATTTTTTGTTCCTGACAACTATAATATAAAGTAAGCAAATGGATTGAATGGTGATGATTTTATAGAAACGGAGGTGTGGTTGTATGATGTATCCATATATGACACTGGCAGATGAAACCGAGATCGTACATTCCCAGATCATAGAAGAAAATGGTATAAAGAAGGTTCTGGTGCATTTTGAGCGTCCAACGGAGGACGGCTTTGATTCTGCCAGATGTGAACTGCCGGAGTACCGCTGGCTTTACCATGAGGGTTATTCAGATACAGAGATACAAAAGTTTGAACAGCTTCTCCAGAGCAATGCTCATCTGCTATACAAATACGCTGCAAACGGAGGAATCCAGATTGCCTAGTCTATTTATGGTAAGCGGTTATAAGGTATATTTCTGGTCGAATGAACAGGGAGAGCCGATCCATGTCCATGTATCAAAAGGAAAACCATCACCCAATGGAACCAAGATATGGCTGACAAAGAATGGAGGCTGTATTATGGCAAGTAATGGAAGTGAGATACCGAAAAAGGAATTGAATGAACTAATGGAATTTATTTCGGCCCAGTTCTTTTTGATCTGTGCGGAGTGGAAGCGGTTCTTTATTGTGGATGAGATTAAGTTTTACTGCTGATGGAAATTTGAATAAGGGATAAAAAAAGCCAGCCTTGGGAATTTTCCAGTGTTGGCTTTTTTCATCTGCAGGAAAACTCTTCATTTACTCAAAGTCTTTGGCACATGCTTTACCCGCATCGGAAATCCTCTTCTTTGCAATCTCAAAATAGGCCGGATTCTTTTCAAAGCCAATAAAACAGCGCCCTGATTCCAGACAGGCAGCAGCAGTGGTTCCGGAACCTAAGAATGGATCCAGAACAATTTCTCCGGGCCGACTGCTGTTTTCAATCAGTGTTTTTATAATATTAATTGGTTTTATGGTTGGATGAGGGTATGTTTTTTTATCTGTCGTATTAAGTGGCTGGTGGAATACGGTTTTTGCCGCCAAATAAGAGGTTGGCTGGCAGTATCCTCCCTTCCGGAAATAGAGAATATATTCTTTGTCGGAAAGATATTTATTGTGAAAGGTAGGTGGTGAGTTTGTTTTGTGCCAGATGAGAATATCAAATGAACAGCCATGTTTCTGAACGAAAAAATCTAAATAGTCCGGAATCTGGGCTTTGTTGCAGAAAATATAGCAGTTTACCCGTTTCATTACCCGAAGAAGTTCTGGAAGAAGAGAATGGCAGATCCCTTCTGTTAAATGGTTCTCTTTCAAAAGAGTGTTGACTGGTTGGATAGTATGGGTAATTTTGGAGTTGCCGCCGGCTTTGGTGCTCTTTATGAGATAAGGTGGATCGGTCAGAATCAGGTCAATGGATTTGTCCGGAATCTGTTTCAGGCCCTCCATACAGTCCATACAGTAAATACGGTTAGTTTCCATAAACCACCTCCGGACTCTTACTAAGTGGCTTAAAAATACCGGTGTCTGCGATTCCTTCGGCAATCTTTTTTAATACCGGGACGGCCACGCTGTTTCCAATCTGTTCATAGGCCCTTTCGCTGGAAACAGGGAAGATAAAATCATCCGGGAATCCCAGAATCCGGGTTGCTTCATGCGGAGTCAACCTTCTTACCCGTCCGTCCATGTAATAGGCTTCGGTATAACCGGCGGAACCTCTTCCAGATGCAACGAAAGTTGGGCTGTGGCCTTTAATGGAAAAATCCGTTGTCCCTGTCCGATGTGTCCATCTTCATGTCGTTCGCCAATGTATCCGATTCGACAGGTGTTGGAGATCCGGTTGGCAAGGTCTTCTTTATACAGGGTAATCAACTTCGGATCAATAAAACAGGATTCATCTGTACATGGTTCCAGATAATCCTCAATCGCCACATTGCTTTCAAATCGTTTGGGAAACTGGAAAGAAATGTCCAGATCCTTGTGGAAGCAGACCAGATAGATGCGTTTCCGGATTTGGGCAACACCGTAATCACTGGCATTGAGAACGTGATAATAAACATCATAACCGGAATCTTTTAAAGAACGGAGTATGACTTTCAGGGTATTGCTGTTCCCATCCCACACCAACCCACTGACCTATCCCGCCTAAAACACATAGGGAACAAAGTCAAAGAAAATCACCCTTTCCGCAGGGCTGACAGGATTTCATATCCTGTTGGCCCTGCTTTTTCTTTTGTTTGTTTTCGTTCTTTTTCAACCGAACAGTATTACAGACAAGGCTTTCCTGAGTTTTTTCTCTCTTTTAAAAATGGAGAAAAGGAAAAATGAAAAAGTCCTGAAACCCTTGTAAATAAAGGGAAAAATGAAAGGTGGAAAAGGAACTGACTGTCTGATTTAAAGAGGCCGGTTAAAAAAATGGAAAAGAAGAAAGAAACAAAAATCCGCCCATTGTGGGCGGTAAAAAGAGAGAAAATGGAATCAGGAAAAAGAAGAGGGAACGGTTTAAAAATGATGAAAAAAGAAGAAAGAAAAAGGATGATTTTGAGTGGGACAAGAGGGTGAAAGAGATTGGGAGGAGGACAAATACTTTCCCGAATCGGAAAAGCGTACAGAAAAAATCTTGCAATGGCCTGTCAGATCTGCTAAAATCAACGGTAAGAAACGGGGAGTTTTACAGTCCCCGGATGGAGGAAAGATGAAATGAAAAACCCAATTATTACAATTACAATGGAAAATGGCGATGTAATGAAGGCAGAACTCTATCCTGAAGTAGCGCCTAATACAGTAAATAACTTTTTAAGTCTGGCAGGCAAGGGCTTTTATGACGGCCTGATTTTTCATCGGGTCATAAAAGGCTTTATGATTCAGGGAGGATGTCCGGACGGTACAGGTATGGGCGGCCCTGGATACACCATCAAAGGTGAATTTAGCCAGAATGGATTCCAGAACGATCTTCGCCATACTCCGGGCGTGCTGTCTATGGCAAGAGCCATGCATCCGGATTCTGCCGGTTCCCAGTTCTTTATCATGCACGAGACATCTCCTCATTTAGATGGCGCTTATGCTGCATTCGGCCAGATAATCGAGGGAATGGATATTGTCAATAAGATTGCCGATGTCCGCACAGATTACAGTGACAGACCGATGAAGGAACAGAAGATTAAGAGCATCACAGTTGAGACATTTGGTGAGACTTACCCAGATCCGGAACACAGCTAAAGTATGAAAAAGACCTGCGGTGTAATGGTAAATGGGCAGTTTTACGAGGTCTTGATAGCGGACGAACCAGAGGCTCTTCTGGCTGCAAAAGCGGCTGGAAGGGCCGTTCTTGGTATTGGAGAAACATGTGCCAATGCCTGTCCATGGCTGTCCACATTTCTTATAAATTGGGAGGAAGCCAGTGAGGAACGGCTTTTGATGATTGCCGAACGTCTGGTGAGGAGGGAGAAACGGCTTCCCTGGAATATTTGTGAAACGGAACGGCTTCTTATTCGGGAAGCGGATTTAGGAGACTTTGAAAAATTGCTTCCATTTCAGCAGGAATTGGAAGCAGGGGTGGAAGCGGAAAACATTCGGGCATTTAAAAGCAGGGAAGATTTGAAATCCTACATTTCCTGCCAGTATGGTTTCTTTGAGTATGGATTGTGGATTTTGGAAGAAAAAAAGAGCGGCTGCCTGGTGGGGACAGCCGGCGTATGGAATCCGGATGATACTGTCTGCGGCAGACTCAAACTGGCAGGGGAATATCCGGACGAATATCTGGAAATGGGGTATCATATTTTTTCACCTTACAGGAAGAAGGGGCTGGCCAGGGAAGCCTGTCAGGCTGTGATGGCGTATACAGACTGGGAACTGGAATGTAAAATCTGTCTGCAGATTGCTCCTTCCAATCTTTTATCCCGTAAGGTGGCGGAGAGTTTGGGTTTTTGGAGGCTGTTTACTCATACAGATACCGAAGAAACTGGATTGCCGTATCTGTACGGGTGGAGTTGCCAATAAGGGAGAAATAAGCTTCCTTCATTTGAGTACCGGCTTTTTCGTGAAACAGGGATTGTTCCAGATTGATGGCAGCAGGAAAGGAATTGCCGGCTTCATCTTTGGCCATATAGACATCCTCTTTTACCAGTTCCCACAAGTCTGCCGGAAGTGCTTCTTCCAGATTTAAAAAACCTCCATTTACTGCATAATGATCAATGGCATCCGTATTTGCAATCATTACATCTAAATCTTTGCTGGCAATAATAGCGGTTACTTTTGCAAGAGAAGCATAGTCCATCTGGGAGGTATTTTCTCCAAAATTAATGTATAAACTGGTGTCCATATCTACTTTGTCTTTTTCCCCGTATCCCATACGGGTCTTAAAGTCAGCGGCCAGTTTTTCATAGTCAGCGCCTGCGGTAGAGTGGTCATTCATGATCACGCAGTATAATTGAGTGGTAAAGCTTTTTTGATAAAAGATAGTGCCGATGGCATACAGGAAAAACAGGATCACACAGCCGATTACCATGTGGATTTTATAATACTCCCATATGTACCACAGCTTATCCCGAAAGGACATATTTTTAAGCTTTGCTTTTTCTTCATTTACTTCAGTTTTTAAAGATTCTTTTAAAGACATAGAATTATCCTCTTTTCTGGAAGTCGTATCCGCTGCAAAAGGAAAGATACGCATTTCTTGAAGTATAACACAAAAACCTGAAAAAATTATGAAAAAATTATGAAATCCTGAGGAAAGTTGATTTTTTATGTCAGATTCGCTATAATGGTAACCGTTCAGTCATGCGAAGATTTAGACGGGAACAGACGCCTGGCGATTTTTGTCCGCTGCAAGCGGACGAGAAGATGTATGACGGAATGGTTAAATGATTAAGAGAAAAAGTGAGGAATGAGTAGGTATGCTGCAGGGATTGTTTAATTATGATAATCCGGTTTGGCGTTTTATCGGTAAGCTGGGAGATTTAATAGTGCTGAATATTTTATGGATTGTGACATCCATTCCGATTGTTACGGCAGGAGCTTCCACTACTGCGCTTTACTATGTGACATTAAAACTGGTTCGGGATGAAGATGGCTATACCATTAAGTCATTTTTTAAGTCCTTCAGGGAAAATTTCAAACAGTCCACGATTATCTGGCTGATTATGCTGACAGTCGGTCTGATTCTTGGATTTGATTTGTATTTCTTCATGTATATGCAGACAGAGCCGTCAACGCTCCGCACAGTGATGATAACGGTTTTTGGCTCCATATCCTTGATTTATATCTGTATTCTGACTTATGTATTTCCACTGCAGAGCCGCTTTTATAATCCGATTAAGCGTACTTTATTTAATGCGTTTTTTATGTCTATCCGTCATATTCTTCAGACATTGGGAATTTTGGTCATGGATGCGGCAGTAGTAGTGCTGATGTTTGTTACATTTTTTGCAGCTCCTCAGTTTTCAGTTCTGTTCTTTTTATTTGGTTTTCCTTTGATTGCATTTGTAAACTCCTTTGTGTTTCATGGGGTTTTTAAAAAGTATATGCCAAAAAGCGACAGAGAAGATGACCGGGAACTGCGTCCCCTGTTTGCAGATGAACCGGAAGAAAAGAAGACAATTTAATGGCAGATCCCAAAGGCCTGGGTTTCCAGGAACTTTGGGATTTTTTCATTTGATAGGAATTTCCTATCAAATGAAAAAACGCTCCGCGAGGTTGCGCACTCTTTTTAGTTATGTAAAAATTCCATTTTAGATAGTATTTCGTCCTAAATGTACGGCACTTTGGACAAAGAACGATTTTTGGCGAAAAAAGGCTTGAAAAAAGGTGTGGAAGCGTTTACAATGTATCAAGATTAATACAGTATACAAAATAATGTATTCTAAAAACAAATACAGAGGGAAAGTCTATGGCAACTCATTTTAAGCTTCGCGCTTACGGAAAAATTAATTTAGGACTGGATGTTTTGAGAAAACGGGAAGACGGATACCACGAAGTTCGGATGATTATGCAGACAGTGGGGCTGTATGATCAGATTGATTTATTTTTCCGCCAGAGACCCGGAATTGAGATTGAAACCAATCTGCCTTACCTTCCGGTTAATGAAAATAACCTGGTATATAAGGCAGCGCATATGCTGATGGAAGAATTTCAGGTGACAGACGGCGTATTTATCCGCCTGCGCAAACTGATTCCGGTTGCAGCAGGCATGGCAGGAGGAAGCAGCGATGCAGCAGCGGCTCTGGTAGGAATTAATAAGATGTTCCATTTGGGACTGTCCAGAGAAGAACTGATGACAAGAGGGGTAAAGATAGGCGCTGATGTACCTTACTGTATTATGCGGGGAACTGCGCTGTCAGAAGGAATCGGCGAGAAACTGACAGCTCTCCCCCCTATGCCTCAGTGCCGGGTGCTCCTTGCAAAGCCGGCCATCAGTGTGTCAACCAGATATGTGTATGAGAACCTTCATGCAAATAGCTTAAAACCGTCCCAGCATCCGGATATTGACGGCATGATAGATGCCATCAGCGCAGGAAATCTGCTGGATGTGTCGAATCGTTTGGGCAATGTTCTGGAATTGGTTACAGCAAAAAAATATCCGGTTATTGAAGAAATTAAAGAGGTTATGAACCGTCATGGAGCGTTGGGGGCTCTGATGAGCGGAAGCGGTCCTACTGTATTCGGGCTTTTTGATAATCCGAAAGCAGCATCTGCGGCATATGAAGAACTGCGCTATGGCCAGAGCAGAGAACTGGCAAAACAGGTATATCTTACCAATATTTTTAACAATAAAAATAACACTTTATCTATATAAAAACAGGAAATACAATCAAGGAGGAGAAAATCATGGGAAGCGATTTTCGGGTAACAATGAATGAGTATCTGCCATTAAGGGATGTGGTATTTAATACTCTTCGCCAGGCAATTTTAAAGGGGGAACTGGAACCGGGAGAGAGACTGATGGAAATTCAGCTTGCAGAGCGGCTGGGCGTCAGCAGGACACCGATTCGGGAAGCCATCCGCAAACTTGAACTGGAAGGATTGGTATTAATGATTCCCAGAAAAGGAGCAGAGGTTGCCAGAATTTCGGAAAAGAGCCTGAAAGATGTACTGGAGGTGCGCCGCTCGTTAGAAGAACTGGCCATTGAACTGACCTGCCAGAGAATTTCGGAAGAAGGGATTAAAGAGATCGAGGAAGCTCAGAAAGCATTTGCAGATGCTATTTATAAAGGAGACGTCATGGCGATTGCGGAAGCGGATGAGCAGTTCCATGAACTTATCTACAAGGCAACCGGCAATAAGCGGCTGGTTCAGATTCTCAATAATTTAAGGGAGCAGATGTAC
This sequence comes from uncultured Lachnospiraceae bacterium, assembly GCA_963557065.1. Classification (GTDB taxonomy): domain Bacteria; phylum Bacillota; class Clostridia; order Lachnospirales; family Lachnospiraceae; genus UMGS1370. Next base: position 8,442 of record CAUWCT010000067.1, on the reverse strand, counting down.
CGCTACCGGTTAGAATATATTAAAGACGGAGGCAAGCGCCAGGTGCTTTTAGTGGAGCATGAGAATATTCTGCGCTGCATCCGCAAACACAGCATCGCAGAGGCAAAAGCAGCAGTAAGAGAACACATTGATAATCAGGAAATTACGGTGTCCAAAAACATTAAAGAGCAGGCATCATAAACAAAGTGTGAACAAGTGTAAAAAATATATAAAGCCATTGACGCAGTGACAACCTGTCATTATAATAGTGACAGATTGTCACTTTTTGCTTTTTTGCAAAAATATGGCTATGGCATCAGTATCTACTGGCGTCAGGGAAGGAGTATGAAAGATATGCCTACAGAGAGGTTTGCGCGTCTGCCGGCAGAAAAAAAAGAAGCCATTCGGATGGCTGCTGTGTCTGAATTTACCAGAGTTCCATTTGAAAAAGTGTCTATCAATCAGATTGTCCAGAATGCAGATATTTCCAGAGGAAGTTTTTACACGTATTTTGAGGACAAACGGGATTTGCTCCAGTATGTTTTTTCAGATATTTTGATGCAGGCGCGGGAATTTTGCAAAAGGAGCCTGATTGAAAATGAAGGAAATTATTGGAAGATGCTGGACAGACTGTTTATAGAGTGGTTTCAGTTTGAGTGGAGCGAAAATCTCATGGATTTAGCCAGAATTGCGATGCTTCAGACAGATGCAGGGCAGATGATAAAAGGCTGCAGCGGCCTGGAGGTGATAGACGGAACGGCTGAAATTGATGAGTGGATTTATGAAAATGGAGACTGGTCCGATCTGCGCTGCCAGGAAAAAGAATTTATCCGAATGACTGCGGATTTGGGGATGCAGACATTAATTATGGCATTGGGACAGAGATTTAAGTTCCCGGAAAGAACGATGGATATTTATCATATGTTTACTGAGAAATTAAACATTATCCAACAGGGAGCCTGCGTTTTACGGAGAGATTAAACAAGTGAAAATGAGGAGAGGAATATGAAAAAAAGAACAAAGATCATCACAGGAGTTGTGACAATCGGAATATTGGCTGCAGTGGCAGTGCCCAGGCTGTTAAAGCCGGAACAGGTTATAGAACAGGTTACAGTTCCGGTTGTAAAGGCAGAAACACCGGAAAACGGCACCATTACCTTATCAAAAGAAGTAATCGGAACCGTACAGCCGTCAGATATTATCTATGTGATGCCCAAAGTGGCAGGAGAGATTCTGGAAATTTACGCGGATGCCGGAGATGTGGTGACGGCAGGTCAGCCTCTCTGCCGGATTGACAATAAGCAGATTGACAGCAGCAAGATTTCTATGGATGCGGCAAAGGTGGCCCTGGATACGGCCAATGCGAATCTGGCCAGAATGCAGGTATTGTATGACAGCGGAGATATTTCCGCCCAGGCTTTTGAACAGGTACAGACCAGCGCCCAGTCTGCCAGGCTGCAGTATGACGGCGCCAAATTGGCCTATGATCTTCAGGTGGAATACAGCACAGTAACGGCTCCCATTGCAGGGAAAATAGAGAGCAGCACCATGGCTCTTCACAATACAGTGGCTCAGTCCAGCCAGCTTTGTGTCATTACCGGAGAAGGGGGGAAAAAGGTTACATTTTCCGTTGCAGACAGTTTAAGAAATGTTCTTTCGCCGGGGGATGAGATTTCCATGGAAAAGCAGGGGACGACCTATACAGGAACGGTCACAGAAGTAGGTTCAATGGTGAATCCGCAGACAGGATTGTTTGATATTGAAGCATCTGTAGCAGGCGGCGAAGCCCTGACTCCCGGAGTAAAGATTCAGTTGAGCGTTGTTTCCGATAAAGCAGAGAATGTAATGACTCTGCCGGTAGACTGCATCTATTATGATGGCGGTGACGCTTATGTGTACACCTGCGAGAATGGAATTGTACATAAAGTTCCGGTGGAGGTAGGTATCTATGATGCAGAACGGGCCCAGATTATTTCCGGAATTTCGGCAGAGGATCTGGTGATTACCACCTGGACCTCTGAACTGACAGAAGGTGCGGCTGTGACACTTCAGGAGACAGCGGATGTAAGCGCAGGTGAACCCGCAGCAGAGCTGGAAGCCGAGAGCACAGGTGAAGCTGCCGCAGAGACAACTGCGCCGGCAGTGCAGTAAGGAGGCGGCTCGATGAATTTAACAAAAACTGTATTAAAACGCCCGGTTACCACAGTTCTCTGCGTTCTGTGCCTCATGGTATTTGGATTTATTTCCCTGTTTTCGTCCAAGATGGAACTGACCCCGGAAATGAATATGCCCATGATGGTAATCAGCACAGTCTATGTGGGGGCAAGTCCGGAAGATGTAGATGAACTGCTTACCAAACCTATCGAAGACGAAGTCGGTCAGTTAAGCGGTATTGATTCTCTGACATCTGTTTCCAGTGAGAATTCTTCCATAGTCCTTCTTCAGTACGATTACGGCACAGATATGGATAAAGCGTATTCCGATTTGAAAAAGAAGGTAGATGCGCTGGAAAGTTCTCTGCCTGAAGATGCCATGACTCCCATGATCATGGAATTTGATATTAACAGTACGCCTTCTATGATGATGGCAGTCAATAATTGCGGCGTCAATAATTTATACAATTATGTAAATGATACCATTGTTCCTGAATTAGAGAAAATTCCCAGTGTAGCCAGTGTAGAACTGTCCGGCGGCCAGGAAGAATATGTACGGATTCAGCTGATTCCGGAAAAACTGGCGCAGTACCATCTTTCCATCAATTCCGTAGCGACAGCAGTGTCGGGTGCCAGTTTCTCCATACCATCCGGTTCGACAGAAGTAGGAAGCCAGGAACTCAATGTATCCGCCGGAGTGACCTATGAGACAGTGGACAGCCTAAAGGAGATTCCCATCACTACACCCAGCGGCGATATTGTCTATCTGGATGATGTGGCAGTGGTTGGAAACGCAGTAGAAGAAGCTTCCAGTATTGGACGGTATAATGGAAGAGATACCATTTCCGTCAGCATTAAAAAACAGCAGAAAAGCAGCGCTCAGGAGGTTTCCAGGGAAGTGACTAGAGTCATGGATAAGCTGGAGGCGTCCGATGAAAATCTGGATATGGTAGTGGTTTATGATGCAAATGACCAGATTGAGGGGGCTTTAAGTTCTGTATTTGAAACCATGATCATGGCAGTCATAGTTTCCATGATTATTATTTTCCTGTTTTTCGGAGACGTTAAAGCGTCTCTGATTGTAGGAACTTCCATCCCGATTTCGATTATGGCAGCTTTGGTACTCATGTATTTGATGGGATTTTCTTTAAATGTCATTACCATGAGCGCCCTGGTGCTTGGAGTCGGCATGATGGTGGATAACTCTATCGTTGTTTTGGAAAGCTGTTTCAGGTCCACAAAAGGCAATGGATTCCGGGAATACCGGCAGGCGGCGATTGACGGAAGCGGTATTGTGCTTCAGTCCATTATCGGTTCGACGGCAACCACCTGCGTTGTATTTTTGCCTCTGGCATTTTTATCCGGTATGAGCGGACAGATGTTTAAGCCGTTGGGCTTTACCATTATTTTCTGTATGGTAGCATCGTTAGTCTCTGCCATGACCATTGTTCCATTATGTTATACATTTTACCGTCCAAGAGAAAACAGCCATGCGCCGGTTTCCGGAATTGTAACCGCTATGCAAAAAGGATACAGAAGTATTATGGAATCCATTCTGCCAAAGAAAAAGACAGTTATGTTTGGAACCATAGGTATGCTGGTACTTTCTTTCATGATGGCGTCCCAGCTGCGTTCAGAGATGATTCCGGCTACAGATGAGGGAACCATCGACATTTCTGTGGATATGCGCCCCGGCGTAAATATCGAAAAAGCAGAAAGCATTTTGACAGACATTGAGACGGTTATCACAGCAGATGGAGATCTGGATTCCTATATGCTGACCTACAGCGGAAACGGAGGAAGCATTACTGCTTATTTAAAAGATGACAGAAAACGGGAAACCAGTGAAGTAGCCAGAGAGTGGAAATCGTTATTAAGTACAATGGATGACTGCAATATTACGGTGCGGGAAAGCAGCACCATGTCCAGCTTTTCTATGGGAGACACCTATCAGGTTATTTTGCAGAGCACCCAGTATGATGAACTGAAAGAAGTTTCTGACAGGATCGCAGAGGAATTAAAAGACAGAACAGAGATTGCAAAGGTTCATACCAGTCTGGAAAATGCGGCTCCGGTTGTAAAACTCCATATTGATTCTGTAAAAGCAGGAGCAGAAGGATTGACTCCGGCCATGATTGCAGGAACGGTCAACCAGATTTTAAGCGGCGTAGATGCCACAACTCTGGAAGTAGACGGCAATGAGGTGGATGTGCGGGTAGAATATCCGTCAGACGATTATAAAACCATTGATCAGCTGGAAGGGATTATGCTGACCAATCCATCAGGAGGAACAGTAGCTTTGACGGATGTGGCGGACATTGCATTTGAAGACAGCCCGGCCAGCATTTCCAGAAGTGACAAACAGTATCAGGTAACCATTTCTGCTGAATATGCTACAATCGATGAAAGCGGAAGACGGGCAGACAGAATTGACGGCCAGCTTTTTGAAGAAGTAGTAAAACCCAACCTGACTCAGTCTGTTTCTGTAGCGGCAAACGATATGATGGAGATGATGAATGAAGAATTCAGTGCACTGGGGCAGGCGATTTTGCTGGCAGCATTTCTGGTATTTGTAGTCATGGCCGCCCAGTTTGAGTCTCCAAAGTTCTCATTTATGGTTATGACCACCATTCCATTTAGCTTAATCGGTTCCTTTGGACTTTTATGGCTGGCAGATGTGTCCATCAGTATGCCGTCCCTGCTGGGATTTCTGATGTTGGTCGGTACAGTTGTAAATAATGGTATTCTTTATGTAGACACAGTAAACCAGTACCGGGCCACCATGGATATTAAGACGGCTCTGATTGAAGCAGGAGCAACCCGTCTGCGACCGATTCTGATGACAACTCTGACCACGATTGTAGCCATGATTCCAATGGCTCTGGCTTTTGGAGAGAGCGGAGAAATGATGCAGGGATTAGGATTGGTAGACGTGGGCGGTCTGGTGGCATCTACAGTTTTATCTTTGTTAATGCTTCCGGTTTATTACAGCATTATGAACCGGAAGAGAAAGGCAGAACCAGATTACGATTAATACATGTCCGGCTGGGCATGAAGGAGGAAATCTATGAAACAGTTGCAGAATGCGGCAGTGTTAAGTCTTGCAGCAATTCTGGCAGCGGCAGCGCCGTCTGCGGCGCTTGCCGGCAGTCCTGAGTTTGCTTATACGGCTGAAAAATGGTCAACGTTAAGAGATAACAAACTGGAATATGATGAGATTGAGGATCTGGTCCATGAGTACAACCCAACCGTCCTCAACAATCAGGCATCTTATGAGCAGAACCGGACAGGTGATATGGGAAGAAGCGACGGTGATATTGCCGCCAGCTACCGGCAGAATGCCCAGAATATCTATGATCAGATCGACATGATGGACCCGGACACTCCCGGCTATGACAGTACGGTTCTTGCCCTGGAACAGCAGGCGAAAGCTCTGGAGGCCAGCGCGACTCAGGCGGAGAGCGGCAATTTTGGAATGCAGAGCCAGAATAAGCAGGCAGAAGCCGCAATCGTGTCTTCCACAAAGGCGCTGATGATTAATTACCATCAGCTTCTGCTGAACCTGGAACTCTCTCAAAAAAATTTAGTCCTGCTTCAGAACCAGCAGGAGGCAGTTCAGAGAAAAGCAGATATTGGTATGGCGACGCAGATGGATGTGCTCAATGCCAAAAGTGCAGTTGAAAATACTGAAGCCGGTATTTTGAGCACAGAAAAGCAAATCCGCAATACCAGACAGAGTATGTGTCTGGCTACCGGCTGGGCTTACAATGCCGATCCGGAGATTGGAGAACTGCCTTCGGTGAGCAAAGAAGAGATTCTGGCTATTAATCTGGAGCAGGATAAGGAAGAGGCGGTAAAAAACAACTACACACTTTCTGTCAACCGCCATCGCTACAGCAATACCAGGGTGGAAGAAACAAAGGAAACTCTGGAAGAAACCATTAAAAACAATGAGTCTCAGATTCGCTCTTCGGTCACCAGCAGCTATCAGGCGCTTTTACAGGCACAGGCAGATTTTGAACAGGCACAGGCGGAACTGGACCTGGCACAGAAGCAGTTTGACACAGCCTCTCTTAAGCTGTCTATTGGAGAATTGAGTCCGCTGGAGTATGATCAGCAGGCATTTGCACTGGAAGGCGCAAAGACGACCCTCAAATTAAAAGAGATGGCAGTGCTTCAGGCATATGAAACCTACAAGAGCGGTGTGGCAGGTCTGGCATCTGCAGGTTAAGGGGGTTTTTATGACAAACATAAAATGCACGTTTCGGTTTGCAGCATCTGCACTGATTCTGGCAGCAGGACTTTCCATGATGGCACCGGCAGAATCACCCCTTTCATTTCTGGCAGAGGCGGCCCAGGTTCAGAAGCCGGAAGACTATGAGGATGAAAAATGGGCGCGTCTCTTAGATGATACATTAGAGTATGAAGAGATTCCGGACCTGATTCAATTTTTTAATCCCACTTACCGCGCAGTAGCGGATTCGGTAGAAGATGGCTTAAAAGATTCCTATGAACTGGCGGAAAAGATGAGGGAAGACGGGAAAGAGTACCGCCAGCAGGCCAAAGGGCTGGAGGCAGAGGGAGATGTGATCTATTCTGCCCAGTATAAGGCCATGGCGAAAAGCCTGAATTCGGCTGCCAGCGCAATGGAAAAGACATTGGATAAACAGGCAAGACGTCTGGATCAGAACACCCTGGCCCCGGTCCGCAATCAGTTGACTTCGGCAGTCCAGTCCCTGATGATTGGATACCAGCAGATGGAAGTGAATCGGGAAATGCTGGCAAAGATGGTGGAATTATATACGGATATGCTGTCCATGTCCAATACCCAGAGCGGAATCGGCATGGCCACTTCCACAGATTTATTGTCCGCCCAGGTCAATCTGACCTCAGCTGAAAATCAGCTGTCAACACTGGAAAACAGCATGGATTCCATGAGAAGGACTCTGATTATGCTCACTGGCTGGGAGTACAGCGATAATCCGGTTTTCGGAAAGGTGCCGGACCCGGACATGAGTCAGATAGAGTCCATTGATCGGGAAGCAGATAAAGTAACGGCCATTGCTTATAATCAGGACATTATCTCTTTAAAAAATACCAAACAGGAAGGCCGCACTGTAAAAGATATTCATTCTAAAGAACGCAGTGTGACAGATGCAGAGGAGCAGCTTCGCAGCAATATGGATACGTTATATGACAGCCTGACAGAAAAACAGGCAGCGCTTGAAGCGGCCGAGACTGCCTTTTTACAGGCGCAGCTTACCATGGACAGCAACAATCGCCGCTATCAGCTTGGAATGCTGGGACGGGTGGAGTACCTGGGAACTGAGATTGCATATTATCAGGCAAAGGCTGCCAGGGATGTGGCCAATATGAATATGCTGCAGGCGTTAAATGAATATAATTGGGCCCTTAAGGGTGTTCTTCCTGCTGAGTAATGGTTTCCCACCACTGCGCCAGTCTGGATGTAAACTGAATATCCGGATGGGTCAGAAAGAGAGACTGATAATCTTCTTCGGTCAGGACGCCTGCCAGCAGTTCTTTGGAGGAATCCGGTACAACCGCAGCAGTATCGCTTACAAAACAGAGAGACGGATAGAGGACGCACCACCAGTTGCGTCCTTTTCCTTTGCCTAAAATCACGCGGACTGCATCATAATCGCCGGCAGGAAACAGCATATCGCCATATACCTTGGAGGGAAAATGGCTTACGCCAATTTCAATAGTTGTGCTGTAGGAGAAACCGCGGCTGTGAATAAAGTCATCAGCAGCTTTTTCCAATTCTTCCTTATGTAAAGATACATAAGATGCAGTCTGCTCTTTAGAACTGCCGGTATTGCCGGATTCTTCAGAAAGTCCCAGAGCGATTTTGTCCAAAAGGAAGGAGCGCACTTCCAGCTTTAAATCCTGATCATCCCGGTGATTGCTGTTGGCGATGACATGGAAACGGAGTACCTGCTCCCGGATTCTTTGGGATGGCTTCAAATCCTGGGTGCTTAACTGGGTGAGACTTAAGACAAATGCCAGAAGAACCAGGGCGCCTCCGGCCAGAAGATTGTTTTTTAGGGTTCGGTTCATAGAGAAATCCTCCTGTCTGTTCGATTTATGTTGTAATTGTTGACGCCTGTGGTATAATTTAGACACGTGTGCAATAAAAATGGTAACAGTTCAGCCTTGCATCTTCTTGCCCGCCAGCAGCGGACAAGAAGCCTGAACGGTTGCTAAAAATGAATTAGCAGATTTTCAAAGAAGTTTTAATAGGAGCATTCCTGTAATTCAGAAATAACGCCAATTGAATAAAAAGAAACCT
>CAUWCT010000066.1:0-17865 GCA_963557065.1 uncultured Lachnospiraceae bacterium | reverse complement strand
CTGTCTGTCTGTCTGTCTGTCTGTCTGTCTGTCTGTCTGTCTGTCTGTCTGTCAAGAGAATATCTTCGTGAAGCATCTCCGTCAACCTCTTTTATTAATTCATAACCATTTTTTATAATTATACCAAAAACTCTATGTTTTTTCAATTCTTTCTATATTTTTTTGCTGACAATCCTTATATTTATAAATATTTACTCATTTATGAAACTAAAAAACGGAAGTTCATATACATAATCCTCAAAATTTGGGGTTGTATATGAACTTCCGCTATTTATGCAAAGAAGGAAATAATCAGAGCGACTAAAAATCCGGTAACGCCGACCAGGGTCTCCATAATGGTCCAGGTCTTTAAGGTGGTCTTTTCATCCATGCCAATCAGAGATTTTACCAGCCAGAAACCGGAGTCATTAAAATGGGAACATACTGTAGAGCCGCCTGCAATGGCTGCTGTGATACATGCCAGATACAATGGGGAATACTCTGCAATCCCCGGCATGGATGCAATGATTCCCGCTGCCATAGTCATGGCCACTGTTGCAGAGCCTACCGAAATACGCACCAGCGCTGCGACTGCAAATGCCACCACTACCATGGGCAGAGAAGCAGATGCGACTGCATTTCCAATTACATCCCCAAGACCTGAATACTGAAGCATGTAGCGGAGCACACCGCCGCTGGCGGTTACCAGCAAAATCATTCCTGTCGGCTCTAATGATTTGGTCATAACTTTTTCCAGTTCTTTGTTGGTATATCCATGCTTATATCCTAAAATAATCATGGCTGCAATGGTTGCAATTAAAAGAGCCACAAATGGTTCGCCTAAAAATCCGAGTATCGGCTTAAGAGGTTCCATTGCCGGAATCACGCCTGCAATGGAATCTAAAATAATCAGAACTAACGGAATCAGAATAATTCCAACAATGGTTCCAAACTTAGGCAGCTTGGACTCATCAAACTCTTCCTGATTGGCCAGATGCTCCGGAATGGAGACGTGATACTTTTTACCGCAGAAAGATCCCCAGATGGGGCCTGCCACAATCATTGCCACTGTTCCGCAGAAGATACCCACTAAAATCACCCAGCCCAGTTCTACATTGAGCATGGTTGCTACCAGCACAGGCCCCGGGGTAGGCGGGATAAATGCATGACCGACTGCAAGTCCTGCCAAAAGGGGAATTGCATAAAACAGTGAAGAACGCTTGGTTCTCTTTGCCAGTGAAAAGGCCAGCGGAATCAGAATAATCAGTCCTGCGTCAAAAAATACTGGCATTGCAATTACCAAACCGGTAATTCCCAGCGCCCAGGCTGCCTTTTCATCTCCAAATTTTTTCACCATCGTTACTGCAATACTCTGAGCGCCTCCTGACGTTTCCAGTATAGCGCCAAACATCGATCCAAGACCTACCAAAAGAGCGATGCCTTTCAGGGTATTTCCAATTCCGTCATTGACTGCTGTTACAATTTGTTCAAAAGGCATTCCTGCCATCAGACCGATAGACAAAGCGCCAATTAAAATGGCAATCATGGCCTGAATATTAAATTTAATAATTAATACTAATAAAATCACCAGGCCGATTAATGCTGCGATTACCAGCCGGGTAGGATTCAGTGCTGCTGCTTCCATAAAAAACCCCTCCTATACCATGTATCCGCCCTTCATCGGGGATACTGCATGTTCTGAATAAATTTTTAATACACCCCTGGTATATTTTGCAGGCTTTGGCTGCCATGCCTTTTTCCGCTCTGCAAGAATCTTTTCTACCTCTTCCTTTGGAAGTTCTTTTCCATCAACTCCCACAATTTCCAGAATTCTCTCCGGAATATCAATCTTAATCAAATCTCCTTCTTCTACCAGGGCAATAGGTCCCCCATCTGCCGCTTCCGGCGATACATGACCGATTGCCGGTCCCTTGGAAGCGCCGGAGAACCGTCCGTCCGTAATCAGGGCAATACTCTTTCCCAGTTCCGGATCGGAAGCAATGGCCTCGGTTGTATAAAACATTTCCGGCATACCGGACCCCTTCGGACCCTCATAGCGGATAAATACCGCATCGCCCGGCCGGATGTCATGGGACAAAACTGCTGCAATGGCATCTTCCTCACAGTCAAAGGGTCTTGCCCGAAGCACTGCCTGAAACATTTCTTTTGGAACTGCAGAGTGTTTTACTACAGAACCTTCCGGCGCCAGATTGCCTTTTAAGATGGCTACCGTTCCATCCGTTCCAATGGGATTGTCAAATGTACGGATTACATCGGTTCTCTTTAATCCCCATTTCTTTAAATATTCCTCACACTTATCGTAAAAACCGTTCTTCTTTAATTCTTCCAGATTTTCTCCCAGCGTCTTTCCTGTAACCGTCATCACATCCAGATGCAGCATGGATTTGATTTCCTCCATAACTGCAGGTACGCCGCCGGCATAGTAGAAGAACTGGGCCGGCCACTTTCCTGCCGGGCGGATATCCAGCAGATAGTGAGCACCTCTGTGCATTCTGTCAAACGTATCAGAATCCAGTTCCAGTCCCAGTTCATGGGCCATTGCCGGAATGTGAAGGAGAGAGTTGGTGGAACCGGAAATAGCAGCGTGAACCATGATGGCATTTTCAAAAGATTTCATGGTTACAATGTCACTGGCTTTTAGTCCCATCTTTGCCAGTTCCATAATCTGCTTTCCTGCTTTGTAAGCCATATCCTTTAAATCTTCACAGGTTGCAGGCATCAGAGCCGAACCTGGAAGCATCAGGCCCAACGCTTCCGCCATAACCTGCATGGTAGAAGCAGTCCCCATAAAAGAGCAGGCGCCGCAGGAAGGGCAGGCATGGTGTTTGTAATAGGTAAACTTCTCTTCTGTAATCTCACCTCTCTGACACATGGCAGAGTACATGCCAATCTGTTCCAGGGTCAAAAGACCCGGGCCTGCATCCATAACACCTCCGGTAATAACAATGGAAGGCATATCCAGTCTTGCCAGCCCCATCAGGCAGGCCGGAACCGACTTGTCGCAGCTTGCAATAAATACGCCGCCGTCAAATCCGGTAGAACTGCCATGGATTTCAATCATATTGGCAATCATATCCCGGTGAGCCAGAGAATAGTTGATGCCGTCATGCCCCTGGGCAATGCCGTCGCAGATATCTGTAGTGTAATATCTGGCTCCCTTCCCCCCTGCATCCTGAATCCCTCTCATGGCCTCATCCACAAACAGATTTAAATGAGCGCTTCCGGGATGGCTGTCGCCAAACGTGCTCTCTACCAAAATCTGAGGTTTGTCCAAATCCTCTACCGTCCATCCCATGCCGATTTTTAAGGGATCATTTTCCGGAGCCAGTTTTCTCACTCTCTGACTGTTCAGTTCCATCATGCTCTCCTCCTGTGTGCTTCTGCACTTTGTAATAATTGTAGTATTTTTTCGCAAGTCATATGATGTTTTATGGTTTTATCCTAGCATATTTCGATTATTTTTTCAAGTCATCAGATTACTTTTCTCCACTTTGCCAAAACAATCATCAGATGTTTGTGCATTATATCCAAAAAAAGAGGCCGGAACCATTGTTTCACCGGCCCGGCCTGTCTCTCTTATTTTTGTGAATCAGATTCCCGAATTAATTTTTTAATTAAATTTCGGTTATACGTCATGTGCATCATCATTGCACTTTTCGCCCCAATGGGATCTCTTTCCATAATGGCATCCACCACTGCCCGATGGGTGGAAATGGTTTCCTCCTTCAGCATTTTGTGGGTTACATTGACAAATACCATAACCGCTGTGTCAATAATGGGAATCAACTGGCCCACCACCCGATTTTTGGAGCATCTGGCTACACAGGTATGAAATTCTATGTCATCCTGAACGTAGTCCTCCCCATTCTGCATTTTTTTCTCTACTCTGCTGCACAGCATTTCCAGTTCCCGTATATCTTCTTCTGTAGCATTGCGGGCAGCCATTTCTGCAATTCCAGGTTCCAGCAAAAGACGGACGTCTACCAGATCAAGGGCCAGACTCATCCGATCCCCCAGGCCCTGAAGTCCCAGAGGGTCCAGATCCGTCGGCGTCTTATTGATCACATACGTGCCGGAGCCCCTCCTGACTTCCAGCACTCCTTTAGAAGCCAGAAGCTTTACCGCCTCTCTGATTGTGCTTCTTCCTACTCCGAATTTTTCCCCAAGTTCAAATTCATTGGGAAGTTTTGATCCAAGTTCCAGCGGCGTATCCACGATATACCGGTATATCTGCTCTTCTACCTGTTCCGCTAATAGCTTGCTTTTAATTGTTGAAAGTTCTCCTGTTTTTTCCATCTCTTACCTCGGTTATACTCATGAAACCCTTGCGTGACAATAGAAGCGTGACAATAGAAAAACTGCCGCAAAATCCTGTTGCTATTTTGCGGCAGCCATATAGACTTTTAAAAATCTTTCTTTCCAGACAACTTACGCCTCCGGCTTTTCAATCTGGATAATTGCCTGTTTCTGCATAGGGATACGGCAGTTTTTATTGCTGCCAAACTCTACAATAACGGTATCATCTGTCATGTCGATAATCACGCCATAGAAACCGCTGGAAGTCAGCACTGTATCGCCTACTGCGATGCTGGCCATTAACGCCTGCATTTTCTTCTTTTCCTTTTTCTGGGGCCTGATGGCAATAAAATACATTAATCCGAAAATTGCTGCCAGATAAATAATCCAGAAACCAATTCCCATAGTCCCGCCTGTTGCAACCATTTTTTTCCTCCTTATGATTCGGGGAGCTGTCGCCTCGCCTTTTGCTCCCGTATTACTTCCGACCCGTTACGCCGGCAAGCTTTTCTGCTTTATACTCTGCGTATCGGTGTTCTTCGATGGCGTCGCGAATCTCACTCATCATTGTATTATAAAAATAGAGATTATGCAAGACACAGAAACGCATTCCTAACATCTCTTTTGCTTTTAAAAGATGTCTGATATATGCTCTGCTGTATCCTCCCCTGCATGCCGGACAGCCGCAGCCCTCTTCAATGGGCCGGGAATCCAGTTCGTACCGGGAATTAAACAAATTCAGCTTTCCATGATTGGTATACACATGTCCATGTCGTCCATTCCGGGACGGATATACGCAGTCAAAGAAATCTACTCCTCTGTCTACTGCCTCCAGAATATTGGCCGGCGTTCCGACTCCCATCAAATACGTAGGCTTATCCTGGGGCAGATAGGGAACTGTCACGTCCAGAACATGATACATCTCCTCATGGCTTTCGCCTACCGCCAGGCCGCCTACTGCATAACCGTCCAACTCCATGGCTGCAATCTCTTTTGCATGAGCGATTCTCACATCATCCAAAATACCGCCCTGGTTAATGCCAAACAGAAGCTGCTCTTTGTTGATGGTATCCGGCAAGCTGTTGAGCCTCGCCATCTCCGCTTTACAGCGGGCCAGCCATCTGGTGGTTCTTGCCACACTGTTTTCAATGTATTTCCGATCCGCCATACTGGGCGGACATTCGTCAAATGCCATTGCAATGGTAGAACCCAGATTAGACTGAATCTGCATACTCTCTTCCGGTCCCATAAAAATCTTATGACCGTCAATATGGGAGTTGAAATATACTCCCTCTTCTTTAATCTTTCTGAGTCCGGTTAGAGAAAACACCTGAAACCCGCCGGAATCTGTGAGAATGGGACGATCCCAGTTCATAAACTTGTGAAGGCCGCCAAATTCTTTAATCAGCTTATCTCCTGTCCTTACATGGAGATGGTAGGTGTTGGACAATTCCACCTGCGTTCCAATATCTTTTAAATCGTTGGTGGAAACTGCGCCCTTAATGGCTCCTACTGTGCCCACATTCATAAACACAGGAGTCTGAATCACGCCATGAACCGTTTCCACGCTGGCGCGTTTTGCACGCCCATCTGTTGTAATTAGTTGATATTTCATTCTTACTTCTCTTTCTTTCCGGAACGTTTGGCTTCTTTGGCAGCTTTCTTTTCTGCTGCTGCCTGCAAAGCGGCTGCCTGCTCTTTTTTCTGTTTTCCAGTGGTCATCACATACCACAGAGCACCGGTAATGCATACGGAAGAATAAGTTCCGCAGACAATACCTACCATCAGAGGAAGTGCAAATTCACGAATCGAAGATACTCCCATCAGATACAATACGAATACCATGATAAACGTGGTCAGGGATGTGTTAATGCTTCGGGTAAAGGTCTGGGTAATACTTGCATTCACCAGCTCTTTTAAGTCTTTCTTGCCCTGAATGGCCAGGTTTTCGCGGATACGGTCAAAGATAACAATCGTGGCATTGATGGAATATCCTACAATTGTCAGCATACATGCGATAAAGGTGGAACCCACTGACCATTTTGCAATGGCGTAGCAGGTGATAACCACTAATACGTCATGAACCAGGGCCAGCACTGCGCTGGCTGCAAAACGGATATCCTTAAACCGGAACCAGATGTAGAGCAGCATGCAGAACGTTGCGATGGCTGTTGCTAAAGCAGCATCCTTTTTCATCTCATCACTGACTGCGCCGGAAATGCTTTCTGCCGTAATCTTTTCCTGCTCCACTCCAAAGTTTTCCGCTAATGCGTCATTTAATGCCTGACGCTCGTCCACATCCAGAGCGCGGGTCTTGATGATCACTTCATTGGTGCCTGCAACCTTCTGGGTCTGGATTCCAGCATCTTTGGTAATGCTTTCTACAACCGGAACAACTTCTGCGGAAATCTGCTCCAGAGTCATATCCTCATTGAATGTGACGTTGGTGGAAGTACCACCCTTAAAGTCTAAGCTGTAGTTAAACATATCGCCGGTATTGGCCTTGTTGATGCCCATACCCACAAATCCTGCAAGAATCACTGCCATGGAAATGATAAAGCAGAGATTTCTCTTGCCCAGAAAATCGATTACCTTTCCATCCTTTTTGCTGCCGTACATCTTTGGATTTTCAAATCCCAGACGGTACAGAGCCTGAAGCACAAATCTGGTCACAAACAATGCTGTGAACATGGAAAGCACAATACCAAGAGCCAGGGTAGATGCAAATCCCTTTACAGTACCGGAACCCTTCCAGAACAGTACCAGCGCTGCAATTAATGTGGTAATATTGCCGTCCACAATCGCAGACAGGGCTTTCTGGAAACCGGTCTTAATTGCAGATTTTACAGTCTTTCCAACTGCAATCTCTTCTTTGATACGGGTAAAGATAATAACATTGGCGTCTACTGCCATACCGATAGACAGGATGATACCCGCAACGCCAGGCAGTGTCAGCGTAATCTCAAATGCTGCAAGCAGAATCAGAATCAGGCCCACATACAGGCACAGCGCAATCACTGCTGCCACACCAGGAATCAAGTATACCACTACCATAAATACTGCCACCAGAACAAATCCGATAATACCTGCCTTTAAACTGGAGGAAATCGCAGTGGAACCCAATTTTGCACCTACCACATTGGAACGCAGTTCCTCTAATTCCAGAGACAGGGAACCAATCCGAATGGTGGAAGCCAGGTTTTCAGCCATCTCATAGCTCTCAATACCTGTGATTTCGCAGGAGCCCTGAGTAATCTCGCTCTGAACGATTGGCTGGGAAACCACCTTATTATCATAAATAATGAAAATCTGTTTGCCAATATTGGCTTTTGTAGCTTCTGCAAACGCCTGCTTTCCCTCTTCATTGAATGTCAGAGAAACCAGATAGCTGTCCATTCCTGTTGTCTCGTCCTGATACATTCCCGCTTTAGCAGAAGTAACCTTGGTGCCGTCCAGCACGGTTTTTCCAGTCTCATCACAGAAAATCAGAGAACCCGGTTTTCCCAGTTCTTCCAGGATGGTGTTGGCGTCCGATACGCCCGGAATGTCAATATTGATGCGATTGCCGCCTTCCTGATACACTTCCGCTTCTGTACTGTAGTTTTGTACACGCTGCTGAAGCTTATAAATGGTATCAGACATTTCTTCATCTGTCGGGTCTTCTTTGACAGTCTGGTATGTAATGCTGACGCCGCCGGCTAAGTCCAGGCCCAGTTTAATATCGTCCATGGTCTGATAGCCCAGAAAGCCAAATACCACAACTGCTGCTACGGCCAGAATTAAACTGAGCAGACCCTTTGTTTTGCTGTTTTTCATGGTTGCTTATCTCCTTTTCCTTGTCAATCCTCAAGCGCTGCTTTAATCATCACAGCACATTCGATTCGTTTTTTCTGCATCGCACAGCCAATGTCATACGCATCTGTAATGGATTTGTGGAAATTATAGGAATTTGCCGCGCAGCCGCCGCTGCAGTAAAATCTTGCAAAACAATCCTTACATTTCTCTTTTGCATACACATTGCAGAGTTTAAACTCATCGCGGATTGCCGTATTGGTTACACCTGTATCTACATTGCCGAGAAGGAATTCTTCCTTGCCGACAAATTGGTGACATGGATAAAGATCCCCCCATGGGGTTACAGCCAGGTACTCGGTTCCGGAACCGCATCCGGAAAGGCGTTTTGCAACACAGGGCCCCTGCTTTAAATCTATCATGAAATGGAAGAAGGTAAATCCTCTTCCTTCTTTGTGGCGCTTTACATACTCCGCTGCCAGTCTGTCATATTCCGCTAAAATCTGAGGAAGATCTTCTTCCCGGATCGCATAGTCTTCTGTCGGCTCTGCCACTACCGGCTCCATGGACATTTTCTTAAATCCCAGGTCTGCATAGTGGAGAACGTCTTCACCAAAATCCAGATTTTTGTTGGTAAACGTTCCGCGGACAAAGTAGTCCTTCTCTCCCCGAAGTTCAGCGAATTTCTGGAACTTTGGAACAATCAGGTCATAGCTTCCTTTTTCATTGCGGAATGGACGCATACAATCGTTGACTTCCTTTCGGCCATCCAGACTTAAGACCACGTTGCTCATTTCTTTGTTGCAGAACTCCATAATCTCGTCATTTAAAAGAACGCCGTTGGTTGTCAGGGTAAAACGGAATTTTTTATTGTGTTCTTTTTCCTGGGAACGGCCGTATTCAACCAGACGTTTTACCACATCCCAGTTCATCAGCGGCTCTCCGCCGAAAAAGTCTACTTCCAGATGTTCTCTGTTGCCTGAATTGGCAATGAGGAAATCCAGCGCCTTTTTTCCCACTTCGTAACTCATTAAGGCCCTGCGTCCATGATACTCTCCTTCTTCTGCAAAACAATACCGGCAGGCCAGGTTGCAGTCATGGGCAATATGCAGGCACAGCGCTTTTACCACTGTTTTCCGTTTCTTAAAATCAGCTACATAATCCTTATAAATGTCCTCAGTAAACAGCTGTTCCATGTCGATCAGTTCCTGGATATCCTCCAGAACTTCTGCGACCTCTGTATCCGGATATTTGCCGGATAAACGCTCCTTTACCAGGTTTACTGCCTCCTCTGGCAGTTTTTCCGGCTTTTCCATATCAGGAATCTTTGCTTCCTCTGCCAGAACCTGAACAGCATCATAAAAAATCGGATCTGCTGAATGGACAGAACCGCTGTTGACGTCCATAACGATATAGTAGCCATTGTTGATATATTGATGAATCACTGAATATTCTCCTTATCTAATCGTTTCGCACAACGAAAATACCCCCTACAATCCGGGAAGACCGTAGGGGTTTCTTGTCTGCCTCTTCCTTGTCCTTCTGTCAGGCCTGACGGCCTGACAGCCTTTGTAAACTAGCGGCTGCTGTTCTCGCAGGCCTGGTTTCCTACTGTACAAGAGGTTTTGCAAGCGGACTGGCAGGAAGTCTGGCACTCGCCGCATCCGCCCTTCTTCATGGACTCCTTTAAGGTGTTTGCATTTAAAGTCTTAACGTGCTTCATCCCAAGTTCCTCCTATCTTCAAATTTTGAACAATGTACATAATTTCTTTGCAAGTATATCACAGATAGATAGGCTTTTGCAAGTATATCTTGTACGCCCCGGGAATATATTAAATCAAATCTTGCTGTTGCAAACGAGGTATCTTATGTCCAACGGATTCTTTAAGCCTTTGCTCCGTTCTCTGCTTTTTTCCTACATTGCCACCGGCATCCTGCTTTTTGCCCTGGCCTTTGGTCTGTATAAGCTGCATTTCAGACCTGCCCAGGTAAGCGCCGCAGTCAATGTCATCTATGCCGTCACCTGCTTTTTCGGCGGCTTTTTGGCCGGAAAAGCCCTGCGCCGGCGCCGCTTTTTCTGGGGGCTTTTAACCGGTTTGTTCTACTTTCTGGTTCTTTTCCTCATGTCCGCCGCCATGGATAAGGGAATCACAGCAGACCTGAAACAGATTATGACCGTTCTGGCGATCTGTGCAGCCAGCGGCACCATTGGCGGAATGGCCAGTTAAAAAGGAAAGGCGTACTGCTTTTTCTGCAATACGCCTCTTTCTCATCTGTCTTATCTTTCTTCCTGTTCCTGCTGTGACTCCTCCAGCCGGTAAATATGGATTTTTTCAATTCGGTTTTTGTCCATCTTTTCTACCAGGAAACGCAGGCCCTCGTGCTCTACTGTCTCCCCCTCTTCCGGCAAATGATCTAAAAATCCAATTACCAGACCGCCGATAGAATCATAATCTTCGGATTCCAGACTGAGTCCTAACTGATCATTTAAATCGTCCAGCTTCATGGAACCTTCTACAATATACTCATTGGGACTGATTGTAGTCAGACTGTCTTCCTCGTCTTCATCATATTCATCCCGGATCTCTCCCACAATTTCCTCCAGCATATCTTCCAGAGTAATCAGTCCTGCAGTCGCACCGTATTCATCCAGTACGATTACAATGTTGTTGGAAGTCTTTCTCATCTCTACCATCAATTCGGCAACCTTTTTAAACTCATAGGTATAAAGGGGCTGGCGCAGATAGTCCCGAATCGAGAAATGAGCTTTATCCTCTTCTGTCAAAAGCAGCAGATCCTTCATATTGATAATGCCGATTACATTGTCTGTCGTTTCCTCATAAACCGGAATACGGGTAAACCGATCTTTTCTGAAAATCTCAATCAGTTCGTCATATGTGGCCTCTGCATCCGTAAAAGACATATTAATTCTGGGAACCATAATATCTTTTGCCAGAGAATCCCCAAAATCAAATACATTGGTGATCATCTTTTTCTCTTCGGTTTCAATAACGCCTTCTTCGTGGCTGACTTCTACAATGGTGCGCAGTTCGTCTTCTGTAATGGATTCCTGCTTTTTGTTGGGGTCCATTTTCATCAGACGCAGTACGCCGTATGACATTTTGTTGATCACAAATATAACCGGAGTCAGCACAATCATTAAATAATAAATAATTCTTGCATTTTTTAAAGCAATGGAATCTGCAGACAGAGTTGCCATAGTCTTCGGCGTAATCTCACCGAAAAGCAGAATCAACAGAGTCAGAACACCGGTAGCAAACCCGACTACTCTGCTCCCCCACAAGTTGGTTACCAGGGTAGTTACCAGCGAAGATGCATACAGATTCACAATGTTATTGCCAATCAAAATCGCAGAAAGCATCTTTCCCTGATCCTCGATCACCTTGTTTACATACATGGCCGGCTTTGAGCCTGCCTCTTCCAGGGTTCGCATCCGAATCTTGTTCACTGTTACCAGAGCAGTCTCTGTAGATGAGAAAAATCCAGATAAAATCAATAGAATTGCAATTATGATACCTTGTATCACGACGTCAGACGACGGGTCCAAAAAAAATCACTCCTTCTTTGTTTTTGATAGTGATTTTACAATATTTCGGACAGTCTGTCAATATACCCGCCGACTATTCCGCCTGATTGCTCCGGATCTTGCAACCGTTCATCCATACTGCTTCTTATCTGCTTCTCCATACATCCCTTATCCCCTGACATACTTCGGTCAGCAAAATGAGAAACGCTCCCATAAATACAAAGAGATCTCCCAGATTAAAGATTACTTTCTTTAAGCCCTTTACATCAAAACTAACGTAATCTACTACATATCCTCTCTTATACCGATCAAAAATATTGCTTAACGCTCCGCCCAACGTCAGGGAAAATGCCGTCTTTTCCAAAAGATGTCCCCTTTTTCCCATCAGATAAGCCAGTGCGCCAAAAACCGCAGAAGCGACTGACAGAGGGAGCAGCTTTACCAGCTCCTGCTTTTTCTTCAAAAAACCAAACGGAAAACCTGCATTATGGCTTTTGTGAAGGATCACCTTTCCCCCGGTTCCTTCCAGCTTTTGGGGAAATATCTCATCTTCCTGCTCTTCTATCAGTTCCTTCAAACATAAATCCACAAATGCCAGCACTGCAATCAAGCCAATCCAAACCATCTGTGCCACCAACCTTTCTTATCTTTGCTTTACACTACTATTTTACTATGACAAAACCAGTTCGTCCAGCGAATGTTTTTTCAGCCCGCCCCATATACTGTTAAAAAATGCCGGAGAAACTTATGGCTGCCTGTACGGTTGATGTTACTTCTGAAGAATATACGGATTTTATTTACCGGCTTGGAAGCGAAGGCTGGCTGTCCGCAGAGCCGGATACCCTGCCAGTCTGTTCTGATTATGCGTTTCCGGGCTATTCTATTATCTATCTTCCCTCTGAACATACTCTTCCCATTTCCCTTGAAAAATATCCTTACTATTCCATCCCCAAACTCTTTACCCTGTTAGACACCTCTGCCCTGGAAGCCTCCGGTATTTTTCAGGTATTTAATCAACCTTCCCTTGGACTAAAAGGGCGTGGAACACTGATCGGGTTCATTGACACCGGTATTGACTATCGAAGTCCTGTGTTTCGGAAGGGGGATGGATCGACACGCATTTTAGGCATTTGGGATCAGACTCTTCCCAGGCCGAACTTTTCTTCCTCTGATGATGCGGGCAGTCCGCCTTTAGAAGAAAATTCAGAAACAGACCCATTGGGATTTCTTCAATATGGTGTACACTTCAGCAAGGAGCAAATTGATAAAGCCCTGAATTCTCCGGAGCCTCTTTCTCTTGTCCCCACCTCTGATCTTCTGGGACATGGCACTTTTTTAGCCGGTGTCGCTGCCGGAAGCGCCCTTCCTTCTTCGGATTTTATCGGCGCTGCCCCGGAAGCTTCTCTGGCTGTAGTCAAGTTAAAACCGGCAAAACAGTATCTCCGGGAGTTTTTCTGCATTAACAAAAATGCCCACGCCTATCAGGAAAATGACATCATTCTGGGTATCCGATACCTGTCTGAATTAGCCAGATTTTATCGGATGCCTCTGGTAGTCTGCATTGGCCTTGGCACCAATCTGGGCAGCCATGGCGGAACCTCCCCGTTAAGCCTGTCTTTAGGCGGCATTACCCAGTCCATCGGCGCATGTACCGTCATTGCTGCAGGCAATGAAAGCGGCCTTGGGCATCATTATACCGGTTCTGTTCCAAATACCTCCCAGCCTGACGAAGTAGAAATCCGGGTTGGCGAGGGGGAGGAAGGCTTTGTAACCGAACTTTGGGCCTCCACGCCGGAAACCTATACAGTCGGCTTTGTATCGCCCAGCGGCGAGACCGTAAGCCGGATTCCCCTGACCTTAAGCAGCAACGCCACTATTTCATTTTTATTAGAACCCACTGTGATTTCTGTCAGTTACCGCCCCCATGAATTAAGTTCCGGAAAACAGCTGGTATTTATGCGCTTTCTAAATCCCTCGCCCGGTATCTGGCGGATTCGGGTATACAGCAACCTCCTGCTGGACGGAAACTACCATATGTGGCTGCCCTCAGAGACTTTTATCTCGCCCAATACCGTCTTTTTAAGGCCCAACCCCACCACTACCATCACCTCGCCCGGCAATACTCCTCAGCCGATTACCATCGGCGCATACAATCACGAAGGCGGAAACATTTACATCCATTCCGGAAGAGGCTATACCCTGGACGGACGGATCAAACCGGATATTGCCGCTCCCGGAGTGGAGGTTTACGGCCCGGGAGTCATCCCCAATGCTGCTTATCAGGCTGCCCGGTCAGACGGAGAGTCTTCTTTGGAAGTTCCCATGGTGCGAAAAACCGGTACTTCCATAGCTGCCGCTATTACAGCAGGAGCCGTTGCCAATCTGCTGTCCTGGGGAATTGTGGAAGGCAATGATCCTTCCATGAGCGAAGCTGCTATCCGCGCCTATCTGGTCCGCGGCGCCTCCAGAAGCCGCGCCTTTACCTATCCCAATCAGGAGTGGGGGTATGGAAGCTTAAACCTCTATAATACGTTTCTGCAGTTACGAGAATAGAGGCAGATTTTCCCGCACACAAACAGTGCCGCTTCCACATAAGTGAAAAGCGGCACCCTTCCTTTATCCTCTCATCTGCACCAGCGGCCCCCCATGTTTTTCCAGATAGGGCCTTGTGATGACAACGGAACCAATATTGGGATCTTTAGGAATCTCATACATAATGTCCAGCATAAACTCTTCCAGAATCGCCCGCAGTGCGCGGGCTCCGGTCTTTCTCTTAATCGCCTCCTGGGCGATCCAGGTAAGAGCTTCATCCTCAAAGACCAGTTTTACCTCATCCATGGCAAGAAGTTTTTCATACTGTTTTAAAATCGCATTTTTTGGTTCTTTCAAAATCCGAACCAGCATATCCTCACTCAGACTTCTGAGCGTAACGGTAACCGGCAGACGGCCTAAAAACTCCGGAATCATGCCGAATGCCCGCAGATCATCATTGGTCACATGCTTTAAGATGTCATTGTCATTATCAAATTCATCTTTTAATGCGCTGTTAAATCCAATAGAAGTCTTGTTGGCCAGACGCTCTTTGATAATATTTTCCAGTTCAGGAAACGCGCCTCCGCAGATAAACAAAATATTATCTGTGTTTACCGTCGCCGTAGGAGTCATGGCATTTTTCTGGTTAGAACCTACCGGCACTTCCACAATACTTCCCTCTAACAGTTTCAGCAGCTCCTGCTGGACAGACTCGCCGCTGACATCCCTGGTGTGCGTCTCTTTTTTCTTGGCAATCTTATCAATCTCATCAATAAAAATGATTCCCCGCTCTGCTCTTTCTATATCATTGTCTGCAGCAGCCAGAAGTTTGGAAACTACACTCTCAATATCATCTCCAATATATCCTGCTTCTGTCAAAGATGTAGCGTCTGCAATGGCTAACGGCACATCCAGAAGCTTTGCCAGCGTCTTTACCAGATACGTCTTTCCGCTTCCGGTAGGGCCAATCATTAATATATTGGACTTTTCAATGACAATGCCGTCTTCCTTGGCTTCTTTTCTCCAGTCAACCAGCGCACGTTTGTAATGGTTATAAACCGCTACCGACATCACCTTTTTTGCCTGATCCTGTCCAATCACATACTGATCAAGCTGTGCCTTAATCTGATGAGGAGCCGGAATGTCCTTCATGGTAAGTTCCTTGGGCTTTGATGACTTTTTCTTTATTTTCTGACGCTTGGGTACCTCCATATTTTCCGGAGGAATGGGCATAAAATCATTAAATCCCAAATTCATATACGGCAGGTTCGGCATCCCGGAAAAATCAAAGCCATTATTTTTAAGGGAATCAAATGCTTTCTGCATACAGTCGCTGCATATACACAAATTTCCCGGCATAGTAATCATCGGCCCAGCCTTGCTCTCCGGCCTGCGGCACATATAACAGACTTTCTCATAGCTGTCGTCGTTCTCAACCGTCTCCTCTTCTACTTGTTTATCCAAACCGTTCTCTAAACCATCTTTTTCCTTATCGTCCAACTCTATTCTCCTTTTTCTGATATCAGGCCGGTCTTTGGCCAGCAGCCCTTTCCTATAACCGCTGCCCTAAGTCCGTTCCCTGTTTTTAACGATAGTAATACTAGTATATTATAAGGTATTTGGATTACGGAAACAAGTATAGGCGAAAAATTTAATGAAGTTTTAATAAAAAATGGCAGAATGAGGAACTCTCCCATGAAAATCATCCCTCATTCTGCCGTTTTTCTTATTAATTATCTCGTAACAGTTCTGCCATACGAAGATTCAGACAGGAACAGCCGTTGAAAATTTATTTTCAGTTGCATTATCTCCAGAAACCTCTCTGACTCTGTGGAACTGCCTCAGGCTGCGTCTCCTCTTCTTTTGGCTTGCTGCCCAAAACAATCTCTATCTGCTTTTCTGCGTACTGTCCGTTCTCCAGACGCATAACCGTCATCGTAACAGTGGTTCCGCTTTCATAATACGTCAGCATATTTTTCAGTTCCTCCATACTGCGGATGGACTGACTGTCAATCTTTGTAATAATGTCTTTTTCCCGAAGATCGGACTGGCTGGCCGCTCCGTCTTCTACAACTTTGTACACGAATACGCCTACCGGCATTCCGTAAAGAGCGGCATCCTGTTCGCTGACATCTGTTCCCTGAATTCCCAGATACCCCTGCTTTTCTGCATCTACTGCAATTCTGGTCTTCTGATTCATCAAATCCTTGATAATATCCTGGGCCTCTGAAATCGGAATCGCATAACCTACGCCCTCTACGGAAGTGGCAGAAGTTTTCGCCTCATTAATACCGATTACCTCGCCTTTCATATTGACCAGAGCGCCTCCGCTGTTGCCGGGATTGATAGCTGCATCTGTCTGAATCACATTTTTGGTAGCGCCGCTTTCGTCTACCTGAATGGTTCTGTTGACTGCACTGACATAGCCTACTGTAGTAGTCTGTCCATATCCCAATGCATTTCCAATGGCAATTACGCCCTGTCCCATTTTCAGGCTTTCCGAATCTCCCAGCACAGCCGGTTTGATTCTGCTCTTGGTATCATCCGGAATCTGGTCAAGGGGTACGGCAATTACTGCCAGATCTGCTGCGGAATCTGTTCCCTTTACTGCTGCGTCTATGGAAGTGCCGTCTATAAAAGTAGCTTTGATTTCTTTGGAATCTTCAATTACATGGTTGTTGGTGACAATCAAAAGTTCTGTGTCATTTTCCCCTACAATAATACCGCTTCCGCTGCTTGGCACTTCATAGGTCTGATCCCCGTAAAACAAATTCCGGCTTGTGTATAAGACAGTATTGTCAATGGATACCATGGACGGCATAACCTCTTCTACAATCGCAGAAACATCCATCACTACCGCCCCTGAATTTTCTGCGGTCTGTGCAGAGGCAACTGCTTCCTGCGCCGGAGCGGTCTGCGGCTCTACTTCCCTGCTCTCGGCCGTCTCATCTGCAGCATTTGAAAGAAAGCTGTTGGACAATACATTGATTCCCGCTATGGTTCCGCCGGACACTACGCCAAACAAAAGAGCTGCCGCTGTGACAAGTCCTGCCTTCTTTGCCAGGCCGCTTTTTTTCTTTGGTTTCTGATTCGGCCCCTGATGAGTTCCATTATTGGGATATGGGTTATTATAATAATTCTGTCTGGCAGGGCCGCCCTGATAGGAATTACCCTGAGACTGGCTGCTCTGATACGGATTTCCCTGGGGTTGACCGGCCTGATACGGGTTTCTCTGAGGCTGACCGTTTGAATAGGAATTGTTTTGGGGCTGTCCATTTGGATAGCCGTTTCCCTGTGGCTGGCTCTCCGGAGCGCTGTTGTAATACTGGCTCTCATTGGCTCTGTAAGGTCCATTGTAAGAAGAACGGTTCTGCTCCTCTTTTTCCTTTAGTACAAAATTAACGGATTCGTCTTTGCTGGTCTCGTGGTCTATGTGATTGGAATCCGGATTCATACCATTTTCATTGTTTTTCTCATTTTGTTCATTCATAATGATAAGCTCCTTCCTCAATTTCCTTTTGATAGTACACAGTTTATCAGGTATTTGTGACGAAAGTGTGATAATTTGATAATCAATTTGTGAAAAGCTGCCGCAGAACATAGATCTTTCATCTTTTCTGCGGCAGCTTCTCACTGTTACTAATTTATGTAACAGTTCAGCCATCAATGTCATTTAGTTAATTTTAGCAAAAACAAAA
>CAUWCT010000065.1:0-17952 GCA_963557065.1 uncultured Lachnospiraceae bacterium | reverse complement strand
TTTGGAATCTAACCATATGGATATAAAATTAACTAAATGACATTGGTTCAGCCATACATCTTCTTGCCCTTAATTCGATTTTACCTCTTTCCACATGTCATTGTAGACGGTATCTGCTTCATCTCCTAAGTATTCAAAGACTTCGCAGTCTGTCAGTTTGTCCATGTCCGGGAAGACAGCTTTGTTGTTCTGGATGTCTTCTTCCAGCAGGGCTTTGGCGGCGCTGTTGGGGGTGGAGTAGGTAATGTATTCAAAATTCATTTTGGCAATATCCGGTCTGCACAGGAAATTAATCCATTTTTCTGCATTTTCTTTATTGCGGGCATTGGCCGGAATCACCCAGGAATCAAACCACAGGTTTGTGCCTTCTTCCGGGATCACATATTCCAGAGCATAGTCAAGCCCCAAGTTGGCCACTTCATCCTGGATGTAAAGCATCTCGCCGGAATAGACAACGCTGACTGCCGCTTCCCCTCCAATCATTTTATCCCGAACCTGGTCAACGACGTAAGCCTGTACCAGAGGTTTCTGGGCAATCAAAAGATCGCGGGCCATGGCAAGTTCTTCCGGGTTTTCTGTATTCATAGAATAGCCAAGGGATTTTAACGCTACCATAAAGGCGTCGCGGACCGAGTCCTGCATAAGGATCTCTCCTTTATAAATCGGGTCCCACAAATCCGACCATCTGGCTGGGGGCGCTGCGCCCAGTTCTGCAACGCGCCTGGTATTGTACAAAATCCCCACAGTGCCCCAGGTATAGGGAACGGAGTAGCGGTTATCCGGATCAAAGCTTTTGGACTTTTCCAAAAATACAGGATCAATATTGGCAATATTTGGGATATTATCCAGATTGATTTCTGCCAGAAGTCCGTTTTGCGCCATTTTCTGGATCATATAATCTGAAGGACAGACCACATCATAACAGACGGCTCCGGCCTCGATGACCGGATACATTTCTTCGTTGGTTTCAAACATATCATAGGTTACATGAATACCGGTTTCTTCTTCAAACAATTCAATGACTTCCGGATCAATATATTCCCCCCAGTTGTAAACATACAATTCATTGGAGCGGCTGACCGAGTATTTTTTATAAGCTGTAAAGGAGACAGAGGCCACAATCGCGAAGGCGGCAAATACCAGACAGGCTTTGCGGATATTGTTGTTTCTGCGGCGCTTTTTCATGACTGATTCCGCCTTATGAGATGCAATGCCGGACTGGTTTTCCGGAGCAAAGTTAGAGATTAAAAGCAGGGCCAGCACTGTAACGAAAATAACCGTAGACAGAGCATACATGGATGGCTGGATTCCTCTGCGGACCTCACTGTAAATCAGGGTGGACAGTGTGTTGATGCCGGCGCCTCTGGTAAAATGGGTGATAATAAAATCGTCCAGAGACATGGTAAATGCCATTAAAAATCCGGACAGAATACCGGGAAGAATATCCGGAAATACCACTTTGAAAAATGCCCTGGCAGGCGTAGCTCCCAAATCCTGTGCAGCTTCATAAGCATACTGGTCCGTTTGCTTTAATTTAGGCATGACATTGAGGATCACATAGGGAATGTTAAATGTGATATGAGCCAGGAGAATGGTCTTAAATCCCAGGGAAATTCCAAAAGCGATAAATACCAGCATCAGAGAAATGCCGGTTACGATTTCTGAATTCAGCATAGGGATATTATTGACGCCCATAACAATGGCTTTTGGGACTTTTTTCATCTGACGGATGCCCATAGCTGCAATGGTCCCGATAACAGTGGCAATCAGGGCGGATAAAAAGGCGATAACCAGAGTGTTGTAAAGGGCGTCCATAATGGCCGGATTTTCAAACATCTGGGTGTACCATTTTGCAGTAAAGCCGCCCCACTGGGTTCTGGATTTGGAATCATTAAAGGATAAAACCATCATGGTAACAATGGGTGCATATAAAAACAGCAGAATCAGCACCATGTAAAAATCTTCTAAAAATTTTTTAAAACTGTATTTTTTCATTACATTCTGCCCTCCCCATTGCTGTCATATCTGGCAATCAGCGCCATGCTGATCAGGATGAAAATCATCAGCACCAGAGAAAGCCCGGAACCCAAATGCCAGTTGCTTCCCTTGGTAAATTCCTGCTCGATCACATTGCCGATTAAGAGGATTTTGCTGCCGCCAAGGAGGTTGGAGATAACAAAGGTGGTCAGAGCCGGCACGAATACCATGGTAATGCCGCTGACAATTCCGGGAAGACTTAACGGAAGCCAGACATGGAGAAAGGTCTGGAGACTGTCCGCGCCTAAATCCTTTGCGGCATTGATAGTATTGTCATCAATTTTCATCAGAATATTGTAAATAGGCAGAATCATAAATGGCAGAAAGTTGTATACCATGCCTAAAATAATGGCCCAGGGTGTGTTAATAATGGCAATATCAGGCAGATGGAGCAGGTTTAAAATGCCGTTGATAACCCCGTTTTTCTCCAGCAGAGTCTGCCATGCCAGAGTGCGCAGCAGAAAGTTCATCCACATGGGGAGAATGAAAATAAATACCACAAAACTTCCGGAACTGACGCCTTTTTTTCTCAAAATCATGGCCAGAGGATAAGCCAGAACCAGACAGATAAGGGTACTTAACAGGGAAAGTCCCAGAGATAAAAACAGAGCTTTTGCGTGCTCTGGTTCGGCAATGGCAAGGACATTTTCCAGAGTAAAAGCGCCGGATTTGTCTGTCAGGCCGTAGTAGACGATTAAGGCCAGAGGAATGACGGTAAAACCAATCATCCAGATGATATAAGGGGTGGCCAGCCACTTGTTTTTCGGATTATTCATTGATGCCAAGAGCCTCCTCATCTTCTGATGCCGGTTTATTCATGATCTGAATTTCAAAAGGTTCAATATGAATGCCGACTTTTTGTCCTACGGGAAACATGTCTGTGCTGTGAACCAGCCATTCAAAGCCATTGGGGGTAGTGACTTCCATCTCATAGTGGACGCCCTTAAAAATGAGATGGGTGACAACGCCGGTTAAAGTGCCGTCTTCCGGTTTTACCAGATCAATATCTTCCGGGCGGATTACCACATCCACCGGCTTATTGCGGCCAAATCCTTTATCGACACATGGGAATTTGGCGCCGAAAATTTCTACCAGTTCATCTTCCAGCATGATGCCGTCTACAATGTTGCTTTCTCCGATAAAATCTGCTACGAATGCATTTTCCGGCTCGTTGTAAATCTGCTCCGGAGAGCCCATCTGCTGGATATAGCCCTGATTCATAACCACAATGGTATCCGACATGGTAAGGGCCTCTTCCTGATCGTGGGTGACGTAGATAAATGTAATGCCCAGCTCATTTTTCAGGCGGATCAGTTCATACTGCATGTCCTGGCGCAGCTTCAGATCCAGTGCCCCCAACGGCTCGTCTAAAAGTAGGAGTTTTGGCTCATTGACAATAGCTCTTGCAATGGCAATGCGCTGCTGCTGGCCGCCACTTAAAGAATTTACGCTGCGGTTTTCAAACCCTTCCAGATTCACTAACTTTAGAGCGTATTTGATTTTATCCTGAATATAGGATTTGGATTTTCCTTTTATTTTCAGGCCGAAGGCAATATTTTCTGCAATATTCATATGGGGAAACAGAGCATATTTCTGAAATACAGTGTTTAACTGGCGCTTATTGGGCGGAAGTTTGGTAATGTCGCTGCCGCCAAAAATCACCTTACCGGAGTCCGGCTTTTCAAAGCCGCCGATAATGCGCAGCGTAGTGGTCTTTCCGCATCCGCTGGGGCCAAGAAGAGTCACAAACGTATTTTCTTTGACAGACAGGCAAAGGTCGTCCAAAACCATATCCCCATCAAAACTTTTGCTGATATTTATCAGATCAATCAATGGTTGATTCATAACATCCTCCTAAAGTAAACATAATTTGAAAGCCTGGCACGGATTATACTCTCATATGCAGGGGTGTCAATACTTTCCATAGATTTTTGTTAACAAAAAAGAATTTTTATGATATGATAGCGTCAGTATATTTTAATGCTGATCAGAAGGGAAAGAATAGGAGGAAATGTTACATGGAAGGGAAATATATGGCTTATGTAGGCTCCTACTCCTACACAGGCAAGGCAAAGGGAATTACGGTATATGATGTAGATGTGGATAAGGGAACATTTATAGAACGCTGTGAGGTGGACGTGGATAATTCTTCCTATGTAATTGCCTCCAGCGACGGAAAAACCCTGTATTCCATTGCAGATGAAGGCGTGGTATCTTTTCGGATTATGCCAAACGGCGCGCTGACCCGCTTAAACAGCGCCAATATTAAAGGCATGAGAGGTTGTCATCTGTCTACAGATACAGCGGACAAGTATGTATTTGTATCCGGCTACCATGACGGCAAGGCCACCATATTAAAACTGAATAAGGACGGGTCTGTGGGCAATATTGTGGACGGCGTATTCCACAAAGGCTACGGAAGTGTGGCAGAACGCAATTTCCGGCCTCATGTGAGTTGCACCAGGAGAACGCCGGACAATAAATATGTGATGGCAGCAGATCTGGGAATCGATCAGATAAAGATTTACCGATTTGACGAAAAGGAAGAAAAACTGGTGCAGGTAGACGCTATCCGCTGTGAGAGAGAGTCTGCTCCCAGACATTTCCGGTTCAGTTCAGACGGCCGTTTTATTTATTTAATGTACGAGATTAAAAATGTAATTGATGTCTTTACCTATGAGACGGGAGACAGAGCGCCCAGAATCGAGAAAATCCAGACGATTTCTACGGTTGCGGAGCAGAAGGATAACGGCAATCTGACAGCCGCCTGCGCCATGCGTCTGTCTCCGGATGAAAAATATCTGTACTGCACCAATGCAGGAGATAACGTCCTGACCGTGTATTCCAGAGATGAGGAGACCGGCCTTTTGGAGATGCTGTTCAGCCTTCCGGTCAGCGGAGACTATCCAAAAGATATTGCCATTTTCCCGGATCAGAAACACATTGCCTCTGTGAACCATGACAGCGGGACGATTACCTTTTTTGCAATTGATTATGAGAAAAAACAGATTGTTATGAGCAGCAGGGAGATTGTGGTAAATGAACCAAACTGCTGTGTAATTGTAAAGGTTCAGTAAGATAAGAACAGCGAGGAGACGTCATTATGGCAGGTTCCACACTGGGAACAATATGGAAGATTACAACGTGGGGAGAATCTCATGGAGCGGGCGTTGGAGTGGTGATTGACGGCTGTCCGGCAGGACTTTCCCTGACAGAAGAAGAGGTTCAGAACTATCTGGATCGGAGAAAACCCGGACAGAGCCGCTTTACAACCCAGAGACAGGAGGGGGATAAGGTGGAAATCCTGTCCGGCGTATTTGAAGGGCGCACCACAGGTACGCCCATTGCCATGTTTGTGCGCAATCAGGATCAGAGGTCCGGAGATTACAGCGAGATTAAGGATATTTACCGGCCCGGGCACGCAGACTATACCTTTGACATGAAATATGGGTTTCGGGATTACCGGGGAGGTGGACGTTCTTCCGGCCGGGAAACCATTGGCCGGGTAGCGGCCGGAGCAGTGGCGGCCAGGTTTTTGGAAAGTCTGGGAATCACAATCCGGGCATTTTCCCGTTCCATTGGTCCGGTATCTGTAAGAAAGGAGCGGTTTGACTGGGAAGAAAGGAATCGCAACCGACTGTATATGCCGGACGCACAGGCAGCAAAAGAAGCAGAGCAATATCTGGAAGAACTGATGGAGAAAAAGGATTCTGCCGGCGGCGTGATTCAGTGTGAGATAGACGGACTGCCTGCAGGTATTGGGGAGCCGGTTTTTGACAAATTAAGTGCCGGTCTGGCAAAGGCAGTGATGTCTATAGGAGCAGTCAAAGGATTTGAAATCGGGGATGGATTTCAAGCGGCCGTTTTAAGCGGGAAAGAACATAATGACCAGTTTGGCATCAATGAACATGGCCGGATATCAAAAAAAACCAACCATTCCGGCGGAGTGCTGGGGGGAATCAGCGACGGAAGCAGGCTGACGTTTCGGGCGGCATTTAAGCCGACTCCATCCATTGCTTCTGAGCAGGAAACAGTGAACCGTCTGGGCCGGGAAGAGAAGATTTCCATAAAAGGACGTCATGATCCCATTATTGTCCCAAGGGCAGTAGTGGTGGTAGAAGCGATGGCCGCACTTACAGTCGCGGACCTGCTGCTGCTTTCCATGACCTCCAGGCTGGACAGAATCCAGGCTTTTTTTGCCTATTCGGAGGCACTGGAAGAAGAACAGGAAGAAATACAGGAAGAAAGAGAGAATGAATCATATGAAAATCGCAATGGGAAATGACCATACAGCAGTAGAACTTAAAACTATCATCAAAGAGTTTGTAGAAGAGAAGGGGTACGAAGTTCTGGATCTGGGGACCAATTCTTCTGAAAGCTGCGACTATCCGGTATACGGTGAAAAAGTTGGAAAAGCAGTGGCATCCGGACAGGCAGATTTGGGAATCGTCATCTGCGGTACCGGCGTAGGGATTTCGCTGGCTGCCAATAAGGTAAAGGGAATCCGGGCATGTGTATGCAGCGAACCATACACTGCAAAACTGTCCAGAATGCATAATAATTCCAACGTTTTAGCGTTTGGAGCCAGGGTAGTAGGCAGCGAAATGGCCAAAATGATTACAGAAGAGTGGTTAAACGCCAGCTATGAGGGCGGACGCCATCAGCGCCGCGTAGATATGCTCATGGAAATTGAAAATCACGTGTAAAGAAATGGACGTGGAATCGTTAGAATATCGTAAGGTTTTCGGCAGGTCATCACCTTGAATTCAGATAATAAAAATGCTAAAATAAATACACAAAGAGAAGAGAAAAGGAGCGATTACCATGAGAAAAAAGTTATGGGTTCTGCTTGCGACGGCAGTTCTCTTCGTTGGTATGTTAGGTACGATGACTGCATTGGCCGCTGATGCGTCAGGCAGTTTTAGTTCAAATGGTGTAGAGGTTTCCATCAACGGAGAAGCTGCACCGGTGCTTTCCGCATTAGGGAAAGCCGAGAATTATTACGAGGCAGAGAACTGCAGCTATCAGGGCAAAGAAAAGGTATATGTATACAAAGATTTTGAGATCTCTACCTATCCCGCAGACCAGAAAGACTGTATCAATTCCATCTACTTTAAGACAGGAAATGTGTCCACCGCAGAGGGGATAGCCATTGGCTCCAGTGTAGCCAAAATGCAGGAAGTGTATGGTACAGATTATACAGAGTCTAAAGGTGTTTACAAATATGACTGTGAGGGATTTACCCTTACCTTTTACAGCAACAGAGAAAACAATATTAACGGGATCGAGTATACGTCCGACAACTAAAGATGTATATAAAAAACGCGGATTCTTCGGAATCCGCGCTTTTTTTGCAGTTTAGTTAATCATGCCCATTTTATTAAACGGATAGTATCGGAACAATACCTTTGCAATCAGCATATCTTTTGTCACCCAGGTATTCTCCCAAAAACGTGCATCCCAGGAGTCATTCCGGTTGTCGCCCATCATAAAGTAACTTCCTTCAGGTACTTCAAAGTGGAGAGGATTCATGGGATCGGTTATCATCGGCTCTTTAATATAAGGTTCTTCTAAAGGAGTGTCAGAACCGTTGAGATAGACCCCGCCGTCATGGATGTCAATTACATCACCGGGCAGTCCGATAACACGCTTTACATAATAGGTATTTCCGGTAGGATCGTCTGGATAGTGGAAGATGACTACGTCTCCCCGTTCCGGTTCTGAAAACAGATAGGATAACCGGGAGCCGATAACCCGATCATGGGCCATGATGGTGTTTTCCATGGATTCACTGGGGATCTGGCTGTTGGCAATAATGCAGCTGTTTAAAAACAGAGCAATCAAAGCGGCTGCCACAATAATCTGTATCCAGCTGATTAGTTCGGATTTCCAGCTGATGGGTTCTTTTGCTTCATTGTTTGATTCTGGTTTATCTGAATTTTTACTCATAATTTCCTCACCTGTTGTATCATTTACTAGAGATAGAGTTTAAACGAGAATCCGGATTTGTGCAAGGGTTTTTATAAAAATATAAGAAAAAACAAGAAATCCGTAGAGATCCTTCTATGGAAATTTTTTAGAAAATACAGTAAAATAAAAAGAAAAGCTGCTGGAGAATGTTTTATGAGAGAAAAAATGAAAAAATTCTGGCAAATACCGGCTGCAGCTTTCCTTTTTCTGGTTTCCTCTGGAGGGATGGCAGCAGCCAGAACAATAGATGGGTTTGCAGATTGGTATGGGGCGGGGATATACCCGGTTCTGGCCGGTATATTTGGGAGAATTTTTGGGCTGCTTTCTGTTTCTGCGGTAGAAACAGGGATGTATGTCCTGACAGTTATCATTGTGATCTGGGGAATCCGTCATATAAAAAAGCCCTGGCTTCTGATTAAAAACGCTGTATTTTTTGTATCGTGCCTGTGTTTTTTATATGTGGTAAATTGCGGAATTAATTATTCCAGAACGCCGTTTTCCGCTGTGGTCGGCCTGGAGACAAAAGAGTCCTCTAAAGAAGAATTGTATCAGCTTTGTGAGTTTCTGACCGGGCAGGTCATACTGGCATCCCAGGATAATCTGGAGATGGCAGGCCAGAATCAGTCCCTGACATTTAAAGAAGCCTGGAATATGGGAAGGGAAGGGGTAAAGGCCATGGAAAAACTGGGAACCGTTTATCCTCAGCTGGGAGGTTTTTATCCCAATCCCAAACCGGTAGGCATTTCCTGGATTTTATCTGTGCAGCAGCTGGCCGGGGTGTATTCGCCTTTTACCATAGAAGCGAATTTTAACCGGGCGATGACGCCCTATAATATTCCTCATACAGTCTGCCATGAATTATCGCATTTAAAGGGATTTATGCGGGAGGATGAAGCCAACTTTATCGGGTATCTGGCATGTGTGGGATCGGATTCGGCAGATTACCGCTACAGCGGCTATCTGACCGGCTGGATTTATGCTTCAAACGCCCTGTATGAAGAAAGCCGGGAGCAGTATTTTGAACTGTATCAAAGACTTCCCGAAACAGCAAAATCCAATTTGGTTGCCAATAACCTGTTTTGGGACAAATACGAAGGAAAAGCAGCCGAAGCTGCCAGCAAAATGAATGACACATATTTGAAATTAAACCAGCAGACAGATGGAATAAAAAGTTATGGAAGAGTGGTGGATCTTATGCTTGCTTACTACCAAATTTCATTGTAATTTATGAGGAAAAATGGTAAACTGATTAAAAGAATTTTCGTATGGCTGAACTGCTGCAAAAATTGTGTAAGAGAATAGACAAGGGGGAAGTATAATGGATAAAAAGTTGTATGATTTAATGGATTGGGCAGGGATTGAGGAACTGGTTTATTCTGAATCTGTCAATCCGCATGAACTTTTAGGGCCGCATGTGACAGAAGAAGGCGTATTGATTCAGATGCTGATGCCAACTGCTGCCAGTGCTCAGGTAGTAGTGGGAAATAAGACATATCCAATGGAACTGGCGGATGAGACCGGATTTTTTGCAGTTCTTCTTCCAAGAAAGACGATTCCGGACTATACGCTTCGGGTTACATTTGACAATGGGGTTACAGAGGATTTTAAAGATCCCTATGCGTTTAATCCTCAGATTTCAGAAGAAGATTTGAAAAAATTTGAGGCAGGAATTCATTATACGATTTACGATAAATTAGGCGCGCATCCTATGACCATCAACGGGGTGTCCGGCGTTTACTTTGCAGTATGGGCGCCATGCGCCATGCGGGTCAGCGTGGTAGGAGACTTTAATCTGTGGGATGGCCGGCGCAATCAGATGCGCCGTCTGGGAGATTCCGGCGTGTTTGAGATTTTTATGCCGGGGCTTGCAGAAGGGGCGTTATACAAATACGAAGTGAAATGCAAAAACGGAGATCCGATTTTAAAAGCAGATCCTTACGGAAGCTATTCTGAACTGCGTCCTCACAATGCGTCAGTTGTCTGGGATACGAATAAGTACCAGTGGAAGGATCAGGACTGGATGAAAAAACGGGCCAAAGAGGATTCTAAGAAAAAGCCCATGTCCATCTATGAGGTCCATCTGGGTTCCTGGATGCGCAAAGATATTGCTGTTGATGAAAACGGAGAAGAGATTATTGGCTCCGAGTTTTACAATTACAAAGAGATTGGGGTAAAGCTGGCAGAGTATGTGAAGAGGATGGGATATACCCATATAGAACTGATGCCGGTTATGGAACACCCCTTAGATGCTTCCTGGGGATACCAGGTCACCGGGTATTATGCGCCTACCAGCCGTTACGGAACTCCGGATGACTTTATGTATTTTATGGACTATATGCATGAGCAGGGAATCGGCGTGATTTTAGACTGGGTTCCGGCTCATTTTCCAAGAGATTCCTATGGACTCGCCGCATTTGACGGCACATGCGTTTATGAACATGCAGATCCAAGACAAGGGGCTCATCCCCATTGGGGAACCCTGATCTATAATTATGGCAGGCCCCAGGTTTCCAATTTCCTGATTGCAAATGCCTTGTTCTGGGCAAAAAAGTATCACGCAGACGGAATCCGCATGGACGCAGTGGCTTCGATGCTGTATTTGGATTATGGGAAGAATGACGGCGAATGGGTTGCCAATATCTATGGCGGACATGAAAATCTGGAAGCAGTAGAGTTTTTAAAACATTTAAATTCTGTCTTTAAAGGACAGGCAGGGGGTGCGGTTTTAATTGCAGAAGAATCCACTGCATGGCCGAAGATTACGGCAGATGTAAAGGAAGACGGACTGGGGTTTGACTACAAGTGGAATATGGGGTGGATGAACGATTTTTTAAGCTATATGAAATGCGATCCCTACTTCCGCAAAAATAATTATGGGCAGCTTACGTTTTCCATGCTGTATGCGTACAGTGAAGACTTTATTCTGGTATTCTCCCATGATGAGGTAGTTCATGGAAAAGGTTCTATGATCGGTAAGATGCCAGGGGAAACTCTGGAGCAGAAAGCAGCGAATCTGAGAGCAGCCTATGGATTTTATATGGGGCATCCGGGCAAAAAACTGCTGTTTATGGGACAGGATTTTGCACAGGTGGACGAGTGGAATGAAAATGCCAGCCTGGAGTGGAATCTTTTAGAGTACCCGCTGCATAATGAGATGCAGGCATTTGTTAGGGACTTAAACGCCCTGTATCTGACCCACCCGGCCTTGTCAGAACTGGATTACGATCCGGAAGGATTTGAGTGGATGAACTGCTCGTACAAGGAACTGAGCATGGTTATGTTTGTGCGAAAGACAAAGAAACCGGAAGAGACACTGCTGTTTGTCTGCAACTTTGACAATATGGCCCATGCCAAATTCAGGGTGGGAGTGCCATTTGCAGGAAAGTATAAAGAGATTTTAAACAGCGATGACACAAAGTACGGCGGTTCTGGCATGGTCAATGGAAGAGTCAAATCCTCCAAAAAGATAGAGTGGGATGAAAAGGAAGATTCCATTGAAATTGATATTGCACCGATGAGCGTTTCTGTATTTACCTGTACTCCGGTAAAAGAAAAGGTCCCTGCCAAGAGGAAACCTGCAGCCAAGAAAAGTGTTTCAGCGAAGAAGGAGACCACAGTAAAGAAAGAGGCTCCGGCGAAGAAGGAAGTTTCAGCTAAGAAACAGGCGCCGGAAAAGAAGGATACTCCGGCAAAGAAAGAAACTTCCGGCCGCAAGACGACAGCTAAAACGATAAAAACAGAGACGGCAGCTTCAAAAAAGAATACTTTATAGTAAAACATTGATGCTTTTGGAGGACTGCCATACAGGAGGATGATGAATGGAAGAGACAACACAGGCAGCTGTCCAGGAGACTCTGGAGGTAGGCGCACAGATTGCAGAAGATATTGCGCGTCTGAATCCGGATGTAATCATTGAAACCATGAAGGGGTGGATACCGGGGCTGATGAGTTTCGGCTACCGGCTGCTTGCAGCCGCGCTGATTCTGCTGATTGGGAGCCGCATTATTAAATGTACCAGCAAGTTTATAAAACGGACTCTGGATAAGATGGGACTGGAGATTGGAATCAGCCGTTTCCTGGTTTCTGTGGCAAAGGCTTTCCAGTATGGGATTCTGATTTTTATAGCAGCAGAGAAAATCGGCATCAGTTCAGCGTCCATTATTGCACTGTTAGGCTCTGCCGGTATTGCGATTGGCCTGGCTCTCCAGGGAACGCTGACCAACTTTGCAGGAGGCGTTCTGATTTTAGTTACAAAGCCTTTTAAGGTGGGAGACTATATTATTTCCCAGGGCGGAGAAGGCCAGGTTTCCAATATCGGAGTGGTATATACTACTCTGGTATCGGCAGACAACCGCAAGATTGTGATTCCCAATGGTACATTGTCCAATGAACCCATGACCAATGTGACAGGCATGGGAAAGCGGAGGGTGGATATTCTGGTGGGAATCAGCTATACAGCGGATTTAAAGAAGGCGAAGGATATTCTGCAGCGGCTGCTGGAAGAACATCCTCTGGTGCTGAAAGAAGAGCCGATACAGGTGTTTGTAGACAGTCTGGCAGACAGCTCTGTTATGATAGGCGGAAGAGCCTGGGCAGCCAGCGATGATTACTGGAATTGCCGCTGGGACATTACGGAATCTGTCAAACTGGAATACGACAAAGCCGGAATCGAGATTCCGTTTAATCAGATGGATGTGCATATGATAAAGTAGATGCATGGCGGAACTGTTACGAGAGATTATGGCATATGTTAATTATAATATTGACATATGCCATAATTTGCGTTATACTGTGTATTAATAAATGTCATATGCCATAAATATAAACGGGATCATAGAGACACACATGGAGGCGGTAGATTTTAAAGAACTGGAAACTGGAGGAGGTGGACCATGCCAAGGCCGAGAAAGTGCAGAAAAGTATGTCAGATGCCGC
The DNA here is from genome assembly GCA_963557065.1 of uncultured Lachnospiraceae bacterium. Classification (GTDB taxonomy): domain Bacteria; phylum Bacillota; class Clostridia; order Lachnospirales; family Lachnospiraceae; genus UMGS1370. The sequence goes on along the minus strand of CAUWCT010000065.1, from coordinate 5,010 downwards.
GGATCAATGAGTTTTTGCCTGCCGGAGAAATTTCCGGGGATACAGCGGTGGTTCTGACAGTAGATGAATATGAGGCGCTCCGCCTGATTGACAGGGAGGGATTTTCTCAGGAAGAATGCAGTGGTTATATGCATGTGGCCAGAACGACCGTTCAGCTGATTTACAATACTGCAAGGAAGAAACTGGCCGACGCGCTGGTCGAAGGCCGCCCTTTGCGCATTGAAGGCGGGGATTACCAGATCTGTGACGGAAAGGAAGATACCTGCGGATGCGGCGGGTGCAGAAAGCATCGGAGAATTTGTCAAAAGACGGCAGTTAAGGAGGGGAAAAGAATGAAAATTGCAGTTCCGTTAGATGAAAATAAACAGGACGTATGTATTGTTTTATCAAGAGCGCCTTATTTTTTAGTTCGGGAAAACGGGGAGGATAAGATTGTAGAAAATCCGGCAGCCCAGGCGCAGGGTGGAGCGGGAATCCAGGCGGCCCAGTTTCTGGCGGACAGCCAGGTAGATGTTTTGATTACAGTCCGCTGCGGAGAGAATGCAGCAGAGGTATTAAAAGCCGCAGAGATTCAGATTTACAAATCCGCAAATAAAGCCGCAGCGGATGATTTGACTGCATGGGAGAAGGGAAAGCTGGAAGAACTGACCAGGTTCCATGACGGATTTCAGGGTGTGCAATGAAAGTCGCATGTTTAAGCGGAAAAGGCGGAGCAGGCAAGACCATGACTGCAATAAACCTGGCAGCGGCAGCAGAAAGGGCCGTCTATCTGGACTGTGATGTAGAGGAACCCAATGGCCGTTTGTTTTTAAAACCGGAGGGCATTCGGGAGATCACTGTTTCTACCCGTTTGCCAAAGTTTCATCTGGATTTATGTACAGGATGCAGAAAATGCGTAGAGTTTTGCCGGTTTCACGCCCTGATGCATGTGAAAGGAAAAACTGTGGTATTTCCGGAAGTGTGCCACAGCTGCGGCGGCTGTGTGCTGGCCTGTCCGGAAAATGCCATTACAGAAAGAGAAAAACCGATTGGAAAAATAGAGATCGGCGTTCATGGAGCGGTGAAGGCAGCGACCGGAGTGCTGAATGAGGGAGAAGCGTCCGGCATTCCCATTATCCGGGAATTGTTAAAGCAGGCAGAGGGGCTGACCATTATTGACTGTCCGCCCGGCAGCGCCTGCAGTGTTATGGAATGCGTGATGGATGCAGATTTCTGCGTCCTGGTGGCAGAACCGACTGCATTTGGATTTCACAATTTCAGGATGGTCCATGAGCTGACCACGCTTTTAGGGAAAAAATGCGGGGTGGTGATAAACAAGGAGATAGAACCCTATCAGCCTTTGGATGAATTTTGCCGCAGGACGAATACGCCTGTATTAGCGAGGATTCCCTATGTTTCTGAGTATGCAGAATGTATTGCAGGCGGAGAGATTCTTGCAGAAAGATTTCCCCGGGAAAAACAGCGTTTTCTTGCTGTTCTCAAGCAGATAGGGGGCGTATGATGAAACGGTTATTAGTATTAAGCGGTAAGGGCGGCACTGGAAAAACAACCATAGCTGCGGCGCTGATCCGCCTGGCTCATATAAAGGCAGCAGCGGACTGTGACGTGGACGCGCCCAATCTTCATCTGGTAATGGACCGTAAAGACGAACCGGAAACGGCTGATTTTACAGGAGGGGAGAAGGCAAGGATTGATCCGGCCGTCTGTACCGGGTGCAGAGAATGTGAAGCCCATTGCCGTTTTGGCGCCATCTGTCTGATGGATGGAAAAGCGGCTGTCAATGAATATGCCTGCGAGGGCTGCGGTGTGTGCCGGTTTGTCTGTCCTGCAAAAGCAGTCTCGCTGGATGGAGACGTTGCGGGTAAACGGGAATTGTATCTGGGAGAACAGGTATTTTCCACAGCATCCCTGAAAATGGGGCGGGGCAATTCCGGCAAGCTGGTAACAGAGGTCAAAATGGCCATGCTAAAACATGCGCCGGACTGTGAACTGGCTGTTATAGACGGATCGCCAGGGATTGGATGCCCGGTTATCTCTTCTATCAGCGGGATGGATTTGGTTCTTGTCGTGGCAGAACCCAGCGAGAGTGGAATCAGTGATTTAAAGCGTCTGGCAAAAACGGCAGATACATTTCAGGCAAAACTGGCGGTATGTGTGAATAAATATGACACCAGTCTGGAGCATACCCAAAAAATCGAAGAATTTTGTACAGCAAACGGGCTGGCGTTTGTGGGGAAAATCCCTTTTGACAGGGAAGCGGTAAAGGCGGTCAATGCCGGTCTTACAATAGCAGATATTGACTGTATATCCCGGACAGCAGTAAAAGAGATTTATAAAAAGGTCATCAAACTGCTGAAAGATGAGCAGAATCAGACCTAAAATAATAAAAGGAGAATAAAAACTATGAAGATTGCAGTTTCTTGTAACGGAAGTCAGATTTGGCCGCATTTTGGACATTGTGAGAACTTTATGATCTATGAGGCAAAAGACGGGGCAGTGGAATCTGAACAGTCGGTTCCCAATCCAGGGCACAGACCGGGATTTCTTCCCAACTTTTTAGCGGATATGGGCGTAGAAGTCATGATTGCCGGAGGTATGGGCGGCGGTGCTGTAGATATTTTCAATGAGCGGGGCGTAGAAGTGGTACTGGGCGCCCAGGGAGACGCAAGGGCAGCCGTCGAGTCCTATCTGAGAGGCGAGTTAAAATCTACCGGCTCCATCTGCCATGAGCATGAACACGCTCACGAGTGCGGCAAACACTGAGAAAACCTGCCGCTGGCAGTGTTTCGGATATTTGGAAGATAAAGGTCAGGGGCGCTTTCAAAGCGCCCCCTTTTGTAATATAAATCGTTATTCATCATACCCTTCTCTCAGGCGGATGGAAGCCGTAACATTACGGATTACATCCCCTTCCTCGATCAGAATATCCTCTTCTTTGCTTCTGGCAGGAAGGTCAAAGGATTCTTCCAGTTCTAATGTGATCCAGTCGATTTCTGCTTCCTTGGCATTTTCCAAAGCATCGTCCATAGTGGGGCCTTCTGCAAAACACCCATCCAAATCCGGAAAGGTTACATGAAAGCTTCCGTCTTCCCTTTTTTTAAAAACAGCCGGATATACAAACTTCATAAATATCACCTCATTTAATTGTAATAGTTGATTCTGGTCTCATTAGTATTGTACTATGAATTCTGTAAATTGCAAAGATTTGTAATGGTTGAGCCATGGGAAATAGTAATAGTTCAGCCATGCATCTTCTTGCCCGCCTGAACTGTTACGGGAAATAATTGCATTGGGGTATGGAAATTGGTATAATAACATATCAGCAGGAAAACAAAGGACTGCAAAGCAGATAAAAAGTTTTGGGGAGAAAATGGATATGAGAGAATGTGGAATGCTGCTTCCGATATTCAGCCTGCCGTCTAAATACGGGATCGGCTCTTTTTCAAAGGAAGCATATGAGTTTGTGGATTTTCTGGAGAAAGCAGGACAGAAATACTGGCAGATTCTGCCGTTGGGACCGACTGGTTATGGGGATTCTCCGTATCAGTCTTTTTCTGCATTCGCAGGAAATCCCCTGTTTATTGATTTAGAACAGCTGACAGAGGAAGGGCTTTTGACCCGGGAAGAGTGTCCGGAAACGGATTTTGGAGACGATTTGCGCAGAGTGGACTATGACAAAGTTCATACGGGAAAAAAGAGTCTTTTAAAAACTGCCTATCAAAACTGGAAAGAGAAAAATCATCTGGATTCTCCGGAGAAAATCCACGAAAAGGCCAGAGCGCAGCTTATGGAAGATACGGTAGAATACTGCTTTTATATGGCGTTAAGGGAGCATTTTGAAGATAAAGAGTGGACAAAATGGGAAGAAAAAATCCGTCTGCGCCAACCGGAAGAGATGGAACGCTACAGAAAAGAACTGGCAGATGAAATCGGTTTTCATGAGTTTTTGCAGCTTACCTTTACAGAGCAGTGGGCAAAATTGAGAAAGTATGCCAATGATAAGGGGATCTGCATAATTGGAGATATTCCCATTTATGTTTCATTTGACAGTGCAGATGCCTGGGCTCATCCGGAGATGTTCCAGTTTGATGAGGATGGAACGCCCAGGGCAGTTGCAGGCTGTCCGCCGGATGCGTTTTCCGAAACCGGACAGTTGTGGGGAAATCCTCTGTATGACTGGGAATATCACGAGAAAACCGGATTTGGATGGTGGATACGGAGGACAGACTACAGTTTTCGCCTGTATGATGTGGTGAGGATCGATCATTTCAGAGGATTTGATGAATATTATGCCATTCCCTATGGGGAGGAGACTGCTGTAAACGGCCGGTGGGAAAAAGGGCCTGGTATGAAATTGTTTCAGACACTAAAGGGCTGGTTTGGGCAGCTTTCGGTTATTGCAGAGGATCTGGGAACACTGACGCCCAGTGTATATGAACTGTTGGAAGCATCGGGGTTTCCGGGGATGAAGATCCTGGAATTTGCGTTTGATGCCAGCGGCCTGAGCACATACCTGCCCCACAATTATAAAAATCCCAACTGTGTAGTCTATACGGGAACCCATGATAATGATACAATCCAGGGCTGGTTTGAGAAACTGGAGGGGGAGGATCTGCAGTTTACAATGGATTATGCAGACATCCGTCCGGAAGAGACAGAGGCTGTAAATTGGACGTTTATCCGTCTGGCGTTGTCAAGCATTGCAGATTTGGCAATTATTCCGGTTCAGGACTATCTGGGACTGGGTTCGGATGCCCGCATCAACGAGCCGGCGACGGTTGGGACCAACTGGAAGTGGAGAATGCTGGATAAAGAACTGACCGGCGAGATAGCCGGAAAGTGCCGCAGGATGGCAAGACTTTATGGAAGAAATAAAGAAATATGATATTCTGCTGAAAATTTTAAAAGATATGTAAAAGGGGCTGTCGGTTAATACTGATTTTTAAGCTCTAAATCTCAAAATACGAATCTCTTTTAGAAATCAATGTTTTTTATACTTGATCTTCTACG
>CAUWCT010000064.1:0-18362 GCA_963557065.1 uncultured Lachnospiraceae bacterium | reverse complement strand
CTCGTTTTTTGTGATGGTCATTTGTAATTTGGCAAAAAGAGCTGTGAATGGTAACTGCATTTCTGCAATTCATTCAAAAAACTTTCATTTTAGACTTGACTTTTAATAGTTAGTCTTTCCTGTTATCTTAACACACTCTGTAAAGCAAACAAAGTGCGTAAGTTTTGAAATTGGTTTTTCTCAACTTACACACTTTATTTTACACCCTCCCTGCAAATAGGAAAAACGCCGAATCCCCGCATAAACACTATGTTATGTGAGTTCCCGGCGTTTCTTTTTTCGCTTTTGACAGTGGTGTTTTTTCCTCAGATGGTGCCCAAATCCCATACAAGGATTACAGCACGATTCCAATGCGTGAATAAAGAATGTACCTTGAGCAGCATTCCCTTTTCTTTAAGCGTATTTTTCTCTTAGTTTTAAATTGTAATACAGTCCCCAGTCCTGATCATTGGCCCAGGGGTCCCAGAAATGAGCGTCTCTTCCATTGACTTCCATTGGGTAAACCATGGCGCAGGAGGCGCTTCCGTCTTCATGGAACATGCTTAAAACTCCCCGAAGCGTTGCCTCTGCCCGATCTGCAAAACGTTCCAGTCCTGCTTCTCCGATTGCCAGATGATAGGCATATCCGGATAAAGAACTCCAATAATGTGGAAATGTGTCTCCCAGACAGCGCCTTTTTCCAAACCAGTATCCATCCCAGTGCCGGATTGCCACCTGATTACAGTGATAGTCCGGCTGATCTCCCTGAAAGAGTTCCAGAACTTCTAACTGTTTTACAAATGCCTCCCTGTAGGCTTCCTCTCTGGTCAGTCGGTACAGTTCTCCCATGTAAATAGCCGCTGGAGCTACGATGCTTTGCTCATAATCCACTTCATGAGCCGGGTAATTTCTTCCGCAATCTAAGATAAATCTGCCATGCTTTTTATACAACTCCAGCAATTTTTCGGCATCTTCCCTGCGTCCTGCATCCTGAAAGACTTTGACAGATTCCTCCATAGGCATTCCAATGGCATAAAATACAGCTCCTCCGGCTTCATAAAAATATAAAACACACTGCATATAATCATCCAGATACCTGTTGTCCTTTTTAAGCAGATAGGTTTCCAAAAACAAACGGGCTACCCAGGGATAATTGTACAACCGGATATAATCTCTGCATCTTGGCGCATCATTAAATACCTCTCCCGTTTTCTCATCATACAGTTCACGAAACACATATTCCAGAAAACGGTCAAAACTTGCCTCCAGTTCTTTATCCGGATAGTTCTGAAGATAATGGGCCATTAAAACTCCCATTCCCACTCTCTCCCTGCCTCCGTTCTGGTCATTTTTATGAGAATAATACTGACTCTTTGTTTCTGTATCATAGACCAGATATGCCCCATACAAATGACTGTGTTTATCCATACACTGCTGACGCTGTGCGATGTAGCGGCACCTTTTTTCTGCAATATCCGTAAGAGAGGAAATTCTGTAAAAAACTGCATGCGTTTTTCGTCCGCTATGGGAGACTTCATATGTATATTCTCCGATTTTGTCTGCGTCTTTTACTATCTCTTCTTTTACCACTTTTCCGGTTCGCGTGCAGACCTTTAAAGGTTCATTTCCAAATAAAACAAACCTGTCCGCCTGTATCACTGCAAAATCCTCCCGGCTGTTCAGATGTTGGTAAAATTCCTCCCTTGTGTGAAACCAGAATAATTCCCAGGACAATGTATAACATTCTCCCGGATGCAGGACAAACGGTTCCGGATGCAAAATGATACATCCTCTGTGGTTGCTCAGTTCTTCTTCTCTGCCTTTTGTCTTTGCCATCCGTTCTACGCTGTAGCCTTTTAAACTGCCTTCTGTCAGCATCAGTCCCAAATGCGGGGATTCTCCCCCCATTCTGAGAGCCATGACATAGCTGTCGTTTTCTCCGCACCAGATATGAGTATTGCAGCAATGCGTCATACAGATTGCGGCATCTGTATAATAGTCCGGAAACGGAGTTTCAATCCCAACTGCAGTTTTAGTGGTATAAATATCAAATTCTGTATCATTGGAAAATACATATGTTTCTTTTAAGCATCCGGTTTGAAATTCTCTTGTTACATGTACGCTTAATTCCAGACCGCTTCTTACCGTTCCCCACTTTCTTTCTTCCAGCACCCAGTTCATCTTGTGTGGATCGGTTTTATGGCTCAGAAGGCTGATTTGATTGTTGTCATCATATTCCAGACAAAAATCTCTGCTGTCCCCTTCTGCCTGATTGTATATTGTCTCTCTCATCATTCTCAACCTTTCACAGCGCCTGCTACAACGCCCTCAATAATCTGTTTCTGCATTACCAGATAAAAAAGTACCAAAGGCAGGGTTGCCATCACCAGCATTGGGAAAAATGCCGTCCAGTTTGTAGAAAATGGGCCTACATTCTTATACACCTGCTGCAAAAGCACCTGCTTTTCTGAGGACTGAAGCATCAAAAGAGGCGTCATAAAATCATTCCAGATTGCCAGTGTATCCAGGATTGCAACCGTTGAAATAATGGGTTTTAAAAGCGGGAAAATAATTTTCCAGAAATTTTTAAAGATGCTGCAGCCGTCTATTAATGCTGCTTCTTCCAAATCAATCGGCACTGTATTAATAAATCCTCTCATCAAAAAGATGGATAAAGGAAGATTGATACAGAACACATCCACTAAAATAACTGCTGTATGTGTGTTCATCAGATCCACTGCCACCAGCATTTTGTACAGAGGGATAATGGAAATCTGAAACGGGATAATCAGACCAATCATAAAAATCCCATTAATAATACGGTACAGTTTTTTCTTGCTTCTGGCAATTACATATGCAGACATAGATGCAAAAATAATCAGCAGGGCAACGGAACAGACTGCAATAATCAGATTATTGGTAAATGCCTGAATGTAATTCATTGCTTCATATGCGCTTATGTAATTTTCAAATGTAAAGTGTACCGGAAATCCCAGCGGACTTGCTGCTGCCTCTGCCGGAGTCTTAAATGTTGTTACCAGCAAATAATAGATGGGAATGATCATGATCAAAAATACCAGAAGTTCCAGCAGGACAGCCACTGCCTTTTTTACGTTCCTTTGCGCTCTCATCCTGAAATTGCCTCCTCCCACTTATTAAATACAAATGACAAAATCTGCGAAAAAACAAATACGATGATGAAGAATATCACTGCAAATGCACAGGCATAGGCAGTACGTCCGCTGTTAAATCCTTCCCGAATCAATGTAGTCATAATCGTCTCTGTTGCATAACCAGGTCCGCCTTTTGTCATTACAAAAACTGCATCGAACATCTTCATACCGCCTATTAAACTCTGCAGTATATTAAAGGAAACAGAGGGATATAACAGCGGAAGGGTTACCCTGAGAAACTTCTGTACGCCGCTTGCCCCGTCAATATCTGCTGCCTCATACAATGTAGAATCGATACTCTTTAAATTGGCAATATAGATTACCATGGACCAGCCTGTCCACTGCCATACCTGCGTAATCAGAACCGAATACAGTGCAATTTTCGCATCTCCCAGCCAGTTGACCGGCTTGCCGCCAAACGCGATAATAATGGAGTTTAATAATCCGCCGTCTGCAGACGTCATAATGTACTGGAACAGGTATCCTACTACCATAATACTTAAAACAGCCGGCAAAAACGCTACAGATTTTACAATCTCTGCCAGTTTTGATTTTCGATTTAATAGGACTGCCAGAAGAATCGCCAGACTGTTCTGTATAATCGTAATTAAAAACGCATATTTGATAGAATGCTGCAGAGCAGCAACTGTCTTTTCATCTGTAAAAATTTTTCTGAAATTGTCAAGACCGATAAATCTCAGTTCCGGATTATATACAGACCAGTTTGTCAGGCTGTACAAAAAACTCATAATCGTCGGCGCAATGTACAGCACCAGAAAACCAATCAATGCCGGGACAATCATTAAAAAATACACCCGGTCCCTCTTCTTTTCATTCATGCAAAACCCTCCTTTTTCTGCTTTCTCTTCACTTTATCCAATCTCCGCCTCTTTCGATTGGCAAAAAATACGGAGTCATTTCCTATTTAATCAAAAAGTCCCCCTCTCAGGCGCAAGCCTCAGATTCCACTTGTCAGCCTGGAGGGGAACTTATAGAATCCCATCCTGAAATTCCTACTTCAGGAGTTTCAAAACATTATTTTATTCTAAAGCTTCCAACAGATTGGCGTTGGTTGTATCTGCATCCTGCAATGCTTCCTCAACTGTCTTGCTTCCGGAAAGCACTTCCTGAAGGGATTTGCCGTATGCTTCGATAACTGCATTTCCGTTGGTCCATACAGCGGTCCATGGAGCATACACATGACCTGCTTTAAAAGCTTCTTCACAGTCTGCATAAATATCGCCCAGATCAATTTCTACGCCCTCTACATAAGAACTTCCTGCATTATCCTTTACAAGCGCCTGCTGTGCTTCTGCTGTAGCAGTTACTTCCAATACCTGGAGAGCCTCTTCGATATGCTCAGATTTTGCATTGATTGCCAGAGCAGAGCCGGGTCCGCCTACCAGCCATCCGGGTTCGTTGGCATCCATACCAGGAATCGGGAACATTCCCAGCTGTAAATCCGGATTCTTTTCCATCAGAGTTTCCACTGCCCAGGGACCGCACTCCCACATAGCAGCTTTTTCTGTTGCAAACTCATCCAGAGCCTGATCATAGCTTAAGCCCAACATCTCAGGAGTTAAGAAACCGGCCTCAACAATCTTATACCACTCCTGCACTGCCGGAAGCCACTTTTCAGCCAGCTTTCCTTCTCCTGTATTAAAGGTCTCATCAAATGCCATATTCGCGCTGTCGGAGTAAAACATATTGTTTACAAGTCCGATACTCTGCTTTGCCATTGGCTCATAGGACTGAGCGCCCATAGTCTGTGGCTTAATGCCTTTTTCTTCCAGAGTCTTATGAATCTGAATAAATTCATCCCATGTCTTTGGTACAGAAATTCCGTTTTCTTCAAAAATTTTCTTGTTGTAGAAAATACCTTCAAACCATGACTGCAGCGGCTGTGCATAAACTGCTCCGTCTACTGTATAAGCCTGAAGTCCGGCATCAGCGTATTTGCTGATAAACTCCTGGTCGCTTAAGTCCAGTAAATATCCTGCTTTTGCCAAAAGCTTTGTCTGACCGCCAACCTCGATAATATCCGGTCCCTGTCCTGCCTGAAGCTGGGAATTCAGAACATTATCAAAATTGTCTGTAGAAACAAACTCGAACTCAATCTCAATATTTGGCAGCTGCTCATCCAGATATTTTAAATACGTTGCACGAACGGATTCTGCATTGTATCCCATCATGCGCAGCTTTACTACTTCGCCGTCTTCTGCCTTAGCGGAAGTCTCTCCTGCTTCCGATGCTTTTTCTGTGCCTGCCTCTCCGGATGCTGCTGACTCTGTGCCTGCAGCCGTATCCTCTGTCTTTGAACCGCAGCCTGTCAGTGCAGATGCCACCATTGCGCCGCATAAAAGAGCGGCCATCGTTCTTTTCTTCATAACTGCCTCCTTACATGAATCCTAAGTGAATTGATACCTTTATTATAAAGGTTTTGCCGCTTTTATAAATCAACGATATTATGGTTTTCTATCTGTAAATTATGGTTTTGCAGGTTCTTCTGCAACAATATTCTGTTCTGATATTACGAGCCTGCGGTACTCGTTGGGACTGATCCCCTCGCATTTTTTAAACAGCTTGGAAAAATAACTGGGATTATCATATCCTACCAAAAGCGCCACCTCATAACTCCTTAACTCACTTGTTTCCAAAAGTTCTTTGGCATGGCGCAGACGCACCGACGTAAGGTAATTCCAAAAACTCATCCCTGTCTCCCGCTTAAACAGATAGCAGAAATATGTTTTGCTGACTGCAATTTCCCCGCATATTTCATCCAGAGACAGATTTTCTCTGTACCTGTTTTCTATCAGTTCAATTCCCTTTTGTACGGCCTGGGTCATTCTGTTTTTGCTCCGTCCGTTTCCGCTCCTTTTCTCATCCAGCTGCCGGACAGTCTCCAAATCCTGCTGTTTACAGTTATAGCCGTATCCGAAAATTTCTCCTTCTCCCACATAAAAGCTGTAATTGCTCAAATCCTTTACCTGGTCATACAGATTTGGCAGTTCCTCCATTTTGCTTCCGCTTCCGCTAAAGTAGATTCTGACCTGGATTCCAGTAAGTTTTTTTATCTCTTCCAGCAGTTCTGCGGCCAATTCTTCCCTCTTTCCTGCATATTTATCCTGAATTAAAATGGTCCAGATTCCTTCTTCATAGTCAAAGACCAGATTTTCAATTTCTTTTTTTTGCAGCAGGGATTCCAGAATTCTGGTTATGTATCCTTCCTGCCCCATCTCAATATTGGCCGAATCATTGTATTCATCAATGGTATCGCTGGCAGTCTGAATCATAAAAAGAAAATACTCCCCGATTCCCAATCGTTCCCACAAGCCGTCCTGTTCAAATTTTCTGCCTCCCCGCCCTGTGCACATATACCGGTATATCTGCATCCGATCCAGTTGACGGGCGCTTTTTTTCACTGCCTCCATCCGTTTTTGTTCTCCTTTGATTTCGGCAGCCACTTTGCCCAGCACCTGTTCCAGTTCATTTTCATCCATGGGCTTTAAAATATAATCGCTGCATCCCAGTTTCATTCCCTCTTTGATATAAGAAAAATCTGCATAAGCGCTCATCAAAATCATTTTAATCGTCTCATCATAATGATGCACTTTCCGCAAAAATTCCAACCCGCTCATACCAGGCATCTTAATATCGCTGATGATAATATCCGGATGTTCGCGAACGGTCTTTTCATAAGCTTCTTCTCCGCTTTGGGCATAACCGATTACCGTCATCCCCAGCTGCTCCCATGGAATCAATGTCTGAAGCATTCTGATGGTAAATATCTCATCATCTACTAACAATACTTTCATACCCTTCTCCTTTTGGTATTCTCACAATAATGGTTGTACCCTTGTGACTTCCCGGCAAAATCTCAACGCCATACTCATTTCCAAATACCCTGCGAAGGCGTTCATTTACATTTAAAATGCCAATACTTTTTTTCTGCCTTAATGCCTCTCCTTTTTTCAGCTGCCTGTTGAGTTCCTCCAAATCCGTCCTGCTGATCCCTTTTCCATTGTCATTGATTAAAATCACCACTTCATTCTGATCTGTCTCTGCACTGATGTCAATCGAAAGCAGATTTTCCGGCGTAGCCCCATGTTCAATCGCATTCTCAATCAGAGGCTGCAGAATCAGTTTGGGAATCTTTACCTTCCTCGCTTCTTTTTCACAGGAAATCTGATAAAAAATCCGGTTGTCATAGCGAAGGTTCTGAAGTTCCACATATTTTTTTATATAATCCAATTCGGTTTCCAGTTCTACATACTCATACGGCTCATAGACGGAATAAGCCATCATATGGCCTAATAAAGTGGTCATGGCAGAGATTTTTTCCGTCTCCTTCTCTATAGCCAGCGCTTTGATTGCCTGCAGTACATTGTTTAAAAAATGGGGATTGATCTGGTGCTGAAGAACGCGCATTTTTTCCTCTGCCAATTTCTTTTCCTCTTCTACACTTCGTTTGGTCAGACTTACAATATTTTCTACCATTTTTTTAATTGTATCGGAAAGGAAAGAAACTTCGAGACTTTCCTTACGGGAAAATTCCACATGTTCTTCTCCTTTTGAAATCTGATTGCATTCTTCAATCAGCCGGTTCATCGGGCGCATCAGCCATCCTGATATTTTTCCTGCCAAAAACAGCGTAAGCAAAATTGCAGCCAGCAGTGCAAATCCCAGGGCTGCCAAAAGTGTGGCTTTTAATTCTGTAATTTCCTGCATCTGACGGATACCGACTAATTTCCAGCCAAACATTCCTGTGTTGGTGGACACTGCCACCCGGTTTCCGGAAAGTTCCTCGTTAAAAAAACCTTCTGTTTCCCCTGCCCCCTGAACAATCATCTTTTTTTCTTCTTCGCTCAATTCAAGGTCCTGTTCGGTATACCACTGATCACCAGCGTCGATTAAGGCAAACTGCATTTCCTCCCCTCCACTGTCCAGAATGAAGTTAAGTGAAATGTCAAACACCAGATATGCATCTGCCCCAAACCAGTAGCTTTCCTCTGACTGCACCGGAAAAATCAGGGAAATGCACTGCTTTTTATCATCATTTACCAGATACTCTTTCCCATGCAGCCCTGACGCATAACAGGTATCCACTGAAATGGAATCTGTCAGCATCCGATACCAGTCCTGATCCCGCATATTGTAGCCAACTTTCATGGATTCCTGATAGCAGTACAGATACTCCCCATTCTGATCGATCAGATATGCCCCTGTCACCTGGGAATCCTTTACCAACAAATAAAAAAGGGAATCCATCTGCCTCTGGTATTCCAGTTCCAGTGTGTAGTCTCTCTGTTTTTTTCCCTGCAGTAGCGGACAAATTCTCTTACCTTATCCGCCTGTGCAATATTTTGCTGACTTTTTTGAAGATCCAGTATCTGATTGTTCAAAAGGTCCAGATTTAAGCTTACAATCTGCCTGCATAACCTGCTTGCCTGCTGCTGAAACACGCGGGCGCTGATTGCTGCCGCCACTGTCATTGTAAGTGTCAGCAAGATACAAAACACCAGAATAAAACTTTTGGAAATTCTCTTTTGAAGCGTCTGCTTTTTCATCTGTCCTCCCGGATATGCTGGTATCCCTGCCGTTTCCGGCTGATGTGAAATAAACGGCATACCTTTCACGATATGCCGTCTGAAACTGCCATGCTGTTTCATTTTTCTGATCTTAAATCTGTCTGGTCGCCTCTTTCAGCCACTCTTTTTCGTCTCCTTCCAGATAAGGGGAAATCTTTTCATACACTGCCTTGTGGTACTGGTTTAACAACTCCACATCTTCCTGACGCATCAGAGATTTGTCAATGGCGTCTAAATCAATGGGCACATAGGTAAGGTATTCAAATTTCATAAACTGGCCGTATGAATTCTTCTCATCTTTTACGCATACCATCAGGTTTTCCGTACGAATTCCATGGCTTCCTTCAATGTAAATCCCCGGCTCATCGGAATTAATCATTCCGGCTTCCAGAACGCAGTTGTCCTGACGCTCCGGAACCATCTTCCATCGAATCCCATTGGGACGTTCATGGACATTTAATAAATATCCCACCCCATGACCGGTACCATGGTCAAAGTTTAACCCTCTGCTCCAGAACGGTTCTCTGGCAACATAGTCCAGATTCAGGCCCCTGCATCCATACAGGAAACGGACGGCTCCCAGTCTTAACATGCTCATGGCAACCAGGGTAAAATGCTCTTTTTCTTCCTTTGTCAGTTCTCCCAATGCAATGGTTCTGGTAATATCTGTAGTTCCCTCATAATACTGTCTGCCGGAATCTACCAGATACAGACCCTTTGGCTCTAATTTGGCCTTGCTTTCCTCTGTAGCGGAGTAATGGCACATGGCAGCATTGGCCCCATAAGCAGAAATCGTGGGGAAACTTAAATCCAGACAGCCTTCCTGCTCTTTGCACAGTTCCCATAAATGATCGGCAGCGCTGACTTCATCCATTGGAATCTTTCCAACATTTTTCTTCAGCCAATATATATATCTGGTCACTGCCACGCCGTCTTTGATATGGGCTTTTTTCATGTTCTCAATCTCTGTTGGATTCTTAATTGCCTTCATGAGAGCAGTGGGATTCTGCACATCTAACATGTCATTGCTCTCGTCAAGAAGCTGAGTAATGGCAAAATTGGTATGGCTTTTTTCCAGCATCACACATTCCCGGCTGAGGGTTTTCACATCCTCATAAATGCTGTTGTAAGGACGGATTTCCACTCCTATACCGGTCAGATATGCGCGGACCTCATGGTCTATCACCTGTTCATTGACATAAAAAACAGCTTTATCTTCACTAATAAGAAAATAGGACAATACCACCGGATTACATTCTACGTCATTGCCCCGGATATTTAACAGCCACACAATGTCGTCCAATGTAGTTAAAATATGAACAGTGGCTCCCTCTTTTTTCATCACCTTCCGCAAATCTGAAATCTTTTCTTCTGCTGATTTTCCAGCATACTTAACATCCAGAATCCATACCGGTTCTGCAGATAAGGAAGGGCGATCCTCCCAGATTTTTCCAATCAGATCCTCCTGACAGGAAATGGCAATCTCCTTTTCTCCAAGAGCATCCTCCAGCTTTTCTCCCTCTGCCCCATTGACAACACGGCCGTCAAAGGCCAATGTACCATTTGGCGGAATTTTTTCCAGCAGATATTCTTCAATCGTAGGAACCCCTTCCTGTCCCATTTTCTGGAGAACCACTGTTGTACCGGCAAGCTGAGAACCGGCCTGGACAAAATAACGTCCGTCTGTCCACAAAGCTGCTTCCTCTCTGGTAATGACTGCAGTGCCGGCAGATCCGGTAAATCCGGTAATAAACTCCCGGCATTTAAAATAGTGTCCCACGTACTCGGATTCATGGAAGTCCGAAGTAGGAACCAGGTAAGCGTCAATATCCCTTTCTGCCATCAGCGCTCTTAATTTTGCTAAACGTTCTGGTATCTGATTCATAATTTTGTCATCTTCTTTCTTAAATTTTATCGCAACGGTTCAGTCGGGGCAAAAAGATACCGCCCAACCGTTATCGTTCTATTTCTGACGCATAGCATCTGCAATCGCTGCCGAAATCCCTTCACTGTAAGTGGGATGAGCCCGCATTGCCATGGAAAGCTGGGATGCGGTCAGACCGTTGGCTATGGCAGTCGCCATTTCCCCAATCATATCTGTAGCCCTGGGGCATACAATCTGCGCCCCCACAATGGTGTCGGAATAAGCTTCAAAAACCAGGCGGATAAATCCTTCTTCTTCCCTTGCAATAATGGATTTTCCATTTTCCATCATGGAATAGCGCCCGCACCGCACCTTCATGCCGCTGGCTCTGGCTGTTTCTTCTGTGATTCCCACTGTGGCAATCTCCGGATCGGTATAAATACAGTTGGGAACAATCGGAAGACTTACATACATACCGGCCGGAACCACTTCCAGCTTAAAGCTGTGAGGTTTTCCTGCGATTTTTTCCACTACATAGGTAGCTTCTGCCGCTGCCACATGGGCTAACTGAATCCCGGAAATCACATCTCCCACTGCATAAATTCCCGGCTCGCTGGTCATAAATTCCGCATCTACCCCGATCTTCCCCTGATTCATGTTCAGAGAAATATCCGTTCCAAACAAACCGTCTGTATTGGGAACACGCCCCGCTGCCATTAAAACCTGACCGGCTTTCATATCAAAGGACTCTCCCTCTGCCGTCTCTATCCGGCAGCACAGTCCGTCTTTCTCTTCAATACGGCTCACCTGGGCATTGCAGAAAACCGAAATTCCTTTATCTGTCAGGGCTTTTTCCAAAGCTTTTGCCACCACTTCATCCATAGGCCCCAACAGGTGAGGCCCTTTTTCAACAATCGTAACTTTGGAACAAAGAGAATTAAAAATTGTGGCAAATTCCACTCCGATTACTCCGCCTCCGATAATGGTAAGCCGATCAAAGTTCCAGGTATCTGCCGCTAAGAGGCGGCTGCTGGTATACACTCCGGAAAGATTTGCTCCGGGAATAGGAGGTATCTTGGCAGAGGCACCTGTAGCAATGAGAATGTTCTCTCCCCGGTAATATTCCTTTCCCTCTGCATTCTGAACTTCGACTGTTTTATCTCTGCGCAGTCTGGCTTTTCCCTGTATGTAATCAATCCCGGCCTCGCAAAACAGGCGATCGATCTCACTTCGGTAAGTCTGGACTGTCTTTTTCTTGTACTGCTGCATTTTCTTAAAGTCAAAAGAAATAAAATCAGCGGACACTCCAAATTCATCACACTGCTGCATCTGCTTAAAGCGGCTGGATGCGTAAAGCAGCGCTTTTGTGGGAATACAGCCCCGGTTTACACAGTTGCCTCCCAGCTTTCTTTCTTCGATGACGACTGTCCGGATTCCATATTCGGCCGCTTTTAAAGCCGCCGTATATCCTGCCGGGCCAGCCCCGATAATCACTAAATCATATTCTTTTGCCACGGTTTTCCTCTTTTCTGTCTTCCTTTTATTGTAATCATACTACTCCTGTTAAGATAAAATTTACTTCTCCAATAGTTTCAAAACCATGATTTTTTTGAAGAATTCTTCCATTATATAAAATCTTCATCCATTTCTAATTGCTGATCAGCGCTTTACATGAACCATAAACTAACTCCCTGAGGTATCCCATTATTTGTAAATTGCACCGAAAAAAGATCGGTAGTTAATGGTTTTTCTTCTGTCCATCTTTCCAGAGTTATGGTAAATCCGTCTATTATCTTCGTGTCATGGGGAAGAATAAATTCTCCTACATATATTCCATAAACATCATAGTCTTTTCCTATGTCAATATTATATATCTTTATATGTTTAACTGCTTTTTCAATGTAACTTTCATAATTCTGCAGTATATCTTTTAGCAGATTTATACGTTCCTAGGGTATCCTGTTATCCGATAACTGTATGAGAATTTCTTCATCGTCTTTTAGTGTTAAAATACTCTTCTGTGTATTATAGTTATAGATAAATAGATCAACGTTATTGTTGTTCAGTTCTATAAATAATTTTTCTCTGTCTAATCTTTTCATATCGCCGAGCCTCAACTCCCGATTTCAATCTGATTAATTGTGAGTTTTCTCTCCCATGCTTCCTATATTAAAATCGTACTCATCCGATTCTCTTGGATTTTTGAACCCCTCAAACGCTTCCACTTCTGTAAGGGAAAAGAAAAAACCACAGTTGGGGTTGGGAAATTTTTGTTGTTCCTTTCGGACATAACCTTTGATGGACAACAGGTATTTTCCGGCAGGAACATCATACTTGGTGTCCGTATAATTTGTACAGATCCCATTTGGTGTTTCTACCTTATACCACCGTTCCCATGGAGAGCGGTATCGCTCCACAGGACTAAAGTAACCTGGCGTGGTATAAAATTCTTCTTCCTTGATGTGGTATTCCTTTGGCTCAAAAGGTTCAAGCTGTTCAATCGCAGAAATCCAAAGGCCGTCCCTGATTTCCAGATTAAAGCCCTCATAGCTGATTTTTTGCACCCACTGGTCATCAAAGGGCTCATCCTGTCCTTCCAATTTGATTGCATAATTATAGCTATTAATCCCTACCAAAGGGACTAAAATCCCCTCTCGCTGAGTGTTCAGATAAAGTTCCTTATCCTTTTGCAGAAGACTTAACAGTTTTCTTTTCCGGATTTTCTCACGCTTCAAAAACCCCTGCAAAGTATCTGCTGAAAATAAACAAATCCCGTAACCGTCTGCACTTATTCTTCTGTCCATAGTTTCTCCTTCCCCAACACAATAAGCCACTTCTGATTTGTTGTTTTGCTTAATGGCTTGATAAACTGAAAGTTGTTTTTAGTCTATTTGCATAATTCAAAACTATCAATCATTCTGTTTACATTACATCATGAGCCAAAACTTCAAACTCAATCTTATCATCCAGCGAGGCAATTTCCGCAACCAGGTCAAGGCTCATATAATCTTCTTCCTGTCCGCTTTCAATTCCAGTCAACCCAACCTGAATAAAAATATTGTAATACTTTGTGATTTCATCGCTATCCAAGGGGAGATAGTTTTCTTGTCGTTCATTCCCTTTATACCATACACTTCTATATTGTCCATTTTTGATATGGTAAGGACGGTGCTTATGATCCCGGTAAGTGAAACCGTAACTTTCATATACAACATAATAATTCCCCGTAAAATAACGGATGTCGGGAAAACTGTCAATCTCCGAGGAGAGGTTTTCACTGGTTTCATCGAGATAATTTCTAAAAATGATTTCTTCAATTAACCCCAGCATTTCCTTATGCCTTCCTGCAAGGAGTTGATATGCTTCTTGTGGAAAATCCTCCTCAATAGAAATTCGGGGCTTTATTTTCAATTCAAAATTCGTATAATCATTATCAACATTTTCTTTTTCAAAGACAATCAAGTTTGGTCTTTTTACTTCCTTTTTCTTTTTAAACTTATCAAAAATCTCCCTCATTTAATCCTCCTTAGTTTTTATAAGATGATTATTGAATCCCCGAAGCATCCGCAAGTCTTACAGACCTTTCTTTCATCCAGCTTCCTGAATATTAAATCCCGATTTATATATTGCCTTTTTTACTCAGCAAATTGGAATTGTTATGTGGAATACTAAATAAAATCTAAATCAGGATTCATTTCATCGGTTGTTTTCCATTCTATATCATATAATTCCTTTAGCAATCTCTTCTTTTCTTTTTCAACAAAAAAATATCGCCCATATCTTATGCTAGAATCTACCAATGACTCAGCCATATATTCTACTTTTTCAGCCACAGCTTTGTATTCTTCTGTATCCTCTATGTGGTCTCTTTTTAGTTCCATTATCAAACTCTCCCAACAACACAACCAACGATTCCTAATATTTTTTCATTGGTTAATCTCATTTACTAACTTCCGATTTTTTACTCTGTTTAACTCCACCATAAACTGGAATATCATTTATGTATCATCATCTTGCAAATTTAAAATTTCATTTTCATATTTTCTGATGCGTTTTATTTTTTCACGTACTTCAGTCAAAGCAAAGCCCAAAAGATTTGAACCATTCCATTTTTCGGGATGATATGCATTTTCGTTGTTAGCATCTATACCTATTCCCCATATCATATCAAGGGGGCTTGCCTCGACAAGGATACTCTCACCTGTTGACAAGAGAACTTGCCTGAGTTGTTTATTTTGTGAGAATTTATAATAATTCCCTGTAAGAACAATGTGATATTTTACTTCATTCCATATATTCTCATCAAAGTTTTTTACTTTCCGTCCAAGCTCCTTTATCTTATCCTGCATAGTTTCGTTCATGATTTGCTTCGCAATTTCTTCATCTCCGAAAATACGTGCTTTTTCCGCCATCATATACTGTTCCATACAACAATATCGAAGATGACTTATCTGAAAATCAGCCTTATACCATTGACTGAAACATTCTTTTCCAACGCTTCTACCTCTATTTCGATGTCCCCAAAAACAGATGATAGGTCTTTCCAATCCTGCTTTCCTTTCTTCGATAAGCGTATCAACACTGTAACCCCTTATTTTCTTCCACTTTCTTATGTGATAATTGTTATAAGTACAAATTTCATACATCATTTCATTCCACAAAAGCGGCTTAGGAAACTTTTCTTCAAATTCTTTCTTTTCTTCTTTTGAAAGCGCATAAAACCAGTCATAAAATTCTTCCGCATATGCCTCACCATACCCCATACGCCAGCCTATGCTGGATTCAGGTATTTCGGGATACTTAATCCATAAAGGCGCCATATATTTTTTATCTATCATTAAAATCCTCCGTCAAATGCCGATTTTGTTGTTTTGCTTACTCTCCCAACAAACAGGAATTGATACATTTACTATGATTTAATTATTATCGAAAGGTATTCACTGTCGATAAAATTACCCCAACCATCCCTTTGGTCTGCCGTCATATTTTGAACATTGCTTATGGACGGAAAGGGGATATTATGCATGGATAAAAAATAATGCATTTTATGCAAAATCATTAATGTCGGTGCGTTTGCAGCTTCAAAGTTAGCACATTCACATTCATTATTAAATTCTATCGGCAGGATTAAAACTTGATTTATTTCATCTTCTGAATTTCCCGTTGTCAAACCAACAAACAAATTTGTCAATTCAAAATATTCTTCTTTAGACAGCATTCCATCAAAAACAAGTGTATTGGTTTTTTCATAATCACTAAACTTAAAAAGATATTCTGGAACGACAACAGAATATCTATCACATCCTTCGTTCCAATAAACATTCGTCCATTGCCAAAATTTTTTTGCCACTATCTCCCAATTTTGTTCCGGATAACATATGAGAAGATATTTTTCAATACACATAAACAAATAACACAATCTACCTGTCAATGAAAGATTATTTAGTTTCACTTGTTTACATCCCCCTCCACAACTACCGAACAATTTCCGATTTTCTACTTTGCTCAACTCCTTGATAAATGGGATTTCATTCTTCTATCCAACATTTGAATATTTTTAAAACAGTTACTAAATTATCAGGACTACAAGCAGCCGAAAAAATTTTATTAGTAACTTTGCAATGTAACCAACTTATATCATTTTCGCAGTCTTGATAAATCTCTTGAAAGGGTTTATTTTCTGCTTCTGTATTGCTTATATCTATATCTACATGCCAGCCTGGATTATCCAATGTTTCTATTTTATCTACTACACATGGTAGGGTCTTACCCTCTCAATCATCATTTCAAACTTTTTCTGCATAGGAGTTCCATAAACAATCTCTTTGTATGGAAACTGCATATCAAATTCTTTTACGCACTTTTCGTCAACATTATAAATTTCATCTTCGTAATAACGTCCACTTATTTTTGAAAATGCTCCTTGATACAACTCGCAAGCGTGAAGTGCATCCGCATACATATTTTCTGCATTACGAATTTTATATTTTTCTGCCGCAATAAAGCCTTGCCGGGTATAATAATTGGGATCTCCACACAAAAGAATCCCTTTAAAACCTAATTTCTTTGCAATTTCTTTGGTATGAACAATTAACCTCCCGCCAATCCCTTGATGTTGATGCTCTGGCAATACGCCTATCGGTCCCAGACTTAAAACTTCATAATGTTTTTCATCATCTCCCAAAATATACGATTTCAAACACATTGAATTTCCGATTATTTTACCATCTTCCACCGCAACAATATCTAATTCTGGTACAAAAGCAGGACAACTTCGCATAATATGAATAAGATAATGGTCATTACAAGCAGGTGTATAATGATTCCAAAAAGCTTCTCTAATTACATTTTCCGTATCTCTATGATCACAAGGCATTTCTTGTCTTAGTTCAATCATTTTAACCTCCACAACTCCCGATTTTTTACTCTGTTCAACACCACCGTAAACTGGCAGCTGTCGCTGACTTCAGTGTAGCATAGCGGTGTTATAAAGTCCACGAAAATGAATATGCTTGTGGACAATTAAGAACAGGAAGCCCCTTATA
This sequence comes from uncultured Lachnospiraceae bacterium, assembly GCA_963557065.1. Lineage (GTDB taxonomy): Bacteria > Bacillota > Clostridia > Lachnospirales > Lachnospiraceae > UMGS1370. The sequence goes on along the minus strand of CAUWCT010000064.1, from coordinate 1,213 downwards.
TTTCAAGTGATTGCAAGCGAGAAATTTCTTTTGATTCCATTGAATCATATCTTCAAAGGAATCTTTTTCAAATCCCCAATATCCGCTCTTAAATGTAAGTCCGGAATGGATTAAAGTCTCGCAAAAGGCACCGATGGCATCATAAGTGTAACAGTTCAAATGTCAAAGAAAAATATGCCGGCATATTCAAACACCTTTCAATAATTTCCATCTTTTTAGCAATTACTTCTTTTTTCAAGTCCTGCCAGTTTACAAAAAGAACGGTATGCCTTTCTTACAAAATCTTCCGGCAGCTCTGTCGGACTGCACCTCCAGCTTTCCGGCACATGGTCAAAGGGCATGAAATAATCAAAGCGGTAAAAACACGCTTCCCTTGCGGTTGTTTCATTATCATAGTATTCCGGTCCTTTTAACAATGGATCAAAACAAAGGGCCGCACCATATCCATGCTGTTCATCTACCAGATGATAAGACATTACATAATAACCCCAATCATTTCCCTTGCATAAACGCTGGCCTGCGGCAGATGCCAGCAAGTGCTTCTGTGCAAGTGTAACGCCTTTAAAAATTGAAAAATCAGGCAGATCCGTCCAAACCTCTGCATCCTCGTGCTTTGCTGCACCCTGTTCTAATTTTTCCAGAATTTCCCCGCAATGCTTACACAGACGTTTGCTCTTGTGCTGTGTTGTCAAAAAAGTGCGATCCTCATATTTTACAAACAGATACATGAAATCAATCCACCAGAATTGGTGATACATACTGTAGCCATGGGTAAACAGACCGTCGTGACCTTCCCGTTCCATCAGATGCACTGCTGTATCCATGTCTTCTTGCACGGCTTTTGCCACAACATCCGGGGACAGTGGAAATAAGCGGCCGCCAAAACGCCCATCCAGATAAGTTGCCATAATGTCTGTTGGCGTCCAACCGATTTCCTTCAAAATATGAATGCTTTCCGTATGAGGAATCCCCAAACATTTTTGGTAAGCATTGACAAAACGAAGAAGTGCCATATATTTACTCTCCGGTGTTTCCAGGAGCGGATAAACACTGTCCCAGTATTTTTTCATAGCAGGACTTATCTCATATAATGCGTCTTGAGGGTTTACAAAGTCCTCCGTCATAAAACAAAGCTGCTCCTGCATCGTTTCTCTTCGTTCTTTGCAGTAATTTTTAAGATATGGCTCAATTTTTGCAATATCCTCTGCCACGT
>CAUWCT010000063.1:0-18435 GCA_963557065.1 uncultured Lachnospiraceae bacterium | reverse complement strand
CCCTACTTTTTGGAATCTAACCATATGGATATAAAATTAACTAAATGACATTGATTGCTGAACTGTTACAAATTTCTTATAATATAGTCTTGAATCCTGTATGAAAATACGTTATAATTTTTCTATTCGGCAGAGATTCTGTCTGCCTGGCTGCTCAGCCGATATTCCCCCGGAAAATTCAAGAGACAGATACATATTTATGCTGCGCCAGTGTGCATGGACAACGTCATCCTTGATGTACAGATGATGAGAAAGGCGGTGATGGAAACGGTTACGATTTTTTGAACAGAACTAAAATTAATAGTTGACATTTGAAGCGGGATAGATTATAGTTATAGATATAGAACATTTGTTCGTATTGGAGGACGCTATGAATAAAGACGATAAATTAAAGGCATTGGATGCCGCTTTAACTCAGATTGAAAAAGCTTATGGCAAAGGCTCTGTGATGAAACTTGGAGACTCTGGAGTCAACATGAACATTGAGACAATTCCTACAGGTTCCTTGAGTCTGGATATAGCATTGGGGCTGGGAGGAGTGCCGAGGGGACGTATTGTAGAGGTCTACGGACCGGAGTCCAGCGGTAAGACGACAGTAGCGCTTCATATGGTAGCTGAGGTGCAGAAGCGCGGCGGCATTGCAGGATTTATTGACGCAGAGCATGCGCTGGATCCGGTTTATGCAAAGGCTATCGGCGTTGATATTGATAATCTTTATATATCTCAACCGGATAATGGAGAGCAGGCACTGGAGATTACAGAGACTATGGTGCGTTCCGGAGCAGTGGATATTGTGATTGTAGACTCGGTTGCAGCACTGGTTCCCAAGGCAGAGATAGAGGGAGATATGGGCGATTCCCATGTGGGCCTTCAGGCTCGCCTTATGTCACAGGCATTGAGAAAGCTCACTTCTGTTATCAGTAAATCTAACTGTATTGTTATTTTCATTAACCAGCTTCGCGAAAAGGTAGGCGTTATGTTTGGAAATCCGGAGACTACCACAGGCGGCCGCGCATTAAAGTTTTATTCATCCGTACGTCTGGACGTACGCCGCACCGAGACGTTAAAGCAGGGTGGTGAGGCTATTGGAAGCCGCGTCAGAGTAAAGGTTGTAAAAAATAAAATTGCGCCCCCCTTTAAAGAGGCGGAGTTTGATATTATGTTTGGAAAGGGAATTTCCAAAGTTGGCGACATTCTGGATTTAGCGGCAAAGGAAAACATCGTAGAAAAGAGCGGAGCATGGTATGCTTACAATGGCACTAAGATCGGACAGGGACGTGAAAATGCCAAGAGTTATCTCCAGAATAATCAGGAGATTTGTCAGGAGATTGAGCAGAAGGTGAGAGATAAGTACAATCTTCAGGGAGGCATTGCAGAGAATTCTGCAAAAGAAAAAGAGACATTAAAAGAACCGGCAGGAGAATCTGTTAAAGAACCGGTTCAAGAATCTGATAAAGAACCCAGGGATGGGAAAGAATGAGCGGACGTCGCGTACTGAGCATCACAGAGTTTGGCAGAAAGAAACGCAGGGTTCTTATAGAAGGGGACCTTGCGTTTGCCCTATATCCTGGCGAACTTAGAAAGTTTCGGATTGAAGAAGGGGCACTGCTTGACGAAGATACATTTGCAAAGCTGATGGAAGTTTTGAGTTTGAGAGCCAGGGAAAGAGCACTTCATCTTTTGGAAGTTTCCGATAAGACAGAATCTGAACTGCGGGCCAGATTAAAGAGAGACGGATATCCGGAGCCGGCTATAGAGTCAGCAGTGTCTATGACATTGAAGTTTCATTATGTGGATGATGAGGCGTATGGTTCCAGATATGTACAGTCCCATAGTCAGAGGAAAAGCCGGCGTCAGATTTTAAACAGCCTTTTGCAGAAAGGAATAGACAAAGAACTGGCTCAACAGCTTTTGGAGAATGAGGAGATTGATGAGGAGACCCAGATACGGGAACTTTTAGAGAAAAAAGGATTGTGGGGAAGAACGCTGGAGAGAAAAGAATACGAGAGAGCAGTGGGAATGCTGGCCAGAAGAGGTTACTCCTTTGAGGTGATTCATAGTGTTATAGCAGAGATGCAGGACAGCATTTGGGCAGATTGACTGTAATTTTCCAAAGGCCCTGTATAAGACTTGACACATTACCGAAAAACGTATAAAATTATACTGTTGTAGTTCGTACAATGAAAACTAAATAAGGAGGTGCTCCTGTGTCACCAGTAATAGCTGCATGTATAACAGGCGTAGTAGTAGCTGTTATTACCTGGATTGCGGCAACTCAGTATCGGATCAAGAGTTATGAGAATAAGATTGGTTCTGCCGAAGAAAAGTCCAGGGAGATAATAGATGAAGCGTTAAAGGTAGCAGAAACCAAGAAGCGGGAAGCTCTTCTGGAAGCGAAAGAAGAGTCATTAAAGACTAAGAATGAGTTGGAAAAGGAAACAAAAGAAAGAAGAGCAGAACTTCAGCGTTATGAACGGCGAGTCTTAAGCAAAGAGGAAAACGTAGAAAAGAAAGCAGATGCCCTTGAAAAAAGGGAGGCAGGGCTGTTATCCAGAGAGGAGTCTTTGGGAAAGCGTTCTGCGGAAGTGGATTTACTTTACGAGAAAGGGATACAGGAACTGGAAAGAATTTCAGGCCTAACCTCCGAACAGGCAAAGGAATATCTTTTAAAATCTGTTGAAGAAGACGTAAAGCATGACACAGCAAAACTGATTAAGGAACTGGAAAACAAAGCCAAAGAAGAGGCCGATAAAAAGGCAAAGGATTACATTGTGACAGCCATCCAGAGATGTGCTGCCGATCATGTTGCAGAGACGACAGTTTCTGTTGTACAGCTTCCCAATGACGAGATGAAGGGACGAATCATTGGACGGGAGGGACGCAATATCCGCACGTTAGAGACTTTGACCGGCGTGGAACTGATTATTGACGATACCCCGGAAGCAGTTGTATTATCAGGGTTTGATCCCATTCGCCGGGAAGTAGCCCGTATTGCTTTGGAACGTCTGATTGTGGACGGACGAATTCATCCGGCCAGAATTGAAGAGATGGTTGAAAAAGCACAAAAAGAAGTGGAAACGATGATGAGGGAAGAAGGAGAAGCAGCTACTCTTGAGGTAGGGATTCATGGCATTCACCCCGAATTAGTGAGACTTCTTGGAAAGATGAAGTTCAGAACCAGCTATGGACAGAATGCGTTAAAGCATTCTATTGAGGTAGCCCAGCTTGCAGGGTTACTGGCTGCTGAGATGGGCTTAGATGTCCGTCTGGCAAAGCGTGCCGGATTATTACATGACATTGGCAAGTCCGTTGACCATGAGATGGAAGGTTCCCATATCCAACTGGGTGTAGATTTATGCCGCAAGTATAAAGAGTCTGCGACAGTTATTAATTCAGTGGAGTCCCACCATGGCGATGTTGAACCTCAGAGTTTGATTGCCTGCATTGTCCAGGCAGCAGATACTATTTCCGCTGCAAGGCCAGGCGCAAGACGAGAGACTCTGGAGACATATACCAACAGATTGAAACAACTGGAAGATATTACCAATTCCTTTAAAGGAGTGGACAAGTCTTTTGCGATTCAGGCGGGAAGAGAGGTTCGGATCATGGTTGTTCCGGATCAGATTAACGATGACGGCATGGTATTGCTGGCTCGTGATATTTCAAAGAGAATCGAGGACGAACTGGAATATCCAGGACAGATCAAGGTAAACGTTATCCGGGAATCGCGGGTGATCGATTACGCAAAATAGGCTTTAGACCTTAGAAAATGGCAAAGGCGTTTGGATGCCCCATTCATGTGGTGCGTCCGGACGCTTTTTTTCTTTACAGAGCAAAAGGAGAGATTATGGCAAACGTTGGATTTATCGGAATGGGGAATATGGGATATGCAATTTTAAAGGGACTGCTGGCGCATATTCCAAAAGAGAAAATAACATTTTCTGAAATTAATACAGAACGGGTTTCGTGGATAGAAGAACAGACCGGTGTTTTAGCTGCCGCAGATGGAACAGATTGTGCGGCAAAATCAAAATATCTGGTTTTGGCAGTAAAGCCCCAGTATATGGGACAGATTCTGGAGGGGTTGGCTCCGGCCATAAGCAGGGAACATATTATTATTTCTATTGCTGCGGGAATTGACATCCAATATTTAAAAGAAAAACTGGGGGCAGATAAACGAATTGTCCGCGCCATGCCCAATACTCCGGCACTGGTGGGAGAAGGGATGAGCGGAGTCTGTGCAGATGGCAGCCAGTTTACAGAACAGGAAAGGCTGGAGATAGAAAAAATCTTTAATTCCTTTGGAAAAATGAAGTGGATACCAGAACGGCTGATGGATGCAGTAGGCTGTGTAAGCGGCTGTTCCCCCGCGTATGTGTATATGTTTATTGAGGCGCTGGCAGATGGGGCAGTAAAATATGGACTGCCAAGGAAAGATGCCTATGAGATGGCGGCGCAGGCAGTTTTGGGAAGCGCCAGGATGGTTCTGGATATGGGGATGCATCCGGGGGAATTGAAAGATATGGTTTGTTCTCCCGGAGGAACTACCATTGAAGGAGTGTCCGCATTAGAGGAAAATGGCTTTAGAAGCGCTGTTATAAAGGCATGTGATGCCAGTTATGCAAAAAATGCCAGGCTGAAATAGTGCTATACAAAGCAATTTAGTGTCAAAGAGGGCGATTCCCATATCGTGTTATTGCGGCAGAAAGGAAGAAATTTATGGAAAAAGCGGTTAAGGACAAGAGCGAAAAAACACCGGTTATCCGCAAAAAGCGGGAACTGAAATACACTGGTACAATTTTAAAATTTTACGAGGATACGGTTGAGGTTAATGGACATGAGGCTCATTGGGATTTTATTCATCATGACGGTGCAGCGGCGGTTGTGCCTGTGACCGCAGAAGGAAAGATTTTGATGGTGCGCCAATACCGAAATGCCCTGGATCGGTATACATTGGAGATACCGGCAGGCAAACTGGATGCACCGGACGAACCAAAGATTGAGTGTGCGTATCGGGAATTGGAAGAAGAGACCGGATATCGGTGTGAAAAGCTGGAGTATCTTTTAAGTATTAACACGACCATTGCGTTTTGCGATGAGTATATTGATATTTTTCTGGCAAGGAATTTAATTCCTTCCAGACAACATTTGGATGAGGACGAACAAATTGAACTGGAAGAATGGGATTTAAAAGATTTACAGGAACTCATTTATTCCGGAAAGATGACGGATGGAAAAACTGTGGCTGCGATTATGACTTATGCGGCCAGGTACGGAAATCAGAGATAAGCAGACGGCCTCCCGCATAGATTGTGATAAACAGGACGGGAGGCAGTTTTACTTCTATGAAAAAAATTCGGATATCTTATGGGGACGGACTTTTAATCAGTTTTCTGGTTGGAATTATAGCGGGTACAATCTTGTTAAATATAGCCAGCAGTGAGATGAAAGCGGGATTAAGCGCCTTCCCTTTTTCAGCAGGCGGAGTGACAAAAATTACGGATCCAAAGGCAGTATCAGCAGATACTGGGTTATTCCTGCACCTGCTTAAGAGACGGCTCCTGGCTGTTTTTATTGGATGGCTGATAGGGATGACCCCTTATGGAATGCCATGTTTTTTGGGAATCTTTACTTATGCCGGACTGACAATGGGAGTTACGCTGTCTGTTTTCACCTGGCAAAGGGGACTGACAGGACTGTTGTATTTTCTGCTTAGTGTATTGCCCCACAGCTTGTTTTATGGTTTGGTCTGGTTTGGTCTGGCAGCTTTTGCAAAAAAGGATGGGACCTCACCCAAATTATTTTTAGTATTCTGCCTGTTTCTGCTGTGCATAACAGGGGTAGCTGCGGAATGTTGGATTTTCCCGGTACTATGGAAATGGGGAAGCGGAATGTTGGGATAGCATCAGTGTACATAGACACATTACAAATCGTAACAGTTCAGCCATGCATCTTCTTGCCCGCCTGTAGCGGACAAGAAGCGTCTGGCGTCCGCCCTATGAAGATTCAGACAGAAAAACTCTTATGAAAACGAGCTTTCAACGCTTTTTTCTGCCTGAATCTTCGCATGGCTGAACTGTTACTACAAATCATATCGGTGATACTGACAGGAGGGACTATGGACAAAAGAACATACGATATTTATGTTGAGATACTAAAGAGAGAACTGGTGCCGGCTTTAGGGTGTACAGAGCCGATTGCCATTGCTTTTGGGGCAGCGAAGGCAAGGGCAGAATTAGGAAGCTTTCCGGAGAAAATACAGGTATTTTGCAGTGGTAATATTATAAAAAATGCGCAGAGCGTTAAGGTGCCTAATTCAGGGGGACTAAAAGGAATTCCCGCTGCAGCCGTTTTAGGATGTATAGGAGGGCGCTGGGAAAAGGGCCTGGAAGTTTTAAACGAGATAAGTAAAGAGCAGCAGAAACAGGCAAAGAAGCTTGTAGAAGAAGGACTTTGTCAGTGCAGTCTGAAAGAGGATGCTCCTAATTTGTATATTCAGGTGGTGATGAAAAAGGGCAGCCATCAGGTCGGCGTTACGATTGAAGATTACCATACCAATATTACGAGAATTGAAAAAGACGGAAAAGAAATTTTTCAGAAAAAAAGGACTGCCGGTACGGGACAAGATGAGAAAGATTTGCTGAATTTACAGGATATTATAGAATTTGCCAGAACGGTCCGCTTAGAAGATGTAGCAGATGTATTAAAACGTCAGGTAGAATATAACTGTGCCATATCCGAAGAGGGGCTTGCCCATGAATGGGGCTGTCAGGTGGGACGGACGCTTTTAGATACATATGGGACAGAAGAAATGGAAGTGCGGGCCAAAGCGCGGGCAGCGGCCGGATCTGACGCACGCATGAGCGGCTGTCCTCTTCCTGTCGTGATTAATTCGGGAAGCGGAAATCAGGGAATGACTGCCTCTCTTCCTGTAATTGAGTATGCCAGAAGTATGAATGTTGGAGAGGAAGCTTTATATCGGGCATTGTGTATCAGTAATTTACTGGCGCAGGAACAAAAGAAATGGATCGGTTCTCTGTCTGCATATTGCGGTGCGGTTTGTGCAGCAGCAGGAGCAGGCGCTGCGATTACGTACTTGTGCGGCGGTACAACCAGTCAGATAGGAGCGACGGTCACAAACACTATCTGCAATATTGGAGGAATGGTCTGTGATGGAGCCAAGCCATCCTGTGCAGCAAAAATTGCGTCGGCTGTTGATGCAGCGATTATGGCTCACAACATGAGTATGAAAAAGCGGAATTTTACAGAGGGAGAGGGGCTGATGCAGGAGAATGCAGAAACCACAATTCAGGCAGTAGGATATGTGGGAAGGATTGGGATGAAACAGACAGATGTTGAGATTTTAAATGTAATGCTTGGAAATCAGGAAAAGCAGCCCAAAATACATTAAAAGACAGTTCCAGTGCCAGCCCACAGCATCAGAGAAAAGACGCTGCGGGCTGTTTGTGTATTATTTGGCTGCTTTTTTGGAAAATTCTGTAGTTACCAGGTTTTCGTAGGGAACCCGCTCTGGAAGCTGACTGGCTTCTTCCAGAATGTTTTGAAGCAGTTCAAAACTGTCTTTTTCAAAGATGGTGTCCTGTTTCCAGGTATCCTGTTCTTTATAACGGCCAACAATGGTGCTCAGGCTGTCTAAATCGGTATCTGGAAATTGGGGTTGGATAACTTTGGCAATTTCTTCAGCAGAGTGAGAGTTTACATACTCTAATCCTTTTTGAATCGCATTGGTAAAGGACTGGATGATTTCCGGATGACTTTCCAAAAAACTCTTTTTTGCGCAGTAGGCAGTGTAGGGTACGTAACCGGATTCGGTTCCAAGGGAAGCGACGACATAACCGTTTCCTTCTTTTTCCAGGGCAGTGGCAAACGGCTCAAACTCTACAGTATAGTCGGCAGAACTGGACGGAAAGGCGGCGGCAGTCAGGCCAAAGCTGATGCTCTGGTCAATTAGGAGATCAACGGTTGGTTCCAGATTATGTTTTTTTAAAATAAATTCAAATACCATTTGCGGCATACCGCCTGCCCTTCCTCCAAGAACTGATGCGCCAGACAATTTTTTCCAGGAAAAGTCAGGGTCCGGCTCTCTGGCGACCAGGAAATTTCCGGCCCGCTGCGTCAGCTGGGCAAAGTTTACGGCATAGTCTTCTGCTCCGTTGGCATAGGTGTAAATGCTGGCTTCTGAACCCATAAAGCCAATATCTGCATCGCCGGATATAAGGGCGCTCATAACTTTGTCAGCCCCGGCCCCGTTTACCAGAGTCAGATCAATGCCTTCATCTTTAAAATACCCCAGTTCAATCGCTGCGTACTGGGGGGCATAAAAGATGGAGTGGGCGACTTCGCTTAAAGTGATGGGAGTGGATTGGCCAGGGGATTCAGGCGAAGTCCTGGGAGAACAGGCAGTAAGAAAAAGAGCCAGACTGGCTGTGACAGAACAGACGGCCAGGGCTTTATAAAAGATGGGGCGAAGAAACATTTTGACAAACCTCCGGATAATCAGGGATCTAGTTTATCTTATGCCGGAAAAGATAACAGGTTCCAATGTTCTCACACTTGTAATGTCCCTTTATTAATGGTATGATGTTGAGGTCAAATGTAAGCGGAGATTCATCTGCACTGTTTTGCAGAAAGATAAGACCAAGAGGAGGAATAGGATATGATTTCATTATATGACGGCGGTGCGTATCTGGTAAACGGCACGACCCTGATTCCAGAGTCAGATGCAGCAAAAGTAGAAGCAATGACTGGAAAAGCGGCGGATAAAGAAGATGCAAAAAAAGGAACCATTGCTTACTCAATTTTAAAAGCCCACAATACGGCGGATGACATGGAACATTTAAAGCTGCGTTTTGATGCCATGGCGTCCCATGATATTACATTTGTAGGGATTGTCCAGACGGCAAAGGCATCCGGCATGGAGACATTCCCAATTCCCTATGTGCTTACCAACTGCCATAATACCCTGTGCGCTGTGGGCGGTACAATTAATGAAGACGATCATATGTTTGGCCTTTCTGCTGCAAAAAAATACGGCGGTATTTACGTTCCTCCTCACATTGCAGTAATCCATCAGTACATGAGAGAAATGATGGCAGGCTGCGGCAAAATGATTTTGGGATCTGACAGCCATACCCGCTATGGAGCCCTGGGAACCATGGCAGTGGGAGAAGGCGGCGGAGAACTGGTAAAACAGCTTCTTAAGGATACCTATGATGTGGCTTATCCGGGAGTTGTCGCCATTTATCTGGACGGCAGGCCCAATGTGGGCGTAGGTCCCCAGGACATTGCCCTGGCCATTATCGGAGCCGTATTTAAGAGCGGATATGTAAAGAATAAAGTAATGGAATTTGTAGGACCGGGCATTGCCTCTATGGACACTGATTTCAGAAATGGCGTAGATGTTATGACCACAGAGACCACCTGTTTAAGTTCCATCTGGAAAACGGACGAGGACACAAAAGCCTATCTGACCATGCATGGACGGGGAGAAGATTATAGGGAACTGAATCCGGCAGAGGTGGCCTATTATGACGGCTGTGTTTATGTGGATTTAAGCACCATTAAGCCGATGATCGCCCTTCCCTTTCACCCCAGCAATACATATGAGATTGACGAGTTAAATGCAAATCTTTCAGATATTTTGCGGGAAGTGGAAAAGAGTGCACAGCAGATAGGCGGGGGAAAGGCTTCCTTTACCCTTACGGATAAGATTAAGGACGGAAAACTTCTGGTTCAGCAGGGGATTATTGCCGGATGCGCAGGCGGCAACTACACCAATGTAATAGAAGCAGCCAATGCGTTAAGAGGAAAGGACTGCGGCTGCGACGAATTCTCGCTGGCAGTGTATCCGTCCTCTCAGCCGGTATTTGCAGATCTGGTGAAAAAGGGAGCAGTGTCTGATTTGATGGCAGCAGGCGCCATTATTCGTACAGCATTCTGCGGTCCATGTTTTGGTGCCGGGGATACGCCATGCAACAATGGACTCAGCATCCGCCATACTACCAGAAACTTCCCCAATAGAGAAGGTTCTAAACCGGGCAATGGACAGATGGCGGCAGTTGCCCTTATGGATGCCCGCTCTATTGCGGCTACTGCGGCAAATGGAGGAATTTTAACTTCTGCAGAAGGAATGGAATGCTTTGGAAAGGTTCCGGCATATGAATTTGACCGGACTTCTTACGATCACAGAGTATACTTTGGATTTGAAAAAGGTGACAGGCAGGCAGAGTTAATTTACGGTCCCAATATTAAAGACTGGCCCGAAATGAGTCCTCTGGCAGACAACATTGTGTTGAAAGTCTGCTCTAAGATTATGGATGCAGTTACGACTACAGACGAACTGATTCCTTCCGGTGAGACGTCCTCGTATCGTTCCAATCCCCTGGGACTGGCAGAATTTACCTTATCCAGACGGGACCCGGAATATGTAGGCCGCACAAAAGAAGTGGACAAGTTAGAGAAAGCCAGAACTGCAGGCAGGAATCCGTTTGAATTGGATGAAGAATTGCAGAACGTGTTTGAAAAGATCCGCACCATTCCGGGAAATGAAGAAGCACAGGTTATGGAGACGGAGATTGGAAGCATGGTTTATGCGGTAAAGCCGGGAGACGGATCTGCCAGAGAGCAGGCAGCCAGCTGCCAGCGGGTTATCGGCGGTCTTGCCAATATCTGCAGAGAATATGCCACAAAGCGTTACCGTTCCAATGTGATGAACTGGGGTATGCTGCCCTTCCAGATGGAGGAAGAGCCGGAATTTGAAGTAGGGGATTATATCTATATTCCCGGAATCCGGAAAGCGCTGGATGGAGATCAGCAGAATATCACAGCCTATGTGATTGGAAACGATATTAAGGAAATTTCGCTTTATATTGCAGAGATGACAGCAGAAGAGCGGGAAATTGTAAAAGCCGGATGCCTGATTAATTACAATCGGAACCGGCAGAGCAAGTAGAGAAAAATCATAACAGTTCAGCGTGGAGAAGTCATGAATTACAAAATGATCGTGCTGGATTTAGACGGCACATTAACAAACCGGGAGAAGAAAATTACGCCCAGGACAAAAGAAGCTTTGATGGAGGCGCAGAAACGCGGAACAATCGTGGTTCTGGCCTCCGGCCGTCCCACACAGGGGATTGTGCATCTGGCAGAGGAACTAAACTTAAAACAATATGGTGGTTATATCCTTGCATTTAATGGAGGAATGATCATTGACTGTCATACTGGCCAGTCGGTGTCCTCTGTTTTACTGCCCCGGCACATGAACCGGACTATTATGGAACTGGCCAGGGAGCATCAGGTAAATATTCTCACCTACGAAAATGATACAATACTCACATTGAAAAAAGAGGACCCTTACGTAGAATTGGAGGCAAAGATTAACAGCCTCAAGATTCGGGAACTGGAAAATATGGAAGAATACGTAGCAGCCCTTACGGTACCCAAATTTCTTATGGTGGATGATGAAGGATATCTGGCAACCGTAGAGCCCCTTGTAAAGGCAGCCCTGGGAAGAGATTTCTCCGTATACCGGTCAGAACCTTTTTTTCTGGAGATTCTTCCAAAGGGAATCGACAAAGCCCAAAGGCTGGCGGTTCTGTTGGAATTTTTGGGGATTTCCAGGGAGGAAATGATTGCCTGCGGGGATGGATACAATGACCTGACCATGATTCAGTATGCCGGTCTTGGGATTGCTATGGAGAACGCTGTTTTTCCGGTGAGAAAAGCGGCAGACTACATTACTGCGTCCAATAATGAAGACGGAGTGGCTTTGGCGGTGGAAAAATTTTTGCTGTCTTAAGTTGAAACTGTAGACTTTGAAACTTTAGTATGTTAAAATAACATCGTACGAAAAGGAAAGTGAAAAAGGGGCGTTCACGCATGAATAAAAAACTCAGAACAGATGCAGTCAATCATCTTTTTCAGGCAATTTTGACCCTGAAAACACCGGAAGAGTGCTATACATTCTTTGAGGATGTGTGTACGATTAACGAGCTGCTTTCTTTATCGCAGCGCTATGAGGTAGCAAAGATGCTGCGGGAGGGCAAAACATATCTGGAAATTGCAGAAAAGACGGGAGCTTCTACGGCCACAATCAGTCGGGTAAACCGCTCTCTGAACTATGGAAATGACGGATATGACATGGTCTTTGCCAGAATGGAAGAACAGCACTCCGGTGAAGAATGATTGCAGGCATGAAGAGGATGCTGAAAAATTATGGAAAAACATAATTTTTCAGCATCCTCTTTTACATCCGATAACCCTTACCGCTTCTTTTTAGAATCTGTTTCCTGACCGTCTCTAAGCCCGTCAATCAGTCTTTCAATCATCTGGTTTTTCAGATAAACATCAAAGGAAAGTTCGCAGATAAAAGAAAATAACTGGAGATATTCCCTGTCAGTATCCGGCGCGTCCGAAAAGGTCTGGCTTGCCTGAAGGAATTTTTCTGCCACGTCTGCCTTGAGATTTTCCAGCTGTCTATCCTCCAGAGAGAATACTTCATTATAAATCTGCTCCAGGGACAGTCCGGATTCTTTGATGAAATGTTCTCCCAAAATTGGCCGGAATAACTCCTCGATGTCGTGAAAAGACAGAAGATTCTTAAAGTAATAGATAAAAATCAGCATCAGCATGTGTTCTTTGGAATACTTCTTTTTAATCGGAGGAGGCAGAAGGTTGTTTTTGGCATAATTGTTAATCATGGTTTTTGTCAAAACTTTGTCTTCCGGGTATCGCTTGGTCTGTCCGAGATGTTCGTCCATAAAGGTAGTCACCTGATCCATATATAAGGGAATATCGGGAATTGAATCAGGTTTGATATAGGACAGGGAATCCAGTCGGGCAAACAGGTCATTTAAACGTTCTTCATTTGTTTTACTCATGGTGTCACCTCTTTATTCTATTATATAGTATTAAAAACTAGATGACAAGAGGAAAGAGAAAGGAATAGAAAGTTTTGTAACAACTAAGCCCAAACGTTTGAGTAAAAAGGATTCCCTGTTTGCTGTAAAATGTGCTAAAATACAATCATAGGAGAATCTATTGTATGTGAAAATGCTAAAAGGAGGGCGATACCAATGGCAGAGAATGTATTGGTAGTTCATGGCGGCGGGCCGACAGCCGTAATCAATTCTTCCTTGTATGGAGTGCTGGAAGAGGCAAAGGCCAGCGGTAAGATTGACAGAGTTTACGGCGCAATGGGAGGAAGCGAGGCGATTTTTAAAGAGGACTTTTTTGACTTGCTCCAGTTTCCGGAAGAGAAGCTGAAGCTTCTTTTAGAGACGCCGGCAACAGCAATCGGATCTTCCAGATACGCTTTGGAAGAGGAAGATTATAAAGCAATGCCGGAGATTTTTCAGAGACATGAGATCAAGTATGTTTTGTTAAACGGCGGCAACGGCACCATGGATACCTGCGGAAAGATTTATCATGCCTGTAAAGATTACGGAATCAATGTAGTAGGCATTCCCAAAACGATTGACAATGACATTGCAATTACCGATCACACACCGGGATACGGAAGCGCAGCGCGCTACATAGCGGCCACCACTGCAGAAGTGGGAGTAGATGTAAAATCTCTTCCCATCCATGTCTGCATTATTGAGGCCATGGGACGGAATGCAGGATGGATTACGGCAGCATCTGCCCTGGCAAGAAAAAATCCTGGAGATGCGCCTCATTTGATTTATCTGCCGGAGTTCCCATTTAATGAAGAAGAATTTCTGGAAGATGTGAAAAAACTCTACGATAAATTGGGCGGAGTCGTAGTCGTTGCCAGCGAGGGCCTGAAAAATGAAAAGGGCGAGCCAATCGTTCCACCCATCTTTAAGAGCGGAAGAGCCACTTATTATGGGGATGTCAGCGCTCATCTGGCAAATCTGGTTATCAAGAAGCTGGGCATTAAGGCAAGAAGTGAAAAGCCGGGTATCTGCGGCAGAGCTTCCATTGCATGGCAGTCTCCGGTAGACAGGGACGAGGCGGTTCTGGCAGGCAGAGAGGCATTAAAAGCAGCCATGAACGGCGAAAGTGGTGTGATGATTGGCTTTATCAGAGACGAGACAGAAGACGGTTCTTATAAGATTCATGTAGAGCGGATTCCGATCGAACAGGTCATGCTGTACGAAAGAGTGATTCCGGAGTCTTATGTAAATGAGAGAAGAAACGACGTTACCGAAGAATTTGTAAACTGGTGCCGTCCGCTCATTGGACCGGAATTAAGAGATTTTATTGATTTTAACGATTATTATAAGGAGGATGACAGGAAATGAAACACATTTTCCTGAACCTGAAACGGTTCGATATTCCAAAAGAATACGGCGGGGTCAACAGCATTGCGCCGGTAAAAGACTGGGGTGCGTTTATTGTAAGCAATACCCAGGAAGCATTGAAAAAATATGCAGAAGATGACGTAGAGTTTGCTATGTATTTCCCGGAAGTCCATGTACTTGGCGCCGCATCCGCTCTCTGCGAAAACAGTCCGGTCCAGGTGGGCTGCCAGAGTGTTTACCGGGATGATACTGCAGTAGGAGGCAATTTCGGAGCATTTACCACCAATCGTACCGGCAATGCCATGAAGGCTGCCGGATGTACCACCACCATTATCGGCCACTGTGAAGAACGCCGGGATAAGGCAGGGGTATTGGCAGAGGCAGGAGTTACCGATACCGCAGCAGTGAACCGCCTGTTAAATAAAGAGATTCAGGCAGCCGTAAAGGCCGGGCTGAATGTGTTATACTGCATCGGAGAATCTGCCGAAGAACAGGACAGATGGCAGGAAGTATTAAAAGAACAGCTTACAACCGGCCTGGAAGGTGTGGACAAGTCTAAAGTTACCATCGCATACGAGCCAATCTGGGCCATTGGGCCAGGCAAGATTCCGCCGGATAAAGAATATATCACCAAGATTGGCACTTATGTGAAAGAAGTGACCGGCGGCATGGACGTTGTATACGGCGGCGGCTTAAAGGTGGACAATGCAGAAATGCTGGCATCCATTCCGGTCATGGACGGAGGTCTTATTGCACTTACCAGGTTCCAGGGAGAAATTGGTTTCTATCCGGATGAGTATTTAGAGATTATTAAAACTTATATGGGCAAATAAAGCAAAAGAAGGAGAATCGCTATGAAATTAGAGTTTGAATATGGCCAGGGCTTGATGGCTGCAGAACTTCCCGACAATACAGACGTATTTATTCCAGGTGTGACCGTACCGGACCCGCCTTGTATTCCGGAAGAGGAATTAGAAGCAAAGACCTTAGAGTCTATCCGCAACCCAATCGGAATGCCTCCTTTAACTGAGCTGGCACACAAGGGCTCCAAAGTTACTATTGTATTCCCGGACCGGGTAAAAGGCGGCGAGCAGCCCACATCCCACAGAAAAGTTTCCATTAAGCTGATTTTAAAGGAGCTTTACAGTGTTGGTGTTGAGAAAAAAGATATTTTGTTAATCTGCTCCAATGGTCTTCACAGAAAGAATACCAAGGAAGAAATTTACAACGTATTAGGTCCGGAACTGTTTAACGAATTCTGGTATACAGGGCAGATTATCAACCACGACAGTGAGGATTATGACCATCTGGTAGACTGCGGACGTACGGACAGAGGTGATCCGGTATTTTTAAACCGTTATGTTCATGACTGCGATGTTGCAGTTTTAATCGGACATACCCAGGGCAACCCATACGGCGGATATTCAGGCGGTTACAAGCACTGCGCTACCGGATTAAACCATTGGAGTTCCATCGCTTCCCACCATGTTCCCCAGGTTATGCACCGCGAGGATTTCACTCCAGTCAGCGGAAAATCTCTGATGAGAAGTAAATTCGATGAAATCGGCATGAAGATGGAAGAGCATATGGGCAAGAAGTTCTTCTGCTGCGATGCAGTGCTGGATACCAAGTCCAGACAGATCGAGATCAACAGCGGATACGCAAAAGAGATGCAGCCGCTGTCCTGGAAAACTGCGGATAAACGTACCTACGTTCCCTTTGCAGAAGAGAAGTATGATGTAATGGTATTTGGTATGCCTCAGTTCTTCCATTACGGAGACGGTATGGGAACCAACCCGATTATGATGATGCAGGCTCTGTCTGCTCAGGTCATCCGTCACAAGAGAGTTATGAAAGACAACTGCGTAATTATTTGTTCCTCTATCTGCAATGGCTATTTCCATGATGAATTATGGCCATATCTGCGTGAGTGCTATGATATGTTCCAGCACGATCACATGAATGTTTTAACAGATATGGATCGGTATGGCGAGTTGTTTGCAACCAATGAAGAATATATTCGCAAGTATCGTTTCGGAAATGCATTCCATCCGTTCCATGGATTCTCCATGATGAGCTGCGGGCAGATTGCGGAAATGAATACATCTGCTATTTATATCTGCGGCGCTCAGGAACCTGGCTATGCAAGAGGCATGGGATTAAAGACCCGCGCAACCATTGAAGAGGCACTTCAGGATGCAATGAAAAAGTATGTTGGCCCGAATCCAAAGATTCTGGCTCTTCCACAGACCTTCAAGTGCAGTGCGGTTCATCTGATGATGAAGGATGAGGTTTATGATGGAACCAACCACTGTGCACATCCGGATGCATACGTAAAATAAAGGTAACAGTTCAGTCATGTTTCCGTCTAAATCTTCATAGGGCGAACGCCAGACGCTTCTTGTCCGCATAAGCGGGCAAGAAGATATATGGCTGGACGTTTACCCTATAAAGAAGACATCTGATCGGGGAGAGAGGGGAGATACCATGAGCAAAGTTTTATTTTATAATGGATTGGTTTATAAGGAGCATAAATTTCAGCGTTTAAATGTTCTGACAGAGGATGGAAAAATCACCCGTATAGGAGAGTGGATTTCAGAACCGGATGCAGAGAGGGTAGACCTGAAAGGACGCCGTCTGGCTCCGGGTTTTTTAGATATTCATACCCATGGAGCGGCAGGCGTGGACGTAAACAGTGCAGATACAGAAGGATATGAAAAAATCTGCCGGTTTATGGCAACCCAGGGAACCACAGGCTGGCTGGGATCGGTTCTTACTGATACAAAAGAGCAGACTATGGCCTGTATCGAAGCATACAAAGACTGGAAAGCAGAAAAGGGAATCGAACACAATGGCGCCGTTATGATGGGAATCCATCTGGAAGGGCCGTTCCTTTGCAGCGACTATAAAGGCGCTATGCCAGAACACCTTCTTCAGGCAAAAAATATTCCTCTGGTAGAAGAATATCAGAAAGCTGCAGAAGGAGACATCCGCTATATTACCGTTTCGCCGGAAGTAGACGGCATGGTAGAGGATATTCCCAAGCTGAAGGCGCTGGGGATTCAGGTAGCCATCGGCCATTCCGGCGCAGACTATGAGACTGCAATGGCGGCGATTGCCAATGGAGCAATGGCAGCAACCCATACCGGCAATGCCATGAAGCTTCTCCATCAGCATTTCCCGGCAATCTGGGGCGCAGTTCTGGAAGATGACCATGTGTACTGTGAAGTAATTTGTGACGGCAGACATCTTCATCCGGGAACAGTGCGTCTGATTTTAAAGACAAAAGGTCTGGACAGAGTAGTTGCAGTGACAGATTCGATTATGGCGGCAGGACTTCCGGACGGCAGATATAAGCTGGGCGTTAATGATGTAGTAGTAGTAGACGGAGATGCCAAATTGGCAGAAGGAGGAAGCCGCGCAGGAAGTACCCTGACAACCGGAAAGGCTTTGGAAAACCTGATCGCATTTACCGGAAAGCCGGTAGAAGATCTGCTTCCTCTTCTCACAGAAAATCCGGCGAAGTTAATTGGTGTGGACAATCAGTACGGCTATATTGAGGAAGACCGGGATGCCAACTTTGTGATCTTAGATGATTCCTGCAAAGTTGCAGCAACCTTTGTAAAAGGGAAAAAGGTATTCGGGGAATAAGTAAAATGAGGGCTGTGCATTAAGAAATTAGTGCGCAGCCTTTTTGACTATAACCTTAACCGCATAATCAATGTCTCCACATTTCGATTACTGTACTGCAGCATCCGTATTGCCTTCTATACACGGATGCACTTTGTTCCAGGGCCAACCCAATCAATCGATCCGCCTGATCTGCCATGAACAGCGGGATATTCAGCACATCATCGTCCAGTTTCAGATTGTTCAACGAGAATCGGATGCGGAGCCTGACTTTTTCAGGGAACAGATTTCCAGATCATTGAGACTTTCGGGAACTCGCTGAGGTTAGGATGCTTGGCAAAGTCACGCTCATAAGCTCCGATGATTCCGGACCAGAATTGACACATTTTCGTTTGCCGCGTATAATAATAGTACAAGGTAGGCAATGGCGTGTGTCTGTCCAAGCGTTGAAGTAAGAGGATGCGCCGGCTTTCTTTTCAAATGATGATGCAGATATAGAGCACAGACAGAAAGTGGGTGG
>CAUWCT010000062.1:0-19375 GCA_963557065.1 uncultured Lachnospiraceae bacterium | reverse complement strand
CGGAAGAAGATTTAACTACCCTGCTGGAAATAACAGAAAAGTATAAGTATTACCGGAACCAGAAACGGCGGATGTCCGGTATCTTAAAAGGGAAAAAATAACCTCTAAGAAAAAGAATTCGTCTTGATGAACGCTCGCGCCGGAGCGCGGCTGCGTAAACTTGAAAACAGCCGACTGGATTTTTCCAATCGGCTGCCTGAATCTTCACATGGCTAAACTGTTAAGATAAATTCAATATCCATACCGGTTTTTATACTTTATAAACATTGTCAGTCCAAGGACAGCTGCCATCAGTTCTGCCAGGGGATTGGCAAGCCAGATTCCAGCAACTCCCAGCAAAAGCGGAAGCACCAGCAAACAGATTACCATAAATACAAAGGAACGGGTAAATGCCAGGAGTGCAGACACTGCGCCATTGTTTAATGCAGTAAACATACTGCTGGAAAAAATGTTAAATCCGATAAACAAAAGAGCAATGCTGCACAGGCGGTTTCCGCTGACAGCAAGATCATATACCGGGTTATCCGGACTGGTAAAGACAGAAACCAGCGGTTTTGTCACTCCAATGGACACAATAAAGGATGCCAGTGAAATCCCTGCGGTCACTTTTAAACTGGTGTCAATCAGATTCTTTAATTTTGTGTGATTCTGTTCCCCATAATAAAAGCTAATCATAGGCGCTACTCCGTAAGAGTATCCGGAAAACAGAGAACTTGTAAACATCAGCACATACATAACAATCGTAATGGCTGCTATCCCGTCTTCTCCTGCATACTGAAGTATGGTCCAGTTAAACATCATAGTCGTAATACCTGTTACAAGAGACGCAGCCATTTCAGAAGAACCATTTGCTGCTGCTTTTTTTAATACGTCCAGACGCCAGACCGGCTTTACAAAGTGAAGCAGACTGCTCTTTTTGGCAAATACAACCAGACCGGCAGCAGCGGTAACTGAATACCCAAGTCCTGTGGCAATCGCCGCTCCTTTTGTACCCATTCCCAAAATCCCGATAAACACATAGTCCAACACAATATTGGTGAGACCGCCGCCTATAGAACAGATAAAAGACAGGGATGATTTTCCGCATGCAATCAGATACAGTGAAAAATTATTCATAAGCAGAATCGGTACTGTAAACAGCAGATAGCCGCTCAAATATTCTTTACAGTAATCCAGCACTTCTGCTGACAATTTCATACCGGCAAACATCCAGTCCATGCAGACATATCCGGCTGCCCACATAACGAGCCCTGTCAGAACATTGACCAGAATCAGGGACGTAAAATCCTCTCTTGCTTCCTGTTCTTTCTTTTCTCCCATTTTTTTCATAATCACTGCGCTGCCTCCTGTTGCCAGCATAGTTGAAATCGCTGTCACCAGGGCAATCACCGGCGCTGTCAGGTTGATCGCCGACAGCGCATCGGTACCGATTAGATTGGATACAAAAAGTCCATCCACCATCGTATAAAATGACATAAAAAGAGACATTGCAATGGTGGGAAGGGCGAATTTCATAATATTTTTTAAATTCACCGGTTTCTGATACGCATTTTGTACCGTTTGTTCCATCTGATAAAACCTCCTTAGCTTGAAATCTGCGTGTATATCCGCTATAATAAACCGTACAGTAACTGTACAGTCAAGAAGATTTTGTTATGGAGATGTTATTATGATTGAAAGCAATGTCCTGTTTACCATCGGCCAGTTTGCCAGACTTCATGAAGTCAACAAAAAGACTCTCATGTATTATGATGAAATCGGCCTGTTAAAACCGGCCTGTATAAAGGAAAACGGCTACCGGTACTATACCTATTCCCAAAGTTCTGCTCTGGAAACCATTTTAATGTTACGGGAACTGAATGTCTCCATTAAAGAAATCAAAGATTTTATGAATCACCGATCTGCCTCCCACCTGGAAACTCTTCTGACAGAGAAAATTACGGAACTGGAACATACCATCACCCACATGAAAAATATCCAGAAAGCCTTACAGCGCCGCCAGCAGGAAATGCACACATTATTAACCATTAACCTTGCCGATATCTCCCTTGTTCACAGAGAATCCAGATATCTGGCTTTTGTCCCTACCGGCAGCAATCTTACACTGGAAGAAGAAATCACAAATGTAGTAATGGAAGCAAAAAAATACCAGCTCCGCCGTCTCCACGATGCTTCCTACGGCTCTGCCGCTCCTGTGGAATACCTGATGAAAGGAAACTTTTTAGAATATACAGCCCTGTTTATTGAGATTCCATCCCCTCTGCACAAAAAGGGACTTCACATCCAGCCTGCCGGAACTTATCTTCGGGCTTTCTGTAAAGGAAGCTGGGATCACCTGCCGGAATGTTACAGGCGGATTCTTGACTATGCAGACAGCCATCATCTGACTTTATACGGCTACTCATACGAAAAAGGCATCAATGACGTTGTCATTGACACCTTTGACGATTATATTACCCAAATTGAAATTCCAGTAAAAGAACATTAGGAGGATTTGTCAATGGATTATACCTGTTGTACCCTATGTCCCAGAATGTGCCGGGCAGACCGGAGCGTCAGTCCCGGCTACTGCGGATGCCCGGATCAGATAGTGGCTGCCAGGGCTTCCCTGCATCACTGGGAAGAACCCTGCATCAGCGGCGCGTCCGGCGATACCGGAGGCAGCGGAACCGTCTTTTTTTCCGGCTGTACTCTGCGGTGCTGTTTCTGCCAGAACCATACCATCAGCAGCGGCCATTTCGGCACTCCCCTGACCCCAGGGGAATTAGGAGACGTTTTTCTGCGCCTTCAGGATCAGGGCGCCTATAACATCAACCTGGTCACTGCCACTCAATATGTACCGGACATTCTAAAAGCGCTGGATCTGGTACGCCATAAACTTGCTGTTCCCGTTGTCTACAACTGCGGCGGATACGAACGCATGGAAACCTTAAAAAGGCTGGAAGGATATATTGATATTTATCTTCCGGATTTAAAGTACCGGGATCCAAAACTCTCTCTGCGCTACTCCCATGCCGCCAACTATTTTTCTTTTGCTGCTCCGGCTGTGGAAGAGATGGTCCGGCAGACCAAAACCCTTCTCTGGGACAGCGAGCAGAAGCTTTTAAAACGGGGAACCATTGTCCGCCACATGGTTCTGCCCGGCTGTAAAAATGACTCTATCCAGATTCTTTCCTGGATAAAAGACTCTCTCCCCAAAGGTCATTACCTTATCAGCCTGCTAAGCCAGTATACTCCTGCTTTTCACAGCAGCAAACATCCGGAAATCAACCGCCGGATTACTTCTTTTGAATATCAGAAAGTAGTAGATGCCGCCATTGAACTTGGACTTACAGAAGGGTACATGCAGGAAAAAAGCAGCGCAAAAGAAGAATATACGCCGTCTTTTAAACTGGAAGGCCTGGAGGATTTTGTCTGATGCCTTGATAACAAAATGGCATTTGCTTCCCCTATATTTATTGCGAAACGAGGATTTTATTCATGAACTTAAAAACAAAAACGAACTTTACCATCTCCTTTGTCTTAATCTTTGGAGTTCTCTGCCTGTCTACTTCTGCCATTTTTGTAAAGCTGGCAAATGCTCCTTCTTCAATAACCGCATTTTTCCGATTGTTTTTTACCCTGCTGATTCTGATGCCGTTTGCAGTATCCGCCAAATCCGCCAGAAAAGAGTTTACAACATTATCCGTAAAGCAATGGATCTTGTGCCTTCTCTCCGGCATTTTTCTGTCGATCCACTATATTTTATGGTTTGAATCCTTAAACTATACTTCCACTGCCAGTTCGACGGTTCTGGTAACTTTGCAGCCTATTTTTTCGATTGTACTTGCCTATTTGTTTTTTAAAGAACGCCTGAAAAAATCGCAGATAATCAGTTGTCTAATTGCAATCAGCGGATCCTTTATTATTGGATGGGGTGATTTCCAAACTGATTCCATGGCCCTAATCGGAGATGGTATGGCTTTGCTGGCTGCCGCATTTATCAGCGCCTACTTTTTCATTGGACAAATTGTCCGGAAAAAGGTAAGCGTAATTGTCTACTCTGTACTCAGTTATTTCAGCAGCGTCATATTCCTGCTCCCCTATGCCCTGAATACGTCCTTTTCCTATACCCTCCATACCTGGCTGTGCTTTTTAGGGCTTGCCGTTATCTCCACGATCTTAGGCCAGTTTGTTTTTAATATTTTATTAAAGTGGGTTTCCGCCACTACTATTTCCATGAGTATTCTGGGAGAGCCTGTCGGAACCTGCCTTTTAGCCTACTTTATCTTAAACGAATCTGTCTCTTTTCAGCAGCTTTTAGGGATTGGGGTTATATTAAGCGGATTGGGGATGTTTTTCTTTTTTCAGAATCAGAAGGCTGCTAAAACCTGAATAAATTCAGCCCGATTTCTTCATCAAAGCGCCGATCCACCACACCGTCAATGAGGGAAATCACCATCTCGCAGGTGGCGCTTACCACCGCCTTATTTAAATGGCCGCCAAACACTTCTCCCTTTTGATTTCCTGCGCTCATATGCAGATGACAGTAAAACTCTCCGTTCATGGTACTGATGGTCCCAGTCAAGGACACAATCTCAAAGCTGCCAGTAAATTCATTGGCAATGTATTCTTTTTCTTTTGTTTTAAATACCCCTGCAGTAAACTGGCTGACTGCGCCCAGAGCCTGGACGCTGGCCAGTTTTATCTGTTCCCTTCCGGCGATTTCTTTTACCTGCTCCACTATCTCTTCGCCTTTGTCAATCCTTGCAACAATCACATTATTAAATCTTCTGTAGTCCATAACCTTTGGCCTCCTTACAATACTTTTTCTCTCTTTTCTTTCTGCACCTTCCAGCGCAATAACGCTGTAGCTATCCTGTCTACCCAAAATTCCCCTCATGGTAGTGTTTTCTGCACAGGGCCGCAT
Organism: uncultured Lachnospiraceae bacterium; assembly: GCA_963557065.1. Taxonomy (GTDB): domain Bacteria; phylum Bacillota; class Clostridia; order Lachnospirales; family Lachnospiraceae; genus UMGS1370. The sequence continues at coordinate 14,466 of CAUWCT010000062.1, read as the reverse complement.
ATTTGTCATTGCTGCCTAAGACTACCTGAGCGCCGGTACGGACAATCTTTCCGTCTGCCCCAAACCGGGCATTGCAGCTTGCCGATCTGCCGCACCAGCATACGGTTCGGACTTCCTCAATCTTATCTGCCCATGCCATGAGCCACATGCTGCCTTCAAAAAATTCTTCCCGAAAATCCGTGCGAAGACCATAGCATATCACAGGAATATCCAGATCATCCACAATATGAACCATAAATTCCACCTGAGCCTTGGTGGCAAACTGGGCTTCGTCTACGATAACGCAGTCATATTTTTTTAGTTCTTCATCTCCCATTTCCACCAGTTCTTCCAAAAAAATCCCCTGATTTTCCAGGCCGATCCGGGAACGGATGGTTCTGTCTCCATCCCTGGAATCAATTCCCGGTTTTACTAACAGAGCCTTTTTCCCTCTTTCCCTGTAATTGTATTCCACCATCAATGCGTTGGCAGTCTTGGAACTGCCCATTGCGCCATATCGAAAATGCAGTTTTGCCATCTCGCTATACTCCTTCTATTCCTTTATAAATGCAATTTCCTTCTGTTTTAAAAATTCCTGGACAAACCTGTCCCACTCCAGGTCAATGCTTTTATCCAGGGTAAAAACAGCCATTGATACTCCGGTCACAACCCACATCTTCCCTTCTTCGTAACGAATATCCATACATAATGCCTGAACGTTCTCCTGAAAAGCAGACAATCCGCTGCTTTCTAAAAATTGTCCGATCCCTCTTTTGGGCATCTGAAGCGTAATATGAAAACTCTCCGGAAGCCGCTTTCCTTTAATGAGAGAAAAACAGAACGGGCGGAGCGCCTTCCAGCAGGATAAACTCTCCATCTGGTTTTCTTCCAGTTCCTGGCTGGTGTAATACCCTTTCCGAATGTGGCCGTCTATATGAAAGCTGTTAAAAGTCACAATCTTTGCCTCTCTTATTAAAAAGGAATCGAACTCTTCCCCCAAAAATAATTTTGCCGTACAGGTCTTAATATCTTCTATTTTCAGCGCTACCATACTATCCTCCACTCTTTTGTCCGCAAAACAGCTTTTTTCATCATACACTGGATTCCCGCCTGATGTCAATCTGTCTGCTGCGCCTGACTGTCCTGTTTGTAACCGTTCAGCCATGCGTCTTCTTGTCCGCTTTTGTCTTCTCTTTTCCCAAAAACTGTGTTACACTATTTCCTGACTGATTTTAACGCCGGGATACAGCGGCTGCGCCTTTGTACCCTGATACTGCAAGAAAGGATGTTATTATGACAGAAATAGATTCTTTAAAGTCTCTGATTCAGGCTTCTGTTTCTCCCTACCATTGTATCAAAGAAGCGTCCCGAAGGCTTTCAGAAGCCGGATTTACAGAACTTCCCCTCCAGAAACCCTGGCGCCTTACACCGGGCGGCGCTTACTTTGTACCGGCATATGATTCCACTTTGCTGGCATTTCTTCTGGACGGGGATTTGGGAAAGGAAACCGAAAACGTCCGGTCCTCTGCCCCTGCCCTCCGCATTGCGGCGGCTCACACAGACTGGCCCTGCCTCAAGGTAAAACCGTCTCCTGAAGTATCCGGACATGGATATGCCAAATTAAATGTAGAAGTCTACGGAGGCCCCATTCTCTCTTCCTGGCTGGACCGTCCTTTATCTGCCGCCGGAAAAGTCTGCGTGGCTTCCTGCGATCCCTTTCACCCTGAAACCCGTTTCCTTTGCTGTGACCGGCCGCTTTTTACAGTCCCCAGCCTGGCTATCCACATGAACCGGAATGTAAACAAGGGCGTAGAATTAAATCCCCAGACCGATATGCTCCCGCTGGTTTCAGTTTTAAACGACTCTCTGGATAAAGACGCCTATTTTCTCAACTTTTTGGCAGGAGAACTGGGAGTTTTGCCTGAAGAAATTCTGGACTATGAAATTTATCTCTACAACCGGGAAGAAGGATGTCTGTTAGGACTTAACAGCGAATTATTCTCTTCTCCAAGACTGGACAACTTAACGTCTGTAGAAGCCTGCCTGACCGGTCTGATTGATGCCGGACAAAAAGCAATTCAGACAGAAAAAAAGCAGCCTCTTATCCGCGTTATCGCCCTTTATGACAATGAAGAAATCGGCAGCAGCACCAAGCAGGGGGCTGCCTCCAACTTAACAGAACGGATTTTGGAAAAACTATATTTAAGCCTTGGCTACAGCCGCGCCCAGTTTTTAGACGGTCTGCTGGGAGGTTTTCTGCTCTCTCTGGACGTAGCCCACGCCATCCACCCCAATCATCCTGAAAAATGCGATATCAAAAACCAGATTACCATGGGCGATGGAGTGGCGCTCAAACTTGCCGCCAGTCAGTCCTATGCCACCGACGCCTCCTGCGTCAGCGTTATCGAGGGGCTGTGCCGGACTCATCAGATTCCCTGCCGCAAGTTCTCCAACCGTTCCGATTCAAGAGGCGGTTCTACCCTTGGAAGCATCTCTTCTGCCTTTTTAAATATGGCAGCAGTAGACGCTGGTATTCCGATCCTGGCCATGCATTCCTCCAGAGAATTAATGCACGTTCAGGATCAAAAAGCATTAAACGATTTAACCAGGGTCTTTTTTGAGTAATCAGGCCGGAAAGAGACGTCTATTGCATAAAGGGGGTTCTCCTATTCAATAAACGTCTCTGCTCCTTTTTCCGGAATGGTCTGGGGTTCCACCGGTCGGCTGGTTTCTGCCGTCACCTCCTGGCGGTTATCCTGCGCAGACTGAAAAAAGCGCACTGCCATCCAGGAGGCACTGGCCAGACAAATGCAGACAAGCAGGATGAGCAGCGCCGCTGCCACTCCATTTTTCTTTTTTCTCCGCCTTCTGCTTCTTCTTTTTCCTGTCCCTGTCTCCATCTTTCTGCCTCCTTTTGGCTCCTTTATCTCTATTCCTTAAAATATTCCTGATACAAATCAAAGAAATTGGTAGTCGTACACTCCTCGCCTCCGTCAAAGCTTACCTGATTCCAGAGGCTGTCCGGAAGGGTTACCGGATTCGCTGCCCGGAACTCGTCATAAATACTTCGGAATGCCTGATCCTTTCTGGCCAGTGAAAGTTCGCTCTTTCTTTTTAAGGTTTCTTCTTCATTGTAGGAATTGATGCACTTAATAATATAATACATTCCATCGGATTCTACCGGCTGGCTTATCTGCCCGTTCTCTAAGGCAAATGCCGCTTCCTCGTAGCGTTCTGTTTCCTGTCCTCTTCCCAGGGAGCGCTTTATTTCTTCTGAAACCGTGTATTCCTTGGCAATCGCTGTAAAATCTGCATTTTCCGCTGTTGCCTGAGCGTAAACCTGATTGGCCTCATCCAGAGAATCCAGAACTATCTGCTCTACCTCAATTACCTTGGCCTCACTGTCGCTGATTTCCAAATCCACATCTTTTGTCAGTTCATTTACCAGCTTATTCGCCATATAATACTTTTCATACAGATGTTCAATCTCCTGTTGGGATACCTGTATATACGCCAGATCCCCTTCTGTCAGTTCCCCGTAATACTGCTCTGCCAGACTGCAGATTCGATCCGTTTCTGCTCCTGACAGTGTAATTTCCCTGGACTGAGCCAGCCGGTTCATTGTCTCCAGGTCTTCTAAAAATGTGCGTATCTGGGACAGCAGCATGTCTTTCATCGTTGTCCCGTTTTCATCTGTGACCGCTTCCCAGATCTGGCTGGTATATACTTTCTGATATCGGTTTCTCTCAGTTGCTGCAATGGTCATTATCTGGGAAAGGGTATACATTTCTTCCTTTCCTGTCTCTTCTTTCTGATGCTCTTTGCTGCAGCCGGTAAGAATCAGGGCGGCGGTAAGAAGAAACGCAGCGCATACGGCGTTCGCCCTTTTCCCCCATTTGAATGCTTTCATGTCTCTCTCCCTTTCTTACAAAAGGCGCAAAATCTTTAGTACTCCGTCATTGGTATTGGTATCCGCTAAAAATCTGGCGGCCCTTTTTACCTCTGGTCTGGCATTTCCTACCGCAAAGCTGTAATAAGCCTGATTCAGCATCTCAATATCATTTAGCTGATCTCCAAATACCATCGTCTCCTCCGAAAGAATGTCCAGGCTCTCCTGAAGGGTTTTGATTGCCTGTCCCTTGCTGACTTCTTTTGCCATACAGTCCATCCACATTTCCCCGGAAATGGTAATCTTCAGCCGGTCCTGATAGTTTTCCTGTATCGCCTTTCCATATGTCTCCACCTGACTGTCGCTGTAAAAAGCGATCTTAATAAACCGATCTTCTACTTTCGTCAGATCTTCTACTCGCCGGATGGCAAAATGGTAGCTGTCTGTCAGCCATCTGCAGAACTCATCATTTTCAGTATCCAGATAGACCACATCCGGCCCGCTTAACATAATCTCCAGCTTCGGCTGCTTTCTGGCATCCCGAATCATTTCTATAGTGGTTTCCCGATCCACTTCTGTTAAAAACAGATTGCGGCCATGGCAGCCAATATATGCCCCATTATCTGAAAGATAAAATATTTTTTCCCGAACCGGTTCAAACAAATTCTCAATGCTGAACCATTGACGGCCGCTGGCAGCCGCAAACTGAATTCCCTTTTGGCGCAGCCTGAGGATCTCTGCATAAATCTCCGGATTAATCCGACTGGAACCGTCCTCCACCAGTGTGCCGTCAATATCTGATGCTATTAGTTTAATCATTGGCGTTCTCCTTTTGCAAATCTTTCTCCAACGCTTTTAATTCCTGATATACCCGTCCTGTGGGAAGTCCTACCACATTGTTGTAGTCTCCGTCTATCTTTTTAATATAAGCAGCAAAAAGCCCCTGAATCCCATAAGCTCCTGCCTTGTCATCCGGCTCTCCCGAAGAAACATACCGGTCAATTTCCTGCTCATCCATGGGGTATACGGTCACATGAGTTTCCTCAAAAAAAGAAACGGTTTTTTCCATGCCATTCTCCCACGCAAAAATAGCGACTCCTGTATAAACCTGATGGGTCCGCCCCTGAAGCATCCGGATCATCCGAACTCCATCGGTTTTGTCCTTCGGTTTTCCAAGGATCGTCCCATTTATCGCTACAACTGTATCGGCTCCAATTACTGCAGTCCCTTCCTGTCTGCCCTGGGATGCTGCCTTTTCTGCCACATCAGCTGCTTTCTGCATGGCCAGACTCATCACCACTTTCTCCGGCGAAGTATCTGTAATCCTTTCTTCCACAGTGCTGGGTATGATTTGAGGCTGCAGCCCGATTTGAGACAGCAATTCCCTCCTCCTTGGAGAGGCAGACGCCAAAATAATGTTTTTTATCATATTATTTATCCTTTTCCCTGTATACGAATGTCAGCAGCCTGTACTGGCTGGTGTATTGGTTCACTCACAATGTAACATAAAAAGCAGCGGTTGTAAAATAGTTCCGACTGTTTTGTCGGATATCTTACCCCCGCCGCTGTCTTTTTTATACGTAATATACATTGACCACAAGTGCAATTCCGATTCCCAGCAATGCGCCTGCTACTACCTGCAAAGGCGTATGTCCTACGTATTCCTTTAAAGTCTGCTGTACTGCTTCAGCATTTAATTCATTGAGTCTCAGCTTAAATGGATTCTCATTCATCATCCAGTTTAAAAGTTTCGCCTGTTTGCCTGTCTCCCTCCGCACGCCCACAGCGTCATACATAACGACCATGGCTACCACGAAACTGACTGCAAACTCAAACGATCCCAGACCATAACACAAAGCGGTTGACATAGCCAGAGCGCAGACCGTAGCGGAATGGGAACTGGGCATGCCACCGGAGCCAGTCAGCCTTTCTGCATTAAAACTCTTATTCAACGCACAGTCTATAATCGTTTTTAATACCTGAGCCACAGTCCAGCCGATTACGGAACTGATCAATACCTGATTTTCCAACAGTTCTTTCCACATCTTTTCATTTCTCCTCTGTCAAACTTACGCCAGCCCTGTTTTGGCTTTAATATCCTATCAGCCAGTCATATAATTCCTGATATTTAAGAGCGGATGTATTCCAGGAGTAATCTTTTGCCATACCCCTGTCAATAATCTTGTTCCACTCCCGCTTTTTATTGTAGTATACATATTTGGCATACTGGATGCTGCTTAACATTTCATGGGCATTGTAATTGGCAAAGGAAAAACCTGTACCTGAGCCCTCGTATTCGTTATACGGCTCTACTGTATCTTTTAATCCGCCTGTTTCCCGCACAATGGGAACTGTACCGTAGCGCAGCGCGATCAACTGACTCAAACCGCATGGCTCAAACAGGGACGGCATCAGATATGCGTCGCAGGCCGCATAAATTTTGTGGGACATGGCATTGGAATAATAAATATTGGCGGATACCCGCTCGTTGTACTTCCAGTCGTAATGGCGGAACATATTTTCATACCGCTCATCTCCGGTTCCCAAAACCACAAACTGCAAATCATCACTGCAGATCTCGTCCATTACGCACTGAATCAAATCCAGTCCCTTCTGATCCGTCAGGCGGGATACGATTCCTATCATAAACTTATCCGGATCTCTGATAAGTCCCAGTTCTTCCTGAAGAGCTGTTTTATTTTTAGCCTTTTCCTTGCGGAAGTTTTTGGTGTTGTACTTCTGAGCAATAAAGGAATCTGTCTCCGGATTAAACTCATCATAATCAATGCCGTTGACAATGCCCCTTAAACTGCCGGAGCGGGCCCGCATCAGGCCGTCCAGCCCTTCTCCGTAAAACGGCATCTTAATCTCTTCTGCATAGGTATTGCTTACGGTTGTGATGGCATCTGCGTATACAACGCCGCCTTTCAGCATATTGCCGTCTTTATATGCCTCCAGCTTGTCCGGGGTAAAGTAGTAATCCGGAAGGCCGGATAATCTCTGAATCGTCTTTACATCCCAAACACCCTGGAATTTCAGATTGTGAATCGTAAAGACAGACTTCATATTGCGGAAAAACTCGCCCTCATGGAACCGATCTTTTAAATGGACCGGAATCAGTCCGGTCTGCCAGTCATGGCAGTGCACCACATCCGGCTGCCAGCCGATAACCGGAAGAGCCGATAAGGCTGCTTTAGAGAAAAACGCAAACTTTTCCAGATCATGATACCAGTCGCCATATGGCCTGTCTCCGCAGAAATATCCCTCATTGTCAATAAAATAAAAGGTGATTCCATCACACACATACTGCATGATCCCTACATATTTGCTTTGTCCAAGGTAATCCATATAAAAATGGTTTACATAGGTCATCTGATTGCGCAGTTCTTCTTTGATGCACAGATATTTGGGAATCATGACCCGGACGTCAAAATAGTGTTTGTCAAAGCATTTTGGAAGCGATCCCACTACATCCGCAAGACCTCCCGTCTTAATAAAAGGTACTGCCTCTGACGCCACAAATAATACTTTTTTCATCAAAAAACCTCCCTCACCGTATAGTTTTCAAATAACACCTCAATTATTAACAGTATACAATACTTTTCAGGTTTTAGGAAGTATTATCTGTGTTTTTTTATGAAATCCGGCAGCCGTTCAGCTGTTCATCCGCTTGTAATCCAGCCGTATTTTGTCTGCAATCAGAGCGATAAACTCCGAGTTGGTAGGTTTGCCTTTTCCATTGCTGACTGTATAGCCAAATAAATCATTAATCGTATCCATTTTTCCTCTGCTCCAGGCAACTTCGATTGCATGCCGGATAGCCCGCTCTACCCGGCTGGACGTGGTCTGATGAAGTTTTCCGATAGTAGGATAAAGGATCTTGGTGACAGACGCCAGCATTTCGTGATCCCGTACTGACATGGTAATGGCATCCCTTAAATACTGATATCCCTTAATATGAGCCGGAATGCCGATTTCATGCAGGATATGGGTGACATCATTTTCCAGATTCTGCTCCATATATTCTGCCTTGTCTATGTAAGGGCGCGCTCTTTTTACTTCCTGAAAAGACGGCTCTGCCCCCTGACGCATACGGGTACGGCGCATCTTGTCCACCACCGTCTCCCGGTTAAATGGCTTCATAATATAGTAGCTGGCGCCCATGGAAAACGCATCGGCTGTCACATTCTCGCTTCCGGCAGCTGTCACCATGATGAAAGAAGGCGCTTTATCAGAAGGAACATTCCGGTTGACCCGCTCCATGACAGAAAGGCCGTCCAATCCGGGCATAATGACATCTAAAAGTACAATGTCCGGATTGGTTTCCATGATCATGGAGTAAGCATCTTCGCCATTATCCGCCTTCCCGACTACATGAAATCCCTTTTCTCCCTCTACAATATCCTGCAGCAGACCTAAAGTCTGCGGATTATCATCTGCAATCGCCACATTTAACTCAGCCATGTGAAAATCCTCCTCGTTTTTTGATCATTCACCTGTATTATAGTCCTGATCATTTCCTTTTCGCAACGAGAATCAACCGCAAGTTTCGACAGATAGTAACGTTCATCCATGGATCTTCTTGCCTGCTTACACAGATAAAAGCTCTCTTATCATTCTTTCGTCAAATACTGCCTCCGAAATATGATTGACCTCAATCTGGTAAAGAGCATTGGCTGCAATGTGTTCTGCCGCCTGTTCCAAATCTCTGATTCCGCTGGTATCAGAGAAAATTTCAATCACTTCATCTGCTGCCTTAGGAGTCAAAATACACTCATTTTCTCTCATTCCCATGCGTTTTAACACTTTTGGAAGGGCGTATTTTAAGAAAATTGTCCGCTTTTCCTCTGCTGTATAATCCGGAATATCAATCACTGCAAATCTTGACATTAACGGCGCACTGATCCGGCTCTTGTCATTGGCTGTGGCAATGGGATACACTCCTTTTGTGGGAACCATACATTCCATGTAATTGTCAGTGAAGCCTAAATTGTCTAAAAGTGTCAGCAAGACGTCTGCCGGATTGCCGTTTCCTTTGCCGGAAGACGCCTTATCCAGTTCATTGATGATAAACACCAGATTGGATTCCCCTGCCATGGAAAATGCCTCCATAATAATTCCGGGCCTGGCGTTGGAATAAATGCGGGAACTGCCGGTAAGCTGCTCCGGATCATTGATGGAACTCATATCCAGGGTTGTCCATGGAAGCTTTAAAATGCGGGCCACCGCATAGGCAATCTGGGATTTTCCTGTCCCGGCAGGCCCCACCAATAAAAGACCGTAAGCCGGAAGGGTATGGGTGCGGTTGATCTGGATAATGGTTTCCATGATTCTCTGCTTTACCCGATCCAAGCCATAGAGTTCCTCGTCCAGAATCTTTCTGGCCTCTGCCGGATCAATGGACTCAAAGTAATTATTTTTCCACTGCACATTCATCATAATCGAAAGCGCTCTCTGAGCATGACGCCGTTCCTCCGGAGATACTTCATGGGATCTGGCCACAGCCAGATTTCTCCTGGCCCAAAGGCGAATGTGATCCGGCAGAGTACGGCCTGCGCAGGTCATAAAATCCGTAATGCTCTGCAGGCTGGTCAGTTTCATCTCATCGCCGGCTTCTTCCTGATCTTCATCTATTTCCTCTTCCGATGGCGGGACGCTGGCAAAAAGCCGTTCAATCATAAACTGCAAAAATCCGTCTTCTGCCGACAGCTTTCCTCCTCCTCCAAAAGCCGTCTCCCGAATGTTATAAACCGCATACCCGTCTGTCCTGTTTGCACCTGACAGGCTGACCGGAATGTGATGTTCCCCCATCCACTTTACCAGGCTGACAAATCGGGCGTCGATCTGTAAAATATCGGCTTTTGTTTTCCCTTCTTTGTCCTTTCGCTCAAACGAAGTCCCCTTGTCCGGATTGGTAAAAAATCCCCAGGAATGTGTATCCCACTGTCCATTCTGATTGTCCAGCACCAAAATCGGTTTCTGGGCAGATGCCTGGGGTTCACTGGAGCGGATAATCGTATAGGTGCACGCTCCCTGACTCTTTTCCTTTTTTTCTTCTGATATATTGCTAAAATCAAATACTGGCATATGTATCTCCCTTCTATACCGATAAAAAGCAGCCGTCTTCATGGGAATAAATGACCCCCACTGCCTGCAGGTAGGCATAAATAATAGTGGTTCCCACAAATTTCATTCCCCGTTTTTTTAAGTCCTTTGATATATTATCGGACAGGGGCGATCGGGTCTGCCCCTTTTCGTAAATCACAGTTCCGTCTGTCCACTGCCACAGATAGTTTGAAAAGCTGCCGTACTCCTGCTGAATTTCTTTAAAAATCCCGGCATTGGATACAGCCGCCCGGATTTTTAAGCGGTTGCGGATAATATTGGGATTGTTCTGAAGTTCTGCCATCTTTTCTTCCCCATATCCGCAGACTGTTTCCAAATCAAATCCGTCAAAAGCATCCCGAAATGCCTCTCTTTTATTTAACACACATTCCCAGGAAAGTCCTGCCTGAAAAGATTCCAAAATCAGCATTTCAAACAGTTTTCCATCCTCATGGCAGGGAACGCCCCACTCCTTATCGTGGTAATCCATGTATCTCTGATTTTTGGGATTCGCCCAAAAACACCGGCATTTTCCGTCTGTCCACTCCATGTATTTTTTCTCTCCCTGTCATCCGATTTTCTCTACTGCCCTGCGAAGGCAGATCTGAAAGCAATTTCCGCACTGAATGCACCGGTTCCGGTCAATCGTTCTTGGAAACGTATTGCTGATGCAGGAAACCGGGCAGATACTTCTGCATCCCTGGCATCCAATACATCTTTTTTCATCAATCTGATAGCCCCTGTTTTTGATCTCTTCCCCTCCAAAGGAAAACCTTTTGCGGTTTAAAATTCCTTCCTTTAATTCCAGATATTCTCCCTCTCCCCGGTATATGCAAAACACTTCCAAAATCCTCCGGCTCTTCGGCTTTTGATAAATCTTCTGAAGTACCGGATTCCTATCAAAGAGCATATCCAGGCGCTCTGTACCCATATTTTTGACTGTTCCTCTGATAGAAACTGCCTGAAACTCCGTCTGTCCCCTGTCTGCGGCTATGGTGACTGCAAGATGTGGATTTGTCTGAAGACTGGTATGGAGCACAGTTCCTTTGGCTGCCGCAAAATACAGTCTCTGATCCTCAGCCATGACCAGATCCAAAATCACGCTCCAGGGCATTCCCTGTTCGTCGGCTACGGATGCAGCCGCTCTGGAGACGTCTTTTTGTAAAATCTCAGATAGTTCTGTCTTTTCCATATTGTGTATGTTCCAGGTCCCTTTTTATCTCTATTCTTGTAACAGTTCAGCCTTGCATCTTCTTGCCCGCCTTCAGCGGACAAGAAGCGTCTGGCGTCCGCCCTATGAAGATTCAGGCAGAAAAACTCTTATGAACGCAAGCTTTCAACGCTTTTTTCTGCCTGAATCTTCGCATGGCTGAACTGTTACCTATTCTTCCGCTTCAAATCCGTCTTTTATCATGTCCAGCATAATCTGGGCAAATACAGGATCAAACTGGGACCCTTTTCCTTTCTGAATCTCCTGATAAATAAAGTCTTTCTCTCTGCCTGTGCGGTATACCCGGTTGGAATTCATGCTGTCATAAGCGTCCGCTACGGAGATAATTCTGGCAAACAAGGGGATGTCTTCTCCTGAAAGTCCTGCATTATATCCTTTTCCATCGTACCGCTCATGGTGATACTGTGCCCCGTCTGCAATCCAGGGAACCAGAGTAAACTCTTTTAAAATCTCGCCTCCGATTGCAGGATGGCGCTTAATCATATCATACTCTTCGTCTGTCAATTTGCCCGGTTTTTTCAATACACTGTCCGGAACCCCGATTTTTCCAATATCGTGGAGAAGTCCGCTGTAATACAGCTGCTCCAGCTTTTCTTTGGAAAGTCCGTAACGCCTGCCGATTTCTACTGAGTATACTGCTACTCTGTGCGAATGTCCGATGGTATAGCTGTCCTTGGCATCAATCGCTTTGGTAACAATCCGAATAGTCTGATCCGTCATTGTCTTATATTCTTTTTGTCTCTTAATCAGCCGCCTCTTATGGACGTGCTGGAGAATCACAATGATGAACAATAAAAGCAGGATTGCCGCTGCCCCCATCAGAAGATGAATATACTGCTGTTCAAAAAAGCTGGGAGTCTTATGTATTTGAAAGGTTATCTCATCGCTTTTTTCTCCATCTGCATTATATCCAATCCCATGGAATGTATAGGTTCCTCCCGGAAGATTGGTATAAGTTATTTTATTCTCTGTTCTTTCCAATGTCTGGATATCGCTGTCAAACCCTTCCAGACAGTAATGAAGAGTTCCCTCTGCAAGTCCAAAACTAAGAAGATCCAAATCAATGACGATTCTTTTGGTGTCAGTGGGAAGTACCAGATCGTTTCCTCCATAATACTTCTTGTCGTCCACTGTCACGTTTCTTACTGCAATCTTCGGCACTGTCACATTTTTGTGAATCTCCTTTGTATCAATATAGTACACTCCGTTGCCTGTGCATACAAATAATTCCCCGTCCCCGCTCAGATAATTCCAGGAATTGGCTGTAATACTGCTGGTCAGTCCGTCTTTTCTGTCCAGAATCGTATATTCTTTGATCCCGTTTAACAGAGACTGTCTGGAAACCCGAATCAGGCCGGAAGCATTGAGCAGCCAGATGTCTTCCCCTATGGGTTTGATGTCAAAAATGCTGCCCAGGCTGCTCTCTATTTCCCTGATCTGCGGTGTCTCTTCCTCTTTCCACAAAGACAGTACAGACCCATTGCTCACCCAGATTCCTCCTGACTGTTCATCCCGAACCATTCTTAAAATAATACCGGAACTCAGCCCGTCTTCCACGCCTATATTGTCCACTTCATCTGTTTCAGGATCAATTTTATAAATCCCGTTTCCATCGCTTCCGGCCAGCAGTTTTCCATCAGAAGTCTCTTCCAGACACAAAATAGTCCCATTGATAATGCCGTCTGCGGTCCCATAGTTTTTTATTACCTCATCATTCCGAATCAGTGAAACTCCGCCATTGGTAGCTACTGCAATATCCCCGTCAGACAGTTCCAGCGCCATTCTTACCTGGTCATGGTTGAGTCCGTTCTCTTCTGTAATACAGTTCCACTGTTCTGTCTCCCCATTATACTTGATCAGTCCATACTTTTTATAGGCAGAAATCCATAAATTCCCCTGACTGTCTTTCATAAGGCTGCGGATTCGGATCCCTTTCAAAAAATCCGTCAGTCCGGTTTCTACCATCTTTCCCTGACTGTCCATAATCGTCAGTCCCTTATCCGTTCCGATATAGAGACAGTTGTCATAGAGAAGAGACGCATTGACTGTCTCCCCGGCAATCTCCGCTTCGTACCCTACATTAATGAATTTTCCCTTCACCAACTCCAAAAGGCCGCTTTTAGAGGATGCAAACCAGAGATTTCCCTCGTAATCCTCCCACATATCCGTGATAATGGTCCCAAAAGAACCATCCATTATCTCATTGAACACATGGTTCTCTTCAAAATATCCTATCCCTTTATCGGTACATACCCATATCCATCCCTGACTGTCCTGATACAGTTTGTTGACTGTCTCCAGACTTCCTGTGGAACGTTTTATTACCTGGTAATCACCCTGATGGTCTTTTGGGGGTACAGCCTGAAACACACAGTTTCCCTCGGTTCCAATATAAACAGACCCATCCCTGGCATGAAGCAGACTGCCTGACGGCTTTTCATCAGAGGAACTGCCGTCCCAGAAACGGTGTATTCCGTCTTTTCCCAAAATAAACACAAGCCGTCCGGAAGTTGTTCCCCAGATATTCCCCTCCGCATCGCATATCAGTCCCTCTATGGTTTCTCTTTCCAGACGTTCTTCTCTGTATTTGGAAATCTGCCCTCCGTCTACAAGAAACAGTCCATTGGTGGTTCCTGCAAGAATCCGTCCATTCTGATCTTCTGTAATAGACCGGACGGAAAGGTTCAGCACATTTTCCTCTACATCGCTTTTTTTATCTGCAATCTTGGAAAACCGCTCATTTTCATACAGATAAATGCCGTCATCATTGGTCCCAATCCATATCCGTTTCCTGGAATCCTCAAAAAGTACCCGAATACCGGCCTTAGGCGCGTCTTCTCTGACCGCGCTGACATTTTCAAATTCGCTGCCGCAGTACCGGCTTAAACCGCTGTAGCTTCCTACCCAGATATATCCCTTTTCATCCTGAAGGACTGCATTGGCTTCACTGGTATCCATGCCATTGCTCTCATCATAGTGCTTCACAATGTAGTCCATAAGTCCTCGCTGACGGACCGGGTTATCCTGCACCTCTGCCCGTACAGTAAACGAAAAGCAAATCGTGATTGCCGCAGCAAGCGCCAGGCACACACTCCATCCTGCCGTCCTGCCTGTTCTCTTATTAGCCCTCATCTTCATTCTTTTTCTCCCGCATTCTCGATAACTGTTCCAACATACATCTTCACATGCTGAACAGCTGCAATTTTAGTAACAGTTCAGCCATCAATGTCATTTAGTTAATTTTATATCCATATGGTTAGAT
>CAUWCT010000061.1:0-20580 GCA_963557065.1 uncultured Lachnospiraceae bacterium | reverse complement strand
GTTGTGGAGGTGTTCATATGGTACTGTCACTTCAAGGATGTATGGCTGTGGGTAAAACAACTGCTGTAACTTACCTAAAAGAAAATGTTCCTTATGTAAATATAAGTTATGAAATGAATTCGGATATTATCCAGCAAGTTAAAGATAGGAAACTTGATAAAAATAAATATACGGATTATCTTGAAATACAAAAATTATGGTTAAATAGAGAAATCGAACGATACAATAAAGCAATAAAATTTCCTTGTAGCGTGATGGATTTTGGAGCAGAAGAAATAGAGTTTTATACAATAAATTATCCAAAGACAATTAATCAAGACTGGGAAATAGAGAATGCACTGAAAGATGAGTTAAAAAACATTAGGAAATGTATGCCTACAAGAATTCTTTTCCTTGATGCGTCGGATGAAACATTAAGACGTCACAAAGAGAACGATCCAGAAAGAACTAGGACATTTTTTGAATACCATTTGAAATATTTAATGCCTTTGAAAAGAGAATGGTTTTCTAAAAAGGATAATGTAGATTATGTATTAGTTGATGACTTATCACAACAAGAAGTTGCATTGAAAGCAAAGGAATGGGTAGATTTTTGTATAAGGAATTACTCTTAAACTTCCCGTTTGCTTGTCCGATACTAAAAGAAGCAGTCATTGCAGCGGTAGGCAAATACGACACAGTTAAATGTGACACAGCGTATTACCTATCTATTAGGGAAGAGTACAATCGCAAAATCACAGCACATGAACTTGACGCAGAATGGCGGTAAGCAAATGAAGGATGTCTGGATTTACAAATATGGCAGACGAATTTGATAAATACTGCCAATCATAAGTGCCGCTTCTTGAATCTTTTCAGTCCAGATGATAAACTTAAGAAAAGAAGATAGGGTGGCGGATGTAAGATGAAACAATTTTTTAAAACAATGATCATAGCTGCATCTCTCGCACTGATGGTTCCAACGTTTCCATGTTATGCAGAAACCAGTGTGCAGGAAATTATAGAAAAAAATAAAGAATCTTATACAGCAGGAATGCAGTCTGTATATGGACCGGGACTCAATCAGGAGCAATTAAATCAGGTTGCGGCTGTAGTGACTGAGTTTAAAAATACCTATGTCATGGACACGATGACAGACGAAGAAAAGATAAAAGCAGCCAGTGATTATTTGAAAAATGTCTGCAGCTATGCAGAGGATTGGAGAAGGAATGGCGCCAATACTGCATGGGGGGCTTTAGTATACCATGAGGCCCAGTGTTCCGGTTATGCAAGAGCGTTTAAAGCTTTGTGTGATTCTATGGATATCGGATGTTATTATGTACATGCAAAAGAAGATTCATGGAACCAGGAACATCAGTGGAACATTGTACAGGCTGATGGAGTCTGGTATCATATAGATGTACAGGCCAATGACAGTTCAGGGTTCGACTTTATTTACCTTACAACAGAAGCGCCTGTTCCCTATGATGAGTCTGCTTATCCTGAAATAGGGAATTTCAGTATGCAGACGAAAAATGAAGAAGATGCAGCCATTTCAGAGGAAGAAAATGTGCAGAAAGGACTTTCGCTGACAACTACGCCTACTTCTCATCTCTATGAGGGAGGAGCGTATGAAGTAGGGGCTTATAAAGACTTTCTGCCAGGGGAATATGTGATAATACCACAGAGCGACAGTGTAAATTTTGATATTTCAGATGGTGATGGTTCAGAACGTCTTAAGTACAATATGATCGTGTATCTGGGTATGGAGAAAACATTTTATATATCGGATACATGCTCAATTACTCCTATAGATGAGATGCCGGAGATCGATTATAGAAAAGGTGCGATGTTTAAAGTTGGCTACCATATTCCGGAAGGAACTTACCGCCTTAGGATGAATGATGACTCTGAGGTAGGATATTATGAGGTGGGCTATTCATGCTTTCCGCAAGCTCGCTACAGAGTGTTAAGAAATGACTTCTTTCATACGAAAACAGTTCTTGTAAACGTCAGAGACGGAGATTTCCTGAAACTGGGCTTTTGCCAGATTGAAGGAAAAGTAGATTGACAAAAAACAATGGTTTCCACAGAAAAGAATATGCAGCGGGTTGATTACGCAGACAGGTTCGTGTATAATATTGCTGATACTGATTTTACAATATTTTGACAGGCCATTTTCATGGCTTAGACAATTAGGAAAGCAGGGAAAAGATGAGAAGCAATTTATCAGAGAGAAGGCTCAAAAAGAACCGTTTGCTGGCAACTGTGCTGACAACAGGGATTTTTTGTACACTGGCAGTGATGCCCTCTTTTGCAGAAACTCTGGAAGCAGGCCCCTGGAATCGGTTTAGAGACAGCGGACGGGTTAAATCGGGATTATACAGTGTCTCAAAACGGTGCTTTTACAAAAGTAAACGGCCAGTATGTAAACAGCGAAGGTACTGTGATTGAGGGGGCATTGTCAAGAGGCATCAGTGTATCCAAGTATCAGCAGGACATTGACTGGCAGGAAGTGGCTTTTGATGACATTCAGTTTGCATTTATCCGCATGGGGTATGCAGATGATTTGGATCCCTACTTTGATGTAAATATGCGGGAGGCAGCAAAAGCAGGACTTCAAGTTGGTACATACCTGTATTCTCAGGCACTGACAGTGGAGGATGCAGTAAGAGAGGCGCAGTTTGCAGTCCGCACTGCAAAGGAATATAAAGTTTCCTACCCCATCGCAATGGATGTGGAATCCAAAGTCTTTGAGGAAGCAGGACTTACCAGACAGCAGATGACCGACATTGTCAATGCATTCTGTCAGACTGTGGAAGCAGCCGGATTTAAACCGATTGTATTTAGCTATCATGACTGGCTGGCCAATAAGATGGATACCAGTCAGATTCCATATGATATTTGGTATGCCCGCTACGGCACAATTAACAGCTACCCGAACCGTACGATTTGGCAGTGTACGGACAGCGGCAATGTAAAGGGCATTGAAGGGGCGGTCTGCCTGGAACTGGCATTTACGGATTACAGCCAGTCTATTCCTTCTTCTTCATGGAAACAGATAGACGGCTTTTGGTATTACTTTGAAAACTATGAGAAAGTGACTGGATGGAAACAACTGGGAGAGACCTGGTATTATCTGGATCCGGCAAACGGAGGTATTATGGCGGCAAATACATCTCTGACTATTGACGGCGTTGTATACCAGTTTGATGCATCCGGCGCAATGTTGTAAAATAGTGGCTTAAGGATTTGGGACTTCTTCGGAAGTCCCTTTCTTTTTTGACAAAAATTTCTAGCCATTTGTTTTTAAATATGGCATACTGTACTAAGAATACAGGGGATATGAGGGGGCAAGGATAATATGGGTGAAGGCAGAGGGTTTATAGATAAAATTATAGACAAGTGTTCCAGTTTTGCTATAAAAATGTTTATACTGATTGCCGTCTGTGTGGTTCTGCCAATGTCAGCGGTTTGCATTTATGTGGAAAAATCCATGGAGACAGTTCTTCAAAATAAAATTAGTGAGCGGATTCTTCAAAATATTTCAGGCAGTGAAAGAGATATTTTAAAAATGCTGCAAAGTATGGCGATTCTTTCCAACACCTTTGCCTTAGATGAGGAACTTTTGGAGCGGATGCAGGACAGAAATTATACAGAATATGAAAATATTCAGTATTTTAATCAGTTGGTAGACAAAATGATTGTTACGTCTGCAGATGATTTGGCAGAAGCTGCTAAGATAACAGTTTTTGATCAGACAGGAAGAGTGTATTCAAATTGGAGTCTGAATTACCGGGATTATGAGTTCCTTTTAGAGGAAGATTGGGTAAAACAGGCAGAAACAGCAGGAGGACATATGTCCTGGTCAATGTTTAGTCCGGCCTATGTAACAGAAGATCAGGCAAAAGGAAAAACATACATTTCTCTTGCCAGGGCGATGCTTCGGCAGGGTACAGTAGGAACTCCTGTAGGAATGCTGATCATAAGTATTGAGCAGTCCCAATTTTCCAATCTTCTAAAGGATTATACAGGACCGGAGGATGAGGCATTTGTCTGCATTAAAGACGGAGATATTTTATTTTCTGCCAATCAGCAGAATATCATCAGCCCAGAGCAATTAAAAGAGGTATATGAGGATACAAAAGAAGAACCGTTTGGTGATAAAAAGCAGAAAATCGGTACAGAGGAGTACCTGATTAGTTATTATACTTTGCCAAAACCATGGCTTTTTGCTAATGCGCCTATGAAAGTCTATATTTTTACAAATTATAAAGAAGTGTTAAACAGCATTCAGACACTGACAGATAAAATGAATACAGTAATTGTGCTGTCAATTTTTCTGGTTATGGTGGTAACATATATTTCTGTGAAAATGCTGGTAAAGCCCATTGGACTTCTGACAAATAAAATGAAAGAATATACATTGGATCAGGAACTTACAGGGATCGATGTCAAGAGAAAGGATGAAATCGGACATTTAAACAGGGCTTTTGTCCGAATGTCCGATAATATCAGAAGTTTGTTTGACAAGCTGGAGAAGGAGAGCAGGGAAAAAGAGCAATACCGCTATGAGTCTCTGCGGGCACAGTTAAACCCTCATTTTTTATTTAATACCCTGACTTCGATTCGGTGGATGGCGTTAATCCGGGGTGCAGAAAACATTGTGGGCAGCATTGATGCTCTGGCATCTGTATTAAAATACAGCTTAAGCCGTAATGATGAAGAGGTCACATTAAAAGATGAACTGGAAAATATTAAAAATTTTATTTATATCCACAATCTGCGCTATCAGGATCAGTGTGTGCTGGAAATTGACATCATGGAAGGGATGGAAGACTTAAAGATGATGAAATTTATTCTTCAGCCTATTGTAGAAAATTCTATTATACATGGAAGGGATAAAAACAAAAAGGAATTGAGCATTCGGGTATATGGATATATAGAAGAAGAAATTTTCCTTCTGTTTGTAGAGGATGATGGAAGAGGGATTACAAAAGAGGCAGTAGAAGAATTTACAGCATCAAAGAGCGGGGGAAGAATGACGGGAATCGGATTAAAAAATGTTGACACCTGTATTCGCATGACCTACGGGAAACAATATGGACTGTCTGTAGAGGGGATGAAACAGGGCGGAACCTGTGTTACATATCGTCTTCCTGTTTTGAGAGGAGAAAAAGAGAATGAAACGTTTGATGATTGCAGATGATGAAGTTTTAGTGCGAATCGGAATCAAATCAATGGCAAGATGGGAACAGTATGGTTATACAGTGGTTTGCGATGCGGAGGATGGAGAAGAGGCATACGAAAAAATAAAGGAATTTCATCCGGACATTGTGCTGACCGATTTGAAAATGAGCCCAAGAGATGGATTTTGGCTGATGGAACAGTGCCAGAATGAATATCCGGATATGAAGTTTATTGTTCTCAGCAATTATAATGATTTTGATAATGTCCGCAAGGCGATGAAAATGGGAGCTTGTGATTATATATTTAAACTTACTGTAAAAACAGAGGAATTGCTTAAAGTTTTGGATGAGGTTTCAAAAAAACTTCCAATTAAAAAAGAAAAAGCAGAATATTTATACCAGACAGCAGAAAATCGGACGGTAATCAAGAACAGTTTAATCAAACAGGTATTAAGCGAAGAGAAAGTGTTTTTGACAAAGATTGAGAAAAAATTAAGAGAACTGTCCTTAAAAATTGATTTTTCAAAGCAGTATTTTCTGGTATCGATCCGAATTGACAATTATCAGGTGATTCAAAGGCAGGAAGATTTTTTAGAAAAAGATTTGTTAGTATTTGCTATGACTAATATGATAGAAGAAATCTGGCAAAAAGAATTGAGTGCAGAGATCTTTCATGAAAACGACAGCCGATTTTTGATTGCTGTTCAGGAAAAGACAGGAGGGAGGGCAGCATCAGAAAAAGCATTTTATACATTGGTACAGACTGTAAGGCAGTATTATGGCTTAGAAATCAGTGGGACTGTCAGTCAATCGGGACAGGGTTTTTCATGGCTGAAACAGGGCTATAATCAAAATATGCAGACATTGGAAGAACTGTTTTATAGCGCGCCCTGTCAGATACGGTTTTACAAAGAAAAAGAGTGGGAAAAAATGGAACTTCCGGATTATCTAAGGACGATTGCATTTGAGAGATTTTTAGAGCAGCAAGATTTTGGGCAGGCAGAAGCATATTTTAAAGAACTGGCGGAATTTCTGGAACAAAAAAAGTATGCGCCGAAAGATGTGCGGAAGAAACTAAAAAGACTGCACAGCTTAATGATTATTTATCTGGAGAGACATGAAATTCGGGGAGCCGCTATTTGTGACAGAAAAGGAGTTACGTTGGAGGAAGCAGCCGATATTTATGACTTCTTTCAGGATTTAAAAGAGACGGAAATGGACTTGCTCCGCTCTTATGCGAAGGTGTTTGAAGAGCAGAAAAGAGAAAAAGGAAGATACAGCCAGAGGATAAAACTGGTGAAACAATATGTAAAGATGAATTTGTCAGAAGATTTGTCAGTCTCTTCTGCAGCAGCGTTGGCCAATATGAGTGAAAGCCATTTTTCTCATGTTTTTAAAAATGAGGAAGGTGTCAGCTATGTAGAATATATCAATACCTGCCGGATGGAGAAAGCGACCATATTGCTGAAAAATACAGATATGCTTGTCAGTGAGATTGCAGAAAAAATAGGAATTGACAACCCGAATTATTTCAGTGCCCAATATAAAAAGCGAACAGGAAAATCACCCAGTGAATTTCGGAAAATGCTGGCAGAAAAATATAAGCAGAATTTGAAAGACTGCCAGCAGGATTTGAAAGATGGTAATGTTTAGAAGAACTAAAATCACAGAATTTTGAAGAAAGACAGCAGGCAGATGTATGGTAAAAAGCCGGCTGTCTTTTGTATAATAAAGCTATAGAAAACAAGTCGCAATGGAGGTAAGGGTTATGAAAAAAGGAAGAAAAGTTCTTGCATGTATGATGACAGCAGTTACCGCTATGTCTTTTATCAGCGGATGTTCCTCCGCTCCAAAAGAAACCGGCGGAGCTTCTGGAGAAACGGTAGCCAGTGAAGCAGGAAAAGAGAACGGTTCCGGGGAAACGGTAACCTTGAGAATGTGGGGAGGTGTACCGGCAGAGGCAGGTCCCCAGGCTGTGTGTGATAATTTTAATGAACTTTATAAGGATAAAGGCATTCAGGTAGAATACGAACGGTTTGTCAATGATGATACCGGAAATCTAAAGCTGGAGACCAATCTGCTTTCCGGTACAGGCGTGGATTTATATATGACCTATACTCCTGATGTCCTTACAAAGCGGGCAGAAGGCAATATGGCGTTGGATCTGACAGAATTGATGGAAAGAGACGGATTTAAATTAACCGATTACTTTGGAACTATGGCCGAATCTTTCTATGTCAATGGAAAACCTTATTCCATTCCAACCAAACTGGATCAGTATGGCATTGTAATTAATAAGGACATGTTTGATGCAGCAGGAATTGAGGTTCCGACAGAGTGGACCTATGATGAATTCAGAGAGATTGCTAAAAAACTGACTCATGGGGAGGGACAGGATAAGGTCTACGGTATGTTCTGGAATTCCCAGCAGGATTTGACTTATCTTTTCAGCTATCTGGTAGCTCAGACCAATGGTGGTGACCCCATGTACTTAAGTGAAACAGAGACAGCCTTTTTAGATCCGGTTGTTGTAAAGTCAGTGGAACTCATCAACAATATGATGAATGTGGATCAAACATCTCCAACTCATACAGATTCCATGACCCAGAAACTTTCTCAGGAAGGTATGTTCCTGACTGAAAAATCTGCTATGACCATTGGCCCATGGATGGTAAGGAGTATTAAAGATACTGCCAATTATCCCCACGATTTTGTAACTGCTTTTGCACCCTATCCGGTAGTAGAAAAAGGACAGAGAAATTATACCCAGGGCGGATACGGCGACCATCTGTGCATTAATCCAAAGTCTGAACACATTGAAGAAGCATGGGAATTTGCAAAATGGTATGCAACCGAAGGAATGCTTCCGGTAGCAGAAGGAGGACGTGTTCCAGCAGCAAATACCTATAATCCGGAAGAGGTTACCGCGTCATTTTTAAAGGGTGCAGAAACTCTCATAGACAAAGATACTGCTATGAAAATTTTGATTACTCCGGCAGATAATTATGCAGTTCCGTCTATTACCAACCATATTGCAGAAGTAAAGAAAATTGCTGTTGAGGAACTGGAAAAGATCTTTATCGGAGAGCAGACAGTAGAAGAAGGACTTACAAAAGCAAAAGAACGAGGAGATGCGATATTAAAGCAGTAAAAAATAAAAGCATGCTGCAGAATGAACCTGTCATTTTGCAGTATGACTTCTGAAAGAAAGGAGGAATCCGGATGAAGTTTAAACTGAGTAAACAGATGAAGATAGATTTAATTGGATATTCGTTTATTCTGCCGAATATTATCGGAGTTCTGCTGTTTACACTGTTTCCAATGGTTTTTTCGCTGATCATCAGCCTGACAGACTGGGATTATACTCAGGGATTTGGCAACTGGAATTTCATTGGTTTTCAGAACTTTATTGATATGTGGAAGGACGAGTGGTTTACCAGTTCGTTGGTAAATACCATTGTTTTTGCAGTAGCAGTCGTACCAATCACGATTTTTCTGGCATTGGTGCTGTCTGTTGTAATTGATAAGTTCTGTTTTGCCAAGCTGCCTATCCGTCTGGCCATGTTTATGCCCTATATTTCCAATGTAGTTGCAGTAGCAATTGTATGGGTAATGATGTATTCTCCGTGGGGACCGTTTACCCAGCTGGTAAAAGCACTGGGAGTGGAAAATCCGCCTCAATGGCTGGGAGACAGTCACTGGGCATTGTCTGCGATTATTTTGATGACAATCTGGTCCGGTGTGGGATATGCGATTATGATCTATACATCAGCTATCCAGGGACTTCCTCAGGACATTTATGAAGCAGCGGAGATTGACGGTGCAAGTGAAATAACAAAGTTTTTTAAACTTACAATACCATTTTTATCTCCAACTACATTTTTCCTGGTAATTACTACATTTGTCACCTCTTTCCAGGTGTTCGCACCGATTCAGATTATGACAAGAGGAGGCCCTGGAACCGCTACAAATGTATTGGTATATTATATTTATACATCTGCATTTACATTTTACCGTATGGGTTATGCATCCGCCATGTCCTGGATTCTGTTTCTCATTTTGTTTGCTGTAACCATGATTCAGTGGAAGGGACAGAAAAAATGGGTAAGTTATTAAAGAAGGGAGAGGAACGGATATGCCAAATAAGAAAAAGACGGGAAGAGAAAAACAGAAACGTCTGATTCGGAGGCTGGTATGTACAGTATTGGTAGGAGCGCTGGCAATTTCGATGGTTACTCCATTTATCTGGATGATTTCCGCTTCCATGAAGCTTCCTTTGGATGTTATGAAACTTCCGATTGACTGGATACCAGATTACTTTTATCCGGATAACTATAAAAAAGTATGGAATATTGGCGGGATTGCAGCAAGAGACTACCATTTTGGCCTGGCCTATTTAAATTCTATCAAAATAGCAGTCATTAATTTGATCGGATCGGTGCTGACCAGTACTCTGGCCGGTTACGCTTTTGCGAAAATTAAATTCAGAGGACGCAATGTGCTGTTCCTTCTGTATCTGGCGACCATGATGATTCCAAGTCAGATTACTCTGATTCCAAAGTTTGTCATGTTTAATAAGATGGGACTTACCGGAACTCACCTGACATTAATTCTTCCAGGACTTATTACCATTACCGGTACATTCCTGATGAGGCAGTATTTCATGCAGATTCCAGATGAACTTCGTGAGTCTGCCAGAGTGGACGGGGCTAATGAATATGTAATCTGGGCAAAAATCATGGTTCCTATTGCAAAACCAAGTATGGCGTCTCTGGCAATGGTAGTATTTTTATGGAATTGGAACAGCTATTTAGAGCCGCTGGTATTTTTAAGCGACTGGAGGTTGTATACCATTCCGATTGCGCTGACCAACTTTATTGAAGAAAGCGTTACTGAATATAATCTGGTAATGGCTGCTGCCGCGTCTGCGTTGATCCCAGCATTTCTGGTATTCCTGTTTGGACAGAAATTCTTTGTAAAAGGGTTAGTAGCCGGAGCAGTGAAAGGATAGGAGAGAGGAATATTATGAAATATATAACAGAACCTCAAAAACAGATTCCGGTAGCAGCAGAGTGTGATGTTCTGGTGCTTGGTTCAGGACCGGCCGGAGTTTCTGCAGCAATCTGTGCGGCCAGGGAAGGAGCAAAAACAGTGTTGGTGGAACAGAGCGGAGATGTAGGAGGAATTGCTACAGCAGGACTGATGAGTCACTGGACAGGCAACACAGAAGGAGGATTTTATGAAGAAATTCTGGAACGTTCAGCAGATTGTTCTGAAGCAGGAGAAGTTCATAAAATAAATGGAAGCCCAAGACAGATTATTAACCCGGAAAAATTGAAAACCGTATTTTTAAATATGTTAGACGAGGCTGGAGTAGAACTGCAGTTATATACCTTTGCGTGTGAACCAATTATGGATGGAAGTACGATAAAAGGCGTAATTACAGAAAGCAAATCTGGGCGCAGGGCGATAGAGGCTAAAATTGTAATTGACGCTACTGGAGATGGAGATATTGCTGCAAGGGCAGGAGCACCTTATTTTGTAGGAAGAGAAAGGGATGGACGGATGCAGCCAGTTTCCATTATGTTAAAAGTGGCCGGCGTAGATGTAAAACGAGGGGTATTCCCAGGATCATTTGAGGAAAACTTTCAGATTCCGGCCGGAGATATACAGGAATTAGGAAAAGAATATCTGCCTGCTCCAGCTGGTCATGTACTTTTATATAAAACAACCCTTCCAGGCGTGGTAACCTGTAATATGACAAACTGCACAGGAATTGATGGAACAGATACCAGAGATTTGACCAAGGCAACTCTGGTGTGCAGACGCCAGATGGATGCAATTGTAGAGTTTCTTAGAAAATTTGTCCCGGGTTTTGAACATTGTTATCTGATAAGTTCTGCATCCCTGATTGGTGTAAGGGAAACCAGACATTTTAAGGGAGAGGCGGAGATTACAGAAAAAGATATTTTAGAAGCAAGAGTGTTTGAAGAATGGATCGTAACAAAAGCCAGCTTTAATTTTGATGTACACAATATGACAGGAAATGGACTGGATGAGACTGGATGCCAGCAAAAATTTACACAGACAAAAGGCTATACGATTCCGTATGGCTGCTTTGTTCCCTTAGAGGTAGAAAACCTGTATCTGGCAGGGCGTGATATCTGCGGAACCCATATGGCCCATTCCAATTATCGGGTTATGCCTATCTGCGCCAATATGGGGCAATCAGTGGGAATTGCAGCCTCTATTTGTGTAAAAGAAGGGATTCTGCCGAGAAATCTGGAACCAGTTAAAGTGCAGAATCGCCTGAAAGAACTGGGAGTAACTCCCTAAAGTATTAGTTGCTGAGGTGAGCAGATGGAAAAAGCAGTGATTGATAAATCCTATGATTTTGTAGTAGTAGGGGGTGGGATGTCAGGTGTCTGTGCTGCTGTAGCAGCAGCAAGGAAAGGCGTCAAAACAGCATTAATACAGAATCGGCCAATTTTAGGAGGCAATGCCGGATCTGAGCATCGGATGCATATCTGCGGAGCGGATCATCATATGAGCCGTCCAGATGCCAGAGAGACCGGTATTTTAGAAGAAATTCTTTTGGAGAATAAGCGGCGCAATCCGACTATGAATTACCCGATTTTTGATACAGTTCTCTGGGAAACCGTCCATTTTCAGGAAAATTTAAGTCTGTATTTAAATACCCATATGACAGAAGTTTATGTTGAGGGCAATCGGATTCAGGGGATAAGAGCAGTTCAGATGACAACGGAAAAGGTATTCCGGATCCAGGGAACCTATTTTATGGACGGAACGGGAGACGGGACCCTGGGACTTCTGGCAGGTGCTGTATTCAGAAAAGGAAGAGAAGGAAAAGGCGAATATGGAGAAAGTCTTGCGCCTGATAGAGAGGATTCGTATACAATGGGAAATTCCCTGATGTTTCTGGCAAAAGATGCAGGAAAACCAGTGACATTTATCCCTCCTAAGTGGGCCAACACCTATACGGAAGAACAGTTAAGGTTTCGGGAACATACATCCGTAAAATCTGGCTATTGGTGGATTGAACTGGGAGGGAAGACATTGGATACAATATCGGATGCGGAAGAGCTTCGGGATGAACTTTTAAAGGCAGTTTACGGAGTATGGGATCACATTAAAAACGGTGGGGATCATGGCGCGGACAAGATGGATTTGGAGTGGGTTGGATTTCTTCCGGGAAAGCGGGAGAGCAGGCGTCTGATTGGAGACTACGTTCTTACAGAACATGATATTAACGAGAGCAGAATTTTTGATGATGCAGTGGCCTATGGCGGATGGCCGATGGATGTTCATACAGTAGAAGGTTTTTTAAACGAAAATGACAATCCAACTGTATGGAATCATGTCGATGACATTTATACCATCCCATACCGCAGCCTGTATTCTGTTAATATTGAGAATCTGTTTTTAGGCGGAAGAGCCATTAGCTGCAGTCATATTGCATTTTCCTCGACCAGGGTAATGGGAACCTGCAGTGTGGTCGGTCAGGCAGTGGGGACAGCAGCTGCTATCGCATTGCGGAAAAAAGAAAGTCCCAGAGGCGTTTTAAAGCATATCCGAGAACTGCAGCAGCAGCTTTTAAAAGATGACTGTTTTATTCCGGGATTTAAAAATGAAGATGATTTGGATCTGGCCAGAACTGCTTTTGTAAAAGCCAACCGCCAGGATCCGGGATGTGAACCGGAAAACGTCATAAACGGCTGGGGAAGAACGATTGGAGAAAACCAGAATTGCTGGCGCTGCAATATGGAGGGGGATGAAAAGCCGATTTTAAGTCTTTTGATGCCCGGGCAGACTAAAGTGAAAGAGATTCGTCTGACATTTGACTCCAACTTATCCAGAGAGATTACTCCGTCTATTGATGAAAATGTGCTGGGACGTCAGGAATTTCACTCACCATCCGAACTGATTAAAGAATATGAACTAGAATTAAAACTAGATGGAGAAACGGTTCAAACTTTAAGAAAGAACAGCGAAGGGCAGCGGCTTCAGGTAATCCATTTTCCAGAAAGCTGTATGTGTGATGAGATTGCAATAAAAGTGCTGTCTACCTGCAAAAGTCCAAAGGCATGTATTTATGAAGTAAGGGTATATGAATAGAATAGGCGAACAGCTTAAGACGGCGGGATACGATTTCTCCGCCGTCTTAAATGTTGCAGGATTTAGATATCAAACTTAAAATACCGGATCACATTGTTGTAGGAGATGCCTTTTATGATTTCCTCCAAAGCCTTCATGTCAGCAGGATATTCGCCGTTTTCTACCCATCCGCCGATTAAATCGCAGAGGATTCTGCGGAAATATTCGTGTCTGGTGTAGGACAGGAAACTTCTGGAATCTGTGAGCATTCCAATAAAATTGCCAAGGCAGCCTAAATTGGCAAGGCTTACCATCTGGTCTCTCATGCCGGTCTTGTGATCATTGAACCACCAGGCAGATCCCTGCTGGATGCGGCCTGCAGGCGCGCTCTGGAAACAGCCTAAGATAGTGCCGATGGAAGCATTGTCATTGGGATTTAAGGAGTATAAAATAGTTTTCGGAACTTCGCCGGTTGCACTTAATGCATTTAAGAAGTCAGCCATCTGTGCACTTGGAGCGTAGTTGTTGATACAGTCAAATCCAGTGTCAGGTCCCAGCTTTTCAAACATCATGGCATTATTATCACGCTTGCATCCATAGTGAAGCTGCATAATCCAGCCCAGACGGTTGTACTCTTTTGCAATAAACAGCATAAATGCAGTCTTGTACTTTAATTCCTCTTCTCTGGTTACAGCCTGTCCCTTTAATCCTTTTGCGATGATGGCATCTACTTCTTCATCAGATGCCGGCTGATACATTACATACTCCAATGCGTGGTCAGATACATTGCATCCTCTCTTTGCAAAGTAATCCATGCGGACTTTTAATGCTTCTTTTAAAGACGCAAAATCCAGAATCTCTACACCGCTTACCCTGGACAACTGGGCAATGTAGTCAGCATAAGTAGCTTTTTCCACATTGAGGGCCTTGTCCGGACGCCATGCAGGAAGAACCTTGATATCTTTGCAGCTTTCATCATCAGCAATCTTTTCATGCCACTCCAAAGTATCGATGGGATCGTCGGTGGTGCAGATCAGCTTTACATTGTAGCGGCGGATCAGCCCGCGGACGGTCATGGACGGATCGTTTTGCAGTTTGTCATTGCAAAGATTCCATACTTCTTCAGCAGTATCGCCGTTTAAATAGCCTTCATATCCAAAATATCTGCGCAGTTCCAAATGACTCCAGTGGTATAAAGGATTGCCGATCAGCTTCGGCATGGTTTCCGCCCATTTCTGGAATTTTTCTCTGTCAGAAGCACCTCCGGTGATATAGGTTTCTTCTACACCGTTGGAACGCATCTGGCGCCATTTGTAGTGATCGCCGCCCAGCCATACCTGAGTAATATTGTCAAATTTGCGGTCCTCGTAAATTTCCTGAGGATTGATATGGCAGTGATAGTCTACAATAGGCATGGGCTCTGCGTAATCGTGATACAAAGTTTTTGCCATGTCTGTAGAAAGCAGGAAATCTTTGTCCATAAATGGTTTCATGTGTAAATCCTCCTTGTTGATAAATTGATAACAATTAGTGAGTGGTTCCCCGTTTTATAATGTCAGCAGAAATGGTGGTTTTGGCAGGAACGTTGGCGCTGTCAAAGACTCCCATTAATGTGTTGACCGTAGTAATGCACAGCGCTTCCACTTTGCTGTCGATAGAAGTCAGCTCCGGGTAGGAGCACTGGGCGAGAATGGAATTGTTGTAGCCGATGACAGAAAGAGATTCAGGAATGGCAATCCCTTCCTGGTGAGCAAATTTGACAGCTCCCACTGCTAAGGAGTCGTCAGAAGCCAGAACGCCGTCAAATCGCAACCCGTCTTTGTAAAGCTTCTGGCAGAGGGCCTGGGCGCTGGCCACATCCTTCGGACACTGGCAGATGTATTCCTCCCGGATGGGAAGTCCCTTGTCTGTCAGTGCATCTTTATATCCCTGCAGTTTATTGAGACCGCTGTAAGAATAGCTGGTATAGAGATATAAAAGACTGCGGACTCCGGATTCAATCAGACCTGTGCAGGCTTTATAGGCAGCAGAACGGTCATCGCAGAGGGTAGAGTAGATGTTGTCTCCTTCCAGATACCCGTTGACTAACATAATCGGCAGGAATTTGGCTGCATCGATCAGGTAGGCATTGTCTTTGGGCTTCATTTCTACAAATTTAGAGCCGGCCAGAATGATGGCGTCTACCCGTTTGGAGCGGAGCAAATCAAAGTATTTCTGCTTGGTTTCCAAATCAGTGCCCGTACAGCACAAAATGGAATCATATCCTCTGCTTCGCAGTTCCCGCTCTAAATAATAGATGGCATTGGCAAGGTACAGATCAGAAGAATCGGAACACATGATGCCGATGGTCTTTATGGTATTTAACCCCAGACCTCTGGCAAAAATGTTAGGGGTGTAGCCCAGTTCATTCATAATAGAAAGCACTTTGTTCCGCGTCTTTTCACTAACATTGGGATTTCCATTTAGTACGCGGGAAACAGTAGCGATAGAAACCCCTGCTTTTTTTGATACATCGTAAATATTCATGCAGATACCTCGCAGTCAGCAAATGGCTGTAAGCACTTACAACCTATTGCCATTATACCCATTTTCCACAAAGATTGCAACCGATTTTATTTTTTGATTGACTTTTTTAAGTAAAGTCTGTAAAATAATTGTAAGCGCTTACAATATTGACAGGAAGAACCTGTGATTGCAGCCTTATTGAAACCATGAAATCCTTGTTATAAAAGCAAATATGGCGAATAATCCCCAGACCGTTCGTAATAATGCCAAACTTGAAAACATAACAGAAATTGGAATAAACTCATCAATATCGATATGGGTTTCCAATAGAGAAAGAAACACAGGTTTGTCATTATCAAATTTTTCATGGCAATCTGAAAAAATATCTGCCAAAGAAAGCTGTTTATATGGTATCATAGGTATCAGAACAACTCCTTTCATGGATTGTGGATTTTAGTTTTTAGACAACTCGATTATACCATATCCGGTGAGGAGTTATTTGTTTTTAGGTAACAAAAAATGCCGTATTTATGCGGCTTGCGGCGTTTCGCAAACGCCTAACTACTACTTTATAATGCGAGGAGAATACGGGATATGCAGGATTTTGTAAAAATCAATGAAACGGACAATGTGGCAGTTGCCTTGCGCCCTGTTGCAAAAGGGGAAACACTGCAGATAGGGGATGCGCAGGTGACTGTATTGGAGGAAATTCCCCAGGGCCATAAGATTGCATTGCTGCCCATAAAAGAAGGAGAGGACATTGTGAAATATGGATTTTGCATTGGCCATGCCAAAAAAGAGATTCAAAAAGGCCAGTGGGTCCATGTCCACAACCTGCAGACCGCATTAGGCGATTTGCTCTCCTATACATATGAACCAGTAGACAGTTCTTTAAAAGAAACCGAACACGCATATTTTCAGGGATACCGCAGATCAGACGGAAAAGCGGGTGTGCGCAATGAACTCTGGATTATTCCCACTGTTGGCTGCGTCAATTCCATTGCAAAGGCTCTGGAGAAAAAAGCCCAGAAGTTTGTAGGGGGCAATGTAGAAGACGTCATTGCATTTCCTCACCCTTATGGATGTTCCCAGATGGGGGATGACCAGGAATATACCAGAAAAGCGCTGGCAGATATGATTCACCATCCCAATGCAGGCGGTGTTTTAGTATTGGGGCTGGGCTGCGAAAACAGCAGCATTCCGGTATTAATGGATTATATTGGAGATTACGATCCCAGGAGAGTAAAATTTTTACAGTGCCAGGATACAGAAGATGAGCAGGAGGCAGCCATGGCGCTGTTAGAAGAGCTGGCAGATTATGCAGGCGCCTTTTCCAGAGAAGCCATCGATGCCAGTGAGCTGATTATCGGCATGAAATGCGGCGGCTCCGATGGTTTATCGGGCATTACGGCCAATCCGGTAGTAGGAGCATTTTCCGATATTCTGGTCTCTAAAGGGGGAACGACAATCCTGACAGAAGTACCGGAAATGTTTGGAGCGGAGACGATTTTAATGAACCGCTGCGAGACCCCGGAACTTTTTGACAAAACCGTTGATTTAATTAATGATTTTAAGAATTATTTTACGCGTCATGACCAGACTATCTATGAGAATCCTTCTCCGGGCAACAAAAAAGGAGGAATCTCCACATTAGAGGACAAGTCTTTAGGATGTACCCAAAAGTCGGGCAGTGCGCCGGTTAAAGGCGTGTTAGCTTATGCGGAACCAGTAAAGGCAAAAGGACTGAATCTGCTTTCTGCACCTGGAAATGATCTGGTTGCTTCCACAGCCCTGGCTTTGTCCGGCGCCCACATTGTCTTATTTACAACCGGACGGGGAACTCCGTTTGCCTCTCCTGTGCCTACTGTAAAGATTTCCAGCAACTCTGGATTGGCAGGCCATAAAGACAACTGGATTGATTTTAACGCGGGCCGGATGGTGGAAGACATGACGAAGGAAGAACTGGCTCGGAATCTATTTGATTATGTACTGGAAGTGGCATCTGGTAAAAAAGTAAAAGCAGAAGAAGCCGGGTTCCATGACATGGCGATTTTCAAACAGGGCGTAACATTATAACTGCTCTAAAAATGTGGTTGAAATTTTTAAAAGGTTCCTGTACAATATCGTATATACGAATTGAAATCGCAAATACCATATACAGCAAAATGGAGGAACCCCTAAAATGAAACTCAACCGTACAACTTTGCGCGCGGTGCAAATATTAAAACTGGTATCCAGACGACCGGAAGACATTACGCTGGATGAAATATGCGAAGAACTGGATCTGCCTAAGACCAGCGCTTATGACATTGTCATTACTTTAGCGGAAACCGGTATGATCCATGTATCCAGAGGACAGAAACAGAAATATCGGATTGGTCTTACCGCATACCGGATCGGGATTAATTATACCAATAACCTGGATTATATCCGCACCATAGAGCCGGTTTTAAAACAATTTTCCAGTCAGGTGGGAAAGACGGTCTTTTTTGGGGTTCGATCGGATGAGGAATTGGTATATTTATGCAAGTTTGAGCCGGAAAATCCGATTATTACCACTGCCACAGTGGGGACGAAAAGTCCTCTGTACTGTACATCTCTGGGAAAAGCGATTCTGGCCTTTACAGAAGAAAGTCTTAGAGAGGAAATCATTGACAAAATAACATTTGTAAAAAAGACAGAGAGGACCCTGACCACAAAGGCAGCCCTTAAAAAAGAACTGGAGCAGATTTTTAAGAGAGGATATGCCCTGGATGCCAGAGAAGCGGAAGAGCATATGGAGTGCGTGGGAGCGCCGGTTTTTGACAGTGACGGCAATGTGTTCGGAGCCATCAGTGTTTCCAGCTTGTATAAGCCCACAGAAGATTACGAGGCCCTGGGACGGACGGTACGGGAAAAGGCCAGAGAGGTCTCAAAATTAATGGGTTTTTTAGGGAAAATCTAGGCGTTTCCTGTTGACAAATTCTGGTCAAGCGATTAGAATAGCAGTATGAGAATTGCAAATGCGAAAATGAATCGCATATGCGAATAAACTATGAGGCGTAAGACGCAAAAAAGAGAGAAGGAGATTAACATGAAAAAAGAGCAGGTTTTAGCAAGAATGAAAGAAGACTGCCTGGTAGCCGTTGTTCGTGCAAAGAACTTGGAACAGGGTGAAAAGGTTGTGGATGCAATTATTGCAGGCGGTATTAATTTCATTGAGATTACCATGACCATGGATGAAGGCAACCCTGTTGAATTTATTAAGCTGATGGCAGATAAGTACAAAGATAACGAGAAGGTTGTAATCGGCGCTGGTACCGTTCTGGATCCAGAGACTGCAAGACAGGTTATCTTAGCAGGCGCAAACTACGTAGTAAGCCCAAGCTTAAACGTAGAAACCATCAAGCTGTGCAACCGTTACAGAGTTCCAATGCTTCCAGGCGTTATGACTCCAACCGAGGCAGTTACCGCATTAGAGGCAGGCTGTGATGTTATCAAGATCTTTCCAGGCAATATCGTTGGCCCAGCAGCTATCAGTTCCTTCAAGGGACCTTTGCCTCAGGGTGAGTTTATGCCATCCGGCGGTGTTGATGTTGACAACGTTGACAAGTGGATCAATGCCGGTGCATACGCAGTTGGTACCGGAAGCAGCTTAACCAAGGGCGCTAAGACCGGCGATTTTGAGGCTGTGACCAAGAAGGCGCAGGAGTTTGTAGCAGCAGTAGCAGCAGCACGCAAATAAGTGCAGAGCATCAGGCAGTTATTCAAATATCCGAGATAAATACAACTATAAGGAGAAATGTGAAAATGGCAAAGATTGTAACCATGGGCGAGATCATGTTAAGATTATCTACCCCAAATAACGAAAAGTTTATCCAGGCAGATGAGTTTGATATCAATTACGGCGGCGGCGAAGCAAACGTAGCAGTTTCTCTGGCAAATTACGGCCATGATGCAGAGTTTGTTACCGCAGTACCGGCTAACCCCATTGGTGAGTGCGCAGTAGCAGCTTTGAGAAAATACAACGTAGGCACAAAGCATATCGCAAGAAGCGGCGAGAGACTGGGCATCTACTTTTTAGAGACCGGTTCCGCAATGAGAGCATCTAATGTTGTTTACGACAGAGCACATTCTTCCATTGCAACTGCAACTGCTGACGAATTTGACTTTGATGAGATTTTCGCAGATGCTGACTGGTTCCATTTTACCGGCATTACCCCGGCTGTCAGCGATTCCGCAGCTGAATTGACCGAGAAGGCACTTCAGGCAGCTAAGAAGCATGGTGTTACTGTATCCGTTGACTTGAACTTCCGCAAGAAATTATGGTCTTCCGAGAAGGCACAGAAGGTTATGACCAACTTAATGCAGTACGTAGATGTCTGCATCGGCAATGAAGAGGACGCTGAGAAGGTTCTTGGATTTAAGCCAGGCAACACTGACGTTACTTCTGGTGAACTGGAGTTAGCAGGCTATGTTGACATCTTTAATCAGATGGCTGACAAGTTTGGCTTCAAGTATATCATCAGTTCCTTACGTGAGAGCTACTCTGCATCCAACAACGGCTGGTCTGCATGTATTATGGATGGAAAGACCCGCGAGTTCTACCACTCCAGAAAGTATTCCATTACTCCTATCGTGGATCGCGTAGGCGGCGGCGACTCCTTCGCAGCAGGTTTAATCTGCGGTCTGGCAGACGGCAAGGACATGAAGGCAGCTTTGGAATTTGCAGTAGCAGCTTCTGCACTAAAGCATACAATTCCTGGCGACTTCAACCTGGTTACCCGCGCAGATGTTGACAATCTGGCAGGCG
>CAUWCT010000060.1:0-21864 GCA_963557065.1 uncultured Lachnospiraceae bacterium | reverse complement strand
GTATACAGGTAAATCCTCGTTGCTACAAATGTGGGGTCACTTCATATTGTCCTAATGGATATAGTGTTTAATCGTCTTACTGACTCTTTTGTAAACCAGCACAGTAATCACAGAAGTGACTGTGCATTTAAACAGATTAAATGGAATGATTCCGAACAGGACCAGGGTAAGGGTATTTTTCATAAGAGGATTGACTGCTCCGCACATGGCAATAATTTCTTCCATACTAAGTCCCATCAGATTGACGTAAAACGGGAAAATTAAAAACAGATTAGTGGCGACTGCCGCCAGACAGCAGAGAATGGTTCCCACTGCCATTCCGATTTCCCCTGATCGTTTCGATTTGTGATGGTGGTAAATCCAGGCGGCTGAAACTGCATACGTACAGCTTAATAAAAAATTGCTTGCTTCTCCGGTAAGCATGGTGGTGCTTCCCATCAGGGCCAGCTTTACCAGCAGTTTTACCAGGATAATCAAAACGGCTGCCCTGGGGCCAAGCACGAATCCGCCGATTACTTCTGTGATTCCTGACAGATCAAACTCCATGAAAGGAGGCATAAATGGCAGAGGAAACTTAAACAGCATCAGAACCCCTGACAGCGCTCCCAAAAGTCCAATCATTACCAGTCTTTTTACATTTGCTTCCTGTTTCATAGTAAAGTCACCTTTCCTCTTTGGGGTGGCGTCTTTGGAAAGAATCTCCATAAAAATACAGAGTTTCCTATCAAATAAAAAAGCCTGGGAATACAGTAAGCCCAGGCATCAATTCCAAAAAACGTCTTTTCTCATCCGGACTATACCGTCGGTGCCGGAATTGCGCCGGCTCAGCCGTTTATCAAACGGGTCATGGACTATTACCATCGGTAGGGACTTTCACCCTGCCACAAAGACTTATTATATTTTTGCAACCTTTATTATACTCTCCTGTCAGTGGGTTGTAAAGCACTTATTTTCCTGCTTCCTAATTAGCTTTTCGATTAATAAACTCCGTCCTTGTCTTGGAATATACAAATTTCTGGCTGCTGTAAAGTCCATAGTATCCAGACAAGGTAAAAGATACCGCTATAATTATGGCAAAATAGGGCATTGCCTCATAACCAAACAACTCCAGGGCAATCATAAGCGCTGTAATGGGACAGTTGGTTACGCCTGCAAACAGGGCCGTCAGACCGCAGGCTGCGCATAAAGACGGAGCAAATCCTGCCGCAATTCCCATGACACATCCAAAAGAGGCCCCGATGGACATGGTGGGCACAATTTCGCCGCCTTTAAATCCGGCTCCCAGCACGATCGCAGTAAACATCATTTTCAAAAGAAAGGTTTCCCAGCCAGCCTTCCCTTCCATAGCCTGCTCAATGATCTCTGTACCGCTTCCCAGATATTCACTGGTTCCTGAAAGCTTTGTAAGCCCGATAAAAAGAATGCCGGCTGCTGCAATCCGGATATAAGGATTTGTCAGATATTTCTGGTACAAATGCTGCGTCCCATGAAGGACGATACAGAGCAGAATACTGACCAGAGCGCACAAAATTCCCAAAATTACAACAAATAACGCAGATCCTCCCGTAAAATCCGGTACTTCCAGAATGGTAAACGCTTCCGGTTTTGTCCCGAGGGAAACGGAAATCCCCGTTCCTATAAACGAAGAAAACAAGCAGGGAACCAGGGCAGCATAGTACATAACTCCAATGCTGATGACTTCCATGGAAAAAATCCCGGCTGCAACGGGGGTGCCAAACAGCGCCCCGAATAAGGCGCTCATTCCGCACATCACTGCAATCTTCCGATCTTTTTCATCCAGCTTCAGGACCTTTCCCAGCAGGTTTCCCATACTGCCCCCAATCTGCAAGGCTGCGCCTTCTCTTCCGGAAGAACCGCCTGCCAGGTGGGTCAGAACGGTTCCCACAAAAATCAGCGGACCCGTGACAGGACTCAAATCAGTTGTAGAAGAAACGGCAGTCAGCACATCATTGGTGCCTCTGTTATCCCCTTCTTTTGCAATCTGATACAGACCGACTATCAAAATTCCTGCAAACGGAAGGAGATACAGGGTCCATGGATGGGTCTGGCGGAAACTTCCCGCCCAGCCGACACAGTGGGAAAAAGCAGCTCCGACCACTCCTCCTGCACTGCCCATGAGGCAGGAAATCAAAGTCCACTTTATAAAATAAAAAATATTGGACGCCAGGGGCCTTTGTTTATCACTCATTGTAAGTGCCTTTTCCCTTTACCAGCCTCGGCCGGTATCCCTTTTCATTTAACTCCTGCAAAATCGCCTGCTTGTGGGCCGTTCCAAACGCCTCCATGGTAATGCGGAGTTCCACTGCCGCATTGCGGTTAATGCTGACAAACTGATTGTGTTCCAGCTTGATGACATTGGCCTGCTGTTCTGCAAGAAGGGAAGAGACCTTAGCCAGTTCGCCAGGCTTATCCGGCAAAAGAACGGATGCGGTAAATACCCGATCCCTTAAAATCAGGCCATGCTGGACAATGGATGCCATGGTAATCACATCCATGTTGCCGCCGCTTAAAATGGAGACAATCTTTTTCTTCCGGACATTTAAATGTTTTAAGGCTGCCACTGTTAAGAGCCCGGAATTTTCTACGATCATTTTGTGATTTTCCACCATATCCAGGAATGCCACAATCAGTTCGCTGTCGTCAATGGTAATAATGTCATCTACATTTTCTTTTATATAGGGGAATAAAAGGTCGCCGGGAGTCTTTACTGCCGTACCGTCTGCAATGGTATTGACAGAAGGAAGTCCTGTTACGTGTCCGGCTTCCAGGGAAGCTTTCATGCAGGCAGCTCCTGCCGGTTCCACTCCGAGTACTTTAATCTTTGGATTCAGCATCTTTGCCAATACAGAGACGCCGGTACACAATCCGCCTCCTCCGACAGGAACCAGGATGTAATCAACTGTGGGAAGTTCTTTGATGATCTCCATGGCAATGGTTCCCTGTCCGGTTGCTACTGCCAGGTCATTAAAGGGGTGTACAAAGGTGCCGCCGGTCTTTTCTACCAGTTCATACGCATAACTGCAGGACTCGTCGAACACATTGCCCTCCAGCACGACTTCTGCGCCGTAACTTTTGGTCCGGTTAATCTTAATCAGCGGCGTAGTGGTAGGCATGACAATGGTGGCCCTGATACCGGCAAGTTTCGCCGCATAGGCAACTCCCTGGGCATGGTTTCCCGCAGAAGCAGTCACCAGCCCCTTTTCTTTTTCTTCATCAGACAAGGTACTGATCTTATAATAAGCGCCGCGAACCTTGTAAGCGCCGGTATACTGCATATTCTCCGGCTTTAAATACACCTTGTTGCCGGTCTGATTGGAAAAATACTCACTATAGATCAGCTTGGTTTCCTGGGTTACCTGGCTTACAATTTCAGATGCTTCTTCAAATGCCTCTAATGTCAGTTTTTCCATAATAAATTCTCCCCTTTTTCTGTGATTCTCCTAATGATTGTCTGAAACGTTAAATAATGCGTTTACAAAGTCATCCGCATTAAACTTCTGGAGATCGTCAATGTGCTCTCCCACTCCAATATATTTAACCGGAAGTCCCAGTTCTGACTGAATGGCTACCGCAATTCCGCCTTTGGCGGTTCCGTCCAGCTTGGTCAGAATGATTCCCGTAATGTCGGCTACTTCCATAAACTGTCTGGCCTGGGCCATGGCGTTCTGTCCGGTTGTGCCGTCTAACACCACCAGAGTCTCCCGGTAAGCGTCCGGATACTCTTTGTCAATGATCCGATTAATCTTTTTTAATTCTTCCATCAGATTTTTCTTGTTGTGGAGACGGCCTGCAGTATCGCAGATCAGTACGTCCGCATGGCGGGATTTTGCTGCTGCTACTGCGTCATAGATAACGGCCGCCGGATCGGAGCCCTCTTTCTGGGCAATAATTTCCACTCCTGCCCGATTTGCCCATTCCGTAAGCTGCTCAATGGCAGCCGCACGAAAGGTATCGGCCGCGGCTAACATTACCTTTTTTCCGGAATCTTTTAGCTGTCCAGCCAGTTTGCCAACAGAAGTAGTCTTTCCCACTCCGTTGACGCCGATAACCAGCACAACGGATTTTTGGTTTTCAAACTCATAGGCGTTTTCTCCCAAATCCATCTGAGCCTTGATGCTGTCAATTAAAAGCTGTTTGCACTGAACCGGCTCCTTGATGTGCTGCTCTTTTACCTTACGGCGCAAATCCTCTACAATGGCCATGGTGGTCTGAATGCCCAGATCCCCCATAATCAGAGTTTCTTCAATCTCTTCATAAAAATCATCGTCAATGGCTGAAAATCCGCTGAAAATCGAATCAATGCCGGATACAATGTTGTCTCTTGTCTTAGTAAGTCCTTCTACCAGACGGCTGAAAAATCCTTTTGCCATACTCATACTCCTTATTTTTCTAAGTCTGCTTCGATTAAGTTTACAGAAACCAGGGCGGAAACTCCCTTTTCCTGCATGGTAATTCCGTAAAGCCGGTCCGCAGACACCATGGTGCCGCGCCGGTGGGTAATTACAATAAACTGGGTGCTGGCCGTCAGTTTGTGAAGATAACCTGCAAACCGGTCTACGTTGGAATCGTCTAGGGCAGCCTCAATCTCATCCAGAAGGCAGAAGGGGGACGGCTTTAAATTCTGAATTGCAAACAAAAGCGCAATGGCCGTCAGCGCCTTTTCCCCGCCGGAAAGCTGCATCATATTCTGGAGTTTTTTGCCCGGCGGCTGGGAGATAATCTGGATGCCTGCCTCTAAAATATCTTCTCCTTCCATCAGTTCCAGAGTTCCTCTTCCGCCGCCGAACAGTTCTTTAAATACCTTGTCAAATTCACTTCGGATTAAGGAAAACTGCTGCTCAAACTGACGCCTCATTCCCATATCCAGTTCTTCAATAATCTGAATCAACGTCTGTTCTGCCGTCACCAGATCATCGTGCTGTCCTTTTAAAAACTCATACCGCTCCGATACTTCTTTATAGTCCTCAATGGCGTTGACATTGACATTTCCCAACCCTTTAATCTGTGTCTTTACCCCTTCAATCTCCTTTTTCATCTCCGGTACAGAAACAGGGGTTTCATCCCGCAGTTCTTCTGCCCCGGTATAGGTCAGCTCATATTCATTCCACATATAAGCTGCGCAGGATTCCAGACGTTCCTCCAACTTTTCCTTTTGGGACTGAAGGCGGAACAGTTCCTTGTCCAAATCTGATACCTGTCTGGACAATTCCTCTCTCTTTTCAAAAAATCCTTTTTGCCTCCTGGCCGTCTCTTCCTTTTCCCGGGACAAGTCTGAAATTTCCTGATTTAAGGTTTCTAACAGGCGATCCCCGTCCAGAATTTCCTGTTCAATCCGGGAAATCTCCTCTTCTTTTCCCAAAATGGCAAGTCCGCTCTCCCCGCTTCCTTTTGAAAGGCCGGACAGTTCTTCCTTTACCTTTTGGATTTCTTCGTAGACTCTTCGGATATTTTCCTTTAAAAAATTGTCCTTTTGCCCAAGTCCTGCCGCTTCCATTTGGACAGCCGCCAGATCTTTTGCCAGAATTTCCCTTTCTTTGCGGCCATTTTCCAATACATCCGAGAGCGTTTTTATCTCCTCCTGATGTTTTTTTCCCTGCTCTTCCAGCTGACTGGTTTCTTCTTTTAACCTGGCTCTGCTGTCTGCAATCTCTTTTGCCTGTTCCTCCAGCTGCCTGTGCTCTGTCACCATGTCGGAAGCTGATTCTGCGATCTCTGCTTTCCTGTTTTCCAGCTGGCTGATTCCAAGACGGATGGTATTCTGGTCCAGATACAAATCCTGTTTCTTTTTGCGGCTCTGCCCCAGTTCTTCATTTAAGTCCTTTAACCGCTGTTCTTCAGACACCAGACTTTCATTGGTTTTGTCAATTTCTATCAAAACCTGTTTACAGGAATGTTCCAGTTCTTCAATCTCCCGCTTTCTTCCCAACAGATTGCTGGTATTTTTGAAAGCGCCGCCTGTCATGGAACCTCCGGCATTTAACAGTTCCCCTTCCAGGGTAACGATCCTGAGAGAATACTGGTATTTTCTGGAAAGAGCAATGGCATTGTCAATGGTATCTACTACCACAACCCGTCCCAACAGATATTTTAACAGTCCCTCATACTGTCTGTCCGCTTTTACCAGTTCATTGGCCAGTCCCAATACGCCTTTTTCCGTCAGGGCTTTTTCCTGGGTAAACACAGCCCGGTTGCCAATGCTGGTAAGCGGAAGAAACGTTGCCCGGCCAAACTTATTTTTCTTTAAATATTCAATCAGGTTCTTGGCTGTCTCTTCTGAATCGGTCACAATGTTTTGAATGCTTCCGCCTAAAGCGGTCTCGATTGCCACCTCATATTTTTTTTCAGATGTAATCAAATCCGCTACAACGCCATGAATTCCCTGAACCCGGTCTTTTACTTCCATGACGCGGCGGATGCTCTGTCCGTACCCTTCGTAGCGCTCTGCCAGATTCCGCAAAGATTCCAGCCTGGTATTGGTTCTGTGATAGGTCTGCTGGTATTCTGAAAGCAGTCCGTTAAGCTTCCTGACTTTGCCGGAAGCGGAATTTTCCTGTTCTTCCAGTTCTGTCTCATGGAGCAGAACTGCCTGAATCGCCTGATCAATCTCCTTTAACTTTGTCTGCTTCTCTGCAATCTGCTCATCCTGAACCGACTCATCGCTTTTGCTCTTTAAAAGTTTCTGACTTACCTCGGCCCGCCGCATATTGACCTGCTCAAGCATTGCCTCATATCGCTGATCTCTGGCATTTACAGAAGCTTTTTCATTTAATGTGTCAATTACCGACTGCTTCAGGGTTTCCAGATTGGATTCTGTGTCCCCAATCCACGTGTCTTTTTCCATCAGGGAGATTTCCGCTTCTTTCCGGCGCTCCAAAACCTTTGACACCTGAAGGGACACTTCCTTTTTTTCTGTTTCGTATCCTGAAATCTCTCCTTCCCGCTGGGCAATCTCTGTCTGAATGGATTCCATTCTGTGCCGGATGTGCTCTGCATTCATCCGTTCTGTATTAATCTGTTCTTTTAATACATTAATCTGCCCTTCCAAATTCCCCCGCTGCAGCCGTTTTTGCTCCTGGGCGCTGCGGCTTGCTGTTACTTTTTCATCCAAAGCTCCCAGGGATGCCTCCAGAACTTCGTATTCACTGCGGATTGTTTCCGCCTCTTTTTTTACTCTGGTTAAGTCCTGGGACACAATGTCCTCATTTTTGGAAATCGTTCCAATCTGCTCTTTTAACCCATTCGTTTCTGCGAAAAAAAGATTGACGTCCAGATGCTTTAACTCTTCTTTTAACCGCAGATACTCTCTCGCAGTTAAAGACTGCTTTTCCAATGGTCCTACCTGCTTTTCCAGTTCGCTTAAAATATCGTTTACCCGAACCAGACTCTGGCGCTCGTCCTCCAGTTTTTTCTGAGCAATCTCCTTGCGCCTTTTAAACTTTACAATGCCGGCCGCCTCGTCAAACAGTTCCCTGCGCTCTTCCGGCTTTCCGCTTAAAATCTTGTCAATCTGTCCCTGTCCGATAATGGAATACCCTTCTTTTCCAATACCGGTATCGTAGAACAGTTCATTAATATCTTTTAACCGGCAGGGGCTTCCGTTAATCCGGTATTCACTTTCTCCTGAGCGGTACAGACGCCTGGAAACCGTCACCTCGTCGTACTCAATGGCAAGTTTATGATCCCCGTTGTCTAAAGTAATGGCCACATAGGCAAATCCCTGGGGTTTTCGCATCTCGGTTCCGGAAAAAATGACATCCTGCATGGAAGCGCCCCTAAGCTGCTTTACTCTCTGTTCTCCCAGCACCCAGCGGACCGCATCGGCTACATTGCTTTTACCGGAACCGTTTGGCCCCACAATTCCGGTAATCCCATTGTGAAACTCAAAAACAATTTTGTTGGCAAAGGACTTAAATCCCTGAATTTCAATACTTTTTAAATACATACGTCACCTGCCTGCAAAGAAGCTTCTGATTTGCCTTTTAAAGTCAGGATTGCTTTATATGCAGCTGTCTGCTCGGCTGCCTTTTTGGTCCTTCCGGTTCCCCGGCCAATCTCTTTGCCTCCCAGCACAGCCCTTACTTCAAATACTTTGTTGTGATCCGGTCCCTCTTCTTTTAAAATCTCATAAGAAAGAGGAACTTCTCCCATACTCTGCACCAGTTCCTGCAGGATAGTCTTGCTATCATAAAAGAGTTGCTTGTGCTCCATGTCATTTAATACAAATCGGTAAATAAACTCTTTTGCATTAGCAAGACCACCATCCAGATAAATTGCACCGATTACTGCCTCCAGCGCATCCGAGACAATGGATTCCCGCATTCTTCCGCCGGTCGCATCCTCTCCCTTTCCCAAAAGCAGATATTCTCCTAAAGAAATCTCCCTGGCGCAGTAAGCCAGAGTGGGTTCGCAGACCATGCTGGCCCTGGTCTTGGTTAAATTTCCCTCAGGCATGTCAGGAAACCGGTGAAACAAAAAGTCGCTGGACACGACTTCCAGTACGGCGTCTCCTAAAAACTCCAGGCGTTCATTGCAGCACAGCTTGTCCATTCTGTGTTCATTGGCATAAGAACTGTGGGTAAGGGCCTGGGTGAGCAGATTTTTATCACAAAACTGATACCCAATTATCTGCTCTAAATTCTCTTGCGTCTGTTTCATCAGATCCTCCTTTTACTCAAAAAAGAGGCCGCGCCACCGGACAGCCTCTTTTGCTTTTCATTTCTTAGTTTATTGCGTTTTTAATCTGCTCTACAGCATCGCCTACAGAAACGATATGCTCAGCGGCATCATCCGGAATTTTAATGTCAAACTCTTCCTCAATGCCCATAATAATCTGGAAAATGTCCAGAGAATCAGCGCCTAAGTCATCTACAAATGTAGAAGTCATGGTTACCTCCTCCGGCTCAATGTTTAATACCTCCGCGATAATGTTCTGCAGTTTCTCGAATTCCATGTTGCATCCTCCCTAATTTGATTCGTTGGTCTCTGCTGCGAGACTTTCTTTGATTTTTTCATTGATACCCTGTTCTTTAAAGGTAACACACTGAATAATGGAATTGCAGACCTCATTGGCTTTGGAATTGCCATGAGTCTTTACTACCAGGCCGTTTAATCCCAGCAAAGGAGCTCCGCCGTACTGGCTTGCATCAAATGCTTTTAATGTTTCCTTTAATGCCGGCTTAAC
The DNA here is from genome assembly GCA_963557065.1 of uncultured Lachnospiraceae bacterium. Classification (GTDB taxonomy): domain Bacteria; phylum Bacillota; class Clostridia; order Lachnospirales; family Lachnospiraceae; genus UMGS1370. Next base: position 12,662 of record CAUWCT010000060.1, on the reverse strand, counting down.
AAGAAGCGCTCCTATCTTGCTTCTTAAACTGGTCATCATGCCGGATTTCACTTTGCTGATAAGAGTGGCCCCTACGCCTTCATAAAGCTTTAAGATAACGTTGCCTACAAAAGCCTCGCAGACGATAACATCTGCTCCTCCATGAGGAATCTCTCTGGCCTCAATACTTCCGGTAAAGTGAATATCCCTGCACTCTTTTAAAAGGGGGAACGTCTCCTTTACCAGCGCATTTCCCTTTTCTTCCTCTGCGCCGATGTTGACAATGGCTACTCTCGGATTCTTTACTCCTAAAACATGTTCCATGTAAATGGAGCCCATACGGGCAAACTGTACCAGATGAGACGGCCTTGCATCTACATTGGCTCCGCAGTCAATGAGGAGGGAAACTCCCTTTTCTGTTGGAATGAGAGGCGCAAGAGGCGGTCTCTCCACTCCCTTAATCCTTCCCACAATCACCTGGCCGCCGACTAAAATGGCACCGGAACTGCCGGCTGACACAAATGCATCCGCTTCATTTTTTTTCACCAGGTTCATTCCCACAACAATAGAGGAATCCTTCTTTCTGCGGATGGCATGAACCGGCGGCTCCTCGGTGGCAATGACCTCAGAGGCATGGACAATCTCAATCTGGTCATGGGGATACTCTTTTCCAGCCAGTTCCTTTTCCACATCTTCTCTGCGGCCTACCAGGACTACTTTGATATCCTTTCGTAAACGGACGGCAGCAATCGCTCCGGCCACCATCTGGGACGGCGCATAGTCTCCACCCATAGCGTCTACCGCTACTGTAATCATATGTGATTCTCCTTTCGGCTAATCTACAACATAATATACTAGATATTATTATAGAAATCAATATTATTTTTCATAGATTTTCCAATCTGAAAATTTTTCTTGCAATCTTTCCCGCCTGGCCGTACAATATGCTCAGATTCCGGCAAAAGGAATCAATACGCGGCGTACCCGCAAAACGGGATGCCAGCAGGAGGGAAAAAATTGAATAAAAAAGCAACCAGACAGATACCCGTACACAGCCATGCGCTCCATCTGACCCAGACAGCCCTTTTGACCGGGATTATGATCGTCATGGCATTCACGCCCCTGGGTTATATTCCTCTGCCCTTTATGAATGCCACGACCATGCATATTCCGGTCATCATCGGCGCCTGTCTTCTGGGGCCGAAAACAGGCGCCGTATTAGGCGGAATCTTTGGCCTTACCAGCGTGGTAAAAGCCACGATTCAGCCCAACATCACCTCATTTGTATTTACGCCGTTTTACAGTTTCAGTCCTCAGTTTCATGGCGGAATAAACAGCTTAATCGTGGCCATCGTCCCCAGAATTCTCATTGGACTGATCGCCGGATGGGTCTTTTTGTTTTTAAAAAAACACACTAAAAATCTGTCCCTTTCACTGTTTGCCGCCGGATTTTCAGGTTCCCTTACCAATACGGCAGGGGTCATGTCCCTGATCTATCTGCTGTTTAAAGACCAGTATGCAATGGCAGGAGGGACCAGTCCTTCTATGCTTTCCGGAGTAATTATGGGAGTGATCGGCATAAATGGAATCCCGGAAGCGCTCATTGCTGCCATCTTAACCCAGGCAATCACAAAGGTTCTTCTGATTTTAAAATCCAGGGAGGTATATTCATGAACTATGTTAAAGAAATCCCCTTGTTAAGTATTGAAGGCTTTACAGTCGGCCATGCCCAAAACGAAGAAGCTGCCACAGGATGTACGGTTCTGCTGTTTGACCGCTGCTCTCCTGCCGGAGTGGATGTCCGGGGCGGCGGCCCTGCCTCCAGAGAAACGCCTCTTCTTGACCCGCTGGCAGCTTCAGAAGGCATCCATGCCCTGCTTTTATCCGGCGGTTCCGCCTTTGGTTTGGATGGGGCAGGAGGCGTCATGCAGTATTTAGAAGAACGAAACATTGGATTTGATGTGGGAATCACAAAAGTCCCTCTGGTGTGCCAGTCCAGCCTGTTTGATCTGATCATCGGGGACAGCAGAGTCCGCCCGGACAGCCAGATGGCCTATGAAGCCTGTATACAGGCAGAACTTTGCAGAAAAGCCGTCAAAGAAACCGGAAACCTTTCCCTTTCAGAAGGCAACGCAGGGGCCGGATGCGGCTGTACAGTAGGAAAATACCGGGGACCAGAGCGCGCCATGAAAAGCGGCATCGGAACATTTGCCATTTCTGCCGGTCCCTTAAAAGTAGGCGCTGTCATGGCAGTCAATGCCCTTGGCGATATTTTCGATATTGAAAACGGACAGCAGATTGCCGGGCTTTTAAATGAAGCCCAAGACGGCCTGCTGTCCACCGAAGACGAATTTTTAAAAGATGTATCTGCAATGCCAAACCTGTTTACAGGAAATACCACCATTGGCGCTGTATTAACCAATGGGGCCTTTACCAAAGCACAGGTAAACAAACTGGCTTCCATGGCACAGAACGGACTGGCACGCACCATCCGTCCGGTTCATACCACTGCTGACGGAGATTCTGTCTATGCAGTATCTGTGGGCGATGTCCCCTCTGATATCAATGTAGCCGGAACTCTTGCCTCCTACGCAGCAGGCATGGCGATTAACCGGGCTGTAAAAGCGGCCCGATCCAGTCATGGATTTTTGTCAGCCCGGGATCTTAATCCCCGATCTCTTTAGGAACTATCAGCTTTAGTCCCAAAAACAATGCCCATATATAAGGCGCTCCAAATACATTGAGTTTTTTCGGGCCATGGATGGTCTGGCCATTATCTGCTTTCAGCTTTTCATAGGCTTTTTCCACTGTGGCTCTGGTAATTGACTTGGAGCGCCTGTCTACAAACATTTCCCCGCCCCGGATCGTATACGTGAAGCTTAAGCCTTTTGCCGTATAAAACATCTGATTCTGATGCGCTTCCAAAAGAGGCCATATCTTCTCTGTAGTCAGCCACTCCTGTCTCGTCCCTTCCATACTGCTATCTCCCCTCTGTCTCAAAATATTCCTTTACCAGCCTTACCACTGTACCGGAAAGAAGGAATACTGCAATCAGGTTGGGAATGGCCATCAGGCCGTTAAACGTATCTGCAATGCTCCACATCAATCCCAGATCCATGGTAGCTCCCAGAATGGAAACCAGGGAATATATCACCATAAACGGCCGGATAAATTTGGATGAAAATAAAAATTCTACGCATCTTGCCCCGTACAGCCCCCAGCCGATAATGGTGGAAAATGCAAAGCAGCACATCGCCACTGCTGTAAAAATAGAAACCCAGTTTCCATAAGAAGCTGTAAATCCCTGAATGGTCAGTTCTGCGCCTGCATCCATACCGTAAGGCACTTTGATGCCGCTGCACAAGACCACAAGGGCAGTCAGGGTACAGATCAGGATGGTATCCATAAACACCTCAAAAATCCCAAAAAATCCCTGCTTTACCGGCTTTCTAGTATCCGCGCAGGCATGGGCAATGGATCCGGTTCCCAGTCCGGCTTCATTGGAGAAAATCCCTCTGGAAACCCCTTTCTTCATGCTCAAAAACAAGCTTCCTACCGCGCCTCCCGTAATCGCTTCCGGATGAAAAGCGCCGTAAAAAATAGATGCAAATACATGGGGAATTCTCTCAATATTCATAAACACGACTCCGAGAGCCAGTACAATATACAGCAATGCCATAAACGGCACCAGTTTTTCTGTTACCCGTCCAATGCGCTTAATTCCTCCTAACAACACCATTCCCACTAAAACTGCCAGGATAATGCCCATAATCAGATTGCCTGTTTTTGTAAACTCTTCTGAAATCACACCATAATTAAAAAGGGCTGAATTGATTGCCGCAATAATGGTATTAACCTGCGTGGCATTGCCTGTTCCAAATACTGTAAAAATCCCGAACACAGAAAACAGCACTGCCAGAAACTGCCATTTCTTCCCCAATCCGTTTTTTATGTAATACATAGGACCGCCTGTCAGTTCCCCGTTTTCATTGGTTTCCCGAAAATGAACGGCAAGCGTTACCTCTGAAAACTTGGTGCACATTCCCAAAATGGCTGACACCCACATCCAGAATACAGCCCCCGGACCTCCGATTGCAATGGCTCCGGCTACACCGGCGATATTTCCAGTTCCCACTGTGGCTGCAAGAGCCGTACACACTGCCTGAAAAGGCGTTATGGCTCCGTCAGAGGCTTCTCTTTTCCGAAATACTCTTCCGATAGTGGTCTTCATTGCATAAGGAAAACGGCGGATTTGGATAAAACGAAGGCGCAGGCTTAAATACAAGCCAACGCCGATTATGCAAATCATAGCCGGAACTCCCCAGATAAACTGATTAACTGCGCTGTTTACAGCTTCGATTGTCTGCAGCATAACGACTCCTTATCATTTGTTCTTTCTCTCTTCATACACTTCATTCAGCCAGTGAACTCCCTGTTTAATCCCTTCTTCATCAAAGGAAAACCACTCCTGCCGGATAAATTCCGGCTTTGTCGCGTCAAAGCTGTAGGGCTCCGGCCAGGAGGAGGTTAAAAGCCCTGTTTCCTCCCGGCTCTCCTCCCCCGACTCCACTTGTCTGGACGCCATTTCCATCCGAAAGCGCATCCCTTTAAAGCTGCCAGTAAATTTGGCTTTTTTTAAATACGCAATTGGCATAAATTCGCTTCTGTCAAGCATGATTACCTCCCCAGACACTGCTGTCTGTTAAACATCAGTGGGCGTCAAACCAGTTTGCTCCTTCTTTTGCATCTACCTCCAAAGCCACTGACAAGTCCGCTGCATGTTTCATTTTGTCTTCCAGAATGGCTTTGACCTCTTTTGCCTCTGACTGAAGGGCCTCTATCAGCAGTTCATCATGAACCTGAAGCACAATCCTGGATTTTAGTCCTCTGCGCACCAGTTCCTGATCTACCTGACTCATGGCAATTTTCATAATATCTGCCGCCGTTCCCTGAATCGGAGAATTCATAGCCACCCGCTCTCCAAAAGATCTCTGCATAAAGTTGGCAGATTTTAACTCCGGAATCGGACGCCGTCTGCCAAACATGGTTGTGACAAATCCCTGCTCTTTTCCATCGGTTACCTGCTGGTCTAAAAACTGCTTGACTCCCGGATAAGTCTCAAAATAGGTGTTGATATAATCCAGTGCTTCCTTTCTGGATATACTCAAATCCTCGCTTAATCCAAAGGCGCTGATGCCGTAAACAATGCCGAAATTGACCGCCTTGGCGTTGCGGCGCATTAACGGAGTCACTTCCTCTAACGGAATGTGGAATACCTGGGATGCTGTAATGGCATGAATATCCTGAGCAGACCGGTAGGCTTCAATAAGCCGCTCATCTTTCGACATATGAGCCAGAATCCTCAGTTCAATCTGGGAATAGTCTGCATCAATAAAGACACAGCCTTCTTTTGGCACAAATACCTTGCGGATTTCTCTTCCCAGTTCCATCCGGACCGGAATGTTCTGCAGGTTTGGCTCTGTACTGCTGATTCGCCCCGTCGCTGTAATGGTCTGGTTAAATTTGCCATGAATCCTCTCGTCTTCCCCGATAAAAGCTGCCAGACCTTCTGCATAAGTAGAATACAGCTTGGTAAGCTGGCGGTAATCCAGCACTTTCTGGACTGCCGGCACTTCCGGGGCCAGCTTTTCCAGTACGTCCGCTGCCGTAGAATACCCGGTTTTCGTCTTTTTGCCGCCTTTTAGCTGCATCTTTTCAAACAAGACTTCTCCTAACTGCTTTGGAGAATTAATGTTAAAAGTCTCACCTGTGGCTTCGTAGATTTCCTGTTCCAGTTTGTCAATGTTTACTTTTAACCGGCTGCCGTAATCTTTTAATTCCTGGCGTTCTACCCTTACGCCTGCTGTCTCCATCCGGTAAAGGCTGTAAATTAACGGCATTTCAATCTCCGAAAACAGATCCGCCATGCCCGTTTCCGTCAGTTTCCCCTCTAATACCGGGGCCGTCTTCCACAAGGAGTATCCCATGAAACAGACACAGTCAAAGGCCTTTTCCTCTTCTTCCAAAAGCGCCTTAAAAAGCGGTGTTTTTCCCAGCAGATCGGACTGGGAAGGCAGGGTCATGCCACCATAATCTCTCGCCAGATCGTCATAGTCATAGGTATCCTTTAACGGATTTAGCAGATACCCTGCCACACCTGCATCTCTTACTCTCTCTCCCCATAACAGGTTTAAAAACGGAAGCTGGCTCTTTAAATCCAGCACCCACACCATGCCGGTTTCCCGACGGCACAAACCTTCTAATTTATCTGCCAGATATTCTCCGGTCAGAAGTCCCTGGGCAGGCAGAAAATAAGAGTCTTCTTTTCCATAGCACAGGATGAGTCCTGCTATCCGGCCTGCATCAAAAACTTTCTCCCTGCCTTTATCATGGCCGGTTATCAACTGAGCGCCGATTATCTCTGCTTTCGCCGCTTTTTCTAATACCTGTTCGGCCTGCGAAAAGTCGGTTACGACCTGAAAATGCTGCCTTACATCAGATTCTTCCTGATTGTTTGGAATATTCGCAAATCGGGCCAAAATAGATTTAAATTCCAGCCGTTTCATATATTCATAAGCTTTTGGCGTATAAAGATTTTCTATCTCTGCATCTTTATAAGAAAATGAAATGCCGCACTGAGTACAGATCGTTGCAAGTGTCTTGCTCATCTGTGCCAAATCATAATGCTCTTCCAGCGCTTTTTTTGCCCTGGGCGGTTTGATCTCTTCTAAATGGGCATAGGCATTTTCAATGCTGCCGTAAGAGGATATAATGGCTGTGGCCGTCTTTTCTCCAATGGAAGGAACTCCTGGAATATTGTCAGACGCATCTCCCATCAGGGCCTTCACGTCAATAAATTCCAGGGGCGTTACACCGTATTCCCGTTTCACGTCTTCCGGGTAATAATCCTTAATCTCGGTCCCGCCTCTGGATGTTTTGGGAATCCGGATCTTAATGTGGGTGTCTGAAAGCTGCAAAAGATCCCGGTCCCCGGATACCACCGAGACTTCTGTATTCTCTCCGGCCAGGCTTTTTGCCACTGTCCCTAAAATATCGTCCGCCTCAAATCCGGCCAATGTTAAAATCGGAATCCCCATAGCGGATAACACTTCCTTCATCAGCGGAACCTGTTCTCTCAATTCTTCCGGCATCGGTTTTCTGGTTCCTTTATACTCTGCATACATTTTGTGGCGGAAAGTAGGTTCTTTTAAATCAAACGCTACAGCCAGATGATCCGCCTGCTCTTCTTCTAAAATCTTAAACATAATGTTGAGGAACCCATACACTGCATTGGTGTGAAGCCCCTCTGAATTGGTCAGATCCGGTACTCCGTAAAAGGCCCTGTTTAAAATACTGTGTCCGTCAATCAATACTAATTTATCCATTTCATCCCTCATCCTGAACTTACAATACTCCCAACATCCGAAGCTGCATAATAATCATCACCCCAAGGCTCATCACCATCAGAGTATCTACCGAATATCTTACTGCCTGAAACATACGGCGGCGGCGGACATGCTGCCTGGACTGAGCCAGAAGTTCATCCAGTTCTCCTTTGATATTGTAATTATCCGCATCAGAATCCAACTGCCGGATACCGGAGTCTACTGTAAAATAGATTTCCAGTTCTTCCTGACAATTTTCACATGTTTCAATATGTTCCAGAAACGTTTCTAACGTCTCCTCATCCAGTTCCCCATGAATATAAGAAGTAACCAGACGTTCCGCTTCCTGACAATTCATAGTATGCCCCCTGTCCTTTTTCCCACTCCCGCATAAGGCAAAATGCGTCAAAATACATTTTTACGTACCCATTGTTGCTTCCGCGTAAAAAAAAGACCCGAAAGCCTATTCACAATAAGCCTTCGGGTGCCCCTGCCAAGGAGTGCCGGCTGCGGGACTTGAACCCGCACGATGTCGCCATCAATGGATTTTGAGTCCACCTCGTCTGCCATTCCGACAAGCCGGCTCGCTTAACAACAGATGTTATTCTACCACAAGTCATTCCATTTTGCAAGCACTTTTTCTATTGGGCATAGTGGCTGAATGTTACTTTAAAAAATTGTAATGATTTCTTCTACACGCGTCTTCCTATCTATGGTATAATATGAACACTTGGCGAGGTATTTCACGAGCCTAGTGAGAATATATACCTGCCTTCTCAGCGAGGTCTTGTCGAGCTTAGCAGGCATGGTATAATAACAAGAACCACTTAAATACCAATGAAAAGGAGCTGCTATGAATAAAAAACTGATTATCGGCGTTTCCGCCGCTGCTGTAGCTGCTGTTGTGATCGGCGCTGCTGCTGCCCTGATGACCTCTTCCACACCGGAAAAGATTGATTTATCTACCACTCATACCACCGAAGCACCCTCGGAATCTGCAAAAGTACCGGAGGCGACCACTGAGCCGGAAACCACTGCCCCTGAGACAACTGCTTCCAGTACGGCCAGCGTTACTTCTTCCATGGAAACCTATACTTCCGGGAATATTTCCATTGAATATCCAAAGGTAAGCGGTCTTGGCGATTCCAAGCTTCAGGATTCCATCAACGAAAATCTGAAAAATAACGCCCTATCTGTCATAACCGGCTATGAAGCTGACGAGGCAAAAGACAGTATGACAATCGCCTGCGATGTGATTTCTGTTGATCGCCGCAGTATTACAGCTGTTTATACCGGTACTTATACAGCCGATAGCGCCGCTCATCCGCTCAATATCTTTTACAGCAATACTGTTGATTTAGAGGACGGCACAAATCTGGGACTAAACGATTTTACCGATTCCTATACCATGGCCGGATATGTGTTAAGTTCTGATGTAACCTTTTCCGGTCTGAATGAGGAAGCGACAAAAGCTGTCTTAGAATACCGCCAGGGCGTAACCATAGAAGAACTGACCAATACCTTTAATCAGGCGGATTTTCCTGTACAGCAGGGCGTTGCATGGCCGCCCTCCTTCAGCTATGAAAAACAGGGCGATATTTTCTTCTCCCTGCCGGTTCCCCATGCGTTAGGCGATTATGTCATTGTCCGTTTTGTACCTTCTACCAAATAGGCGCACAAAACGAAGGAAACTCACTATTTTCAAGAAAGGATTTGTTATTATGAAAAATGCAGTTATTTTTGACCATCCATTAATCCAGCACAAAATCTCCCGATTGCGCGACAAAAACACCGGAACCAATGAATTCCGCAGCCTGATCGAGGAAATCGCCATGCTGATGGGCTATGAGGCTCTCAGGGATCTTCCGTTAGAAGACGTGGAGGTGGAGACCCCCATTGAAACCTGCATGACTCCCATGATTGCCGGACGCAAATTAGCTGTTGTTCCCATTCTGCGCGCCGGGCTTGGTATGGTAAATGGCATCCTGGCTCTTACCCCTACTGCCAAAGTCGGACATATCGGTCTGTATCGGGATGAAGTGACCCATGAACCTCACGAATATTACTGCAAGCTTCCGGATCCAATCGAAGAACGGACCATCATTGTAACAGACCCAATGCTGGCAACCGGCGGTTCTGCAGTCTCTGCCGTTGATTTCATCAAAGCCCATGGCGGAAAGAAAATTAAATTTATGGCCATCATCGCTGCTCCGGAAGGATTAGAACGGCTTCAGAACGCCCATCCGGACATCCAGATTTATGTAGGGCATTTAGACCGCTGCTTAAACGACGACGCCTATATCTGCCCTGGACTGGGAGATGCAGGCGACCGGATTTTCGGAACAAAATAGCGAATTGCACATAAAAAACATCTAAAAAGACCCTGCAGAGAGATAGCAGTTTCCATCCCTCTCTGCAGGATCTTTTTTTACGCTGTTTTCTTTACCGGAAAAACCTGCCTCTGGCAGGCTTTCCGGATGATGTTAGTCAAAATACTTACAGGAAGTATTTCACTCCGCTTTCAAAAATCTTCATATCCTGTTCTCCGTAGATATTCATGGCAACTGCGTCGCCGCGGCGTTCAGAATGAGCCATCTTGCCCAGGATACGTCCGTCTGGGCTGGTAATGCCTTCGATTGCCATATAAGAGCCGTTTGGATTCCAGAATTCGTCCATGGTAGGATTGCCCTTGTCATCTACGTACTGGGTTGCTACCTGACCGTTTGCAAACAATTTCTTTAACCACTCTTCGGTTGCCACAAACCGTCCCTCGCCATGGGAAGCCGGATTGCAGTATACGCCGCCCAGTTCTGCGCCTGCAAGCCATGGGGACTTATTGCTCATTACCTTGGTGTAAACCATCTTGGAAATGTGGCGGCCAATAGTGTTCATTGCCAGCGTCGGAGAATCCGGACGCTGTTCTTTTATCATGCCTTCCGGAACCAGTCCCAGCTTAATCAACGCCTGGAAACCATTGCAGATACCAAGCATCAGACCGTCCCGTTCCTTCAGCAGCTTTTCAATCTCTTCTTTGATAACCGCATTTCTAAATACTGTTGCAAAGAACTTTGCAGAACCTTCCGGCTCGTCGCCTGCGGAGAAACCGCCTGGGAACATAACGATCTGCGCCTTTGCAATCTCATTTTTGTAAACTTCTACAGACTCTCTGATGTCTTCTGCGCTCAGGTTCTTAAATACTTTTGTCACAACCCTGGCGCCAGCTCTCTCAAATGCCTTTGTGCTGTCGTATTCGCAGTTGGTTCCTGGGAATACTGGAATAAATACGTTCGGCTGGCCAATCTTATGATTGCATACGTAAACGGAATCTGCTTTGTACAGTTCATCCGAAACCGGAGTCTGCTTTACGCCGGATCTGGTCGGGAATACGCTCTCCAATGTCTCTGTCCAGGAATCAAGAGCCTCTTCCATGGTAATCTGGGTATTGCCATATTCAAAGGCTGCCCGATCGGTTACTTCGCCGATTACGGTATAGCGGATAGACAGTTCTCCCACCTTTTCTGCCGGAACTTCCAGTACCAGATTGCCCCATCCGGCTGCAAAGAAGTCTCTTGGATCCAGGTTATGTTCAATTTTTACGCCCAGCTTGTTGCCAAATGCCATCTTGCTGACTGCTTCTGCGATTCCCTGTCCTTCCACTGCATAAGCAGAAAGGATCTTTCCTGCCCGAATCTCTTCAAATACTTTGCCGTAACCGTCCATAATCTGGGCGTAATCCGGCAAATCATACTGGTCTTTTTCAATGGTAAACAGCACAATCTTGCTGCCTGGCTTCTTAAATTCAGGAGTAATGACTGTCTTAGAGTCTGCCACATCGACTGCAAAGGAAACCAGGGTCGGCGGAACGTTGATTTCGCCATGCTGCTCGTCATTAAAGGTTCCGGACATACTGTCCTTTCCTCCGATGGACGGCAGCCCAAATCCCATCTGGGCGCTGTATGCGCCAAGTAAAGCTGCAAACGGCTGGCTCCAGCGGGTTGGATCTTCGGTCATTCTCTGGAAGTATTCCTGGAAAGTAAAGCGGATCTTTTTGTAGTCGCCGCCTGCCGCTACAATTTTTGCTACAGAAGACAGAACTGCGTAAACCGAGCCGTGGTATGGGCTCCAGCTGGACAGGTATGGATCAAAGCCGTAGGACATCATAGTAACGGTATCGCATTTGCCCTTTAATACCGGAAGTTTCGCTACCATTGCCTGGGTTTCGGTCAGCTGATATTTTCCGCCGTAAGGCATATAGACGGAACCTGCTCCGATAGAACCGTCAAACATCTCAACCAGACCTTTCTGGGAGCAGACATTTAAAGAAGCAAGGAGATTTAACCATGCCTTCTTTACGTCTCCTGGCTCTTTCCGTTCAAAAAGACTTCCCTCTTTATTTGGAACCTGTAAGGTAACGTCTGCTTCCTGATGCGCGCCGTTGGTATCTAAGAATGCGCGGCTGATGTTTACGATGGTCTTGCCTCTCCAGCTGATGACCAGTCTTGGGCTTTCGGTTACGACTGCAACGGTTACTGCTTCTAAGTTTTCTTCTGCCGCATAGCCTAAAAACTTCTCTGCATCTGCCGGAGCAACTACCACTGCCATACGCTCCTGGGATTCGGAAATGGAAAGCTCGGTTCCGTCCAGACCGGCATATTTTTTCGGCACCTTATCTAAGTTAATTTCCAGTCCGGCCGCCAGCTCGCCGATAGCAACGGATACGCCGCCTGCGCCAAAGTCGTTGCACTTTTTAATCAAACGGCTTACTTCCGGACGGCGGAACATTCTCTGAATCTTACGCTCGGTAGGCGCATTTCCCTTCTGTACCTCAGCGCCGCAGACTTCGATGGAAGCCTCGGTGTGAACCTTGGAAGAGCCGGTTGCGCCGCCGATGCCGTCGCGTCCGGTACGCCCGCCAAGAAGGATAATAATATCGCCTGGATCAGAAGTTTCTCGGATAACGTCTTTTCTTGGGGCCGCGCCCATAACCGCGCCGATTTCCATTCTCTTGGCCGCGTAGCCTGGATGGTAAATCTCTTTTACATAGCCGGTTGCAAGGCCAATCTGATTGCCGTAAGAACTGTATCCATGAGCTGCTTCGGTTACAATCTTTCTCTGGGGAAGCTTGCCCTTCATCGTCTCGTCTAATGGACGGGTCGGGTCAGCCGCGCCGGTTACGCGCATTGCCTGGTATACATAGGTACGTCCGGACAGCGGATCGCGGATTGCGCCGCCAAGACAGGTTGCTGCGCCGCCAAACGGTTCAATTTCTGTCGGGTGATTGTGGGTCTCGTTTTTAAA
>CAUWCT010000059.1:0-22724 GCA_963557065.1 uncultured Lachnospiraceae bacterium | reverse complement strand
AAAGAATAAGTCTGTAAGCTGTTTTCTTGCTTACAAACTTATTATACGAGGAGGAGCAGTATGAATATCAATAAATTTACCCAAAAATCCCTGGCAGCAGTTCAAGGATGTGAGAAACTGGCTTATGAGTATGGAAATCAGCAGATTGAGCAGGAACACCTGTTTATAAGTCTGTTGGAACTGGAAGACAGTCTGATTTTAAAGCTGATGACAAAGATGGAGATTCAGCCGGAACTGATTCGGGACGAAGCAAGAAAAGCAGTGGAAAAGCTTCCGAAAGTCAGTGGAGGCGGACAGCTTTATGTCAGCAATGATTTGAACAAAGTCCTGGTTCATGCAGAGGACGAAGCAAAAGCTATGGGCGACGAGTATGTGTCCGTAGAACATTTATTCCTAGCAATGATGAAACAGCCGGATCATGCCATGAAAGAATTATTCCGGCTTTACAATATAACCAGAGAGCGGTTTCTCCAGGCCCTTTCTACGGTCAGGGGAAACCAGCGGGTAGTCAGCGACAACCCGGAAGCAACCTATGACACGCTAAGCAAGTACGGCTATGATTTGGTAGAGCGGGCGAGAGACCAGAAGTTAGACCCAGTCATTGGCCGAGACAGCGAGATCCGTAATGTAGTCCGGATTCTGTCCAGAAAAACCAAGAATAATCCGGTTTTAATCGGTGAACCGGGCGTTGGTAAGACAGCGGTTGTAGAAGGACTTGCCCAACGAATTGTCAGAGGCGATGTGCCGGAAGGCCTGAAAAATAAGAAGCTGTTTGCCCTGGACATGGGGGCGCTGGTAGCCGGAGCCAAATACCGCGGCGAGTTTGAAGAGCGGTTAAAGGCAGTTTTGGAAGAAGTAAAAAAGAGCCAAGGTCAGATTATTCTGTTTATCGACGAGCTGCATACCATTGTAGGCGCCGGAAAGACAGAAGGATCCATGGATGCCGGCAATATGTTAAAGCCAATGTTGGCAAGAGGCGAACTTCACTGTATCGGCGCGACGACCTTAGACGAGTACCGCAAATATATTGAAAAAGACGCAGCCCTGGAGCGGCGATTCCAGCCGGTTACGGTAGATGAACCAACAGTGGAAGATACAATTTCCATCCTGAGAGGATTAAAAGAGCGTTATGAGGTATTCCATGGCGTTAAGATTAATGACTCTGCCCTGGTTTCCGCGGCTGTTCTTTCCAACCGTTATATCAGCGACCGGTTCCTGCCGGATAAGGCCATTGACCTGGTAGACGAGGCCTGTGCCCTGATTAAAACAGAGATGGATTCCATGCCTGCAGAGCTGGATGAATTGTCCAGAAAGACCATGCAGATGGAGATTGAAGAGGCAGCCTTAAAGAAAGAGACGGATCGGTTAAGCCAGGATCGTCTGGCAGATCTTCAGAAAGAACTGGCAGAACTCCACGATGAATTTGCGGCTAAGAAAGCCCAGTGGGAAAACGAAAAAGCCAGTGTGGACCGTCTTTCCTCTTTAAGAGAAGAGATTGAAGCAGTCAACCGTCAGATCCAGGATGCACAGCAGAAATATGATTTAAATAAAGCAGCAGAACTGCAGTATGGCAAGCTGCCTCAGCTACAGAAAGAGTTGGAGGCAGAGGAAGAAAAAGTCCGCAATCAGGATTTAAGCCTGGTACATGAAAGTGTTTCTGAGGATGAAATCGCCAGAATTATTTCCAGATGGACTGGTATTCCGGTAGCCAAACTGACGGAAAGCGAGAGAAGCAAGACCCTTCATTTAGACGAGGTTCTCCATAAGAGAGTCATCGGACAGGAAGAAGGCGTGGAAAAGGTAACGGAAGCCATTATCCGTTCCAAGGCAGGCATCAAGGATCCAACCAAACCCATTGGTTCCTTCTTGTTCTTAGGTCCGACCGGCGTAGGCAAAACCGAGCTTGCCAAAGCATTGGCAGAAGCCCTGTTTGACGATGAAAACAGCATGGTTCGTATCGATATGAGCGAATACATGGAGAAACATTCCGTAGCCCGTTTAATCGGAGCGCCTCCAGGATATGTGGGATATGAGGAAGGCGGACAGCTGACAGAAGCAGTCAGAAGAAAACCGTATTCCGTTGTCTTGTTTGATGAGGTAGAAAAAGCTCATCCGGACGTATTTAACGTACTTTTACAGGTTCTGGACGACGGACGTATTACTGACTCTATGGGAAAGACCGTAGACTTTAAAAATACCATTTTAATTATGACCTCCAACATCGGTTCTCAGTATCTGCTGGAAGGAATCGGAGAAGACGGAGGTATCCGTCCGGAAGCCGAAGAACTGGTAATGAATGATCTGCGCGCCCATTTCAGACCGGAATTTTTAAACCGTCTGGACGAAACCATTCTGTTCAAGCCTCTTACCAGAGACAACATCAGTGGTATTGTAGACCTGCTGATTGCAGACGTCAACAGGCGTCTGGCAGATAAAGAATTGAAGGTAGAACTGACCAGTCAGGCAAAGACCTTTGTCAGCGACAGAGGCTACGACCCGGTATACGGCGCACGTCCGTTAAAGAGATATCTTCAGAAACACGTAGAAACCCTGGCGGCAAAACTAATCTTAAGCGATGGGGTAAGAGCCGGAAATACCATTGTCATTGATGTATCCGATGACGGAAGCAAACTGATTGCTTACGCAGAATAAATCTATAGGAAGTGCAAAGAGACGTCAGACTTGTCAGCAGGTCTGGCGTTTTCTTTTGCCGGATTCATTATTTGGAAAAATCCGCATATTTTGTAAGAGAAATGTAAGGCAAAGTTGTTGTATTTATGGTAAGATAGAAACAAGTACAGATGCCGGCATATGCTGGCAGGACCAATGAGGAGGAAGAGACATGGCGGATACCAATATCCTGGTTGTAGATGATGAAAAAGAGATTGCGGATCTGATTGAGATTTACCTGGTAAGCGACGGGTACAAAGTATATAAGGCCAACAATGCAAAAGAGGGACTGGATATTCTGGACACAGAAGAGATTCATCTGGTTTTATTAGACATTATGATGCCTGGTATGGATGGCCTGGAAATGTGCAAAAAGATTCGGGAAACCAACAATATCCCGATTATTATGCTCAGCGCCAAATCGACGGATTTGGATAAGATTCTGGGACTTGGCACAGGTGCAGACGATTATGTGACCAAACCGTTTAACCCATTGGAACTGACTGCCAGGGTAAAGTCCCAGTTAAGACGGTACACCCAGTTAAATCCCAGCAGCGCAGTCCATACAGAAGCAGCCGGAAAAAATGAGATTATTGTAAAGGGCCTGACCATCAATAAAGACAACCACAAAGTTTCGGTTTATGGGGAAGAGATTAAGCTGACACCCATTGAATTTGATATTTTATATTTGCTGGCATCGAATCCGGGCCATGTGTTCAGTACAGATGAGATTTTTGAAAAGGTCTGGAATGAGAAAGTCTATGAGGCTAACAATACAGTCATGGTACATATCCGGCGGCTGAGAGGCAAGATGAAAGAGGACACCAGGCAAAACAAGATTATCACAACCGTATGGGGAGTAGGATACAAGATTGAAAAATGATATGAGCGGGCGCTTTTACGCCAGAGTATTAGCCAACATTTTCTACAGCGCTATCGTCACCTGTCTGGTAGAGATATTTTTAGTAACCAATGTTTCCATGGTGATGGACTATCTGAGAGAGAGCGGGAGAGGCGGGCGTTTTGTCAGGGCAGTGCAGTCTGGGACCATAGGAGTCTTATTCTATGTGATTCTGGGAATTATTGTGTTCTCTGTCTTGTTTCTTCTGCTGCAGAAACGTTCTTTGGAGTATATCAGGAAACTTTATGAAGCAATGCAGAATATTTCAGAGGGAGACTTAAACACAGAAGTAGAAGTGATAGGGGATGATGAGTTTTCCAGCATGGCGGCCAGCTTAAATCAGATGACCCAGGACATTCGCAGCCTGATGGACAAAGAGAGGGAGTCGGAGCGAACAAAAAATGAACTGATTACCAATATTGCTCATGATTTGCGGACTCCGCTGACTTCGATTATCGGATACCTGGAACTGTTGTCAGTGGACAATTCCCTTCCACCTGAAATGGAAAAAAAATACATTGATATTGCGTATACCAAGGCAAAGCGGCTGGAAAAGCTGATTGAAGAACTGTTTGGATTTACCAAGCTGAACTGCGGCAAGATTTCCATGAAGGTAGGCCAGGTGGATATTATCAAGCTGTTAAGCCAGCTATTGGAAGAGTTTTATCCCAGCTTTATGGAAAAAAATCTGGTCTATGAGCTTCGCAGCAATGTGCCGGTAAAGGTAATTACTGCAGATGGCGATCTGCTGGCCAGACTGTTTGACAATCTGATCAACAATGCCATCAAATACGGGGCAGACGGCAAACGGATTATTGTAGACGTAGAGGCAGAGGATACAGTGGTGACGGTTTCAGTCACAAATTTTGGCTATGTGATACCGGAAAAAGATTTGCCTCTTCTGTTTAATAAGTTTTACCGGGTCGAGCATTCCCGCTCTGCTGCAACCGGCGGCACGGGACTGGGGCTGGCCATTGCCAAAAATATCGTAGATATGCATGGCGGAGACATTCATGTGACCAGTGATTTAAATGGTACGGTATTTACAGTGAAATTAAAGGCAGACTTTGATATTAATAAAGAAAATTTCGGCAAGATTGGATGAGAGGATATGAAAGTCAAAAAGAAACGGGCAGAAGGCGCGGGTAAACCTGTGCTCATCTGCCTTCTGGTTTTTACAGTCATATTTACTGTGCTGTCCGGCTTTTTTAAGGGGGGACAGGCTCAGGCGGCAGAGAGGATGGGAAGGGATTCAGAATATGGTGCGCTCCATACAGAAGTGGAACTGGAGGCCAGCTACGGATACGACAACATGGCAAAAGGCGGCCGCTATCTTCCGGTCTATGTAACCCTGACCAATCAAAGAGAAGGCGAATTTACAGGAACGCTGCAGGTATTGTCTATGGAGT
Organism: uncultured Lachnospiraceae bacterium; assembly: GCA_963557065.1. Lineage (GTDB taxonomy): Bacteria > Bacillota > Clostridia > Lachnospirales > Lachnospiraceae > UMGS1370. The sequence continues at coordinate 17,744 of CAUWCT010000059.1, read as the reverse complement.
CGGATTACCGGATCTATCAGTACGAGTTTCCGGTGCAGCTAAAAGGCAAAGAGACCAGCCAGCAAAATTTAAATATTCCGCTGGGCGTCAGGGCAGATCAGCTATATGTAAGCCTTTTGGATGAAGAGGAAAAAAAGATTGCTCAAAAGCGGTTAAAGTTAAATACCAGGGAAGATATTCCGGAACTGTTAGTAGGAGTGCTCAGCGATACCCAGGATAAACTCCCGTACTTTAACGATATTGGGGTCAATTACAGCACCTTAAGAACCAGACTGTGCAAGATGGTGGCCGGCAGTGTTCCAAGCCAGGCAGCAGGATTGGATCAGCTGGATGTGCTGCTGATTACCAATTATGATACCAGAAGACTTTCAGAGGATCAGCTGGCTGCCATCAGAGAGTGGGTGAACCGGGGCGGCGTGCTGATTTTGGGAACTGGAGCCAGAGGCTGCGACAATTTATATGATTTTCTGGAAGATGATCTGGATGGAACGCCGGTGTTTCTGGGCGAAATTCCCATTGATATGGGGGAAGGATATCTGTTTTCAAAGACCGGAGGATCGAAGGTTCTTTTGGAGTGTAATGATATCAATCTTTCAGAGGGAAATGTTTTGATGGAAAGCGGAGGGATTTCCCTTCTCACATCAGTGGCCAGAGAAAGCGGGATCATTGTGGCAGCAGCATTTGATTTTGCAGATCTGGAAGAATTTTGTTTGGAAAATCCATCCTATGTAGATCAGCTTTTTACCAGAATTTTGGGGGAGACCAGAATTATCAGGCTGTCGGATTATCTTTATGTTGGGACCTCCAATACCTACTGGTCGGTTCAGAGCATTATCAATGCAGGAAGCGTAGAGAAATTGCCGCATATTGGCCTTTATGCGGTGGTCATTCTCAGCTACATCCTGTTAGTGGGTCCTGGACTTTATTTCTTCTTAAAACAGAGAAATATGCGCAGATATTACCGCACCAGCGTAGTGCTGCTGTCTCTTCTGTGTACGGGAATTGTTTACGTTATGAGCGGGGAAACCCGTTTTACCAATACCTTTTTTAATTATGCGTCCATTCAGGATATATCTGAGGAAGTGGTAACAGAGACTACCTATGTAAATATGCAGACTCCGGATAACAGGCCCTATTCGGTTCAGTTTGATGCAGACTATACAGTGCGCCCCGTTACCAGAAGTGCTTATTATGAAGCAGAACAGATTCCAAAGTTTACAGGTCAGGAGACACCCAATATTCTCATCCATTACGGGGAAGAGAATACCAGACTGGATGTAAGGAATGTACCGGCTTTTGCATCCAATTATTTTCAGTTGGAGAAACGGTTTGATAACGTTTCCGAACAGGGAATTGAGGCCAGGGTTCAGTATTTTGAGAGAAAGGTTACAGGAACGATTACCAATCACATGGACTGCCGGATAGAAAATACGGCAGTGATTTTGTATGGAGCATTAGTCCTGGTGGGCGACATGGAGCCAGGAGAGACAAAGCAGTTAGACGGACAGAGCGTATTAAATTATTCAGTGGAGGCAGGGGCGGCCAGAGCAACGGCAGAGCAGATTACCGGCAGGTGGAAATACCGGAAGGCAGATATTTCCAATATAGAGTATATGAGAACCATGGCAAAGACCAGTCTGCTGGAATTTTATCTGCATGAGTATCTGACAGGTTATCAGCCGGGAGCGCGGATTGTAGCGTTTCGGGGCGAGGAGCCTTCCGACTCATTTTTAACCGGAGGCAGTTATGAGGTATCTGGTCTGACCATGCTGACAGCGGCAGCAGAGGCGGATATGAAACAAGGAGATCGGGTATACCGTTCTGCAATGCGGACAGCGCCCAAGATCATTAATGGCAGCTACCAGACATCTGGAAATACGATTTTCGGCACCAATCCGGTTACCCTGGAATACAGCCTTGGAAGCGATCTGGAGATTGAAAAACTGCAGTTTGAAAATATATCTCCTGTGTTTAAGGACAACGCTTTGCTGGGACAGATTCAGCCGTTTGAGGGAAGCATTTATTTTTATAATTACGAGAGCGGAGAGTATGACCTGATAAACAACAGCCAGATGGTATTTGAAGCCTGGCAGCTGGAGCCGTACCTGTCTCCGGGACATACGATTTCTGTCCGATATGTATGCGACAGTGCAATGGAATATGGAACAATCGTTCTGCCAATCCTTTATGTGACAGGGAGGGAAATGTAATGCTGAAAATCAAAAATCTGGAAAAAACCTTTGGCAAATACCATGCCCTGTCAGGATTAAATCTTGAAATACCAAAGGGAGCGCTGTTTGGATTTGTAGGGCCTAATGGAGCGGGGAAAACAACCACCATTAAAATCATCTGCGGTCTGCTGGCAGCAGATGCAGGAACCGTAACCGTAGATGGATATGACATCCGCCGGGATGCAGATAAGGTAAAGGGCATGATTGGATATGTGCCGGATTATTTTGGAGTGTATGATAATTTAAAAGTTTCAGAATATATGGAATTTTTTGCTTCCTGCTACGGTCTGGACGGACTAAAGGCGCGAACCAGAATCATGACGCTTTTAGAGCAGGTAGGATTGGAAGATCGAATGGATTTTTATGTGGATGGCCTTTCCAGGGGAATGAAACAGCGTCTGTGTCTGGCAAGGGCACTGATCCACGATCCCAGACTTTTGATTTTAGATGAACCTACATCCGGTATGGATCCCAGAAGCCGCTTTGATTTTAAGGAGATTATTAAAGAACTCCATGATCAGGAAAAGACGGTGATGATCAGTTCCCACCTCCTGTCTGAACTGTCCGAGGTGTGCACAGACCTGGGCGTCATTGATGAGGGGCATATGGTTCTTGGCGGCAGCATGCAGGATATTTTAGAGCGTGTAGACAATTCCAGGCCGTTAGTCATTACGATAAATGGAACAGCAGAACGGGCTATGGCGATTTTGCGCAGCCATCCTAATGTGCAGACCATTGCTGTAAAAAACGACGAGATTATGGTAGGCTTTATTGGGGACAGAGAAGATGAAGCCCAGCTTTTGCAGCAGTTGGTAGATGCAGAGGTTTTAGTCTGCGGATTTTACCGAGTCCGGGGAGATCTGGAAACCCTGTTTATGCAGATTACGGAAAAAGAAGAAAAGGCGGTGCTGATTCATGAAGGTTAATCCTATTTACAAAAAAGAAGTAAAGGTTAGCTCCAGGAGTATGCGCCTGTCCATGATTCTGATGGTGTTCAACGGCGTTTTGGCTGCCGCCGCCCTGCTTAACATGTATTCGGTGCTGTACCGGGTGTGGACAACTGCGGAAATTCAGTATTCCGGTTTTCTGGAGATGTATGTGTTTGTGGCAGCGGTCGAATTTGCCATGCTGCTGTTTATTATGCCCGCCGTTGCGGCGGGCAGCATCAGCGGAGAGCGGGAGAGACAGACGTTTAACATCCTATTGTCTACCCAGACAACGCCTGGACAGATCATACGGGGAAAGATGATGGCTTCTCTAAGCAATATGTTTTTAATCTTGATTGCCAGTTTCCCGGTGATTGCTCTGGTATTTGTCTATGGCGGAATTACCTGGAAGGATTTGCTGCTGCTGTTTTCCCATTTTACCATAACGGCCCTTCTGGCAGCAGGAATCGGCCTGTTCTGCTCGGCTTTGTTTAGACGCACGATTCTGTCTGCCGCTGCATCCTATGGCGGAACAGTCCTGTTAGTAGGAGGCACTTATGCTGTAAATCAGTTTGTGCTCAGTATTTCTACCATGCGCTGGAACAGCTATATGAACCAGATCGGCAGCGTGGCAAATCAGGCCAGTTCCGGTGGATTCTTATATTTGATGCTGTTTAATCCCGCAGCAACGTTTTATTCCATTATCCGAAGCCAGACAGGGATGAACAGCGCTGCCAGCACTGCGGCCCAGTGGTTTGGATATCATGAAAGCGGCTTTATAACCAGTCATTGGGTTCTGGTAAGCATGGCAGTACAGTTTGCTGTTTCTCTGGTATTTATCCGGGCAGCAGAAACTCTCATTGATCCCATGGCCGGGAAAGGCAAAAGAGGATGGCGGTTAAAACATCCGAAATACCGCCGTAACAGTGATGCACAAAAGGATGCCTAAAACAGTGGGAATCAGCACAGACAGAAGCGTCCACTTCATGGATCCGGTCTCTTTTCGTATGGTCAGAACCGTAGTGGAGCAGGGCCAGTGGAAAAGGGAAAAAATCAGCATGGAGACAGCGGTCTGCCAGGTCCACCCATGAAGGATAAGCAGTTGGCCAAGAGCATGGGAATCGCTCATTTCCGTCAGCATTCCGGACTGCAGATAGGCCATAAGGATAATGGGGAGCACAATTTCATTGGCCGGAAATCCCAGGATAAATCCCACTAAAATAACGCCGTCCATTCCCATCAGCTGTCCAAGAGGATCAAAAAAACTGGTGAGAATGGAGAGAAGCGTAGGTGCAGAAAGCGGAGACTGGACAGCCAGAGCAAAAAAACCGTTTTCCGGGCCTACATAAGAAATATTTGCCAGAATCCAGATAAGCAGTCCTGCAGGGGCAGCAATCGCAACGGCTCTGCCTAACACAAACAGAGTACGGTCAAATATGGAACGCACAATTACTTTGCCGATTTGGGGCCTGCGGTAAGGGGGAAGTTCCAGAGTGAAAAAAGAGGGGATCCCTTTTAATAAGGTGTGGGACAAAAGCCAGGAAACGGCCAGGGTTGCCAGAACCCCCAGCAAAATCACACAGGTCAGGCAGACGGCAGCGGTAAAAGAGTTGAGAATGCCGCCAAGTCCGGCTGTGAAAAACAGGGTAATTAAGGTAAAAAGCGTGGGGAAACGGCCGTTGCAGGGGATCATGGAGTTGGTTAAGATGGCGATCAGCCGCTCTCTGGGAGAGTCGATGATCCGGCAGCCCACGATGGCAGCGGCATTGCATCCAAAACCCATTGCCATGGTCAGACATTGCTTTCCGCAGGATTTGCATCTTTCAAAGGCCCGATCCATGTTATAAGCGACTCTGGGAAGATACCCTAAATCTTCCAGCAAGGTAAAAAGCGGGAAAAAGATGGCCATGGGCGGCAGCATGACGGAGACCACCCAGGCCAGCACCCGGTAAATTCCATAAACCACACATCCAATCAGCCATTCTGGGGCGTGAAGAAACGCCATTCCATCAGCAAGTTTTCCCTCCAACTCAAATAAAGCATTCCACAGCATCTGGGATGGATAATTGGCTCCGCTCATGGTCAGCCAGAAAATAAAAAGAAGAAGGCCGGTCATAATCAGTTTTCCGGTAAATTTTCCCGTCACAATCTTATCGATCCGTTCTTCTAAGCTTCTGCCAGATTTTTTACATACAGAAACTGTTTCTTTTGCCAGGGCTTTCGGAGAAAAATCCAGACAGTCATAAGAGTAGATTCGCTCCCTGGCAGTTAAGACTGCTTTTCGGATTTGCTCAATGGTTTTTTTGTCCCTGGCGCAGCAGGGGATAACGGGAATCTGCAGCACATCTTCCAGTAAAGAAAAATCAATGGAAATTCCTTTGCGTCCGGCTTCATCGCACAGATTGACACAGAGCAGAATGGGAGTTTGGTTGTCCTTTACAGAATCCAGATGGGTAATCTGGGACAACAGGTGAAGTCCCCGTTCCAGGCAGGTGGCGTCGCAGATTACCAAAAGCAGATCCGCCTGGCCGGAACAGATGTAATCACGGGCGATTTCCTCTTCCTCCGAGTGGGCGTTTAAGGAGTAAGTGCCGGGAAGATCCACTAATAAAACCTCCTTTCCGCCATATTCATAAGTACCCTGGGCTAAGGCCACTGTTTTTCCGGTCCAGTTGCCGGTGTGCTGGCGCATGCCGGTTAGAGCATTAAAGATGCTGCTTTTCCCTACGTTGGGGTTGCCAGCCAAAGCAGCCACAATGCGTCCGTTATCCATAAAATACCTCCATGAAAACTGCCAATCCTCATACTCGGGGATATGGCAAGAGCCTTATTGTTACATATGAAAGAGGACGAGAAGAGGATACAAAAAGAGGGGATTTAAACCTGATAGGCATAAATATGCCGTATTTATAATTGAAAAGCCTATATAGATGGTTTTTTGTATACAAAAGAAATATGGCATATGCGAAAAAGAATCGCATATTCAAAAATAAATCTGTCAAAAAACTGGCATACAACGAAAAATCGGAGAATTGTAAAGTGGAGAAAAAATGAATATTATGGAGTTACGAGTTGTCCAAAGTCGATAAAAGACTTATGGATAAATAAGGGCTTGTAAAAAATAGAAAAAGGAGTGAAAAAGAGTATGGCTAAACAAAAAGCTCAATACCAGTCTTCCGTACTGGTAGAAGGACGGCAGCAATCATTTAAGCAGAAATTTGTCAGAGCGATGAGAAGAGACTGGCAGCTTTATCTGCTGTGCGTTCCTGCATTGTTGTTCATATTTGTATTCAACTATGGACCAATGTACGGCCTGCAGATTGCATTTAAGGATTTCTCTGCGAAACAGGGAATCTGGGGAAGTGAATGGGTCGGATTTGATAACTTTATAAGATTTTTCAAAACCCCCCAGTTCTTGACCTTATTGAAGAACACACTGGGGATTAGTATCTATTCCCTGATTGCAGGCTTCCCATTCCCGATTATACTGGCGCTGATACTGAATCAAGTCAGAAGCGGCAAGCTGCGCAAGGTAGTGCAGATGGTGGTATATGCGCCCCACTTTATTTCTGTAGTAGTATTGTGCGGTATGCTGTACGTGTTCATGTCTCCGTCTACAGGTATTCTGAATAATATCCTGGCGTCTCTTGGCCTGGAACGGGTATTCTTTTTAGGAGAGCCGTCTTACTTTCCGCACATCTTCGTGTGGTCGGATATTTGGCAGAATACAGGATGGGGTATGATTATTTACCTGGCGGCGCTGTCCTCCATCAGTCCAGAGCTGTACGAAGCAGCCAAGATAGACGGAGCAAGCAAATTAAAAACAATTTGGTACGTAGATATTCCAGGTATTTTGCCTCAGATCGTAATTTTGTTTATCATGCGTACCGGAAGCTTTATGAATGTAGGCTTCCAGAAAGCGTTCTTGCTGCAGACGCCTCTGAACTTAGAGACTTCGGAGATCATATCTACATATGTATATAAGGTTGGTCTGCTTAATGCACAGTTTAGTTATTCTACAGCGATTGATCTGTTTAATACAGTAGTCAATGTGGTCCTTATTCTTATGGTAAACGCCATTTGTAAGAAGGTCAATGACACCAGTCTGTGGTAAGGGGGGAAAAACGTGAATACGACGAAAACAATTAAACGCTCCAGAGAAGATGTGATTTTCGACACAGTGACTACTATATTGCTGCTGCTTGTATTTGTTATTGTAGCATATCCGCTGTTCTTCGTTCTGATTGCCTCTGTATCTGACCCTTATAAGGTACTGAATGGCGAAGTAATGCTTTTCCCTAAGGGCTTTAATCTGGATGCTTATAAACGGATCTTCCAGGATAATACCATCTGGAGAGGTTATTGGAATACGATTCTTTATACGGTAGTTGGTACAGCGTTAAACGTAGCGTTGACAATGACGCTGGCATTCCCGTTATCCCGTAAGTATTTTTCAGGAAGAAAGGCAATTACAGCGATCCTATTAATTACAATGTACTTTAGCGGCGGAATGATACCTACTTATTTACTTGTGAAAAGTATGGGACTTCGAGATACGTTCTGGGTAATGATTTTCCTAGGAAGCGTAAGCGCTTATAATGTTATTATTGCAAGAACATTCCTGGAGTCTAATATCAGCGGAGAACTGGAAGAGGCTGCTGCGATTGACGGATGTTCGAAAGGACGGTTTTTCTTTAGTATGGTGCTGCCGCTGTCCAAGGCAATTATTGCGGTTCTGGTGTTATACTATGCAGTCGCACACTGGAATGATTACATGAAAGGACTGCTGTATCTGGATTCCGCAGAGCGTTATCCGCTGCAGCTGGTAATCCGATCGATTTTGATTCAAACGCAGATGGTGGCCAATGATGCGGCAGATATTGCGGATATTGACGCCAGAATGAAGTTGGCAGAGGCCATGAAGTATGGAGTTATTATTGTATCTTGTGTACCTACATTGATTCTGTACCCATTTGTTCAAAAGCATTTTGTAAAAGGTGTTATGATTGGCTCTGTCAAGGGTTGACTTTATTGGAAAAAATGAGAAAATAATAAAATGTAGGTAATTGTTAAATGATTTTCTCCCTCGGTGTGGATAACCTTCTGCTATATAAGGAGAGAAAAACAGGTCATTATTCAGAATAAAGAGAAATATCAAAATGCAGATCCAGAAGCTGAAAAAAGGAAGGGACATCATCCATAAACATGTCCTTGCAGTCTGAAAAAGTATCTTTGAGTGAAAGCTGATGATAATTAGTAGCCATAAATTTTCTCCTCTGCTCGTGTGTGGGATGTTTGGTGGTACTTATATTTTACCATGAGTGGAGAGAAAATTTATATATAAACAATGAAAACCCAGTAAAATCAATGGGTTGCGGCATTTAACAAATGCCTAAATAATAAAATGTTAAAGGAGAAGAGGTATGAAATTACGTAAACAGACAGCATTATTATTGACTGCAGCTATGGCTGCATCTATATTGACCGGCTGTGGAGGAGGAGAGAAAAATTCATCTGAGACGACGAAAAACGATGCGCCTGCTGCTAGTGGCGAAGTAGTGTCCAGTGAGGATTTTTTCCCGCTGAAGGAAGAAATTAATGTGACAATTGCAGGTGTTAGAGAAGATGGATTTGTACCATTTGATCAATGTAATATGTTTAAAGAGTTAGAAAAACAGACCAATGTAAAGGTAAAATGGCTTGACTGGCCTCAGTCTCAGCAGAAAGAAAAGAGAAATCTGGCGTTTGCAAGCGGCACTCTTCCAGATGCTTTTTACGGAAGCTGGTCTTTAGATAAGCCGGATGTTGTAAAATACGGTGCAGAGGGAATGTTATTCCGTTTTAACGATTACCTGAACGAGACTTATATGCCAAACTTTACAAGGATCTTAGAGGCATGTCCGGAATTGTTAAACGCATTGAGCACTCCGGAAGGCGATGTATATGCGCTGCCTACATTGAATCAAAATGGACTTCCTAAAACAAATGATACGTTAATGATCAATACCGAATGGCTGAAGAAAGTAAATAAAGAAATGCCGACTACCACAGGTGAATTGTTTGATGTACTGATGGCTTTTAAAGAGGCCGGAGACTTAAATGGCAACGGTAAAGATGATGAAGTGCCTCTGACGTTCAAATATGGAGAAAGTAATACCGGTATGATGAGTTTACTGGGATTTACTGGTATTGTAAGCAACAGTAAGCTGTCCAGAATGGCAATGAAAGATGGTCAGCCTGTATTTGCACCTGCAACAGACGAATACAAAGAGTATCTGACATTTTTAAACAAACTGTACAGCAATGGACTCCTGGACAGAGAAGCATTCACTATGGATAACCCTGCATACAATGCAAAAACTCAGACTTCGACTCCTGTTGCCGGCGTATTATCCGGATGGAGCGCAGAACTGGTTAATCGTCCAATTGCAGGAAATGATCCTACAAAAGAAGGCGTGTATGCTTACCTGGCTCCTGTAAAGGGCGATAATGGAAAAGAGCCGGTATGGGGCATGAGAGTAAATGCGTTAAACGCTAACTTAAGCTTTGCAATCAGCGCAGACTCTGAATATGCGGAAGAGCTGGTTCGTTGGATTGACCTTGCATATGCAAAAGAAGCAAGCGTTGAGAACTATCTTGGTAAAATCGGCGTACATATCCAGAAAGAAGAGGGAGAAGGCAACTACTCTAAGATTATGAACGCTGAGGGAAAAGAGTTTTCTAATGATGAAAAGTCTGTAGAAGTACCAAATAAATTTGCAGTGGCATGGATTCTAGAAGGCGACGCTAACTTTGTAGACGTAATAGACAGTCCTCAGAATAAGGATGCGGCAGATGCATTCTATGAACCTTATCTGGAAGAGAATTATGTAAATGACTACGTAATGATGACTGAGGAAGAAAATGAACGGATTGCGTTCCTGGCAACAGACCTGATCAGTTATGTAGATCAGATGAGTGCGAAATTTATTACAGAGGGTAATATTGATGCCGGATGGGACGCATATATCAGCCAGTTAAAGAACCTTGGACTGGATGAATATGTAGAGATTAAAACACAGATTCATAACAGAGCAACACAGAAATAAGAGAGCAAAAGAGAAACGGCAAGGGCTGCAGAGTTTCTGCAGCCCTTGCAGGGAGAGAGAATGAGGGGACTATATCTGCGAAATAAACTGTTTTTTAAGTATCTCACATCTTATCTTGTCATTTTAATGATACCGATAGTGATTTTTACCATGTACATTAGCCGAACTCTGATGAACATTGTAAAGGATCAGGCAGTCAAGGAAGATGTACAGTCTTTGTGCCAGTTTGAAGTGGGAATGGATAATGTTATGATACGGCTGGAGGCCATTAGAGACAGCTTGATAGACTTGTCTGCCATGGACATTCCCCAGAATCTGGAAAATGTATTGTTGTCCAAAGAACTGATAAGAACATTAAAAACATATACGTTGTCAAACGCAGTAATTGCAGATATTGCTTATTATTCCCATGGGGATTCTTATATTTATACATCTCACAGCTCGTATCAGATAGAACGCTTTTTCTCAGGGGAATACTATTACAAGGACTGGAATATCCAGGACTTCCTGAGTATGGTCAAAAACATAAAAAAGAGAACTGTAAGGCCGGAGGAATATCTGGAGGTTGAAGGAGAAGGGGCAAAATTAATTACAGTAATGTATCCAGTGGAAAACAGAGGGGGAAAAGGCATACTGATGTTTATGCTTCATGCGGAGAAAATGTTTCCGGAAAACCGGAACGCAGCGTTTTTCATCAAGGATCAGGACCGAAGAACGATTCTGGCAAGCTATCCTGGGAATTTCCCCAGGGATATGTGGGATCAGATTGACTGGAGCCAGATACTGATAGAATATGAAAATCCTGTGATTTGCCATGACCATTTGATTTCCGCAGTAAAATCCGAAGTTACAGGATGGGATTATGTAAAAGCAACGCCAATAGAAGAAGTAAACCGAAGCTTGAGACACGTTCAGAAGACGTTTTTGCTGGTGGAAACTGCAATTGTATTGGTAGGTGCAGTGTTGATTTGGCTGAACATGAAAGCCAATTACAGTCCGATTAGAAGTATCAGCAAATTTCTTCAAAAGTCCGGCCGTGAGAAGAAGGAAGGCATGGAAGGTATTAAGGCTGCTGTGGAACATTTGGCAAATGAAAACGAGGAGCTCCGAATCTGCTCTCTTGGAGCTTCCCGAAGCCAGTTTCTGCATTTGCTGTTAAAAGGAAAAGTGGCGGATGAGGAAAGCTTTTTACGCCAACTGACAGAACTGAATATGCCAGGCTTAAACAGTAAGCGTTTTTTTGTATTGGTACTGACTGTAAGGCCGGAGGAAGCCCATAAGGTAAGCGCAGAGAAGATGGAGCAGATACTTAGCAAGAAATTATCTGGTTATATCAGGGAAGAAAGAGAGCAGGGAAAATTTGCTTACATGGGGGGATGTGTGGACTCAGAGGGGCAGATGAATTTAAACAGAAAGGTTATGGAAATCCATCAGGAATTATGTACCCTGCTGGAAACGGACGTTATGATTGCAATCAGCAGCATTCAGGAAGGATATGAAAGCATTCCAAGGTGCTATATGGAGGCAATGATGGCTGCGGATTACCGTTTTATTAAAGGGTACCGCTGCGTGATAGACAGTACGATGATGGTTTTAAATGGGGAAATTGGTATGGTTTATCCGCAGAAATTATTTGACCAGCTTAACTATCAGATTAAGAATGGAGATGCAGATAAAATCCAGCAAAGCTTGAGCGAAATTATTGAATATATGAAGTCCCTGCAGCTTCCATTGTACTATGTAAAGGGATTGTGCTATCAGTTAATTGACAATATTTCTTCCATTATTGTTCAAATTAACAGAGAACTTCCGCAACAAAAACGAGCCAGATTTTCTTATGCTACGATATTGGCGGATTTTGAAACAGTAGACGAACTGGTAGAGGCGGTTTCCAACATCAGCATGAATATCTGCCAGTTTATCCGAAACGAAAAATCAGAAGAAGATTCCAAGCTGCTGAGGCAGATAAAAGAATATCTGGATGAACAGATTTATCAGCAGAATTTTGCGATTCAGACTATGGCGGCAGATTTAAATATGTCGCTTCCGGCATTGAGCTCGTTCTTCAAAAACCAGTATGGCGAAACATTAAGTGATTACGTAACCCATTGCAGGATGCGGGAGGCGATTCGTTTGATGTTAGAAGAAAACTGTACGATTGGAGATACGGTTTTAAAGGTAGGGTATTTGAATACGTCCAGCTTTATCCGAAAATTTAAGTCAATTTATGGATTAACCCCTGGACAATATGTCAAGGAGCATAAAGGAAAGGGACAGGAACATGATATACTCATTTGAAACAGGAATCCCACAGGGGATTACTGCAGAAAAGTCCAATGTCAATATTAGCAAAACCCATAAAAAAGACGGAGAATACGGACTTTTATGGGAAATGGAGGGAGATGCCGTTCTTTCTTTGAAAGGAGAGGTAGGATATCATCCTTTTCAGCCTGGCGGATTAAATCAGGACAGAGACAACTTTGTGGTATGGCTTTACAGGGAAAAACCAGAAGAATATCCTCTTGCTGTTGAATTTTACAAACAGGGACAAAGGTGCTGCAGTTTTCTGTTTGGACAGGCATTTACCGGATGGAGAACGTGCTGGGTGCCTTATGAGGATATGACAGGAAACCCTGTAGAAGGCATGGATGAAATCCGCTTTATTCGTAAGGGAAAAGAGGCAGACAGGATCTGGATTGATCAGCTCATTACAGCAGTTCCCATTGATCCCAGACATCCAGTGCCGGATTTACAGGTTCCTTTTGTAAATCTTTCTGTAGATACCGCAGTAAATGCACACTGGACTTCTTTGCTTCGTTTCCACAGATTAGAAGAGGAAGCGTTGGCGGCAGACCGGAAAGAACGTGGAAAAACGGTAAGGGATGAGGCCCTGCAATGCCGGATTAAACAGCAGGTTAAGTTAATCGGGGAACGTATGGAGCAGTTCATTCTTACTCATAGCAATTGGCCGGAAAAGGGAAAACTTCTGGTATCAGAGGATGAATGTCGGGAACTGTGTGAAAAATATGACCGATTCCAGCTTTACCAAATGGAGGATGGAAACTGGGGAGGCGTTACCATTGATGCCGCATGCCAAAAGGCGGCTTATCCAAAAGCACAGGCTGAGGAATTAAGGTTTTTGACCGGTTCCATAGAGATTAAAGAATGTTGTTTCCTGTTATTGGATACAGCATATGCTTGGCATGAGGGAACTCAGGAACAGAAAAAGAAATTGGCAGACTGCTATTGCCATTTGCTTCAGCATTTATGGGAACAGGGCTGGGTCGAGGGAAGTTCCCTGGGAACAACACACCATCTGGGGTACCCTATGAGGGCGTTATATCCGTCCGTTTTTTTAATGAGAAAACCGTTAAAAGAGGCTGGACTGTTAGAACAGGCGTCCAATATGATTGGCTGGTTTTCCGGAAGAGGAAGGGTATTCCGAAATCCTGAAGAACTTCAAGGGGAAAGTGTAGATACATTAAATACCTTATTACAGGGGATTTTGTACTCAATTCTCCTGATGGAAGCTCCAGAGGATCAGGGGGGCTGCCTGAAAGCGATGAGCAGATGGCTGAGCACCAGCCTAAGGCCGGCACCTGGACTGGCTGGGCCGTTTAAAATTGACGGAAGCGCATTTCATCACGCAAATCACTATCCGGCATATGCAATGGGAGGATTTCAGGGGGCAGCGCCGGTAGTTTATGCTCTTAGCGGAACAGATTTTAAACTGGGAGAAGAAGCTCACCGGACAATGAGAAACAGCCTTCTTTACATGAGAATTTACTGCAACCATTACAACTGGATGATCAGCATGTCCTCCAGACATCCTAAAGGAGTAGGAGAGATGAGCCAGATTTCCAGCCTGGAGCCGTTTTATTATATGGCATTGGCTGGGGAACCTGGTGGCAGCGTACATGATTTTGAACCAGAGATTGATAAAGAGATGGCAGGCGCATTGCTTCGACTGTCAGAGTATGTGCCTTATTCTCAGGCAGATGCGCTGAAGAAATTGGGATATACTGCAGAACAGGCGCCAGAAGGATATTTTTCCATGAACTATGCCTGTGCAGGAATCCAGAGAAGGGAAAACTGGATGGCCGGAGTCAGGGGACACAGCCGGTATCTGTGGGGAAATGAAACCTATGCCAGAAATAACCGTTATGGACGCTATATTACTTATGGTAATCTGCAGATATTGGGAAGTGGGGCTCCGGTCAATAACAGAGCCAGCGGTTATTGGCAGGAAGGCTGGGACTGGAACTGTTTTCCAGGGACAACCACGGTGATGTTGCCTGTGGATGAACTTCGCCAGAATGTCTGCGTAGTGGATGCAACTGCCGGATTTGAAGAAATGCTCTTGTCGGATGAAACCTTTGCAGGAGGTGTTTCTTACCATAATCGTCAGGGAACATATGCAATGAAGCTGCATGGACATGCCAAATATGACGGTACGCTGCGAGCCAGAAAGAGTTGGTTTTTCTTTGATGACAGAATCATCTGTCTGGGAAGCGGAATTGAAGATGGACGCAAAAATTATGATACGATTACTACGCTGTATCAGAATTATCTGGGCGATTATCCAGAGTGGCGTGGAAACCTTACGGAAACCGAGATTGGATCAGTATTAAAAGAAGAGAAGATTCTTTCTGATCCAAGCGGCAATCGTTACCGTATTCCGGCTGGAATGATTTTGGAAGAAACTTGTGGAAAACAGGAGTCAAGAGCACAGGATACAGAAGAGGTGACGTTTGGTGAATTTGATAAGCTGTGGATTAATCATGGGAAAGCGCCCCAAATGGCTTCTTATGAGTATATGATACGGGTTCAGCCGAAACAGGAAGAACCAGAAGAACTTCCGTATAATGTGCTTTGTCAGAAAGATGGCCTTCATGCAGTACGAGATAAAGAAAGTGGAATTTGCAGCCTTGTATTCTTTGATTCTGGAACTGTGAAAGAACTTTCTGGTAAAGACAGAATAGGAAACGGTATTGGAGCAGAGTGGGTGCTGGGTGCGGACAGAGAGTGTCTGCTGATGGTGAAATCCCAAGGTACAGAAATGGATCTCAGCTTCTGCGATCCGGATCTGCGTTTCTATGAAGGTCAGGAAGAAGATCAGAAGAATCCGGACGGAACACAAAAAGAAGTCAGTCTGTACTCCCGTAAATGGCTGAAAAGTGAGAGCATTGGCAAGTGGACGCAGATAACATTAGACGGACATTGGGAAGTTGGCCAGATAAGTCCATCTGATGAAGAAAAAGTCAAACTGGAGTCAAAAGAAACCCAGACAATCGTATCTTTTTGGGGACAGGACGGTTTAACAGTAGAGTGCAGGCTGGTTCGGAAGTAAGGCTTGCTGAATGGTACTATTGAAACGGAGGGCGTCGCAAAATCATCAAATTAGATGATTGAGCGATGCCCTCGCCCTATATATGGAAAAATCCAGAAGGAATCCAATCCGTTTGCTTTGGGAATCCTTCTGGATTAAAGAGGAATTGTATTTTAGTCATAAGGAGTGAACGGAGCGAAGCTGTTAAGTCCAGTTTGACCCAGTCCGGTAACAGGCGCATTCTTTCCGTCTTTTTCCGGACAGCTGTAACGTGAAAACCACTCTTCCATCTGGGCTTCCAGCTGTTCGCAGACAGGCTGGGCGTAAGGAGCGTCCGCCAGATTACGCAGTTCATCTGGATCGGTCAGAAGGTGATACAGTTCGTTAGGGCCGTCTGGATAACGGCGGATATATTTCCACTGGCGGCTTCGAATCATGCGGGTAGCACCATATTCATCATAGATTACTACGCTGGAGTCCTGATTGAGGGGCTGGCCCCGCAGTACTGCGGCAAAACTTTTGCCTGGAAGGGAGTCATCTGGAGCAGGTAAGTCCAGAAGATCTGCCAGAGTGGGGAAAATGTCATAGTGACTTAATAAAGCGTCAGAAGTACTCTCTGGAGCAATTTTGCCTTTCCAGCTTACCAGAGCAGGAACTCTGACAGAGGTTTCATACATGTTTAACGGATAAGTGCCATTTCCTTTTCCGATAATGCCATGGTGTCCCATGTTCATGCCATTATCACCGGTAAAGAAAATAATGGTATCTTCTAATAGATTATGATCTTCCAGGTAATCCAGCAGTCTGCCTACATTTTCATCCATTGCAGTTACAGCAGCATAATAACCCTTTAAGCAGGTGCGGCGAAATTCTGCAAACTCAGCCATGGATTTTCTGTGGTAAATACTCCATGGATGGGCAGGAAGATTGGGAACGCTTTCAAAAGGACAATTTTCATACTGCTGGTAAATACGTTCTGGGTGCTGATCCTTATTCCATGGAGAATGAGGGGCAGTGTAGTGAACGCTGAGGTAAAATGGATGGTCAGAGTCTTTGCAGCTGTCCATAAATTCCAGAGCATTATCAGTAATGTAATCAGTCAAATATGTATTGAGCATCATACGGAACCGTCCATCCTGCAAAACAGTGGGATAAAAATAATTATCACCGCCCATGGCAATGGTTTTCCAGTAAGAAAAACCTGCCCGAGGATGTCCGCTGTCCCCCAAGTGCCATTTTCCGGAAAGGCCGCAAGTATAACCGGCTTCTGCCAGTAAATCCGTATAGCAGGTTTCTCCTGCAATATAATCAATCGCAGCGTCTCCCTTTAATTGGCCTTTGGCCTGCTGATATTCTTTTGGAGAATCTGGATTGTAAATCTGTTTTAGTAATTCTTCATCTAACTGAGATTCATCAACATGGCCGGAGTGAATCCAGTCTCTGACGCCGTGTCTGGATGGAATGTGTCCCGTAAAGATGGAAGCTCTGGCAGGAGAGCAGACAGGAGACGCACAGTAAAAATTGTCAAAGCGCATACCGCTTTTCGCCAGTCTGTCTAAGTTGGGAGTCTTG
The DNA here is from genome assembly GCA_963557065.1 of uncultured Lachnospiraceae bacterium. Lineage (GTDB taxonomy): Bacteria > Bacillota > Clostridia > Lachnospirales > Lachnospiraceae > UMGS1370. Next base: position 598 of record CAUWCT010000059.1, on the reverse strand, counting down.
ATTTCTTTGTTGCCGTAACAGCCCAGAGACCAGTAACCTTGATCATCCGTTAAAATAAATACAATATTCGGTCTTTTCATTGGTTCGCTCATTTCCCTTCTCGTTGTTTATCTGTAAAATAGAATAACATGGATGAGAACTTGTGTATATATGCTGTTTTTCAGGTGGTATGCATGATTTCTTTTTTGGAATGCGGTTCGCTGCAAAATGCCAGAATTTTATCATAGGGGGAGTCTTGAGTCTTTTCGCGTGGGCCTACCTTTTCAACAGCAATCGGCATCAGCGGAATGAAAACCCAACACTATCTCGACCAACTTCCCCTTCTGTGGTATAATTTCGTATTATGCAATTATGGAGGAAATCATTTTTTATGGGTGTTCAGGAGCCTAAAAAAATAAAAAAACATGTTTCCATGGGTGTTTTAGCCCATGTAGACGGAGGAAAAACTACATTTTCAGAGCAGCTTCTATACCATGCCGGAGTAATTCGTGCAGCAGGAAGAGTGGATCAGAAAAATACGGTAATGGATGGGGATGAGGTGGAAAGTTTGAAACAAAGAGGTAGTGGTTAGAGAAAAATAAAATTGCATAGCAAACAA